>JAGWUS010000043.1 GCA_028868305.1 Burkholderiales bacterium | reverse complement strand
CAAGCCAGCCAGGCGGTCAGTCTCAAACCGTTTGCTCCACCGATCGATGTAGCTGTCGCTGCAGTCGAGCTTGGCGCGAATCTCCGCCCAGGTGAGTCCATCGGCCATCAGCAGGATCAACCGGGCGTGCCGCGCTGCATCGGCTCGGCCATTCCTCGTGGCGACTTGCTGCAGAAGTTCCATGCGCTCGCTCTTAGTGAGTTTCATCGCAACCTCCAATTGGATGATTGCAATGATACTTCCGATTTAAACGTTACAGTCCACTAGCACGTCGCTGTCGGATTCGTATTCGATGCTGCCAAACAGCTTGCGAAACAGCGGGTTGTCCTCCAGGATCACCGGCGCGCCCTGCAGGCCGTGGTTGTCCACCACCACATTGACCCGAAAACGCGACAGTATTTCCACCAGGGCCTGCAGCCGAACTTCTTCATCCTCAGAGGGCTGAAAGACTTCGAGGTTTTCCAGCACATCATGCTGCACCTGTTCAAGGTAGCTGCCAAGCTTGACGGTGTCCTTGATCTGCTTGCGCATCTCATTGCGTATCCCCTGCAGCTCATGGTCCAGCATGGGCTTGACCGACTGGCGGCGCAGGGCGGCCAGCGCCTCGTTGAGTATGCGTTCGCGCGCACGGGTTTTTTCCAGGTAGCGGCTGATTTCGGCGCGCAGGGCCTCTTCAGCGCCGTCAATGGCAGCCCGCTGCTCACGGGTGAGCGCCAGGGCCTTGCCCGCGGTCAGCGGCTCACCCTTGGCGTCCTTGAGCGTGAACACCATGTTCCCTTGCTCGCGCATCAGCACAAAGTTGCGCGCCTCGGCAAAGGCACTGAGTTCCAGGTAAGACTGCTCATCTTCGGCCTTGTCGGCGTTTTCCAGCCTCTCACTCTCAGCCTTGAAATCCGCTCCGGCCAGCCGCTTGGGTATGTCGGACTGCAGCTTCTTGGCCAATTGCCCCATCAACTGGCGCAAGAGACGCCCCTCGCCTGCTGGCAGACGCAGGGCGAGTGGATGTTCCGGCACGTCAAAGTTGTGCAGATAGCACAGATCCGGGGGCACGGGCCGTCTGGCGGCCTCGTCACGCATCATCTGGGCCATCAGGGTGCTGCGCCCGCTGCCCACCTCGCCCAGTACGAACAGGTTGTAACCCGGCTGGTCCATCGTGAGTCCGAAGCGGGCGGCCTGTTCGGCACGCTCCTGCCCGATCCATGGCAGCCGCAGGGCCATCAGCTCAGTGGTGTCGGCAAAGCCCAGAGCAGCACCGTCTACCGTGCGACGCAGGTCAACGGGGGAAAGTTGGGTGCTTGTCATGGGGAAACCTAAAAATCGATGGCCGGGCGCACGGACGAGGTTCTGACGAAGCGCCAGCGCCCCACCCAGCTGGAGCACAGGATGGCCAGTATGCCGCCCAGGCTGACAATCAGCACGGGGTGCATCCAGTTGCCACCATAAGCGTCGAACAGGCTGGCCTTGATGGCGCGCACCACCCAGGTCAGGGGCAGCCAGGGGCTGAGGCTGGCAAACACACCGCCACTAAGTTCCACCGGCAGCACACCACCGGAGGACGACAGCTGCACCGCCAGAAAAATCATGGCCAGCGCCTTGCCCGCGTCGCCAAAGGCCCGGGTCATGGCAAATACGATGGCCAGAAAGGTCAGGGCCGCCACGGCCAGTGTCAGCGTGAACGCCATTGGATGGGCCACCGGTATCCTCAGCACCAGCGTCACGGTGGCCAGCAATATGGCCGCCTGCGCCAGAACAATCAGCGCAGGAATGGCCATCTTGCCCATGGCCTGCGCGGGCCGCGAAAAGAACTGGGCGTGCCGTGGCAGCACCCGCACGTGGATCAGAAAGGCAGCAATGCCTGCGCCCAGCCACAGCGCGGCCGGAAGTACATTGGGCGCAAAACCGCTGCCGCTGTTGGAGACTGGCGCCTCCACCTCGACCACGGGACTGACCGAGTTGGCCAGGCCTTGGGCGCTGCCGTCGGGTGCATCCACACTGGCAGGCAGGGAGCTTGCCAGCAGGTCCAGGCCTACGGACAGGCGGTCGGCACCGGCCTTGATTTTCTGGTTGCCGTCGGCAAGCGCCGCCGTGGCGGAAGCCAGCTTGCCGGCGCCCTGATCGAGTTCGTCGAGCTGGCGGTCCTGTGGCAGTTTGGACACCATGGTGCGAATCCCGCGGTTCATGGCCAGCATGCCGCTGGTCACGGCTTCCACGCCGGTGCTCACCTGGCTGGCGCCGGTGGCCAGTTTCTGCTGCGCGTAGGCAGCGGTGAGCAGGCCATTGTCCAGCTGGACGACGCCGTCCTGCACATGGTCCAGTCCGTCAACCACACTGCCAGGCACCAGCAGGCTGGATTTGGCTTCACTACGAAAGCTCTGCACACCTTCGCGCAAGCGGCCACTGCCCGCCTTGAGTTCGGCCATGCCTTTGCCAAACTCTACCTGGCCCGCGGCCAGTTCTTCGGCACCCCTCTGGAGGCGACGCAACTCGGATCCGCGCGCCCGACTCAAATCCATGGTGCGCAGCCCGTCCGCAAGCTGCTTGACGCCGCCGGTGAGCTGGCCTACACCCTCGTGGAGCCGGCCCGATCCTTTGGCGGTGTCGTGTGCGCCCTGGGTTGCGAGCTTGGCGCCGGCGCTGAGTTCCTTGGCGCCGGACTGCAATTGCTCGACCCCTTCGCGCAGTCGGTCCACGCTGCGCTGCGATCCCGCCGCGGTGGACAGCACCAGCTTCCAGCGCCGCTCGTTGAGGGTTTCGTTGACCTCATGCCCCAACTCCTGTGCAAATACCTTGGCAATGCGCGCACTCTCGAAGTTGTTGCCCTCAGACGTAAACACCACCAGCTTGCCGCCCCCCGCCTCGCGGCCAGGAATGGCGTTGGAGCTGAAGTCTTTGGGGATGATCAGGGCAAAGGCCAGAGTGCCGTCGCGTACCTGGCGGCGAGCTTCCTGCGGGTCGCGCAGGTCCTGGAAGCCAAAGGTCTTTTTCTCGCGCAGGGTGTTGGCCACGTCCCTGCCCGCGTTGAAGACGTGTTCGCGGTACTCCACACCGTCATCCAGATTGACCAGTCCCACTGGCAGCGCACCGGTGTGCGCCTGCGGGTCCCACACGCTGGATAGGTAGATCAGCGCATAGACCGCAGGAATCAGCACCACGGCCACGGTGGCCAGCATCAGCTTGGGGAAGCGCCTGAAAAAAAGCGCCTCCGCGCGTGCGATGAATGCGATCTGGCGGAAGAGCTTCATTGGGTGTCCAGCCTGGCCTACCAGCGGATACCGAGCTTGACAAACAGCTTGCTCAGCACAAACAGCGGGCCCACCCAGAGGTACTGTATGTCTTCAAAAAAAGAAGGCTTTTTGCCCTCGACCTTGTGACCAATAAACTGGAATATCCAGGCCACGACAAACGCGGCGATGCTGAACGCAAGCAGCATGCCGGCAGCGTCCAGCCGGTGAACGATGGTCAGCATTAGCCAGGTCACCAGGCCCATGGCGACCAGGAACACTGCCGACAGGCGCACGTAATACACCATGCTGGCTGCTACAAAGGCGTACGCCGCCCAGGGGTGGAGGGAATAAATCAGCCCGATCAGGCTGAGCATGATCATCGGAATGGCGACGAAGTGGATGCGCTCGTTGGTGGGGTGCTGGTGGCTTTCCCCGTAGTGGGCCAGTAGCTGGTCCACCCTGCGCTGGGTTGCTGCAGGCTGGGCATGGGGGCTGGAAGGTGTCTCGGTGGCACGCATGCGGGTCTCCTGTGTCCAAGTTTGGGATACTTGCACATTGTCTCTTACCTGTTGCACCCATGAATACCAGTAGCCCAAAACCCACTAACGCTCCGGCAGAACCCCGCCTGACCTCGCTGTCGCATGGGGGCGGGTGCGGTTGCAAGATCGCGCCGGGCGTGCTGTCGGACATCCTCAAGACCACCACCGCCATGCCACTGCCGCCAGAACTGCTGGTAGGCATTGAAACGGCGGACGACGCCGCGGTGTACCAGCTCAATGCCGATCAGGCGCTGATTGCCACCACCGATTTTTTCATGCCCATCGTGGACGATGCGTTTGACTTTGGCCGCATTGCTGCCACCAATGCCATCTCGGACGTGTACGCCATGGGCGGCACGCCCATCATGGCGCTGGCGCTGGTCGGCATGCCCATTAATGTGCTGTCTACCGACACGATCGGCCAGATCCTGGCCGGCGGGGCTGCCGTGTGCAAAGCCGCGGGCATTCCGATTGCCGGCGGCCACACCATCGATTCGGTCGAGCCCATTTACGGCCTGGTGGCGCTGGGCCTGGTGCACCCCAAGCGCGTCAAGCGCAATGCCGATGCGCGCGTGGGCGACCGGCTGATTCTGGGCAAACCGTTGGGCGTGGGTATTCTGTCGGCGGCCCTGAAGAAAGAAAAGCTCGGTGCGGAGGGCTATGCCCGCATGATCGCCGTGACCACGCAGCTCAATACACCCGGCCCCGATCTGGCTGCACTCGATGGCGTGCATGCCATCACCGATGTGACGGGTTTTGGCCTGGCTGGGCATGGGCTGGAGGTAGCCCGTGGCGCCAACTGCACTGTGGACATTGACTGGGCCCGCGTGCCGCTGATCGAGGGCGTTCGCAGCCTCGCGGAGCAGGGCATGGTGACGGGGGCTTCCGGGCGCAACTGGGCGGCGTATGGCAGCCAGGTCGCACTCTCCGCAGCGCTGTCTGCGACCGACCGCGCCCTGCTGAGCGACCCACAAACCAGCGGTGGCCTGCTGGTGAGTTGTGCGCCCGAGGCGGTGGAGCAGGTGCTGGCCATCTTCAGACGCCACGGCTTTGACGGCGCGGCAGAAATTGGCAGCGTGGCCAGTGCCGACCCGGCTGGTGTGCGCATGCGGGTGCGCTGAGCGCAGTTGTAGGCGCGGTGGTGGGCGCGGTGTTCAGCCGGCGGGGCGGAAGCGGGCAATGAACCGGCGGTCAATCCAGTTCTTGAGCCACCATACCCAGCGCCCCTGCGCGCTGAGCTTGCCCCAGGTGGCAATCGCAGAGCGGTCGCCACACGACAGTAGGTTCAGTGTTGTGTCTGGCGGTTGATGTGGCTTGAGGGGCCGGCCCGCTACCGCAGCGGCCAGGTTGGTGGCCAGTGCAGGACCGGCACGCACCGCGTACACGCCGCTGCGCGCCAGCGTGCGGTCCATCCGGCTGCTGATATCGCCTGCCGCAAACACCTGCGAATGGCTGGTGGAGCGCTGGCAGGCGTCCACCGCAATAAAGCCCTGTGCGTCCACCGCCAGGCCGCTTCCCGTCAGCCAGGGCGCGGGCTGCGCTCCGGTGGCAATCAGCGGCACGTCGCAGGCCAGGCCGGCGCCGCAGCCCAGTTGCACCTCGTGGCCATTGAGTCCCAGCGCCACATCCTGCAATACCGTAATCCGGCGCGCCTTGAGTGCCGCTTGCACCCGCTGCTGCACCGCCGCCGGATAGCTGGCACCGACCGGGGCATTGCCTGCAACCAGTGTGATGGCGGCAGTGGGCAGGCGAAAGCGTACCGACATGGCCAGCTCGATACCGGCGGCACCACCGCCAATCACGGCAATCCGCAGCGGCTTTTGCTGCCCCAGCTCCACCACCTTGGGCCACAAAGCACCAAAAGTCTCGATGGGTCGCACAAACAGGCCGTGTTCGCGGGCACCGGGCATGTCCCGTTCCATCAGGGTGCGATTCTGTACCGGCCCGGTGTTGACCGAGAGCCAGCTGTACTGCAGGGTGCTGCCGTCGTCCAGGAGGACAGTGGAACTGTCGGCATCGAGTGCCTTGACGCTGCGGTGCAGCCAGCGCACGCCCGCACGGCGCACCAGGGGCTCCAGCGGAATGACACAGTCTTCCAGCGTGTAGTGGCCTGCCACAAAACCCGGCACCATGCCGGAATACAGCTGCCGTGGGTGCGGCGCCACCAGCGTGATGTGCGCCCCCATCATGGGATGTTTTGCCAGAGAGGCCAGCACCTGCACATGGCCGTGGCCGGCACCCAGCAGAACCAGTTCACGCGGGTGGTAGCCCCGGGTGTCCTGCAGGGGTGTCGGTTCGGTTTCTGTCATGCGCCTATTGTTTCACGAGCACTACATCACCGACATAGGCCAGGCTGGCGTCGTGCGTGTTGTCTGCATCGGCTCCCACCACAATCGCCAGCAGTGGCGGAACGGTATCACTCTCGCCGCCAAAGCTGCGCAAAAAGTCGGCGCGCAGATCGCGGCTGTGGGTCACCCATTTCGCCAGGGGCGTGGCGGCCGAGTCCAGCACCTGGTAGTGCACGCGGCCGGTAAAGGCATTGGTCAACTCGGTGCCCACCGCCAGCTGGGGGTCCCACACATAGCAGAGGGAGGCGCCGGGCAGGTATTCACCGCTGGCGCTGCGGGCCATCCGCAGGAGATTGCGTTCCACGAACCGGATGTTCTCCAGGGGTAGATCGAATAGTGCACACACCTTGATGGCCACGTCATCGCCGTTTTTGGTACGCAGGTTGGTATGGGGCAAGGGCTCGTCTACGCGCCATGTCCAGCGCAGCATCCCGGCGGGTGTGCCCGGCGGCAGGTCGTGGGTGAGGTTGGCGTAAGAGTTGTCAGCCCGTACCCGCAGAACCGACTGGCCATCCAGCGCCACGATGTCGAATTGGGTGAGTGGTTTACTTGCTGCGGGCAGACCCACCACGCGCCAAGGCGCTGGTGGTGCGCCAGCACCCGCGCTGGAGAAGGGCTGCAGGCCCTCGGCACTGGCATCCAGTGCGGTTAGAGCAATAAAAGCGGCTGCAACCCGCATCCGTTGTCCATAGATAGCTATCAAGTTCATAGCATTTATCCTCGGCGCCAGGCGTGAAAGCGTCGCACCCACGCCAGCAAGCGCAGCGGCTGGTGGGCGCGCTTCCATTCACCGGCAGCGTATTTGTTTGCTTCGGCCAGGGTGGGGTAGGTGTGGATGGTGCCCAGAATCTTGTTCAGGCCCAATCCGTGTTTCATGGCCAGCACGTACTCGGCCAGCAGGTCGGCGGCGTGCGTGCCGACGATGGTCACGCCCAGAATGCGGTCCTGGCCGGGCACTGTCAGGACTTTCACAAAACCGTGGGCCTCGCTGTCGCATAGGGCGCGGTCCAGGTCGTCAATGCCGTATTTCGTTACCTCGTAGGCAATGTTTTGCTCGCTGGCTTCCCGTTCGTTCAGGCCTACGCGTGCCAGTTCGGGATCCAGGAAGGTGGCTGACGGAATGACCGTGTAGTCGGCCTTGAAGCGTTTGAAGTCGCCAAACAGCGCATTCACCGCGGCGTACCAGGCCTGGTGGGCGGCGGTGTGGGTGAACTGGTAGGGCCCGGCCACATCGCCCGCGGCGTAGATGTTGGGGTAAATGGTTTGCAGGTATTCGTTGGTCTGCACCGTTCTGTCGGTGGGAATGCCCAGTTCTTCCAGTCCGTAGCCTGTCAGGCGTGCGCTGCGACCCACGGCGCACAGCAGTTCGTCAAAGGCAATGCGGGTTTCGGTGCCCGCATGCTCCACTACCAGTACCTTCTCACCATGGACGCATTCGCAACGCAGTGCTTTGTGCCCGGTGAGCACCTGCACGCCGTCGGCCTGCAGTGCCCGGGTGGCCAGTGTGGCGACATCGTCATCCTCGCGCAGCAGCAGGCGCGGGGCCATCTCCACCTGCATAACCTGTGACCCCAGCCGGGCAAAGGCCTGCGACAGTTCGCAGCCAATCGGACCACCGCCCAGCACCACGAGTCTGCGGGGTACGGCGTCAAGCTGGGCAAAGCGCTCCCACAGCGTGTCGCTGGTCACATACGCTACATCTTCCAGGCCGGGCAGCGGCGGCACGATGGGCCGCGCGCCCGCGGCAATGACGATGCTGCGGGTGGTCAGCGTTTGCCTGCTGCCGTCATGGAGCGCAATCTCCACCGTCCACGGATTGGTGATTCTGGCGTAGCCCTGCAGCACCTCCACGCCCAGACCGGTGTAGCGCTCCACGCTGTCGTGCGGTGCAATGGCGGCAATCACAGCCTGGATGCGCTGCATCACCTTTTTGAAAGAAAAAGGCCTCTGGTCCGCATCAGGATTAAACAAATTGCTATCCAAACCATAGCGTTCGGCATGGCGCATCTGGTGCGCCAGCCTGGCGCTCCTGATCAGTGCCTTGCTGGGAACGCAGCCGTAGTTTAGGCAGTCGCCGCCCATCTTGTGCGCTTCCACCAGCGTCACTTTGGCCTTGACCGCCGCCGCAATGTAGGCGCAGACCAATCCACCGGCGCCACCGCCAATGACGATCAGGTTGCGGTCAAAGCTTGTGGGTCGAACGGCGTTCCAGCGCGCGTACACCTTGCGTTTCTGCAGGAGCTGCATCAGCGACTTCCCCAGCAGGGGCAGCAGGCCCAGCAGCACAAACGCGCCCAGCAGACCGGGACTGGCCACGTCGCGCAGCGACTGGATGCTGGCCAGCTGTGTGCCCGCATTCACATACACCGCCGTGCCCGCCAGCATGCCGGTCTGGCTGACCCAGTAGAAGGTCCAGGTGCGCAGCGTGGTCAGACCCATGGCCAGGTTGATGACAAAAAACGGCACCACCGGAATCAGGCGCAGGCTCAGCAGGTACAGCGCACCATCGCGCTCCATGCCACGGTCAATGTCGGCCAGGCGCGCACCAAAGCGGGCGTGCACCGCATCGCGCAACACATAGCGCGCCAGCAGGAACGACACGGTGGCACCCATGCTGGACGCAAACGACACCAGCAGCAGGCCCCAGCCAAAGCCCAGCACGCCGCCGCCGGCCAGCGTGAGGATGGCAGCGCCGGGTAGCGACAGCGAAGCCACTGCCAGGTAGAGCACAAAGAAGGCGCCCCGCAGGGCCCAGGGGTGCTGCGCATAGGCATCGGCCAGCGCGGCCTGGCTGTTTTTCAGGTACGACAGGTTCAGGTAGCGACCCAGATCCAGCGCAAAAAACGCGGCCACCAGCGCCACAAAAAATACCAGCAACAGAAGTTGTGAGCGCTTCATGCGAATGCCCTCCAGCCCCACCAGATGCGGCTGGCGAGGGTCATGGCGCATAGCGCGGCAAACCCATAGGCCAGGGCGGCAAAGTGCGCTGGCCAGAAACACATGGCGGCAAAGAACATCAGCGTTTCCGTTGCCTCGGTGAGCCCGCCCAAAAAGTAGAACGACTTGTCCGGAAACGCGGCGCTGCTCAGGCCGCGTTTGGCGGCCAGTACCGCAAAGGCCAGAAAGCTGCTGCCGGTCCCCACAAACGCTGCCAGCAGCACGGCGGCGGCCAGCGCATTGGCCGGTGGGTTGGCCACGGCGAAGGCCAGGGGAATGCTGGCGTAGAACACAAAGTCCAGCGTGATATCCAGAAAGGCGCCCGCATCGGTGGCGGTGGTCTGGCGGGCCACTGCACCATCCAGGCCGTCGCAGAGTCTTGAGCCAAACAGAGCGATAGCCCCCGCCAGATAAGCACCACCAGCTATCAAAAATGCAGCAAGCAGACCGATGAAAAAACCGGTCAGCGTGACCGAGTTGGCCCCGATGCCGGCGCGCACCAGCACACGCGCCATCCTGTCGATGGGTGGGCGGATCAGGGCCATGGCGTAGCGGTCGAGCATGGCCTATTGTCAGTCCTGGGGGCAGTTTGGCTGCAGGCGCGTTAGCAGGGCCGGGTCGGCCACATCGGCCGCATCGTGCGTCACCAGCAGCGCCGGGATGGCACGTGCCCTGACCATGCCGAACACCAGGGCGCGCATGCGTGCGCGCAGGGCGGTATCCAGTCGGGAAAACGGTTCGTCCAGCAACAGCGCCTGTGGCTGCGCCAGCAGGGCGCGCGCCAGGGCCACACGGGCGCGCTGCCCGCCCGAGAGCGTGGCGGGGTTGGCGTGTAGGCATGCCTCCATCTCCACATCGGCCAATGCCTGCAGCACCCTGGCCTCCCGCCCTGCCTGCGCGCCTGGAGGCACGGCAAACAGCAGGTTCTCGCGCACCGTCATGTGGGCAAACAGCAGGTCGTCCTGAAACAAAATGCCCACGCGGCGCGCCTGGGTGGGCAGGATGTCGATGCGCACACCGTTGAGCTGCACCGCACCTTCAAAGACCAGTGCTTCGGCCAGTGTGCCGCACAGGGCCGCCAGCACGCTGGACTTGCCTGAGCCGCTTGCGCCCATCAGGGTGTGCACGGTGCCGGGGGCGATGGTGATGTCCAGGCCCGACACCAGCGTCGCCTCTGGCGTGGCCAGCCGGGTGATGTGGAGGTGCAGGCTCATGGTTTCCATTGTGCCCGCCCCAGGCGCGCTGCGAGTGCAAACACCAGCACCGGTAGCAACCACTGCAGCCAGGCGAATGCAGCGGTGAGCGAGCGCTGGCCCCCGGCGGCCAGGTTCACCGCCTCGGTGGTGACGGTATTGAAGCGGCCGGCGCCCACATACAGCGTGGGCAGGTACTGCGCTACGCTCACGGCAAAGCCAATCGCAAAGCTGGCCGCCAGTGCCGAGCGCAGCAGCGGCCACTTCACCCGCAGCAGAAATGCCTTTTGCCCATGACCCAGCGTGGCGGCCACCTGGCGCAGGCGCGCATCAAAGCCGGTGTACGGCCCCTGCAGGGCCAGCAGCACATAGGGCAGACAGGCCAGGGTGTGGGCCAGCCACAGGCCCCAGGCGGTGGTGTCCAGCCCCCAGTCCAGCGTCAGGCGGTGCAGCCCGACCACCCACAGCACAGCGGGCAGCACCAGTGGCAGCGTCTGCAGGGGCTGGGTGCGCCATTGCCAGCGCGGCGGCGCCCATTCCAGCCAGGCCACAGCCCATGCCAGCGCCACGGTGGCACTGGCCAGCGCCAGCCATAGCGTGGTCCAAACGGTGTGGCCGCTTGCCAGGACCGATTGCCACGCAGCCCAGGTCAGGGTATCCGGCAACCATTGCGGAAATGGCCAGTGGCCGGTCACGCTGCCCACCAGCAACGCAAGCAGAACGGCCAGGTACATGCTGGTCAGCAGGGCCAGCACTGCGGGCGTGCGCGGCGTACCCCGGTGCAGTGGACGTGCTGTACCGGCATCGGTACCGCGGGTCCAGCGCAGACGCCACAGCGGCGCTCTGGAAACCGCCCACGCCGTGGCTGCACACAGCACCAGCACGCCCGCCAGCAGCCAGGCCGCGGCTGCGCCCTGGGCGTTCATGGCCGGGTCGGCATCCTGCAGCCACTGCCAGGCCAGCACTGCCAGCGTCGGTGGCGTGGTGGGGCCAATGATGAGCGCCACATCCACCACGCTCAAGCTGTAGGCCAGCACTGCCAGCAGCGGGGCCGTCAGGCGCGGCAGCAGTTGTGGCCAGCCCACGCGCCACCAGGCGCTGCGCGTGCTGTAGCCCAGGGTGTGGGCCAGCTGCAGCTCCTGCTGCAGGCGGCGTGCCACATCGGGCCGCTGCAGATGGGCCAGCGCGGCCCACAGCAGAAACGGCACTTCCTTGCACACCAGCACCGCCACCAGACCCAGGCCCCAGGGGTCCTGTGTGGTGGTCCACGGGGGTGGCGCATCCAGTCCGGTGGCCCAGGGGGAGAGCGTGCGCACAATCCAGCCGCTGGGCGCCAGCAGCGCCACCAGCCCGATGGCAAAGGCGGCATGCGGCACCGCCAGCATGGGCGCCAGCCAGCGCACCAGGCGGTGCCCAGCGGTGGCCGACAGCACCCATGCTGCCAGCAGCGCCGCCAGCGCGGTGGACAGCAAGCCGGTCCACAGGCTCAGGCCCAGCGCGCGCAGGGTTTGCGGGTGGTGTAGCAGTGTTGTCCAGGCGGAGCGGTCAATCCCGGCCGCCACCGCACCCCATAGGCTCCAGACCAGTGGCACCGCCACCGCGGCCAGTAGCAGGCATGCAGTGGGCGGGCTGGAGGCAGTGGTGTGCTGTTGGGGCATTAGTAGATATTAGACAAAATGGCCTCAAGCCCTCGTGTACTATGCACAAGCAGCTATGAAAATCGTAGCGTTCCAGTGGGTGCGTGACCGGGACTGCACATCCACCAAAGTGGCGCGATCGGTCGGTTTGATGCGGATAGCCACTGCATCGGCAAACACAGGGTGAAACCGGCGATGGCGAATCGGGAAAGGGGTCTGTAACGGGTTGTCATGGAAATCTCCTGCAGCGCAGTTTACGTGTGGCGGTTGATGGCATAGCCTTCCACCTCGCCCTTGAAGGGCATGAGCAGCATGCCGTCCAGGCGCGCCACTTCTTTTGTATCCGTATGGCCGTGAAGGCCAATCGTCATGCCCAGCTGTCCCGCCCGTGGCTGCGCGCGGTAGGTGCCAAACAGGCGGTCCCACCAGGGCAGATTGAATCCGAAGTTGGAGTTGGTTTCGTCTTCTTCCACCGAGTGGTGCACGCGGTGCATGTCGGGGGTCACGATGCACCAGCGCAGCGCCTGATCGACGCCCGCCGGCAAGCGGATGTTGCCGTGGTTGAACATGGCGGCAGCGTTCAGCACCACTTCAAAGACCAGCACCGCCACAACCGGTGCGCCCAGCAGCGTGACGGTGGCCAGCTTGATGCTCATGGACAGCACGATCTCCAGGGGGTGAAAGCGCGAGCCGGTGGTCAGGTCGTAGTCCACATCCGCATGGTGCACCCGGTGCAGCCGCCAGAACAGGGGGACCGCATGCACCATGACGTGCTGCAGCCAGATCACAAAGTCCATGGCCACCACCGCCAGGGGAACTGCCGCCCAGGCGGGTACCTGAAAATGGTTCAGAAGCCCCCAGCCTTTGTCGGCACAGAAAGCCGCAAGGCCCACGGCGGCCATGGGGAAAAACAGGCGCAGCACCACCGTGTTGAGAGCCACCAGACCGAGGTTGCTGGCCCAGCGCAGGGGTTTGGAGAGGATCAGTGTCCGCTGCGGGGCCAGCACTTCCCACACCGCCACCACCGCAAAAACGCCCAGAAAGAAGCCCAGCCGGATCACAGGCTCGTTGGCAAGTACAAACTGTTCAAACTGCATACTTGGCCTTTTAAGTTCCGACGCGGGTCGGGTTGTATTTAAAACAAACAATCTAATGAGTGTTAGAATATAAACCATGAACAATCGAACGCTCAAGGATCTTTTGTACGAGCAGGTCGCCCGTGTGGGTAAGGCCGTTTCCAGCCCCAAGCGGCTGGAGATTCTGGAAATGCTGGCCCAGGGCGAGAAGGCCGTGGAAACCATCACGGCAGACGTGGGCATTGACAACAAACTGGCCAGCGCCCACCTGAAGGCGCTCAAGGAAGCCCGTCTGGTGCAAACGCGCCGCGACGGCAAGCGCATCTATTACAGCCTCAGTGGCAGCGATGTGGCACAACTGGGCGTGACGCTGCGCGCGGTGGCGGAAGAGCACCTGCTTGAGCTGCGCATGGCGCTGCAGGGCATGGTGGCCGAGCCTGACCGCATGGTCCGCATGGGGCGCAAGGAGTTGATGCTGCAAGCCCGGCGGGGCGAAATCGTCGTGATTGATGTGCGTCCACAAAACGAATATGACGCCGCACACCTGCCCTACGCGCGCTCGCTTCCGCTAGATGAACTGGCCCGGCGCATGGCGGAGTTGCCGCGCGATGTGGAGATCGTGGCGTACTGCCGTGGTCCGTTCTGCCTGATGTCCGACGAGGCGGTCAAGCTGTTGCAGGCTAACGGCTACCACGCCCGCAAAACGTCCGATGGCATCAGTGAATGGCAGGCGGCAGGCCTGCCCCTGGCAAAACCTTAATTCCACCAGGAGGAACCCATGACTTGCACCCTGTTCATCATCAACGATGCGCCCTATGGCAATGAGCGTGCGTACAACGCACTGCGGCTGGCAACGGCGCTGGCAGCGAAAGATGGCCAGCAGGTGCGCCTGTTCCTGATGGCAGACGCAGTGGGCTGCGCCAAAAGTGGCCAGAAGGTGCCTGAGGGGTACTACAACGTTCAGCTGATGCTGGGCAAGGTCATTCGCAAAGGCGAGGTGGGCCTGTGTGGCACCTGCATGGACGCACGCGGTCTGCTGGAATCCGAAATGATCGAAGGTGCACAGCGCAGCACGCTCGCGCAACTGGCCACCTGGACCGCAGAGTCCGACAAGGTTCTGGTTTTTTGATGTGAATGATTGAGGAGATGAAATGAGACTGCCCCTGATCACTGCAAGCCTGCTGGCAATTTCTCTGCATGCAATGCCCTTGCCCGCGGTTGCACAGGAGAAAGCCGTTGTAGACGCCATGGAGTCCTACCTGGACTTTGTGGATTACGGTGGCGCCACCATTTTCCCGGAGCAAATTCCCAGGGACGAATGGAAAAAATTCTTTGTCATTGACGCCCGCGACAAGGACCAGTTCGCCAAAGAACACATTCCCAACGCCACCAACATCGAATGGCGCCGTGTGCTGGCCGAGCGCAACCGCATTCCGAAGGACCAGCCGGTACTGGTGTACTGCAACACCGGTTCCCTATCGGCGCAGGCCGGGTTTGCGCTGCGGCTGGCGGGTTATGAGAATGTGCGCATCCTGCAGGGTGGGTTTGCCGAATGGAAGGCCAAGGGCGGACTGGATGCGGCTGCAAAGGCCACGGCGCCAGCCCACCATTGAAATGCCCTTGCCAACCCTGGCGATCGTGACGCCCGCACTGGCGGACGCCAACAACGGCAATTGGCAGACTGCCAGTCGCTGGGCGCACCTGCTGGGTTCGGCATTCCGGGTGCGACTGGTCACACGATGGACTGGCGGTGACGAGGCTGTCATGGTGGCCCTGCACGCCCGGCGCTCTGCAGATTCGGTGATGGCCTGGCGCACGGTGCACCCCGGGCGCCCGCTTGTGCTGGTTCTCACAGGCACCGACCTCTACCGCGACATTGCCAGCGACGCCAGCGCACAGCGGTCCCTGGAACTGGCCGATGTGCTCGTGGTGCTCAACACGCTGGGCGTACACATGCTGCCAGCGCACCTGCGATCCAAGGTCCGCGTGGTGTTGCCATCGTGCAGCGAACGGACCATGGTGCACAAAACCGGCCATCACCTGCGCGCGGTCATGGTGGGGCACCTGCGTGCCGAGAAAGATCCGCTCACTTTTTTCAAGGCGGCACGAAGGCTGCGTGAGCAGCCCGGCATTTACCTGGACCACATTGGCGCAGCGCTCGACCCGGGGCTGGGCCGGCAGGCCGAAATACTGCAGACCGAGTGCCCGCGTTACCGATGGCTGGGGGCACTCCCGCACGAGGCAACACGTCGCCGTATCCAGCGCGCGCATGTGCTGGTCCATCCTAGCCGGATGGAGGGCGGTGCGCACGTGGTGATTGAAGCCGTGCGCAGCGGCACCCCCGTGCTGGCCTCCCGCATTGATGGCAATGTGGGTTTGCTGGGGGCGGCTTACAGTGGTTATTTTGCACCGGGTGACGCGGACGACCTGGCGAGCCGGTTGATGCACTTGCACCGAAGCCGGGACACGCTGGCGGAGTTGACGGCGCAGGCCATGGAATGTTCGCGTCAATATTCCGCTGAGCACGAGGCCCGCGATGTGTTCGACATCATTCAATCCCTTGGCAGTGCTGAAGCCGAGGCAGCGCCAGCACTTAGCCGATGAACGGATGTAAAGATCCGGCCCAGGCCAGGCCCGCTGCCACACCGCCAAAACGATTGCCTTCCACCAGCCTGGCCTGTGGCATGGCTGTGCGCAGGGCATCCATGAGCGGGCGCAAGGCAGACGAGCCGCCGGTAAGGTAGACCGCGTCCACCGCCTGCAGACCTGCGGCGCTTACGCAGTCCTGCGCGCACTGCACCACCTGGGCCAGTGACGGTTGCAGGGCCTCGGCCATGCCGTCCGGGGTCATGGTGGCGCCCAGATGTTCGCCAGGTGGGTGACGCAGGAAGTCCAGGTCCACCGGGGCGTCTGCACCGGAAATGGAGCAGGCAATCTTGGCCGCCTCCACGCGGCTGAGCATGCGGTGGCCGTGCTGTTCTTCCAGTGCGTCCATCAGGCGGCGGTGCAGGGTCTGGTCGGTGTAGTCGGTCCACAACTCTCTGGCAAAGTGCATCGCCTTGCGGGTGTAGGCCTGGTGGATCAGGTGCCAGGTGCTCAGGTCGAAGAACACGCTGTTGGGAACGGGCCGCCCGCCGGTGCCGATGTGCCGGTAGCCCAGCAGCGGCATGACAGTGCTGAGGTCCAGCAGGCGGTCAAAGTCGGTGCCGCCGATATGCACACCGGTGGTGGCCAGGATGTCCGCGCTGCGGTCGCTCTGTGTGCTGCGCGCGGGGTTCAGGCGGATGACGGTGAAGTCGGACGTGCCCCCGCCAATGTCCACCACCAAAGCCATGGTTTCCTTTTCCACGCGCTGCTCGTAGTCCAGCGCGGCGGCAATGGGTTCGAGCTGGTAGGCAATGTGGGTAAAACCTGCTTCCGTGGCTGCACGGCCCAGCGTCTCGTGCGCCAGCGCATCGCGGTCCGGACTGTCGTCCACAAAATGCACCGGGCGGCCCAGCATGGCGTGCGTCAGCGGCTGGGCCACATGCGCTTCGCAGCGGCGCTTGAGTTCCTTGAAGAACAGCACCACGATGTCAAAGAAGCGGATGCTCCGGTCCCCCACGGCGGTGTACTCGTCCATCAAGCGGCTGCCCAGCAGGCTTTTGAGCGAGCGCAGCAAGCGGCCCTCGGTGCCGTTGAGGTAGGCCTGCATGGCCTCGGAGCCGTATAAAACCGTGTGGGATTCCAAGGCAAAGAACAGGGCGGTGGGCATTTCGGCCCGGGCACCGTCCAGCGGTATGACCTGCAATTGCCCTTGCGCGTCAATCAGCGCAGCGGCGGAGTTGGACGTACCAAAGTCAATACCCAGAACCAGCGGACTCACGCAGCCTTGCCCAGCACGCGCGTCAAAAACTGGGCGATGTCGGCAATTTCACGCGGGTGCACGCTGTGCTGCATGGGGTAGGTGTGCCACTCCACCGGGTGGCCGAGTCTGGCCAGGGCATCGCGCGAATCCACACCGCGCTGGAGCACCACCACCGGGTCCTGCGTGCCATGTGCCATGAAGATGGGCGTAGCGGCGTTGGCCGTATGGCGTTCGCCGGGAAAGCGGTCCGCCAGCGGCAGATAGCCGGACATCGCCATGATGCCGGCCAGCCGGTGCGGCAGCCGCAGGCCGGTGTGCAGCGCCATGGCACAGCCCTGGCTGAAGCCGGCCAGCACGATGCGCTCATAGGGGATTCCGCGCGCCACTTCGTTCGCTATCAGTGCTGTGATCGCCCATTCCGACTTCTGGATGCCGCGGTCGTCCTGGCGGTCCACCAGGTTGACGCCCAGGATGTCGTACCACGCGGGCATAACGTAGCCGCCATTGATGGTGACGGGCATGCTGGGGGCATGCGGAAAGATGAAACGGATTGGTTGGCAGCCGCTCAGGTCCATCTCCGGCACGATGGGCGCAAAGTCATTGCCGTCCGCTCCCAGCCCGTGCAGCCAGATCACGGCGGCCGTCGGGTTGGGTGCGGACTCGCACTCAATGCGCGGGAGCAGTTGCGGCATCAGGCGTTGGCGCTGGCCAGAATGGTGTTGAGCGTGGCGCTGGGCCGCATGACGGCGCTCATCTTCTGGGTGTCGGGCAGGTAGTAGCCGCCGATGTCAGCGGGCTTGCCCTGCACGGCCTTGAGCTCGTCAACGATTTTCTGTTCGTTGTCGGTCATGGCCTTGGCCAATGCGGCAAATTTGGCCTGCAACTCTTTGTCGTCGGTTTGTGTGGCCAGTTCCTGTGCCCAGTACATGGCCAGGTAGAACTGGCTGCCGCGGTTGTCGAGCTGGCCGGTCTTGGGGCTGGGGTTCTTGTTGTTGTCCAGTAGCTTGCCAGTGGCGGCGTCCAGTGTTTTGGCCAGCACCTTGGCCTTGTTGTTGCCATTCTTGATGCCCAGATCTTCCAGCGACACGGCCAGCGCCAGGAACTCACCCAGCGAATCCCAGCGCAGGTGGTTTTCTTCCACCAGCTGCTGCACGTGCTTGGGCGCAGAGCCACCGGCACCGGTTTCGTACATGCCGCCACCGGCCATCAAAGGCACGATGGACAGCATCTTGGCGCTGGTGCCCAGTTCCATGATGGGGAACAGGTCGGTCAGGTAGTCGCGCAGGATGTTGCCGGTGGCGCTGATGGTGTCCAGGCCGCGCACCACGCGCTCCAGCGTGTAGCGCATGGCACGTACCTGGCTCATGATCTGGATGTCCAGGCCGGCCGTGTTGTGCTCGTGCAGGTACATCTTGACCTTGGTGATCAGTTGCGCTTCGTGAGGACGGTATTGGTCGAGCCAGAACACCACGGGCATGCCGGAATTGCGGGCGCGGTTGACAGCCAGCTTCACCCAGTCGCGAATGGCGGCGTCTTTGACCTGGCACATGCGCCAGATATCGCCTTCTTCCACGTTCTGGCTCAGCAGCACTTCGCCGGTATTGATGTCGGTGATGTTGGCGACGCCGTCTTCGCTGATCTCGAAGGTCTTGTCGTGCGAACCGTATTCCTCGGCCTGCTGGGCCATCAGACCGACGTTGGGCACGGTGCCCATGGTCTTGGGGTCAAAAGCGCCATGCCATTTACAGAAGTTGATCATCTCCTGGTAAATGCGGGCGAAGGTGCTCTCGGGCATCACGGCCTTCACGTCTTTCAGGCGGCCATTGGCGTCCCACATCTTGCCGCCATTGCGGATCATGGCGGGCATGGAGGCATCCACGATCACATCGTTGGGCGAGTGGAAATTGGTGATGCCTTTGGCGGAGTCCACCATCGCCAACTCGGGGCGGTGCTCGTGGCAGGCGTGCAGGTCGCGCTTGATCTCGTCCTGCTTGCTTTGCGGCAGCGTGGCGATCTTGCCGTACAGGTCGGCCATGCCGTTGTTGACGTTGACGCCCAACTCCTTGAACAGCTCGCCGTGCTTGGCGAACGCGTCTTTGTAGAAGATCTTCACGCAGTGGCCGAACACGATGGGGTGCGAGACCTTCATCATGGTGGCCTTGACGTGCAGCGAGAACATCACACCGGTCTTGCGGGCGTCTTCGATCTCTTTCTCGTAGAAGACTTCCAGGGCCTTCTTGCTCATGAACATGCTGTCAATCACCTCGCGGTCCAGCAGGGCGACCTTGGGCTTGAGCACGATGGTTTTGCCGCTCTTGGTGAGCAGTTCCATTTTCACGTCGCGGGCCTTGTCCAGGGTGATGGACTTTTCGCCGTGGTAGAAGTCTCCGTGGTGCATGTGCGAGACGTGGCTGCGCGATGCCTGGCTCCACTCGGCCATGCTGTGCGGGTTCTTGCGGGCGAATTCCTTCACGGCACGGGGGGCGCGGCGGTCGGAATTGCCTTCGCGCAGCACCGGGTTCACGGCACTGCCGATGCACCGGGCGTAGCGGGCGCGAATGGCTTTTTCTTCTTCGGTCTTGGGCGCCTCAGGGTAGTCCGGCACCGCATAGCCTTTGGCCTGCAATTCCTTGATGCAGGTAACCAATTGGCCTACGGAGGCGCTGATGTTGGGCAGCTTGATGATGTTGGTGTCGGGCAGAAGGGTCAGCTTGCCCAGTTCGGTCAGGTTGTCGGGCACGCGCTGTGCCTCGGACAGGCACTCTGGAAACGTGGCCAGCACGCGCGCAGCTACCGAGATGTCGCTCTCCGCCACTTCGATACCTGCAGGGGCGGCAAAGGTGCGAACGATGGGCAGGAAAGACGCCGTCGCCAGCATGGGCGCTTCGTCTGTCAGCGTGTAGATGATTTTGGATTTTTCGGCAGTCATGCTTGTCCTTCTGCTTTAGGTTGAATGGGGGCGTCTTGGTGGCGCTACTTTATTCGAAATCAGGTAGTTTTTTTTCATTATGTGGAATCAATACCATCTGATGAAATTATCCTAACATTCAGAGCCTGCACCGTGCTTACAAAAAGGCATTTTCTGAGGAGGAACCAGCCTATCGGCCCAAGGCGGCTACCCCCATCCAGCCCAGCCCGTGCGCGTGCAGGCTTTGCACGTACAGGCGGTCTTTGGTTTCGGTAATTGCGGTGGTCTCGGGATAGGCACCGCTGGGGTCCTGCAGGTCAGCCACGACCTTGCCGTCTTCGGTGAACGCCATCACGTGGCCATAGGCCTTGGGAATCGGCCAGAGCGCGCGCGGCAGACGCAGGGTCAGGCTGCGCATCCAGGGCTTTTGTGCCAGTTTGTCGATGGTGGGGTTACGGGGCTTGGCCAGGCCCAGCCAGATCCTGCCGTCCAGCCCACGCATCAGGTTGTCGGGGTAGCCAGGCAGATTGTCCAGAAAGATGCTGGCCTGGGTGCCGGGTTGCGCCACATCGAGGTTGCTGGCGGCCACCGCAATCTTCCACACGCGGTATTTGCCGGTTTCATTCACAAACAGGGTCTGCTCGTCCTGACTCAGCGCCACGCCGTTGGCAAAGCTGATGCCTTTGGCCACCACGCGGGTGGTCTTGGTGGCGGGGTCAAATTCCAGAATGCGGCCGGTCGACGCCTGTTCCAGGATGTCGAGCACGCTGGCCTCAAAGGTGCCGCCCCAGTCTTTGGGCGCAAAGCGGGCGGAGGCATCGCTCAGGTACATCTTGCCGCTTTTGGCCACCACCACGGCATCTGCGTAACGGATCGGGTCGCCATTAACGCTGTCGGTCAGTACGGTGACCTGTTTGTCCGGCGCGATGGACAGCAGGCCCTTGACCGCATCGGCGGCAATCAGGTTGCCCTGGGCATCAAAGTCAAAGCCCAATACGCGCCCGCCGGTATTGGCAAATACCTCCTGGGCCGTGCCGTCGGGGTTCATGCGCAGAATGTTGCCGCTGGCCACCGTGGTGTAGAGCTTGCCGTTGGGGCCGATGGCGATGTGCTCGGGGCCGATTTCCCCCTTGAGGTCGATCATCTGCAGGTTGGCGAGTTTGGTGTTGGCTGCATGCACGCCGGTGTAGCCGGGTGCTGCTGGCGCGTCCCAGGCCACCGGGTTGATGGGCACTGGCCAGAGTGCCAGGTAGGCCGCGGCAGCAACGAGCAGGATGCCTACTGACTGGAATAGCTTTTTCATGAACCGTCTCCTGAGACTAGATTCCGTAGCGTTTGATCCATTCCTTTTCCAGCGCATCCACCCAGCTGCCATGCGGCTCGGGGATGGCAGGAGCGGACTTGGCCACCTGCCCCGGCATCGGTTTGGCGGCAAAGGCAGCGCGCTCGGCCGCCGACAGCTTGTCCAGCGCCAGCACGGTCGGGTCGCCCCACACCGCAATGTCGGCCTTGCGCGCCTGCGCTTCGGGGCTCAGCAGGAAGTTGGCAAACACCTGTGCGCCTTCCTTGGCGGAAGCGTTCACCGGGATCGCTACAAAGTGCGTGTTGCCGATGGTGCCGCTACTGAATTGATAGCTGACTGTGGACGCTGGCAGGCGCTTGGCGGCTATTTCATTGGCTGCGTCGTTGGGGTTGAAGGTCAGCGCCAGTTGCAACTCGCCATCGGCCAGCATCTGGCGGATGGCTTCGGCGTTCTGCGGAAACTGTTTGCCTGCGCGCCACAGGTGTGGATGCAACTGGTCCAGCATGGCCCACAGCGGGGCGGTGGCTTGGGCAAAGGCTTCGGGCGTGACGGGGTTGTAGAGCGCGTTGCGGTGGGTGTTCACATCCACCAGCACCTGCTTTACAAAGGTGGTGCCATGGAAGTTGGGCGGGCGCGGGTAGGTCACGCGGCCCGGGTTGGCTTTGGCAAAGGCCAGCAGTGCGACGAGGCTCTGCGGTGGCTTGGGCGTGCGCTTGCCATCGACCATGAAGGTGAGCTGGGCCATGCCCCAAGGCGCTTCCAGGCCCTCAGTGGGTTCCGCAAAGTCCAGGCGCGTGGTGGGCTTGCCCTGCGTGTCCACTTTGGCATACGACGGCAGGCCTTCGGCAAACGGGCCCAATAGCAGGCCTTCGCGTTTCATGGCCAGAAAATTTTCGCCATTGATCCACACCAGGTCCACGCTGCCATTGGTCTTGCCGGCGGCCTTCTCGTTACGCACGCGCTTGACCACATCAGCGGTGTCGGTCACCTTGACGTGCTCCACCTTGACGCCATAGCGCTTGAACACTTCGGCCCCGGCCCACTGGATGTAGGCGTTGATGGGTTCGGCACCGCCCCAGGCGTTGAAATACACCGTCTGGCCTTTTGCTCTGTTTTCTATAGCTGTCCATGCAGGTTCCGCGCGGGCTACAGGCAGAATTGACATTGAAAGCAGGGCGGGCGCACCGATCCGGGTGAGCCACTGGCGGCGGTTGCAGGTTGGGGACATGGTGTGTCTCAAGGGGGTCAGGCCAGAAGCGCCTGCGCGAATTCACGGGCGTTAAAGGTTTCCAGTTCGTCGAGCTTTTCGCCCACGCCGATGAAGTACACCGGAATGGGCCGCTCGCGGGCGATGGCTGCCAGCACGCCGCCTTTGGCGGTGCCGTCGAGCTTGGTGACGATCAGGCCGGTCAGGCCCAGCGCATCGTCAAAGGCCTTGACCTGTGCCACCGCGTTCTGGCCGGTGTTGCCATCGATCACCAGCAGCACCTCGTGCGGAGCGGTGCCATCGGCTTTCTGGATCACGCGCTTGATTTTCTTCAGCTCTTCCATCAGGTGCAGTTGCGTGGGCAGGCGACCAGCGGTGTCGATCAGCACCACGTCTTTTTTGCGCGCCTTGCCGGCGTTGACCGCATCAAAGCTCACGGCAGCGGGGTCACCGCCTTCCTGGCTGATGATCTCCACCGTATTGCGGTCGGCCCAGACCGTGAGCTGCTCGCGCGCTGCTGCGCGGAAGGTGTCGGCTGCGGCCAGCAGCACGCTGGCATGGTGGTCGGCCAGGTGCTTGGTGAGCTTGCCAATGCTGGTGGTTTTGCCTGCGCCGTTCACACCGGCCACCATGATCACGGTGGGTTGGTGCTGGCCAATGACCAGGGGCTTTTGCAGCGGCTGCAGCAATTCGGACAGCGAGGTGATCAGTGCGTTCTTCAGCGCCGTGGGGTGCGTGATGCCGCTGGTCTTGGCCTTCTGGCGCAGGTCTGTGATCAGGGTCTCCGTGGCGGCTACGCCCGCGTCAGCCATCAGCAGTGCACCCTCCAGGTTCTCGTAGAGATCCTCGTCGATCTGGCTGCCGCCAAACACGCCGGAGATGCTGGAGGCGGTCTTGCCCAGGCCAGCCTTGAGCTTGTCCAGCCATTTCTGCCGCTCCGGCGGCGTAGCGGGGGCGACAGGAATCTCGATAGGTGCCAGCAGTGCGCTGCCAATCAGCGAGCCCGTATGCGGTAGGGGCGCAGGGGCTGCTGGTTGCGTGGCTGGGGCGGTTGATGGCGTGCCTGCCAATGGTTCTGGCGCAGTAGCCGCAGGGGGGGGCGGTGATTTTTTTTTGAAAAAACTGAACATGTGGGGCGTTCTTAGAATCACACCATTCTATGAAACACCTATCCCCCTGGTTGAAGCGGCCCTTGCTGGCTGCGGTATTGGTAATTCCTGTCCTTCTGGTTAGCCTTTCTGGCGAGGCCGCCGAGGCGCCGGGCGTGCAGCAGTTCACCCTGAAAAACGGCATGTCGCTGATCGTCAAGCCCGACCACCGCGCACCCACCGCAGTGCACATGGTGTGGGTGCGTGTGGGCTCCATGGACGAGGTGGATGGCACCAGCGGCGTGGCCCATGTGCTGGAGCACATGATGTTCAAGGGCACACCCACGGTGAAGGCCGGCGACTTCTCCCGCAAGGTGGCGGCGCTCGGTGGGCGCGAGAACGCCTTCACCAGCAAGGACTACACCGGTTACTACCAGCAGATTCCGTCCGCCAGGCTGGAAGACGTGATGCGGCTGGAGTCAGACCGCTTTGCCCACAACCAATGGAGTGATGAAGACTTTCGCAAGGAATTGGAGGTGGTGAAAGAAGAACGCCGCCTGCGCACCGAAGACAACCCCCATGCCCGCCTGCAGGAGGCCATGGACGCGGTGATTTTCCAGGCGGCACCGTACCGCCGCCCCATTGTGGGCTGGATGAGCGATCTGGAAGCACTGACCCCGGACGACGCCCGCGCCTTCTACAAGCGCTGGTACACCCCTACCAATGCCACGGTGGTGGTGGCGGGTGATGTGCAGGTGAGTCAGGTGCATGCCTGGGCCGAGAAGTACTACGGCAGCCTGCCAGCCCACCCGGTGCCCCCACGCAAGCCGCGCGAGGAGCCAGCGCAAAGCGGCCTGCGTCGCCTGGACTTCAAGGCCCCGGCCGAGCAGTCGTATGTCGCCCTGGCCTTCAAGGTTCCGGGCTTCAAGGCTGCCGCGCTGGACGCCAAGGCGGGTGCCGCGAGTGACGGAGGGAGCAAAGACGAAAACAGGGACGCTTTGGCCCTGACCGTGCTGTCGGCGGTGCTGGCTGGTTACGACAATGCGCGGCTGGAGCGTGCGCTAACCCAGGGCGAAGACCCGGTTGCGGACAGCGCCGGTGCCTACTGTGGCATGGCGGGGCGGGGGCCTCAGTTGTGCTCCCTGTACGGCGTACCGGCCACGGGCAAGACCGCAGCCCAAGTGGAGCAGGCCTTGCGCCAGCAGGTGGCGCGCATTGCCAGTGAGGGCGTGAGCGAAGCGGAACTCAACCGCGTCAAGAACCAGTGGGTGGCCGGTGAGGTCTACAAGCAGGACAGCGTCTTCAACCAGGCCCGCATTCTGGGCGTGCACTGGATCAATGGCTTTCCGCTGGATGCCGATGAACGCATCATCACCCGCTTGCGCGCAGTGACTGCGGCGCAGGTGCAAGATGTTGCCGCCCGGTATTTTGGGGATGACGCCCTGACCGTGGCCACGCTGTTGCCGCAGCCACCCGACAAGACGCGCAAACCCCGTGTTCCCCCCGCAGGTTCGCGCCACTGAATCACCCCAAGGACATCATGATTGCTATTAAAAGTAGAGCTGCTTGTGCACTGTGGACGGGGGTTATAGGCCTTTTTCTTATAAATCCTGCGTGGGCAGGCATCCCCATCGTCCGCTGGACGCAACCTTCCGGGGTGCAGGTGTTTTTGGCGGAAAGTCCAGCCATCCCGATGGTGGATGTGCGCATCGAATTTGACGCGGGCAGTCGCCGCGACCCGGCGGACAAACCGGGGCTCTCCAGCTTGATGGCCAGCGCCACGGCCTACGGTGTGCGTGCCACCGGCTCCAGCCCGGCACTGGATGAAAACGCCTTGAGCGATGCCTGGGCCGATCTGGGCGCATCCTTTGGCGGCAGTGCAGGGGCGGACCGTCTGGGCTTCTCGCTGCGATCACTGACCTACCCCGATCTGCTGGCACAGGCAGCGGCATTGGCGGCGCGCCAGCTGGCGGAACCCGCATTCCCCGAGGCCATGTGGCTGCGCGACCGCCCCAAGATCATTGCTTCGCTGAAAGAAGCCAATACGCGCCCAGCCACCCTGGCTGCCCGTGCCTTCAACCAGGCAGTCTATGGCAGCCACCCTTACGGGTATGAGATGACCGAAGCCAGTCTAAACCGCACCACCATGGCGGACTTGCGCGAACTGCATGGCCGTGTGGTCCGGGCTTGTGATGCCAAGGTGAGCATTGTGGGGGCGCTGAACCAGGCGCAGGCCGACGCACTGGTGACCCAGGTGTTCTCGCGCCTGCCGGCGGCCGCGTGCACGCCGCAAACCCCTGTGCCGGAGGTAGAGCCCTTGCAGGCTGCCAGTGAGAAGCGCATTGAATTTGCCTCGGCCCAGGCGCATGTGTTGCTGGGGCAACCCGGTTTCAAGCGCAGCGACCCAGACTTCTTTGCCCTGACCGTGGGCAACCACATTCTGGGTGGCGGTGGTTTTACCGCACGCCTGACCGAAGAGGTGCGCGAAAAGCGCGGACTGACCTACAACGTGTACAGCTACTTTGCGCCGGGCACCCATGCGGGCGCTTTCACCATCGGATTGCAAACCCGCCCCGACCAGGCCCAGCAGGCGCTGAACCTGGTGCGCGAGGTGCTAGATAAATTTGTCGCAGAGGGCCCGACCGAGAAAGAACTGCAGGCCGCCAAGGACAACCTGATTGGTGGTTTTGCCCTGCGCATCGACAGCAACCGCAAGCTGCTCGACAACCTGGCCAACATCGCCTGGCATGGCCTGCCGCTGGACTATCTGGACACCTGGACGGCCCAGGTGCAAAAGCTCACGGTGCAGGATATTCGCCGGGCCTTTGCGCGGGTGGTGCAGCCGCAGAAGATGGCCGCCGTGGTGCTGGGCGCGCAGTAACTTACTGCAACTCCATCAGGCCTGAAATCTTGCAGTCGTACATGCCCTTGTCGGCGACATGGAGCAGGTCGTTGATGTCGGTGCCGTTGCGCGGGTAGAGCGCAAACCCGATGCTGGCGCCGACGCTGACCACCTCGCCATCGGGCAACACAATGTCGTCTGAAATCGTGGCGATCAGTTTGCGGCCAATACGCACCAACTCGTCCGGTTCTTCAAACCGGTCGATGATCAGCACAAACTCGTCGCCGCCCAGTCGGGCCACGGTATCCGATGCACGCACCGCCGCCAGCAAGCGCTGCGCAACCGTCTGCAGTACAAAGTCGCCAGCCGCGTGGCCATAGTGGTCGTTGATGGCTTTGAAGGCGTCCAGGTCCACCATCAGTAGTGCAAACTGCGTGCGGTTGCGCTTCGCGCGCTCCACGGTCTGCTGGAAACGGTCGGTCAATAACAGGCGGTTGGCCAGACCGGTCAGTGTGTCGGTGTAGGCCTGGTCCTTGAGGTGTTGCGTATTGCGCACCAGCGTGGCGATTTCGCGTTGCAAGGCGCCTTGCTGGCGCTGTAGCCGCGCAACTTTGGCGATCAGGCTGACGGCAACACCTGCCAGCACTGCGGCAGCCAGATATGGGGAAACAGCGAGTGACAGCAACCCGGCCAGCAGCGCAGCCAGTTCAAAGCGCAGTAAGTAGCCCAAACCTTGCATCCAGATCCTCCCAGCCTGCCGTGGCAGTGATGCAGCTTCAATTGTCCGCCCCGGGGGACAGATGTGTCCATGTGAACGGTCACGAATTTGTTACCAGATATATAGCCAATGGCTTCGGGTAAGCTCACTCCATGAAAGCCAAATCCTCTTCTTCGGCCCCGCCGGGCAAACGCCCGGTGCGTCCACGCGGCGTCCAGACGCACGAGATCCGCATCATTGGCGGTCAGTGGAAACGCACCAAGCTCAAGGTGGCCGACAAGCCCGGTTTGCGCCCCACGCCCGACCGTGTGCGCGAAACCCTGTTCAACTGGCTGGGCCAGGATCTCAGCGGCCGGCGCTGCCTCGATGCCTTTGCCGGCACGGGCGCGCTGGGTTTTGAAGCCGCATCGCGCGGCGCTGCCGAAGTGGTGCTGGTCGAGCAGGATGCTGCGCTGGTGGTGCAGTTGCAGCAGGTGCGCATTCAGTTGCTGGCTCTTAAACCCCTGGAGCCAGTGTCCGCGCCCCATCTGCTGGTGCAGCGCGGCGAAGGCGTGGCCGCCATCCGCCAGGCCGCACCGGGCAGTCGTGACCTGATTTTTCTGGACCCCCCCTTTGATGCACCCCTGTTTGAACCGGCGCTGGCGGCCTGTGCGCGTGCGCTGAGCCCCGAGGGGCTGGTGTACCTGGAAGCACCGGTGCATTGGACTGACGAACAACTCGCCCCCATGGGGCTGGCGGTGCAGCGCCACCTCAAGGCTGGTGCCGTGCATGCGCATCTGCTGCGCCTGGCGGCCGCATAATTTCCATCCCCTTTTTTGCAAGCCGGAGTCTGGTATGTCCACCCCCATCATCGCCGTGTTTCCCGGTACCTTTGACCCCATCACGCTGGGACACCAGGATCTGATTCGCCGCTCGGCGCGCATGTTTGGCACGGTCATCGTGGCGGTGGCAGCGGCCCACCACAAGAAGACGATGTTCACGCTGGACGAGCGGCTTGCTACGGTGCGCGAAGTGTTTGCGTCGCTGGGCAATGTGCAGGTGGAAAGCTTTTCCGGGCTGGTGCGCGACTTTGCGGTCAGCCACGGCGCCCAGGTGATGGTGCGCGGCGTACGTTCGGTGACCGACTTTGACTACGAAGCCCAACTGGCCGGCATGAACCGCGCGCTGGCCGCCGATGTCGAAACGGTGTTTCTCACGCCGGACGCACGCTACCAGTACATCTCGAGTACGCTGGTGCGCGAGATTGCCATGCTCAAGGGCGATGTGGCACAGTTTGTGGCCCCTGAGGTGCATGCGCGCCTGATGGCCAGATTGCAGAACTGATTTCCAAGGAGAAGACCATGAGAATTTTGCTGCCGGTGGATGGCTCCGAGTTGTCTCTGGAGGCTGTGCGTTTCGCCGTGCGGCTGCTCAAAGAGGGTTTGCAGGGCACCGCGGTGCTGGCCAATGTGCAGGAGCCGGCCACGTTGTACGAGATCATCGTGGCCCACGACCCTGAGGTGATAGACCGTGTGTGTGCCGAGGTGGGTTTGCACACCCTGGTCGGTGCGCGGGCGCTGCTCGATGCGGCGGGTGTCAGTTACGAGTGCGAGGTGGCCAAGGGCGACCCGGCCCACACCATTGTGGACATTGCCGAACGTTTCCAGTGCGACATGGTGGTGATGGGGGCGCGTGGCACCAGTGCCCTGCGCAGTGCCATGATGGGCTCGGTATCCAACGAAGTGCTGCATGCCTCCGGTGTGCCGGTGGTGATCGTCAAGATGGCGGAAGAAGCCGAAGGCTAATCTTTGCGGCGGCAGACCAAAGCGGACTGATGGTGACCTGGCAACGGATTTCAGTGCGCAAATCTCAGTACGAAGCTCGCTGCAGCCAAAGTTTTTCCCTTGAGCGCATCCAGAAGCTCGACCTTTGTAAGGCCGGCTTGCAATGTGTTTGCTGGCAATGTCGTCGCTATCAGCGTAAAGACATAGTGCTGGGGAGCATTGCCTTTCGGCGGACAGGGACCAAGATAGCCTTGCACCCCGATGGTGTTCTTGCCGGTCAGAAATCTTCCAGAGGAACCAGATGCCTCGCCTTCGGCCAAGCCTGAAATACTTGGGTCAATGCCGTAGACAATCCAGTGGCTCACGCCCAGACCAGCCCGACCAGCCTGGTCGTCCATAACAATTGCCAGACTTCGTGTTCCTGCTGGAACACGCCCCCAAGACAGTGCTGGCGAAATGTTGTCACCGACGCAATTTGCATTGGAAGGATTTTTTCCGGCAAAGGGCTTGGCAAGCATGTCGTTATCGGTTCGACCCGGTGAGCTTAGTGTGAAGACCGTGGATTCTTTTCGATCCTGCATGGCCAAATCTGCCGCGCAACCGTTCAATATTGCGGCAGCACCTGCAATTGAAAATATCGCAAGGCTGATCCGTCGATACGCAGTCTTCTTGTTCATACAGTTCTCCAAAGTTGAGACCAATCTACTCGGGCAACACACCGATTTCCTTCACGATCTCACGCCAGCGCACAGTTTCCTTGGCCATGAATGCTCCAACTGCCGGAATCCCCATACTCCCATCAACGACGGGGCCAATCACTCCAATTCGCTCTGCGATTTCCTTGTCGTTTAGCAAGGCATTGACGTCGCGATTAACGCGATCTATGACAGAAGCAGGCGTACCGGCAGGAGCCACGATGGCAAACCAACCCACCATATCGAAGCCAGCCAATTTTTCCGATAGAGAGGCCACACTCTCCCATCCTGCAACTCTTTGTGCAGACGTTGTGGCGATTACCCGCAATTTCCCTTGTTTTGCGAGCTGCGCAGTGGAAGCCAAGTCAGCAAACATTGCATCCACATGTTTACCCATAAGGTCAGTGGTTCCGGCACCTACAGATACGTAGGGGACAAGATTTGCTCCAGCCTGCGTACGCGAGTTAAAGAGGCGTGAAATCATGCCGCTAAAGCTGCGAGGCCCTTCATTTCCGATCGTGAATTTTCCGGGGTCTGCTTTGGAACGGGCGACAAGATCCTCTACGGACTTTATTGGCGAATCCGCGTTAACTAGCAGTGCAAAAGGACTGCGTGCGATGAAAGCAACTGGGACAAAGTCTTTTTGTGGATCATAAGAAAGTTGTTTATATAAAAGTGGATTGGTGATCAATGCCGCTGTCGTGGCAAAGTAGAAGTTATAGCCATCGGGGGTCGACCGCGCAGCCGCCTGCGCACCGATTGCGTTTTGCCCACCAGGTTTGTTTTCAATAACGATTGCGTGTGACCATGACTTTGCCAATCGTTCGGATAGCAGGCGCGCAACGTTGTCAGGCCCGGAGCCCGGTGGCTGGGAAAGCACCCATCTAATCGGCTTCTCTGGCCAGTCCTGCGCCCTCAAAATGGTGGATGCAGTCGTTGCCATGGCGGCAAACACGAAGTTGAAATTACGTCTATTGATCATCCTGGTCTCCTTTAATTTGAATTAGCTGTTCAATAATTTGTGCAACTCCGCAACCAGTTGGTCAACCTGGTCGTGGGTAGCAGCAGTACCGAAAACGTAGTGATCAGGGCGAATGAGCGCGGCATGGCATTCCTGCTTACGCATCCAGCCTTCCACCACTCCCTCTGCCTCTCCAGACTCCTTTTCTGCGAGCGATATACAGGTGATGCCCTTCGGGACGGAATAGGGCAAGATGGTTCCGTCTGTGACGAGTCTCCAGCCGTACCCGAAACGCATGTCCATCAACTTTCCGTCGTTCAGTTTCGGCTGCGGAAATAGTGCTCCCCGACCAGAACTTTCCGCCTTTGAAAGCAGTCCACATTCCAAGCGCGGAAGCACGTCCTGTCGAGGTGTGTCTTTGACCACGCCGCCACACTCTTTCAGGAGCTTCGCATCTCGCTCACGCGCTTTTTCCACATCGCGCTCACAGATCACCGCGCCTATTGCCTTAATTCGACTCGTGAGTTCGCGCACATGCGCTTTGCGCTCTGCGCCATAGCTCTCCAATAGGTTCTGCGCAGCATGGCCGGTCACATTAGCTTTCACTACAGCCGCAAGCTTCCAGCAAAGATTGGCGATATCGCGAACCCCCTGGCACATGCCCTGCCCCAGAAAGGGCGGTTGCATGTGTGCGGCGTCACCTGCCAGGAACACGCGCCCCGTCTTCCACTGTTCGGCAACCAGTGCATGGAAGCGATAGCTTGCCTGACGCCACAACTCCCCGTCATCTGGAGTAAGCCAACGCGAAAGCAACTTCCATGTACCTTCGGGTGTAGCTGCCAGCTGTGAACTCTCGCCTTGTTTCAAAGATATTTCCCAGCGACGGTGGTTTCCGGGTCCGATGACATAAGTACATGGACGCTCGGGTTCGCAATACTGAACGCTTGTCTTTGGGAGCTTGGCCAGCCCTTTCTCGTTGACACGGACGTCAACCACCAGCCATGGTTCGTCAAATCCCAGATCCTCCAACGCAATGCCGACCCGACCGCGCACGGTGCTTGAACCGCCGTCGCATGCGATGACCCAGTGCGCGCAAATGGTAGAACTGGTGCCATCATCCGACAGAAGATTTAAAGTGACCGATTCACCACTTTGTTCAAGCGATTTAAGCTCGACTCCCGTGGCCACTTTGACATTTTGGAATTCAGAAACACGTTGTCGAATGGCCATCTCGACAGGTGGCTGCGTGAAAACCAGCGACGGTGTATAGCCCTGGGGATAAGGCGGCGCGACCATCGTCATTCTGCGAATGAGCTGTCCGTCTACACCGAAATACTCAGATGGAGTAAATGGCTCAAAGTAGGGCGAAATTGCATCGACGACACCGATCTCTTGAAACACGCGCATGATTTCGTGGTCGAGCGCAATGGCACGTGGGATTTCGTAGACACCATGCAGGCGATCACACACATAGACAGAAAGCCCCGCTTGCCCAAGCAGCGCTGCGGCCGTAGCGCCTGCCGGGCCATACCCAACGATCGCAACGTCGAACGATTCCGCCATACGCATCAAAGCACCTCGGCAACGATGGGGTTGCGCAATACGCCTATGCGCTCGATTTCGATCTCGACAGTGTCACCAGCTTTCATCCAAACAGGAGGTGTTCTTGCCTGGCCAACTCCTGCGGGAGTGCCCATGATGATGGCATCTCCGGGCTCCAGAGTCATGCAGTCAGCCAGCAACGCAATTGTTTCCGCCACACTGAAAATCATGTCGCTCGTGTTTGCATCCTGCATAACTTTTCCATTCAGTCGAGATTGGATTCGCAGTCCCGTTGCGCCGGACTCAAGTTCGTCTGCAGTCACCAATACCGGGCCAAAACCACCCGTCGCATCGAAGTTCTTTCCAATCGTCCATTGAGGGGTGCGCTTTTGATAGTCACGCACCGACATATCGTTGAAGCAGGTGTATCCAAATACATATTGCAGAGCGTCTTCTGCTTTTACATGCCGCGGTACCCGTGCCCCGATGACGACTGCAAGCTCTGCCTCGTAATCAAATTTCTCCGAAACACTGGGCAATACGCCGGGCTGGCCGTGACCAACCAGAGAGCTTTTTCCACGATAGAAGAACCAGGGGTACTCTGGCTTGTCGCGCCCACCTTCTTTGGCATGGTCAAAGTAGTTCAGTCCCAGGCAAATTGTCTTCCCCGGCTCGGGAACCAGTGGTGCAAATGACAATCCTGACAGAGGCATCCGTGGAGCCTGTGAATCCATGGCGCTCTGACCAGCCGCGCGCAGATCGACTCCCGCTTCCAAAGCCTGCCTCAGGTCACAAGGCATACCATGAACTGCATTGGCCAGGTCGACGACATGCTCCCCGCTGATGACACCCAAACGAGCCTTCCCATTGGATAGATAAGTAGTGAAACGCATACAAGCTCTCCGAATTAAATTGAGTTTGAGAAGGCAACCGCGCGCTGTGCATCTTTCAGGCGCGGTGTAGGTGAAATTGCAATGCCCCATTGATCGATACGACCCGGTGGCCATGTCCAGTCAGAAGGCTTACCCGGCTGATAGGTTTCATCAATCTGTTCAACTTCTGCTGTGTATTCAATGACGATGCCAAATGGATCAATGAAGTAATTGAATGCGTTGTCTCCCGGTCCATGTCGTCCGGGGCCCCACTGGATGTCATGTCCAGCGTCTTTCATGCGACCGCCTCCTCGCATTACTGCATCCAGAGTCGGCATCAGAAATGCGATGTGATTGAGCGAATCGTTGTCGGTATCCCCGAGTGCGATAGTGTGATGATCGCTGTCACAGTTCATAAAGGCCATGATGCGTGTTCGGTCAGACAAGGTGAATCCCAATGCCTTTTCCATGAACTCCTGGGTTTTCTCAACTTCATGGCTGTTCAAGACTGCATGCGCCAGTCGGATGGGTTGATCCGCAATATCGCCCGCCTTTTGCGGCATACGTTTGTCGCCAAAGACGACTTCAAACCGCCTCCCGTGCCCGTCCAGAATGCACAGCGACGAACCTCCGGCAGGATCCGTAGCCGGACCGGGGCCGCGTTCTACGGTCCCGCCTGCTGCAATAGTGGCTTGTTCAACTTTATGGAGTGCCTCCAGGCTCCTTGCACGCAGAGTGACTTTTCGTATCTTTGGTGCTCCAGATGATTGGTGCAAGGCCAACAGGTGATGGTCAGATCCACTGCCACCGAGGTAGATCGCGTCAGATGCACGGTCTACGACGTCAAGATGCCAAACCTTTGTGTAAAAAGCTTCTGCAGCAGACAGATCTGGCACGGTGAGCGCCACACTGCGCAGGCCACTGATCCATGGTGATTTCAAGGTGGCTCCTCGTTTTAAAAAATACTGTTTCCCAGAAATCTGCGCGCGTTTCCAAATGTCAATGCGTCACAAGTGACAGGGTCAAATCCTGCGCTGACAAGACGCTCCACAGGGCGGCGTTCATGAAAATTGAATGGATAGTCTGTTCCCAGCATGAGCCCTTGCGTACCAAAGATGCTGGCCAGGTATTTAAGTGCCGCTGGATCGAAAACCAAGGTATCAAAGAACATCTTCTTTGATAGTTCTGCGGGTGATTCCGGGATGCTTTCTGCCAGTGCTGGAAATACTGTCCATCCTTGCTGCAGGCGTGGCAATAACATGGCCAAGGTACCTCCACCATGACTGAATGCAATCCTCAGTTTGGGATATCGGATTAAAAGGCCACCCGTGATTACAGATGCCGCTGCCAGACCAACGTCCGTGGGATAGGCCAGAACCTGTTGAAGCGGCGCTGGTCCCACAAGGCGATCCATCCCCGCAGGCTTGATTGCATGCACAAAGACTGGCACATCCAACTCTACGCATGCTGCAAAGAACGGATCAAATCTGCTGTCCCCAATGGTTGTGCCATTGATGTTGCTTCCGATCTCTACCCCGGCCAATCCAAGTTGGTTTACTGCATAGTGAAGTTCAGCAACGGCTGTGTCCATGTCCTGAAGTGGAACAGCAGCCAGTCCGAGCAGTTTTCCTTCGGATTTATCACAGATTTCAGCGGTGTACTCGTTTAGAAATCTGATGAGAGGTTGTGCATCGTTCAGAGGTAACCAATAGGACAGCAGTTCGGGCATTGGCGATATGACTTGCTTTTCCAATCCCATCTCCGGCAAGTCAGCTATCCGACGTGTGGCTGACCAACTTTTTTCAGACACTGTTCGATAGTTCTTTCCGTTGACCATGACATGTCGGTGGCACAGTCCATTCGAATCAGGCGCCGCCGTCGTGGATGGCCATGGATTCGGAACAGTGCGCCCGAGGTAAGCAGGAAAGTGTTCCGGAACGACGTGCGCGTGGACGTCAATTCCGCAAGCGCATGGCGAAAAGGACATGTCGGGTCCTATCAAGCGTGACTAAGTCCGCTTGCCAAAATGCCTGCAATGACGATTTGCTCATCCTCGTCACCAGTACCACCAGACG
>JAGWUS010000080.1 GCA_028868305.1 Burkholderiales bacterium | reverse complement strand
TTGGCATCAATGGACGCACCCACTTCGGGCAGGTCCACAAACACCACATCACCCAGCGCGTCCTGCGCGTGGTGGGTGATGCCAACAGTGGCGGTGTCGCCGTCAACGCTGAGCCATTCGTGGTCGGGGGTGTACTTGATGGGCATGGAGAACTCCTGAAACGTGAGATGGAAAAGACAAAAAAACCAAAAATTGAACCTGCCAGCGCAGACTGTAGCCGCTGGCGATGGCGGCGTTAACCGCGGTAATAGCGGGTGGGTACAAAGGGCATGGCACTGACTTCCATGGGCACCGGTTTGCCACGCACGATGGCCACCACCTGGGTGCCCAGTGTGCTGAACGCTGTGTCCACATAGCCCATGGCCACCGGCTTGTCGATGGTGGGGCCCAGGAGGCCGCTGGTGACCTCGCCAATTTTATTGCCGGCGCCATCCTGCAGTTCGGTGTGGTCCCGCACGGGGATGCGCTCCAGGGCAATGAGTCCCACGCGCTTTCTGGTGCCTTTTGGCGAGGCATTTTGGCCATTAGCCCCCGTGGAATCTGCAAGAGCAGCTAGTATTTTTGTAGCGCCCGGGAAGCCACCTGCGCGTGCGCCTCCGGTGCGGCGGACCTTCTGCATGGCCCACAGCAGGCTGGCTTCCACCGGGGTGGTCGTGGTGTCGATGTCGTTGCCGTACAGGCACAGGCCCGCCTCCAGACGCAGCGAGTTGCGTGCACCCAGGCCAATCGGTTTGACTTCGGGCTGGGCCAGCAGAGCGCGGGCCAGTGCGTCGGCGTGGTCGTTGTGGACCGAGATTTCAAACCCATCTTCGCCGGTGTAGCCGCTGCGGGTCAGGAAGACGTCGATCTTTTGCGTGCCGGTATTCACGGTGAAATTGCCGCCGGTCATGAACACCAGCTTTTCCACGCCAGGAGCCAGCCGGGACAAGGCGGTCACGGCCTGCGGGCCTTGCAGCGCCAGCAGGGCCATTTCCGGCATGGGGATGACTTGGCAGCGCTGGCCAATCTTCGCCTGGATATGGGCGATGTCACCGGCTTTGCACGCACCATTGACGATGACAAAGATCTCGTTGTTGCCTTTGTTGAAGAACATCAGGTCATCAATGATGGTGCCTTCGTCCGTCAGCAAGAGGCCGTAGCGCTGCTTGCCCACCGGCAGGTCGATCACGTCCACCGGCATCAGGCTCTCGAATGCCGCAGCGGCATCGGGACCGACCAGGCGCAACTGGCCCATGTGCGAAACGTCAAACAGGCCCGCGGCTTTGCGGGTGTGGTGGTGTTCGGCCATCAGGCCTGCGGGGTATTGCACGGGCATGGAGTAGCCGGCAAACGGCACCATGCGGGCGCCCAGCGCAATATGCAGGGCGTTCAGCGGTGTGGTCAACAAAGGGGTGTCAGTGGCGGACATGGCGGCAATCCAGATAGGGGCATTCAAACCCGGAAGCACGCATCGCTGCGCACGTCCGGTGCTGCCCCCGCTGTCCGCTTTACCTGAGAGATTCGCCGGGCCTGCGTGCACTTTGCCTGCGGCAGAGTGCACCGACTGCGGGTTGCTCCTTCGGTGGATTGCAGGCTGCGGTGACCGCAGTGCAACCTCTCTCCAGTGGGGTGTCGTGCAGCAGCTTGAAGGCCCGCTGCACGGTGGTCAGTCCTTTTGCCTGAGCGTTCAGACGGCTGCAATCAGCGGTCCTGCGCCTTCGGCGGCTTCTGGTGGGGAAGCTCTCTCCTGACTGGGATGAATTCTAAACCACGCCCGCAGTCGCTGCCTTTACCTGTTGCCGCCAGGGCCACCTGCACCACCCCCTAAGCCCGCACCTGGTCCTGCGCCACCTACTGGGGGCTCAGCGGGGAGCGTGATTCCCTTTGCCTTCGCACGTTCCTGCATCAGCGTGTGATGCTCCAACCGGTAGGCCTCGCGCTCCTGCTCAGTCTTCATTTTGCGCAATTTGGATCGGTGTGCATTGCGCTCAGCCTGGGTCATCAACTGACTGCCATGGCGGCGGATAGTGAAATGGCCACAAAAAGTGCCATACCCGTCTTGCCTACTTTGTGCATTGTCTTTTTTTTGCTCCTTAGCCACCAGTTTTCAGCTGATCGCGGGTTTTCAACTGAATGGATTCCTGGGCTTTCAGTTGATCGCGCGTCTTCAATTGCAACTGTTCCTGCGCTTTCAGTTCTTCCAGTGTCTTGAGATGCAATTGCTCCTGCGCCTGAAGTTGATCCCGGGTCTGGGTCTTGGTCTGATCCTGCAGCTTGAGTTGGTCGCGGGTCTGGGTCAACAGGCGATCCTGGGTTTTCAATTGATCACGGGTCTGAAGCAACAGTCGGTCCTGAATCTTCAGCTGGTCACGGGTCTGCAGCAGTAGCTTGTCCTGAATCTTCAACTGGTCACGCGTTTGCGTCTGCAACTGCGTCTTTGTCTGCGTTTGCAACTGGACCGGACTCTGATCAGCCCCTTGCCCTCCTGCGCCAGGGCCACCGGCACCCGCACCTGCGCCTGCTCCCCCAGCCCCAGCCCCAGCGGCCTGAGCCGACACGCCGCAGACCAAACCTGCAACCAAGGCTAGCGTCGCAGAAATAGTATTCATTTTTTCCATCTAAAACCTCCGTTATGGAATGAGAAAATGAAGCCAGAATGCCCAGCCAGTTCAAAGCGAAGCATCTGACCACCGGTTTCAGTGTAGGTACCGTCGCCGGCAAAAGCATTGACAAAAGTCAAACAGAAATTGCCAGTAAATTCTGTTTGGGAGACCCCAGTGGCCACCATGGGCAATCGCAAAAGCAGGAACGGGGCCGAAAGGCCCCGTTCCTGTCTGCACCATTTGCACAATTACATCCCTGCGTAATTCGGTCCACCGCCACCTTCGGGGGTGACCCACACGATGTTCTGGGTCGGGTCCTTGATGTCGCAGGTCTTGCAGTGCACGCAGTTCTGCGCGTTGATCTGCAGGCGGTCCGTGTTGTCGTCGTTCTTGACGAACTCGTAGACACCGGCGGGGCAGTAACGCGCTTCGGGGCCGGCATACCTGGCCAGATTGATCCTCACCGGCACCGATGCGTCTTTCAGCGTCAGGTGGGCGGGTTGTTGCTCTTCGTGGTTGGTGTTGCTGATAAACACGCTGGAGAGGCGGTCAAAGGTCAGCTTGCCATCGGGCTTGGGATACACGATGGGCTGGCATTCGGCCGCGGGCTTCAGGTAGGCGTGGTCGGGCTTTTCACGGCGCAGTGTCCAGGGAATATGGCCGCGCAGCACGAACTGCTCAAAGCCGTTCATGAGAGTTGCCACAGTCAAACCGTGTTTGAACCAGTTTTTGAAATTGCGGTCCTTATTGAGTTCGGTGTGCAACCAGCTGGCGTCGAATGCATCGGGGTAGGCGCTCAACTCGTCGTGTTGGCGACCGCTTTGAATCGCATCGTAGGCGGCTTCTGCGGCCAGCATGCCGGTCTTGATGGCGGCATGGCTGCCCTTGATGCGGCTTACGTTCAGATAGCCCGCGTTGCAGCCCACCAGTGCGCCGCCGGGGAACACGGTCTTGGGCAGGGAGTTGATGCCGCTGGCGTTGATGGCGCGTGCGCCGTAGGACAGGCGCTTGGCGGTGACTTCGCCCTTGTCGTTCTCGAAGTAGTAGCGCACCCTGGGGTGGGTCTTCCAGCGCTGGAATTCCTCGAACGGGCTGAGGTACGGGTTGGAGTAGCCCAGACCGGTAACAAAGCCGATGGCAATTTTGTTGCCCTCCAGGTGGTATAAAAATGCGCCGCCGTAAGTGTCGTTTTCCATGGGCCAACCGGCGCTGTGCATGACAAAGCCGGGTTGGTGGCGGCTGGGGTCGATCTCCCACAGCTCCTTGATGCCAAGGCCGAAACTTTGCGGGTCTTTGCCAGTGTCGAGTTTGTACTTGGCTATCAACTGCTTGCCTAAATGGCCTCGTGCGCCTTCGGCAAACACGGTGTACTTGCCCAGCAGTTCCATGCCGAGCTGGAAGTTCTCTGTGGGTTCTCCGTCTTTGCCAACGCCCACGTTGCCAGTGGCAACGCCCTTGACCGAGCCGTCGTCGTTGTAAAGAACTTCTGCACCGGTAAAGCCCGGAAAGATTTCAACGCCCAGGGCTTCGGCCTGCTCGGCCATCCACTTGGTCACCGCGCCCAGGCTGATGATGTAGTTGCCATCGTTATGCGCAAAGGGGGGCAAAAACAGATTGGGCACACGCACCCCCGATTTCTCGCTCAGGAACACGTAGGCATCGTCCGTTACTGGCTGATTGAGCGGGGCGCCAAGTGCTTTCCAGTTGGGGAAGAGTTCAGTCAACGCCTTGGGGTCCATGATGGCGCCCGAAAGAATGTGGGCGCCAGGCTCGGAGCCTTTTTCCAGCACCACTACCGAGACGTCCGTGCCTTTCTCGGCGGCCAGTTGCTTGAGGCGAATTGCAGTGGCCAGGCCACCGGGGCCACCACCCACGACCACCACGTCGTATTCCATGGCCTCGCGCGGGCCGAATTGCGTCAGGATTTCCTCGTTGGTCATGGGGTGTCTCGCTAGATAATGGAACGGCGTCGATTGTGCCAACTGTCACGGAGTGAAGTGGTCAGCTCGGGGACAGATTTTATTCGTGGAACGGGCACAATCGAACGATCGTTCTTATTTGATTTGTGGAGACACTCTAAATGGCATACACCATCGATCTTTCAGGCCGCGTGGCATTCATTACCGGAGCATCCAGTGGTCTGGGAGCGCAGTTCGCCCGCACGCTAGCCAGTGCGGGTGCCGCCGTGGTGCTGGCCAGCCGTCGGGTGGACAAGCTCAAGGAATTGCGCGCCACGATTGAAGGCGAGGGCGGCGATGCCCATGTGGTGGAACTGGACGTGACGGACCACGACTCCATCAAATCGGCCGTCGCGCATGCGGAAACAGAAGTCGGCTCTATCGATATCCTGATCAACAACTCAGGGGTCAGCACGACGCAGCGCCTGCAGGATGTGTCACCCGAAGACTACGACTTCATGTTCAACACCAATGTGAAGGGTGCTTTTTTTGTCGGCCAGGAAGTAGGCAAGCGCATGCTGGCGCGTGCCAAAGGCTCGGCCCCGGGCAATTACACCGGTGGACGCATTGTGAACATTGCCTCCATGGCGGGCTTGCGGGTGCTGCCGCAGATTGGCGTTTACTGCATGAGCAAGGCCGCCGTCATCCAGATGACCAAGGCCATGGCACTGGAGTGGGGCAAGTTTGGCATCAACGTGAATGCGCTGTGTCCAGGCTATATCGATACCGAGATCAACCACCACCACTGGCAGACCGAGGGAGGCCAGAAGCTGGTGCAGATGCTGCCGCGCAAACGCGTGGGTAATCCTAAAGATTTGGATGCGTTGCTGGTAACACTGTGTTCGGACCAGAGTCACTTTATCAACGGAGCCGTGATTGCTGCCGATGATGGGTTTGGGATATAAAAACCTTCCAAACCCGCAAGGGGTCTGCACAGTTAGCTACTATGTTTGTAGCAGTCTGTGCAGTTGCTTGCTGAGGACTTAACGGGGTGCCAGGCGGATGGCGCCGTCAAGGCGAATCACTTCGCCATTGAGCATGTCGTTCTCGAAAATGTGCTTTGCCAACTTGGCGTAGTCCTGTGGGGTACCCAGACGCGAAGGGAAAGGCACGCTGGCGGCCAGGGAGTCCTGCACTTCCTTGGGCATGCCGAACATCATGGGGGTGCCAAAAATCCCGGGGGCGATGGTCATGTTGCGGATGCCATTGCGCGCCAGGTCACGGGCAATAGGCAGTGTCATACCCACAATGCCACCCTTGGAAGCACTGTAGGCAGCCTGGCCAATCTGGCCATCGTAGGCTGCCACGGAGGCCGTGGAGATCATCACGCCGCGCTCGCCGGTGGCCTCAGGGTCGTTCTTGCACATGGCATCGGCCGCCAGGCGGATCATGTTGAAGCTACCGACCAGATTCACCGTGATGCATTTTGTAAAGGTGGACAGCATATGCGCACCGCTTTTGCCCACGGTTTTTTCGGCAGGGGCGATGCCAGCGCAGTTCACCAGGCCCATCAGCTTGCCCATGGAAACCGCCTTGGCGACCACAGCCTGGCCGTCAGCTTCGTTACTCACATCGCATTGGACGAAGGCGCCACCGATTTCTTTGGCAATGGCGTCGCCCTTTTCAGCTTGCATGTCTGCAATCACCACTTTGCCGCCAGCTGAAGCCAGCATGCGTGCCGTGCCTTCTCCCAGACCTGATGCACCTCCGGTGACGATGAATACTTTTCCTGCGATTTCCATGCGTTGCTCCTTATGTTGAAAGCGGGGTTTACGTTTACGTTAACGTCAATTATCACCCACTGTCGGCACCATTCCTATGGGGCCTACGGTTCGCTACCAGGGCGCCAGAATGCTGCTATACTCGTCAGTCTCGAATATGTAGGCGCATAGCTCAGCTGGTTAGAGCACCACCTTGACATGGTGGGGGTCGTTGGTTCGAGTCCAATTGCGCCTACCACACTCAGAAGCCTCGTTTCTCCTCTGAAACGGGGCTTTTTCATGGCTCGGCGCAACAGTGGTTGGTGCGTTATTGGTGCGTTATCGGGCTCCTTTCAAGAGTCGATCGATGCGCCGACCAAGAAGTTCAGCGTTTACTCGAGCGAGTAGATGACCATCTCGAAAGTGGATGGCCAAGTGCTTCAAGCTCTTGAGTCGGCGGCGAGGAAGCCTTCCAAGTTCAAAGTGCCCCATTCAATACTCCCTCTATCGCATCCGCGGCAGCCTTGGCTGCATCTTCGGCCTCGAACTGGCGCAAAAGACCTTCCGCAGTGCGGCTCCACACACTGGCCTCGCGCATTGCATGTGGGCGACGGCGATAAAAGCAACGACATAAGTTGTCGCTCAGAAGTTTTTGGTCTAGGATTTTCTGGTCCGATGGTTCCATCGGCTTTTTCATGATGATCCTCTTTCGTGTCATTTGATCTTCAGAAGTCCATGCACGATTTTTGCAAAAGTTCAACAGCAGCCTTTCAACGCGTCCCATTCAAAACCCCTCGATCGCAGCCGCCGCATCATCGGCGTCAAACATCGCCAAAAGCTGCGCAGTTACACGGCTCCAACCGCCGGCCTCTCGCATCGCGCCAGCATGTCGACGATAAAGGCAGCGCCACACCGCCCCCTCGGGCATACGCAGTGGTATCAGGATCCCGGGCCACCTTCGGGCAACCCTGACGCGCGTGATCTGGTCTTCGGCGGTCCAATTTCGATAGCAAAAATTCAGCAACATCCGCTCGACCCGACCCATCACTTGAACGCCTCCATCAGCAGCTTTGACGACCGCCCGCCGTCGCCCTTCGGCAACCACTTCGCATAGGTCTTTTCGACCATCGACGGCGACGTGTGCCCCATCAAAGTGCTCACATAAGCCACAGGCGTGCCCACACTAAGCAGGGTCGTCGCGAATGTGTGCCGTGTGCAGTACGCGCGGCGCTTGGAGATCCCAAGGGCTTTCAGTGTGGGAGCCCAGACGTTTTCGTGCTGGGACCGGTTGCCATGCCACGGCTTTCCTGACCAGGGGTTCTGGAAGATTTCACCCGATGCGTTATTAAACGGCTTCGATGCATTCACGGCTTCGAGAGCCAGGGGGCTGAGTTCGATTTCGCGCACACCCTTGGTTTTCGTCTTTTTTACGGTTCCGTCTTCGTCTTGCGCTTTCGTAATGTGGGCGGTGCCGTGGATGATGTCTTTGTGCAGGAGAACGCATTGCTCACCGGGGCGCAGGCCTGTAGCAAATGCAAAGGCATACCAGGCCCAGCACTGCAGCGGGAAGTTGGCCTTGATGTGGGCCAGCACCGCGCGCATCTCGTCCGGTGTCAGGGGGTCAGGCTTGCCGTCACCCTTTTCCAGGTTCTCCAGTGCTTCCAGCCAGTCCGGAAGCTGCTGGTTATCGGCCCTGGCAAGGCGCAGGGCACCGCGCAGGGGGATCATGGCATTGTTGAAGCGGGCGGGGCCTGACCAAGTGCGATCTTTGTACACGATGGATGAGAGCTTGGACGGAGTCAGCTTGTGGAGCAATTGGTCTTTGCCGATCCACTCTACCCATTCGTTCCCTGCGTTGGTGTACTGTCCTAAGGACCGGGCCGACTTGGTCATCTTGATCTTGGCCAGGTAGGCCTCCATGGCCGCACCAAATGTGCTCAGGGCGCCCTCGGGTCCTGATGCCGCCGCGCGTTTGGAGTCGGGGAAGTAGCTGGCGTAATCGAAGACGCCGTCATTGATCTTTTGAACGATGCCGGCCAAGACCTGCTCGGCCTGGC
>JAGWUS010000042.1 GCA_028868305.1 Burkholderiales bacterium | reverse complement strand
ATATAGTTGCCTTCGGCCAGGTAGGCCTGCGCCGTTGGCAGATTGGGTTTTTCCACAAAGCGGGAAATTTTTTTAGCGCCATCCGCACCAAATGCGCCGCCTGACTGGATGTAGCCATAACCGGTCTCTGGGGCATCGGGAGTAATACCAAAGGTCACCACCACCCCTTGCTCTGCCAGCGCTGCACCCTGGATCACCACGGCCTGAAAGGCCGCCTTGTCCACAATCACATGGTCCGCCGGCATCACTAGCAGCACGGGATCAGCTCCGTTTTTCATAGCTGCTTGTGCAGCAATGGTAAGGGCCGGAGCCGTATTTCTTCCTAGAGGCTCCAGCACAACCGTACCAGGTTTGCCCATTACGCGAAGCTGCTCTGCGATGACAAAGCGGTACTCTTCGTTGCAAACCACGATGGGGGCCGCCAGCTCGACACCGGCAATACCCTCTACGCGACGCACTGTTGCCTGCAACAGCGAGTCCTCACCGATTAGGGGAAGCAATTGCTTGGGGTATTTTTCACGGCTCAGTGGCCATAGTCGGGTGCCGGAGCCGCCGGACAGAACAACAGGTTGAACTAGCATTTCTTTTCTTTCAACACCGTCAAGCGCGAGCATCGCCCCAACGCAATTGGGCTGCATCATCGCCACGGTAGAGCGTTTCTCCATACCTGTCTACGCAGTAATGTCGCGAAACAATCATTTCACTGAAGTGCATATCGGCCGCTATGCGCGTGTATTCGAAAAGAACGCTACGCGTAATTTTGGCACCGGAACGAATCACACTGCCATGCCCAATCCAAGCCGGCCCGGTGATGGTGGCACCAGGCTCCACACGCACGCTGGAGCCAATATAGACAGGCCCCGTAATTTTCACCTTGTCCCAGGGAATGGACGTGTTGAGTCCCACCCACATGCCTGGCTTGACCTCTTTGCCGGGCATGCGCATATTGGCGATTTCGCCACGCAACACACGTTGCAGCACCGACCAGTAATCGCTCACGCGACCGATGTCAATCCAGTTGAATGGCCGATTCTGCACAAAGAAAGGCTGTTTCTCTGCCACCAACTGCGGAAACAACTCTGAGCCAATGTCGTACACCTTGCCAGATGGCACCTTGTCCAGAGCAGCAGGTTCAAAGATGTAAATGCCAGTACTGGCAAGTGTAGATTTGGCTTCGGCCGGCTTGGGCTTCTCCTGAAAGGACAAGATTTTTCCATCATCCTCAGCGACCACAATCCCGTAGGCCTGCACGTCCTGCAGTGGAACGTCTGTCGCAACCACCGTAGCCAGTGCACTCTTCGCCTTGTGCTCCGCAATTGCCGCTGTGATATCCAGATCAATCAACGCATCGCCACATAGCACCAAGGTAGTCTCATCAAAGAAACCGCTGAAATCCTGAATACGGCGCATGCCACCCGCTGACCCCATGGGCCTGGGCAGGATATCTCCGTGGTCACGCACCCCCTCGTACGAATAACCGATTTCAACACCCCAGCGACTGCCATCGCCAAAATACTCTTCAATCTTCTGGTGGTGGTAAGCCACGTTGACCATGATTTCGGTGATGCCGTGGCGAGCAAGATGCTCGATCAAGTATTCCATCACCGGCTTGCCCAGGATGGGTACCATGGGCTTGGGTAGGTCTCTTGTCAAAGGGCGCACTCGCGTCCCCTGACCCGCAGCCAAAATCATTCCTTTTGCCATTGTTTTCTACACTCCCAATTCATTCATCTATTAAGGCACCAAAAACTCTGTCACGCCCAGAAGGTGGAACCGCAGCCGCAAGATCTGCTAAAAACATCGCTTGCTGCTCGTATCCGCGCGCGCTGTTGCTGTCGATGCTGGATACGCGAACCAGCATGCCATCAGGAATAAGGCCCTTCAACCCCAAACGGAACTGGGCCAACTTTTGATCGGTACGCGAAACAGTCACCCGGTCACCCACAACCAACCAGTAGGTAATGGGCTCATCCCGAGCGCCGTACTTGGTCATCAAGTGCCTGACCGCAACCCGCCGACCATCAAGTACCAGCCGGCCACTGGTATTCGCTGTGATTTGAAACCCCTGGGCCGGGTAGCATACCTCAGGCACATGTGCACGCGTTCCATCAGACTGGTCACCGCCATAGGCGACTGACAGCATGATCCGGTACCCCGCAGCGTTTATGTAGGTTCGAGTCAAGGTCTGGTTGTAAATGCTGTCAAGCAGTGCCTGAGTTTCCGGGGAAGGAAGCACCATCGCCGCCCGTGCGTCCAGTCGCCATCCGTTGAATTCCTTGGGAAACAAGGTTTCCAGATCCGGCTTCCCCAATGTATCGCTCATGTGAACCGTTGGGGTCATCCAGTGCGCCAACGCTGAGGCGCACACCATCAAGACCATTACGAAAGCGGCACGTAGTCGAAGTGCACTCATGGCGATCCAACCTGGACAGTCTTTTCCTTGAGTACGAATCCCAGCAGATAGTCGGTCAATAACACCAATATCAACCCGACAAGGAAAAGGACCATACCTGCAAATCCATGTACAAAGCCCTGTCCAGCCGCATCTCCAAAGTGATACGTCACCAATACAAGAATCATCACCCGTACAACGTTGGCAATAAAAGCGATAGGAATCACCAGTAGGCTGAGCATTGTATTTCGCGTGACTGACGTGTACTTCATGAGGTTCAAATAGAGCAATCCTAGAGCTTCCAGAGTGAACATGGAATTCAGTCCGGCACAGGCGTCCGCGACCAGCAACTGGTACTGACCGACATTCAGGATGACCCCCAAACGGCTCACGGGATAACCCACCCCATACAGGATTTCAGCTGCAACCACAGAAACAGCAGATTTCAGCGGCCCTGTGGTAGCGGACACCAGCGCTTCAGGAAACGGCGTCATGAAAACCAAAAAGAAGAGCGGGAACCAAAGTAACCGCAACGCGCTGATGCTAGAAAATAACAGGATCAGGCCAATGAGCACCAATATCTGGGATCCAACCTCTAGCATGAGAAAAGACTGGGACCTACCCAGGACGTAAGCAATAAACCCGAAGCAAAGAATGAGCACCCCCAACGTCACCTGTGGCTCTGAGGGCAATTCAGCCCAAACGTAACGGTGCGAAAAGAACAGCCACAGACTCACCGCAAGAATGATGGGGCCATGCCCCTGTTCGTCCGTGCCCCATACGGTACGTGCCAGCTCCAAATATGCCGGGACATACATCACCAGAAAACCCAGGAAAAGCAATCCCAAAAGGACCCGATCCGTCGAGGGAGGGAGCCATGCATTCAAGTAGTGCCTATCGGAAGTAGAAGTAGAGGGCATTACATCCATAAAATGTCATTTAAGTGAAATCTCACAGGCCAGCCTATGCTGTCCATTTACTTATCCTAATCTTCGATTATCAATACGCCAGTAACATACCCCCAGAGTAGCTTGCGAAATTAATCCCCGAGCCACAAATTGGGAAGTGTCAACAATCGGGCAAAATTAAACTAGTGCGAAGCATTGACATGGGTGGAGCATATTTCATTGGAGTTAGGGGGCAGGCTGTGAATCAGAATTGGATGCGAATGCGTGATTTTTTTCGCATGCGCGCGCATTTTGGCTGGCTATATGCCGCCTTGAGCCGGCTCAAGTGCCCCAATACTCCTATAGTACGAACAGCGGCTCCGCTCATCGACCGTGTTCTCCACCATTTGGATCAGCGTACGCAACGTAACAGCGCGAAGTTTGACGAATGCTTTGGAACGAAGACCTACGGTCGCCTTGACGTTCCTGTCAATGGAGATCGGGCAAATCCGGTCATCTGGGGCTACTCCGCAATTAATCATGATTTCTTTCGCGAAATCATGCGGAATATCCCAGCGTCATTATCCGAATACACATTCGTGGACATTGGTTCCGGCAAAGGGGCCGCTGTACTTATGGCGAGTGAGTACCCGTTCAAACACCTAGTGGGCGTGGAACTCAACCATGAGTTAGTAGACGAAGCCAGGAACAACGTTCAACGATTCAATGAACGGACTGGCAAGGAAATTGCTCCAGAGTGGTCGGTGGGTGACTTCTTTCAATGGGGTCCTCCTCAAAGTCCATGTCTTTTCTTTTTCAACAATCCGTTCCCAGAACCGTTGACCCTGGTAGCGATGCAGCACCTGGAAAAGGTGCTTTCAGAGCACCCGTACCGCACACTCCTAGTGTTTCGAAAAGCTCCTAAAACCTGCGGCGACTACCTCAACCACTCTACTTTCTGGATGCCACTTAGACTTGCGCCCTATTGGCGCGTATACGCCCGCACATCTGCACCATGAATTTCAATAAAGACATTCTTCACATTGACAGCGAGGCTGAAGCGAATCGAATTGCGCAAAACCTGCGGGAGCAAGTACTCGGTAAACTACGACGACGGGGAGCGGTCGTCGGCATATCCGGTGGAATCGATAGTTCTGTCGTAGCGGCACTGTGTGTTCGAGCACTTGGAAAAGAAAAGGTTCTTGGACTCTTTATGCCAGAACACCATTCCAGCGACGATGCAGTTCGTTTTGGGGAGATGCTCGCTCAGAATCTGGGCATAGACACCGTCCTAGAGAACATTGCTCCTGCGCTGGAAGGAGCGGGATGCTACACCCGACAAGAAGAAGCAGTGCGCATGGTAGTACCAGAATACGGGACAGGATGGAAGTGCAAACTGGTACTGCCGTCCATACTGGAAAGTGATCGACTCAACATCACACGCCTGACAGTTCAGAATCCAAGTGGGGAGGTCAACACAGTGCGTTTGCCGCATGCCGCGTACCTTCAGATGGTTGCTGCCACGAACTACAAGCAGCGTATCCGTAAGATGACTGAGTACTACCATGCGGACAGACTGAACTATGCCGTGTCCGGGACGCCTAACCGCCTGGAATACGACCAGGGATTTTTTGTAAAACAAGGCGATGGTAGTGCCGACTTCAAACCTATCGCCCATCTGTACAAGACGCAGGTGTACCAGCTTGCGCGACACTTGGGCGTTCCAGAAGAAATCTGCCAGCGCCCCCCTACCACCGACACTTTTTCGATGCCGCAAACCCAGGAAGAGTTTTACTTCGCACTTCCATATGACCGGATGGATTTATGTCTATATGCACTCAACAATGGTTTTCCCGCGGCCGACGTCGCCCCGACCGTCGGTCTGACACCAGGCCAAGTTGAGCGGGTTTTCAAGGACATCCAAGCCAAGCGCAGGACCACGAAGTATCTGCATATGCGTCCGCTGCTCGTTGATGCAGTCAACGAGATCTGATATCCATGTGCGGCCTTGCAGGTATCGTTGCGCTGCGCCCGGGTTGTTCCCCTCCCGCGCGGAACGAGCTTGTCAAAATGGCAGCCATACTCAGCCATCGTGGGCCAGACGAGTACGGCATCTATCGGGACGATCACGCCGGGCTAGCCCATGCCCGCTTGTCCATTGTCGACATTGCAACCGGACAACAACCGATGGCCGACGAGAGTGGCACGCTCTGGATTGCTTTCAATGGTGAGATATTCAACTATGTGGAACTTCGTGACCAGTTGATTACTCTGGGTTACAGATTCCGGACCAGCAGCGATACCGAGGTCATTCTCCAAGCATGGAGGGCGTGGGGGGAAAAGGCGTTTGACCGAATGAACGGCCAGTGGGCCATAGCCCTCTGGGACGCAACGCTCCAAAAACTGGTCCTTTCACGCGATCCAATGGGCATTTGTCCACTGTACTGGTGCGAGCATGACCATCATCTTTACTTTGCTAGCGAAGTGAAAGCCATTTTTGCGGCCAACCCTGCAATACCACGTGCCCTCGACCCAGTGGGCATCGATCAAACACTGACTTTTTGGAGCGTTGTTCCGCCACAGAGCGTGTTTGCTGGAATTTCAGAGTTGGAGCCAGGGCACATTCGCACCTATGAGCGTAGCACCATCAGGGACATCGCCCTACCGGTTGCTGAAAGCACAGAGCTGTTTCAAGGCTCGGTTGACGACGCAGCGATTGCTGTCAAGGATGCCATTGAAAATGCAGTGTCCCTAAGGATGCTGAGAGCAGACGTATCCGTTGGAAGTTACCTCTCCGGCGGTCTGGATAGTTCACTTGTTGCAGCACTCGGCCAGAAGTTTGCCCACAACCGGTTCCAGACTTTTTCCCTGCGCTTTGAAGATGCCGAATATGACGAGACATTCTACCAGCGCATGCTGGTAGAAAAAATAGGCAGCGAGCACCATGAAGTTGTTGTATCGCGATCCGACATCGCAAATATTTTTCCTGAAGTTGTCTATCACACTGAGCGTCCAGTATTGCGTACGGCTCCTGCACCACTGTTTCTCCTGTCCCGGTTGGTACGGCAACACGGCACCAAAGTGGTACTCACGGGCGAAGGAGCAGATGAGGTCTTCGCAGGGTACGACCTCTTCCGCGAGGGCAAGGTTCGCAGATTCTGGGGCAGACAACCCACATCAATATGGCGTCACAGACTCCTGGAGCGCCTGTACCCCTATCTGGCGCGCTCCCCGGTATCGCAGCGGGGGATGGCACGGCAATTCTTCGGCAAAAACCTAGAAAATTCTGCAAGCGCTGGTTTTGCGCATGGTCCGCGCTGGGAAACAGCCAGCGCATTAAAGCGATTGCTCAACCAGGACATAAAGCAAGCGATCGCCTCGAACGAAGCTGTGGCAAAGCTAGTCGCCAGTCTACCTTCGGAGTTTCATCAGTGGGATGCACTTGCACAAGACCAGCACATAGAAATTCGAACATTACTTGCAGGCTACTTGCTGTCATCGCAAGGCGACAGGATGTTGCTTGGCAATTCAGTTGAAGGCAGATTCCCATTTTTAGACAAGCACGTCGTTGCACTCGCAAACTCCCTCCCCGCAAATTACAAATTACACGTATTGGATGAGAAGCATGTCGTCAAAAGAGCTGCAGAAGGAATCATTCCAACAAGCATCATTGCCCGGAATAAGCAACCATATAGAGCACCTGATGCCCTATCCTTCTTTGCACCCAATGCCCCTGACTATGTTGCCCAGGCTTTCTCTGAAAGTGCGTTGTTGAACTCGAATGTCTTTGATGTCAAGGCGGTCGGGCTGCTATTCAAGAAATGTCGGGCGCGAGGGGCTGCAGGTCAATTCTCCAATGCGGACAACATGGCCGTCGTAGCAGTACTTTCCACTCAACTGCTTCATCAGCATTTCATTGCCATTTGCCCTCAGGCCATCAAACGTGTCGCATTCAGAACAGATGTCGACCGTGCGAGCCAGCAAGAAACCTGATATGTCGAAATCCACCACTCAAGTTCAGCTGCTGCACGACTACCTCCACATAAGCGCCCAAATGGCGCCTGAGAAAGTCGCACTTGTATACAAAAAGCACAGAGTCACCTATGCAGAGCTGAACGCCAGATCCAACGCACTAGCAAACACACTGGTTGCCAGTGGCGTTCAGCGTGGAGACCGTGTGGTCATCTTTTCTGACAACTCCGTAGAAACTGTTGTGGCATTTTGGGCCACGCTCAAAGCCAATGCAGTAGCGTCCATCGTCAACCCACTCACCAAGGCCGACAAGCTGAGTTACCTACTCAATGACTGCAGACCCTCCGCGCTCATTGCTGATCAGCACCTTTGCGAAGTGTTCGCCATTCCTGCGAAAGACTGCCCATACCTCAAACTAGTAATCGTTTCCGGAGACATCATTAGCGAGCGCCTATCCACGCTTCCCAACTCGCAACGGTGGGACTCTGCCATTGCTACCGGGGACCCGAATAGGGCGCCCAAACGCCAATGTATCGACATTGACTTGGCAGCCATCATTTACACGTCGGGCTCCACGGGCGATCCCAAGGGCGTAATGCTGTCCCACAGGAACATGCTCACCGCTTGCACATCCATTTCGAGCTACCTGAAAGTCCAGCACGATGAAGTGATCCTGTGTGTGCTTCCAATGGCTTTCGACTATGGGCTCTACCAGATGCTCATGGCCTTCGAACACGGCGCCCGCCTGGTCCTTGAGCGCTCCTTCGCATTTCCTGCGCAAATCCTGAATTTGATGATTGCAGAAGGTGTTACCGGATTCCCCGGGGTCCCTACCATCTTTGCAATTCTTGCAGAGCTAAAATCGTTGAAGGGCTACGATTTTTCCAGAATTCGTTACGTCACAAACACTGCAGCCAACCTTCCGGTCAAGCATATCTTGATGCTTAAGGACATCTTCCCTCGTTCACGCATTTACTCGATGTACGGACTTACTGAGTGCAAGCGTTGCACCTATCTTCCTCCAGAGGACATTGATCGAAAGCCATCGAGCGTGGGCATCGCCATCCCCAACACCGAACTATGGGTGATTGATGAAAGCGGGGCTAAGGTTGGCCCCAATGTTGTCGGCCAGTTGGTTATTCGGGGGGCAACGGTGATGCAGGGCTATTGGGAGAAGCCCGAAGCCACGGCCAGAAAGCTCAAGCCAGGCCCACTGCCCGGAGAGCGTGTATTGCATACAGGAGACTATTGCAAGCTGGATGAAGAAGGTTACCTGTATTTTGTTGGTCGCATGGATGACGTCATCAAGTCGCGCGGCGAAAAAGTCGCTCCGAAAGAGGTCGAGAACGCCCTGATGAACATTCCTGGCGTTAGAGAGGCTGCCGTCATTGGCGTTGCCGACGAAGTTCTGGGCCAGGCAGTCAAAGCATTTGTGGTTCTGGAAGCCGGCACCGCAATGACGGAAAAGCAACTTCAAAAAGTATGTCAAAGTCGCCTTGAAAACTTCATGGTTCCCAAGATTATTGCTTTGGTCCCGGACTTACCCAAGACCGATACCGGGAAGATAAAAAAAACAGGTCTATCATAAGAAGATAAGTTGCACCCGATACTTACTGTCATGGCAGTGGCTGTCTGAATGCAACTCCAGTGCAATCAAGAAGAAAACAGGGAGAGATTTTCGTGATTCTGAATCAAGTCAGGGCTTTTGTAACAAGCAACTTCTATGTTGCAGAACCAGACACGCTGCAAAATGCGGATTCATTGCTTGACAGTGGTGTTATCGATTCAACAGGGGTGCTGGAAATAATTGCGTTCATTGAAGAAACGTTTGGCCTGGCAATAGAAGACGCAGAAATACTGCCAGAGAATTTGGACTCTATTGATCGAATTTCCAATTTTGTAGTCCGCAAGATGCAATGAATTGGCTAGACTTCACAAAGTTCTGGATAGTCATGTCATTTTCTTCGGCGTTAAGTGGAATTGCCATTGCCAGCGACCCGTCCGATGCGCAACTTCGTGCCGACCTTCAGCGCGTAGCCTCAATGCGGATTTATTTTGGACATCAATCCGTCGGCAGCAATATTCTGGATGGAGTGAAACAACTCTCAACCAACACGGATATCCCATTTCAAATTGCAGAAATCCCAACTGCCAAAGACGTCCCATCGAGCACTCTTGGACATGTTCGGGTAGGCGAGAATGGCAATCCAGAGGAAAAACTTGCTTCGTTTGATCAGGCCATTGGGATCGCACCAATCGACTTGGATGTCGCGCTTGTTAAATTTTGTTACGTTGACTTTTCGGCTGACACGGATGTGAAAACCTTGTTTTCAAGTTACGTCCGCACCGTTGAGCGCATTAAACAACGCCACCCACAACTCACGCTTATTCACATCACGGCGCCCTTGACAGCAGTTCAAACTGGTCCAAAGGCATTTATCAAACGCATGATTGGACAGGCTCCTTACGGCATCCTGGAAAACATGCGACGCGAAGAATACAACATGATGTTGCGAAGCAAATACCAGGGGACAGAGCCCCTTTTTGACTTGGCACGCATTGAGTCAACCAATCCGGATGGCACCAGTGCAATCACTGCTTGGAATTCATTACGCGCCCCTCATTTGTCCAACGCCTACACAGACGATGGCAGCCACTTGAACCCAAAGGGGAGAATTCATGCCGCGACATCATTTGTCAGACTACTAGCTACTTATCGCTAAATATGAGAACTCTGACCCACTCGATCGCCCACAGTCTTGAAGGAGTTGTGCCATTGCACGGCATGATTCGAAATGGAGTGACCTTGCCCCCGAAAAACGTACTCCTTAGCTGATAGGTAAAAATCAGTTTTAGGAGATAGAAATGCGCGAATCGAAACGACGGGCACGGTACACACTGGAATTCAAGCTGGAGGCTGTGCGGTTGGTCAAAGGTGGTCAGGTGGCGGCCGTCACAGCCAAGATACTGGGCATCCCCAAACAGACGCTGGAGAACTGGGTGCGATTGCATGCCAAGGGCCAACTCAAGGGTGCTGGCGACAAGCCGGTGAGCGCGGAGCAGATGGAGTTAGCCAGACTGCGTGCTGAACTGGCCAGGGTCAGGATGGAGCGCGACATCTTAAAAAAAGCGACGGCGTACTTCGCAAGGGAATCATCGTGAAGTACGCATGGATAGCCAACAACAAGAAGCATTGGCCGGTATCTCTGGCCTGCGAGATGCTGGGCGTAAGCACCAGCGGCTACTTCGAGAATATACGGCGCAAAGGCGCTGACAAGCCATCGAAGCCGGGTGCTGGTCAACGCATCAGCAATGAAGCCCTGCTGGCCCACATCCGGGCCATCCACGCCGAAGTCAAACAGGAATACGGCTGGCCCAAGATGTGGAAGGAACTGGTGGCACGCGGCATCCGGGTGGGCAAGGAACGCGTACGTCGCATGATGAAAGAGCACGGCATCAAGGCCAGGGGCAAAAAGAAGTTTGTCGTCACCACCGACAGCAAGCACAACCTGCCCATTGCCCCGAACCTGCTTGAGCGCAACTTCACGGCCAACGCACCCAACCAGGTGTGGACGGGGGACATCACCTACATCGCGACCGATGAGGGCTGGTTGTACCTAGCCGTGGTGCTGGACCTGTTCAGCCGTCAGGTGGTGGGCTGGAGCATGCAAGCGCACATGCAAAGCTCACTGGTGACGGACGCACTGCGCATGGCGTGGTTCCGGCGTGCGCCAGACGCCGGCGTCATCTTCCACTCCGACCGTGGCAGCCAATACTGTGGGCATGAATTCCAGTCAGCGCTGGCCGGGTACAAGATGAAAAGCTCCATGAGCCGCAAGGGCGACTGCTGGGATAACGCCTCTACGGAAAGCTTCTGGGGACGCTTGAAAGTGGGTCGTCTGTACGGCAGGAAATTCGAGACCCGCAGGCAGGCCATGGACGAGGTGATTGACTGGATGACGTTCTACAACCATCGCAGGATTCATTCGACGTTGGGCTATGTCAGCCCGATGCAGTTTGAGAAAAGCTGGCACGCGGCACAGCTATTGAAGGCCGCATAATGGAACGGCTAAGAGGTACGTCAAACAGGGGCAGGTTCATCCCCCATCCCAGGGGGGGGAAATTAAACCAACATTCACCATCGTGGTACTGCCGCTTCGATTGGTGCAGCATCTGTAATAGCTTTCCACTTAGTGCGCAACGGATGCGGGGTTCGCAAACAGTCCGGCACACACTCTATGTTTGAAAACCTGCGCAAAGACAGTACTCGATATGCACTACTAGGAGGATGGCAGTCTCATCCTGGTTTCTGGATTGTTGCTGTCTACCGATTCGGCATGTGGGCGTACGCCTTGCCCAACCCCTTGCTGAGGGTACCTATGTGGATACTCTATCGTGTGCTTCACATGCCCTACCGATTTTTCAACGTCGAACTCTGGGCAGGAGAATCTGGCGCAAAAATAGGCGCTGGATTCTGTCTCATCCACCCCGCCAACATTTACATTGGACCGCGTGTGGAAATCGGAGAAAACTGCAAACTCTTCCATGAAGTGACATTGGGAACCGGCCACATGCCAGGAACACCCAAACTTGGGAACAACGTAGACATTTTTGTCGGTGCGCGCATTCTGGGTGGAGTAACCATAGAGAACGACTCCATGGTGAGCGCCAATTGCGTGGTTACCAAAAATGTCCCCGCAGGTTCCGTTGTTGTATCTGCCCCCAACAGAGTCATTCCAAGGTCGCTATCCCCCAAAGCACGGGGAATGGATAAGGAAGACACCTAATCCACCGCTTTTAACGCCCAATGGCGAGATACTCCAACCCCATACCCCGGACCAATTTGGGATCGTAGAGGTTTCGTCCGTCAAAAATCACCGGGCTTTTCAACTTCGCCTTGATAGCAGCAAAATCAGGGCTGCGGAATTCTTTCCACTCCGTCACGATTACCAGAGCATCGGCACCATCCAGGGCTGACATGGGGTTTTCTGCATAGGATAGACGCTGCTCATCGCCGTATATGCGTTCTGCTTCATGGCGGGCAACTGGATCGTAAGCGGTCACCGTGGCGCCCATTTCAAGCAAGTCGGCTATCACCACACGGCTCGCTGCTTCGCGCATGTCATCGGTATTCGCCTTAAAAGCCAGCCCCCAAAGCGCGAAATGCTTCCCACGCAAATCCGTACCAAAGCGCGTTCGTATCTTTCCCGAAAGCACGTGCTTCTGCGCTTCATTCGCATCCTCCACCGCATGCAGCACCTTGAGGCCAATACTCGCATCGTCCCGCGCCGACTTGATCAGTGCCTTCACATCCTTCGGGAAACACGAGCCGCCATAACCACATCCGGCGTACAGGAAGTCATAGCCGATGCGTGAATCGCTACCAATACCCTTGCGCACGCTCTCGATATCTGCACCCAGACTGTCAGCAAGATTGGCAAGTTCATTCATGAAGCTAATACGTGTGGCAAGCATCGCATTGGCAGCGTACTTAGTCAATTCTGCGCTCTTGGTATCCATTACGATCAATCGGTCATGGTTGCGTTGCAACGGCATATAGAGGGCGCGCATGTATTGAATGGCCTGTTCATCTTCACAGCCAATAACAATGCGGTCCGGCCGCATGAAATCCTCCACCGCGGCGCCTTCCTTCAAGAACTCCGGATTACTCACCACGCTAAACGGCGTCTGCACACCACGTTGCGACAATTCCTGCGCCACGGCAGTCTTTACCTTGTCTCCCGTTCCAACAGGAACCGTGCTCTTATCGACAATTACCTTGTAGTCCGTCATGTACCTGCCTATGTTGCGAGCAGCGGCCGTAACGTACTGCATGTCCGCAGAGCCATCTTCGTCCGGCGGCGTGCCCACAGCGATGAATTGCACCGTTCCGTGTTGCACCGATTTTTCAACATCGGTGGTGAAATGCAGGCGGCCAGCCGCCACATTCCTTCGCACAAGATCCTGCAGTCCTGGCTCATAAATGGGCATGCCTCCCTCCAACAGGACGCGGATTTTCTCGGGATCAACATCCAGGCACACCACGTCATTGCCAAGTTCCGCCAAGCAGGTTCCGGACACCAAACCCACATAGCCCGTACCTATTACCGATACTTTCATAGATTACTCTCAAACCATAAAAAAATAGAAATTCATCCGGATTCAGGTCAAACTACCGCTTTGGCTGGCTCAATAATGTTGCCCGCAAACGAGGGCGGATTCTCGCCGTTCCCTTGCCCCGAAGGACATCTGCACATGTACGCAGACACAGGAATGCAAACTCCCCCAATTCCGCCAAGGTTGCCGCCAACCATCCATGGTGTTTGATCATGTAGTAACGCCGACTCTTATAGAAATGCTCCCCAATGCAACCTGAAATACGGGATTCATCATCCACTGAACTGGCTCCGCATATGTGGCTGGCCAACGCGCTGCCCATTGCCCATGTCTGATATCCCGCATCAGCTACGCGGTGGCACAAATCCATCTCTTCCCAATACAAAAAATAGCGTGGATCAAATCCTCCCAACTGTCGCACCAGGTCCGTACGAATCATCAATACGGCACCGCAGACCCAGCCCGTATGAAAAGGTTCGGAACCCGGCAAAATTGGCCTCGCATCTCCTGCAGGCTTCAACAACGGTATTGAGGCCCGGAACACCGACCAAGGTGTTGGCAAACTGCTAGTGGCCTGGTACTCATGCTGCTCCTCAACCTGTGTGGCAGGGCCAACGATGCCCACATGGGGGTGCGTATCCATAAAAGCGACCATCGTCTCAATTGCATCAGGCTCGATCTGGGCATCCGGGTTCAAGAACAGCGTGTAAGCCGTCTTGACTCTTTTCAAGCCAATATTGCAACCTCGCCCGAACCCGTTGTTGACGCCAGTAATAACTACGTCCGCCCAATTTGTCTGCTTGGCAAGGATATGTGGAGTCGCATCCTTGCTGCCGTTATCTACAAACACGAAGTCGAGCACTTTCGCGGCCCTGCATCTTTGGGCAGCCTCAAACAATGCGTCAAGCGTTCCAGCCGACTGGTAGGTGACGACCACTGCAGTCACCTTTGGCAACACAACTTTTTCACTCATTCTTTTATCTGCCTATCCAGGCATAAACACCCGGGAAGGATCCACTCGTCTTGAACTTGAGGTCCGTCATGGAAACTGGCGTAGGCAAGCGAGGCAAAACAAATCTGTTCGATTTCACACCAATCCGGACTCCCAACCCGTCACCCACCGCCGACTTCCAACCACACTGCTCAACCAACGACCGGGTTTCCATACTCCAACGCGCGTAGGGAAATGAAAAATGCTGAGGTTCGACGCTCAATTCCTTCTGAATATTGGATTTACATCCCTCGATCTCAATACGGGCGTATTGTCCTCCATGCGCACTCAAATCAAGATGGCTTTGGCTGTGGCCTCCGACAGCGAAAAGCGGAAAACGCAAACGCAGATCACGAACTTCATCCCAATTCATCGTGAGCCGTGGGCCTTCCTGGTGAGGACGGAGCTGTTCGCGCACCTCCGCCAATAGTGCCTGTCTATAGGGATAAATTGACGTCAGAAGAGAGAGATGCAATTTTTTGTAAGCTAACTTCCGTTGCGCATCCTCAGACAAATCGGCAGAAAAACCTAGCGAAGGCATTGTCAGCTGGTCATGCGCTCGAAATCTGAACAACTGGTGGATCGTGTCGGCCCAATGTGTCTCACCACGGTCAATGTATGCGGTGGGCAGGTATAGAGTCGCTGGAAGTTTATATTTTTCCAGGATTGGGGCCGCCACTGTCAGATTGTCCACATAGCCATCGTCAAATGTAATGCATACAGTGCCTGCGCAAGGTTCTTTACCCGCTTCCAGTTGTGCAACCAACTCGTTCAATGACATCACATTGCGTTCTCTGCTGAGAAAAGCTATTTGCCGCTCAAACTCTGTACTGGGAAGGTGGTTTGGAGGATCGATGTATTGGGCAACCTCGTCATTCGCAACACTGTGGTACATCAGGATCACCGCTCCGGTAGGCTGCATCAATTTCTCAAATGCCCACGCCGCGCCGGACCAGTACAGCGCCGCGTCAGCATAGCGCCGCTTTTTTGCCCACGTCCGCTGCAGCATATTCAAGTTGTTTGCGCTCCACCAATGACCAGTCTGTCCAGCACTTCAACCAAGCAATCACGCGCATCCATTCGGGTAAACGTGTGATCTGCGTCAGGAACAAGGTCAATGGTTACCCGGCCCTGTGAAAGCATCTGTGTAACGCTGCGTTTGCCCTGAGTCCTCAGGATCTTAATGCCAGGTTCGCCAGATGCAAAAACAAAATGCTGCACACCGCTCCGAGATGCCATGCGCAGTTCGCGCGCCAGGTCCTCCTGTAAGGGAATACCCAGCAAATGGGCCATTGCTTCCATACCCGGTCTGAGCAAAGTTCCAAGTTTCCGACCGGCAAACGCCAACACATATCGCTGGTCCAATTGCCCACGAAAGAGTTTGTACCAGGACTCCAAGGAAAAAATCTTCCGTCCATAGATTGACCCCTGTGCCACAACTTCGTAATCCTTGATACCGCCGTTCAGTGGTTTTCCAAGCTCCCAGAAAAAAGTCAATGGGTTAATTAGTACCGTCGACGCTAGAGGAACCCCGCTGACGGCCGCCTTGAAACCGTGAAAGGCACCGGAACACAAACCCAGCAACTGGCATTCTTGAATATGGAGTTGCTCACGCATATATCGGACTGCCATTGCAATGTCGTTACCCGCCTCTGCAGAGTAGACGACATTCTCCGTTCTTCCCACACGTGCCGGACTGTCCCCCAACCCGGAGAGATCCAGACGCACCACGGTTATGCCATACGCGGCCCAGCGCCTGGCAAGGCGAACCCATAGCCGGTTGGGCCCAATGCTGTGCACTGAACCAGCGTTAATGAGCAATACCCCTCTGGTGGAGGGAGTCTCACCGGCGGGTGTCGTCAATAGACCCGCCAAAATACCCCCCTCAACACGAATCTGAACGGCCCGCTCGTGAAAAACACGCGTCACATATGCACCTGACGGCCATATCTTGCCCGATTCCGGTTCTGTACCCAATGTGGGCTGGACTTGCTCCACTAAGGCCGACCACTCCTTCAACGCCAGGGCCACCTTGGCAAACATGTCTATTGGCACAAGCGAGCTCTGGGGATCCGCCATCATGGCCCGGTATCCGGGCCACTGGACCGCACGAACGTCTGCCCCCAAAGCCACCAATGCCTCGGCCCACTGTGGCTGAACCGGCAGATCGTCCCGATCCACAATCAGCACATTATGGGCGGGCCTCACAGTCATTTTCCGCAGATCCAGGGCCCCAAGCGAATCCACCGCCTCCTGTGTCAGCAAAAATCCGGCAGATTCCAGTCCATGCTGTTTCTCAGTTGGTAGCCCCCCCCCTCCCGCTACGGTCTCTGCCAGAATACGCAACTCCCGAAGGTACAGCCGGCCTTGCACCACAGGTGCGATGGCAACAACAGCAACCACATCGCTGCGCTGCGCTGCTGCCAACGCGGCCAATGTGGCCCCCAATCGCAAGCCCGCCAAAACCACGTGCTGGACACCGATGCGCTGCTTCAGTGTGTCGACTGCAAGGTGAATGGACGCGACCCAACGCGTCAGAGTATCGGGGTCCGACTCAATACCACTTGAATTACCACACCCGGAGTAGTCAAACCGCAAAGCAGCCACACCGGCTTCTGCGGCCATCCGTGCCAAATAGCCAAGACTGCGATGTGCACAGATCTCTTCAAAACCAAAGGGATTGCAAATGACCAGCCCCAGAGCCAACGCCTGCCTTGGCTCTGGAGCATGCACCCAACCAAACAGCGGAGCATCCGGTTTGCCAAAAAAGAATGGCGCGGCATCTAGCATGCGACCTGTTCCATGGGTGCGTCAGCAATGGAGTTGACCGCACTCACCACGCCACTGAAGATGCGCGGTCGGCTCGACCGCAATATGACAGTCACTTGCCCGTGGGGAGCCAAATGGAAAAACTCGTTGTCCGCTGTAAATCCCATTGCCTCAAAATGCACGCCAATCGCCAACCGCCTGGTAGACACATTGACCTTCAGAGTATTTGCATCCAGTTGTACCGCTTCAGCGTGCAAGCCCACATCGCGCTCTGACAAAGCCGACATTCCCTGCGGAAAATAAAACGTCTGCGCCACCTGGTACCCATCCGGGGTCCGCAAGGTTGCCACCACAGCATCGCACACCGGTGCTCCAAACCGGTATGCATGGGTCAGGTCCAAAAAGCGGCCCAGCAAATCGGTGCAAGCCTGACTCTGCGATGCTCGCGTATGCAAGTTAAAGACTTGGCTGCCGCGCGCTACGAGCACATCACCGTTCCTCCAGGCGCAAATTTCCAGTTCCAGTTGTTGCTCTTTGGCAGTTTCATTGATGAGATGGGCCATCAACCCGTTGCCCCCCTCGTCCGAAAGCAATACCGTTACCGGTTGCAGAACGCGTTTGAGCGCGTAGTAGCACGCCTTTGGCAAGCCGGAATCGTCCAGGATCCCCCAGCCCGCGCCAGCCCATAAGTCGCGAAGGTACAACACCATGGCCCCATGGCAAGATGACCCAGGGCGGCGCCATTCAGAAAATGCCACTGCCATGGCCTCGCCAGTGGCCATGCGACTCAATGTGAGGTAACGCCGGTGGTCGGAGTAGCGTAACTTCAGCGGATCAGTGCCAAAAAAAACTGCAAGGTAGTGGTCGCGCACATCGTCAAAGTCCCAGCCTGCGCCCAAGTCGCGCGGACTGCGCGCTTTCCAGTCCGCGTGGTGCACGCGCAGTGCCATACCACCCGGCATGCGCTCAATGGTTGCGTCTGGAGGAATATTGGCAAATGCCAGACATTCCGTGGCGAATTTCAGATCTGCCCGGCGCACATCATCAAAGCCGCGCAGGTAGGCACCTACACCGTAGTAAGACGTTGTTCCCACATTGCCCTGGTGCGGAAACGCTCCGCCGTTGGCGCTGGAGGGCCAGTACTGGGTCGTAGGGGCCAGTTCTGCGCACAAGCGGGGCAGAAGCTCGTCAAACAGCGAATTGCTCCACAAATCCGCAGGCGCCCCCCACATCGCGGCCTGCTGGGCCACTTCACTGTTGCCACAGAGCACAGCAAGGCAGGCTCTAGCGTGAATCCGCGACAGTTGCTGCCGGACTTCCGTGGTCACCGACTCCACAAATGCCGGGTCATCGGCGGGAAAATCCATATTGGCAAACATGAAGTCCTGCCAGAGCAGCACCCCCTGGGCATCGCAAGCGTCAAAAAACGCGTCTTCCTCGTACACCAAGGTGCCCGGGATCCGAAGCATGTTCATTCCAGCCGCTGTCACCTGCCCCACAGCCTCCATGTATTCAGGCGCGGACCCACGTAGCGTTACCGCGTCCAGCGGCGTCCAACATGCGCCCCGACAAAACACGGGGACTCCGTTGACCGTGAGTGCAAAATTTCCATTCGCAGTGTCCCAATGCAGAGTGCGAAATCCAACGCGCCCCAAACTCACGACCGTCGGATAAAACTCTCCCACGAGGCGAACATTTGCAGTCACTTCGTATAGGGCCGGATCGCCATGTGTGTGCGGCCACCACAAAGTAACATTTGGAACGACCAGTGCACCAAAAAACTGCCCCTCTCGCAATTGCAGCCGCAGCCTGGCCTGGCTTTCGCTACGCGTCACACACAACTCAATGAACTCAATACTCTGTCCGAGCGCGCGCGCAACGAGTCTGCAATCCAGCACACCGTCCGCGCCCCGGACTTGCGCTATAAGCGCGACCGTATGCAACTCAAATTTCCTGCGCCGCTCCAGCCATACGTCTTTCCAGGGCCCAACTACGGCTGCAGGAGGCGACCAGCCCGGTGTGCGCCCCAACACAGTGGTGCGAAACCATCTCAGCTGCTGGTGTTCAACCATGGGTGCCCGCCAGCGGGGCCGCGTCCTGCGCACCGCCAATTCCGCATCGAGCGAACCAAACCGTAACAGCAAGGTGTTTCGCGAAGTCTGCAATATCTGACCCACATCGCAGGTGTGCGCAATAAACATGTTGGAACTGGTGAGTAATTCCACACCATTGAGCCAAACCTGCGCCATGGTCGCCAGACCATCCAGCCCCAGAATCACTCTCTCGTTGGGAGAAGCGGGCAGCGCGTCAAATTCCAGGCGGAACCACCAGTTCTCGGCATCAAAGCGTCTGGTGGGCCCATCCAGCGACCACTGCCCGAGCGAGCGAAACGCAGCGCCTACGCTTGCTACACTATTTATAGCTAACCATGCACTATTGACGCCGGCTAAAGCCCTATTTTCTTCAAATTCCGAGCCTGAAGCCAGCGACCAACCAGTCTGCAACAACTCCCGTGCGTGAAGTGTATGAAGCAGAATTGGACCGCCCATGGACGACCTCAGGCGGGAATCAGTTCATTCACCGCAGCCCGGATTGACTGAATCGATCCAAACACGTTGCGCTTGAGCATGTGGTCCGGAAATTCAATGTCGAATGCACCTTCCAGTGCCAACATGACATTCACGCTCGCGTGCGATGTCATGCCCGACTGGTACAAGTCTGCATCAGCTGCAAGTTGGGCGACGTCCTTGCTAAGGTGACCATGGTCACGCAATATCCCTCGGATTCGAGTTTCCAGTTCTTCAGTCCTTGTCATAGATACCTAGCTCAGTTAGTTATTTCATTCTCCGCTTGCCGGCGCTTTACAAAGCACCGTCACAAACGCCCCCGCGTAATCCCCATCATGGCTCAAACTGACTGCCATCTGCACAATATTCAATTGCCCAATCAGCTCCGCAACTCGTCCATGAATTACCAACTCACACGCACCGCTATCCAGTTTCACAACCTCGATATCACGAAAATTTACACCGGCGTTGGCCAGGTTCAACGCTTTTATGACTGCCTCTTTCGCCGCAAACCGGGCCGCCAGACGCTCCGCACAGACACCACTTCCACTGTCGGCGTACTCCAGTTCGCTCGCGGTAAACAATCGGTGCCTGAAGTCATCGCCAAACTGGCTCAGTGAGTCTGCGACCCCGCTAATTTTCACCAAATCAAAGCCCACCCTCAATCTATCTGAAGGATTTCCCGGAACAATTGCGCAGGCATACGGCTGTTGCATTATCCGGGCTATTCTAGAATTGGACAAAGTCGACGCGATCACACTATCGACATAAGGGAGTACCAGCATGCAATCTACCCAGAGCAACACGTACGACATTGACGGTTTCTATGCAGACTTGGTGAGACATGGCCTCATCATCCCGACAGGAATACAGGGTGGCTACGGCCGAAGTCAAGTATTTGAAGACATTCTGCGTAGGTTCAACGATCTGGTGACACGAGTTGCTGAGCCGGACGGGGCCGAGGAAATGATGTTTCCCCCTATCCTTCCCCGCAAATTGATTGAAACCGTCGGTTACATGGATAACTTCCCGCAACTGGCGGGGTCTGTCCACAGCTTCTATGGCAATGACGCCAAGGCGCGTGAGCTTTCAGCCCGTATCCATGCTGGAGAACGCTGGGAAGACCTGCTCGACATCACCGAAGTCATGCTGACTCCGGCTGCCTGCTACCCGGTCTATCCCACATTCAGCGGTTTGCTCCCCAATGGGGGGCGCTTGGTCACTGTATTGAATTGGGTATATCGGCATGAGCCTTCCGACGAGCCCACCCGATTGCAGGCTTTTCGCATGCGTGAATTCATCCGGGTGGGCAAACCCGATGAAGTAGTCGCCTGGCGCGATGCCTGGCTCCAGCGTGGTCTGACCTTGCTCAAAGGGCTGGGCTTACCCGTACAAAGCGATGTGGCATCTGACCCCTTCTTTGGCCGCGCCGGCAAGATGATGGCCGCCAACCAGGTTGACCAACGGCTCAAATTTGAAATTCTGGTGCCCGTTATCTCTGCAGAAAAACCCACCGCCATTTGTTCGTTCAACTGGCATCAGGATCATTTCAGCGCCAAGTTTGGCTTCCGCAATGCGGACGACAGCGTGGCACACACGGCCTGCCTTGGCTTTGGCCTTGAGCGCGTCACACTGGCGTTAATCAAGGCGCATGGCTTTGACCCCAAAACCTGGCCGCAAGAAGTGCGGGCCCAGCTCTGGCCATGAGCCGCATTGAAGTCATCCCCGGGCTGCACCCGGACACCTACCTGCGGCACAGCCTGCACAGCCCTGAGGCGGTCTGGACTGAAAAGAACTGTTACGGTGATTTGTGGATTGAACTGCTGCACGCACTCAAGCAGGAACCGCTTGCCATGCTGCCGTTTACGTTGGCGGTGGATTTTGAAGGCGACCAATGGACTTTTTTCAAACCCTCTTTAGAAGAGCTTCGCGCCCTGTATGGCATTGATGTGCAGGAGTTGACCGTCTGGCGCCCATTGATTGACCATGCCATCGAGCACCTGGGTGCTGGCAAACTCATCAGTACCGAAGCCGATGCGTTTTGGTTACCAGATACTGCGGGCACCGATTACCGCACCAAACACTCCAAAACCACCATCCTCCTCAACAGTCTGGATGTGGATGCCAGGCACCTTGGATATTTCCATAACGCGGGCTATTTTGAGTTACACGGTGAAGATTTCTCGCAGTTGTTCAGACTGGATGTTGGGCCAACTCCCGAGTTATTGCCTCTGTTTGCCGAACTGGTCCGAGTCGACCGTCTGACCCATTTCGCCCCGGCTGAATCGGCTGCACACTCCTGGGAGCTGCTCAAGCGCCACCTGGGGCGCCGCCCCACCACTAATCCCATCCAGCGGTTTGGTGAACGCTTTCAGCATGAACTTCCCCAACTGCTATCCAGCGGAATGGCCCACTACCACGCCTGGGCATTTGCCACTATCCGTCAGGCTGGCGCAGCATTTGATCTGCTGGCTGCCTACTGCCGATGGCAGGCGGAATTTGGCCATAGCGAACTGGCTGCTCCATCGCTCTGTTTTGACGCCATCGCCCAAGGGCACAAGGCCCTGATTCTCAAAGCGGCGCGTGCGGTCAACTCGGGGCGCCTACTGGACGCGTCACCACAGTTCACAGAGATGTCACAGTCTTGGGAACAAGGCATGACTATGCTGCAACAGGCTGTCCATGGGCCCAAATAGCGCCCCAGACTTCAGCAGAAATGTGCATTGCCTACTGGGCCTGCCATTCGACATCATCGGGCTAGCAAGCGCAGTTGCAAGCGTGGAGCAAGCGGTAAGAGACCGCAAGCCCCTGTTCATATCTACCCCCAACCTCAATTTCTTGATAGCCAGCCAAACAGATACCAACTTTCGGGATTCCGTCATCCACAGTGAGCTCAGCCTCGCAGACGGCATGCCCGTAGTGTGGCTAGCGCGGATCCTGGGCATTCCCATTTCAGAACGTGTCGCAGGCTCCACGCTGTTTGAAGCGCTGCGCAGTCGCGCCGATTCGCCCCAGACTCGCCTTGTCTCGGTGTACTTCTTTGGTGGGCCAGATGGTGTGGCCAAGGCCGCTGGAAACCGCCTCAACCAAACCTCCGCTGCCAGCATGCGGTGTGTTGGCACCCAGTCCCCGGGATTTGGCTCTATTCTCGATATGAGCGACAGCGCCACCATCAGCCACATTAACGAAAGTGGCGCAGACTTCGTGGTCGTATCTCTGGGTGCACGCAAAGGACAAGCATGGATCGAACATAACCGGGCGTCGTTGCAAGCGCCTGTAATCAGTCATCTCGGCGCGGTGGTCAACATGGTGGCAGGCGCCATCGAGCGCGCTCCGGTCTGGATGCAGCGTACCGGGCTGGAATGGCTCTGGCGAATCAAGGAAGAACCCACGCTCTGGCGCCGATATTTTGACGACGGTATCGCCCTGTTGCGTCTGCTCTTCACCCGCATTCTGCCGCTCGCCTGGATCAACCGCCGATTCAGCCCCTCCGCCTCACAAATACGGGCAGCACACCTCACGCTTCACGAATCAGCTGATGAAGTGCAAATAACCCTATCCGGACCCTGGGTTGCCGGAAATCTGGAGCGCCTGCGCGAAGCTTTTGAACGTGCAGCAGCCAGACAACAAGCCGTCAAGCTTGACCTGAGCGCCTTAACATTTGCCGACAGTGCATTCTTCGGGTTGCTTTTATTGCTGCACGGGCACCAGCATCGCGCGGGCTTGCCCCTGTACATCGTCTCTGCCTCCTGTATCGCCCGGCAGCTTGCTTATTTCGCAGGCGTCAGCTATCTGCTGGGCGCAGAGAAGTAACTTTGTAGCCGGTCAAGGTTAACTTCTTGACTAAACTCACCTTTAACGAAGTCAAAAGCCTGCTGAGCCAGCTTCTCCGCCAGAGGTGCAGAAGCAATTAATCGCTGCAACTGGGCTGCGATGTCTTGCACATCTGCGGGCGCGGCCAGAAGCCCAGTCTGCTCGTGCTGCACCAGTTCCGGAATGCCTGAAAGCCGTGTTGACACCACAGGCAGCGCCTGTGACATGGCCTCCATCAAGACCACTGGAATGCCATCCATATCGCCTGCCTTGTCCTGCTTGCAGGCCAGGGCAAAGATATCCAACTCTTTCATCCAGGCGCTGACCCTGGAGTGTGGCATGCTCCCCTGAAACACTACGTCTTGCGTCAATGCAAGGCTCTGCACCAGCGCAGTGAGTTCGCCACGCAATGGCCCATCGCCAGCGATATGGAGCATCACCGCCTGCCCTCGCTGCTTCAACAAGGCGACCGACTGAATCAACACATCGAAGCCTTTTTTTTCTACCATGCGGCCCAAAGACCCTATGTGCACGACTGCACCGTGCACTCGTCTCCCTACCGCTGCAGCATCAGCGGCCAGACTCACACCACAACGCACAATGGCAAGTTGCTCTGCAGGAATCCCCAACCCGCGCAGATGCCGTATGTTGTACTCCGATATGGTGCAAAACCTCTTGGCCCGCGCCGCCTTGGCCTTGAGCAACACACCGCGCTCGAAAATATCGTTGGCATGTGCCGTTACCGTGAACGGAATTCCACTCAGTGCACTAGCATACATGCCGATCTGCGCTGGCACATGTGCAAAGTGGATGTGCAGATGGGTACAGCCCGCCTGCTGCAGGGAGCGCGCAAGACGCACCCCAGCCAAAAACTGGTACAGCAACTTCCAGCTTCCCAGGCGAAACCAGCCAAGTGCACCCATGTCGGCCAGCAGGTATCGCAATGCCAAAACGGCGTGTGCCCCCATCAAAGGCAATCCTGCCAGACCATGCACCAACTCCAGCAACGGCTTGCCACCGTACAACACTGTTACCCTGCTTGCCAGAGCATCCTGCCCTTTGGCGGGGCTACCCGGTACATGCACCGAATACGGCACCACGCGCACGCCCAGGCGCTCAAGACCGTAAATTTCTTCGTAAACAAAGGTTGCCGAAAGCGCAGGTATTTCAGGGGCAAGGTACGCAACTGACAAGTACGGTTGGGCCATACTCAACTGCGCCCCACCAACAGTACACCTGCGCAGATCAGCGCTATGCCCACCACCCTGCTGGGCGTCAACTGCTCACCCATGAGTGCGCCCACCACGGCCGTCAAGCCAAACCCCACCCCCACCAATGGATACGCCTTACTGACATCCCACCGAGAAAGTACCCCCAGCCACACCACGGCACCAATACCGTACAGCGCGAAACCTGCAAACACAAAGCGGTTGGTAAACACTTCATACGCCGTTGCAACGGACAGTGGCTGCGCCATCGCCGCCTTGACAGCGGCGCTGGACATGCCCGCCTTCAGAGTGAACTGCGCCGCGACAGACAGCGCAATGCTGGTCAACGCAATGAAAATGACATGCATAAAATCAGCCCATCCTCACAACAGCCCACGGCGAGGCTGCCAGAACAAAACACAAGGCCAACAACCCACCGATCAGCAAGCTCTGCCAGTCCTTGACTGCGAACACCACTGGATCGTCGTCAATCTCACCACGGCAGGTCTTCAGCCACACCCGACTAACCCAATACAGAATGGCCGGCGGCACCAACCACAACCACATCCTGGCCGGATACAGGCGCGCTGTCTCGGGATCATTGATGTACAGCGCCAGCACAAGCACTGCCGCCATGCCCGCACTTGCCCCAATGGAAGCCAAAACGGGCAAGTCTGACACGGCATAGCCTCGCCCCGCAGCCGTCTGCTTTTGCTGCTGTAGCGTGATCCACAGCTCGGAATACCGCTTTACGATTGCCAAGCTCAGGAAGATGAACATCGAGAAAGCCAGCAGCCAGAAAGAAGGCACGATGCCAGTGGCCGCAGCACCCGCAATGATGCGCATGGTGTACAGGGCCGCCAGCAACATCACATCCACAATCACTTGCCGCTTTAGCCTCAGTGAATAAGCCAGAGTCACTACAAAATATATAGCAAGCACCACCCCAAACGCTGGCGGGAGCCAGCACGCCAGCGACACCGCCACAGCCAACAGCACTGGCACCATGGCCATGCCCTGCCAAACTGGAATAACTCCGGACGCAAAAGGCCGTTTGCGCTTGCGAATGTGCTGACGGTCCGACTCCAGGTCCAGCAAGTCATTCAACACATACACTGCCGAGGCACAAAAGCTGAAGGCCAGAAAGGCCACGCCAGCCTGCACAAAGCCTTCTGCCCCGGACACACGGTGCGCAGCCAGCAAGGGCACCAATATCAACAGGTTTTTGAGCCACTGGTGTACTCGCAAGCCTTTGAGAACTGTCATCACCCCCGCCCTAGGCGTCCGCACCACCTGCACCACCTGTGTAACTGCTTGCGCGCATGCTAGGAGCCTGTTGCTGGACGACACCACCATGCCAGCACGTGCCTGCTCCCAGACCGGAAGGTCCGCAGTCGCGTTGCCTGCGTAATCAAAGCCTTTCTTGCCATACAGTGCACTCAGTCGTTCGGCCTTGGCGCCAGCAGAAAGATTCAGTACATTCTCAGTGGCCAGCACTGCATCAAACACCCCTAGATGTGCCGCAACACTGTCGGCCCACACACGCGGCGAGGCGGTCGCCAGCACAACGGTGCGCCCCCTGTTGCGCGCCACGTCTATGGCGTCCAGTACCTCTGCGCAATACGGCAGGGTGGCCCAATTGAAACTCACCCGCTCCGCAATCCGCTCCTTCAGATAGGCTCTGCCACGCAGCAACCACAGAGGCAGCAGGAACAGCGCCCATGGCGCCTGCTTGATCAGTAGAAGGACGCTCTCGTGTAGCAGGTCTGTTTGTAAAAGGGTACCGTCGCAATCAATACACAATGGAACCTCGCTGTTTACCATTTGCGTCATGCTCCGTCTGCCTCTGCGCGCTCTGATCCATCAACCCTGCGAACCACACAACAGCGCCACGCCGCCTCGAGTGCCACAGCAGCGAACATAGCAAGGAACGGGTTCAACGGCATGTGATATCTGTCCTGCCCAACGGTCAAAATGGGCACTATGAAGAAAAACCCGGACACTACCACCAGCGGGTGCAACAGATTCGACTTCTTGCGCCACAGCAACAGCCCTACACCACATGCCGCCAGCAACAGCACCACCCACCAATACACCGTAGATACCGCCTTTATCACCATCAAGCCGCGATCACCCACTAATTTGCGCAGCGCGGGTTCATTCCAGGCAACTCCGATGGTCTCCCTGTCGTACGTTATCGCTGCACGACGGGCCGCAAGTTTCAGATACTGCAATGGATTGGCCATAATAAACTGGATGGCCTCATTCTTGAAATACTTGTCGCGCTCCACCTCATTGGCGAAGGGAATATCCGGCAATTCCATGTATCCGCCATCGCTTAGCGGATTATTGCCCATCCAGAGGTTAGTGCCGAAATTCACTGAAACAAGTACAGGGGATCCAAACAATTGTTGGTTGCGTACCACCCATGGAGCAAACAATAGGGCAGCGGTAAGTATTGCAACAATCATGCTGAATATTGCAGAACACGCATTTTTCTTAAGCAAAAAATCAATGGCAGGTAAAACGAAAAACAATGGTAGCGCTGTAGGGCGCACATACGTGGCAATACACAATAGACCTCCCCAGAGAACTGACCGTTGCCAAAAAACTCCGCGCCCTGCCCCCCAAACGTTCAATGCGGCCAACAAAAAGAATATAAAAACCAACTCACTTGCATAGACCGTCGTGAATTCAATAAGAACGGGCCACATTGCCATCAACACCCCTGAAACAGTTCCAACACTGGACCCAAAATAGCGGTCGCCAATGCTAAAGCTAAAGTAAATAATCCCAACGCCCAAAAGTAGATTTGCGATCGCAACTGATACTGGCGCTGCTCCAAATAAAACATGAATCAAGCTGTAAAAGGCAGATGCACCGACCGCCCAGTAGGCGGTAGGAACTCCGTTGGGATAAGCGTAACCCCAACCATTGGCCATGCTATTGGAAAAATCTCGATACATTGCCCCATCTGAGACGGGGTCAATTGCCACAGCCAGCAACCAAACTATACGGAAAAATGCCCCGAGACCGACTAGCATTAGCGGATTTCTAAGAATGTTCGCTCGACTGAATTGGATTCGCATAAGTGACCTGTAGAGCTAGATTTCAAAGAAAGTTGGACCAGACGTGCAGTAATTGTAGTAGTGACCCGCCTCCCACGCCGTCTGCGAACGAGATCGTCGGTAATCCACCCGATAAACCAAAAGCCCGAGAAGTGGAATTTTCCAAGAAGGAAGTTCTACGTCGATGGACTTCATGCACGACCAGTTGGAGGACGGCCGGAACCTGCGCTTGTTCAACGTCATCAATGACTTCAACCGCGAGGCCCTGGGCATTGAGGTTGATTTTTCACTGCCGTCGGAGCGGGTGATAAGGGCCTTGAAGCAGATCATTTCCTGGCGGGGTAAGCCACAGGTGATTCGATGCGACAACGGCCCGGAAAACATCAGTGGCACCATCCAGAACTGGGCCAAGGAATGGGGCATCCGGCTTGAATACATCCAGCCAGGCATGCCACAGCAGAATGCGCATGTCGAGCGACTCTACCGGACAGTTCGCTACGAATGGTTATCCCAGTATTACTGGTCCAGCATTGAAGAAGTTCAGGACTTCACCACGCGATGGATGTGGTCCTACAATCACGACCGCCCAAACATGGCCCTGGACGGTTTCACCCCCAAGCAGCATCTGGCCATGACTGTTTACCCGTTTTACTTCACAGGTCGGTGGATATTGGGGGGATTACCCTGTGGAAAAGCCTACCACCACCAAAGAGGTTAAATTGTTAGTTCAGTAATTTTAAAAAATATTTGCTCAAAATATAAAACTCATTTTTTACGAAAGTAACAAGATTATGTTAATTAAATTATTGGTAAAGACTTTTGGATCAATATGGAATCTAAAAAATTTATGCAACAATATCAAAAACCCCGTTACTCAGAGAATATTGATAAGAATATACAACCAGTATCAAAATGAACATAGCAGCTCAATAGCATGGAATTCAACATTCGCAGGCCCTCCGTGCTTCCCACACGGAATGCTAAGCATATTTATTTCCGGAGGAGCAACAATAGGTACCAATTGCGTCATTTTCCAGCAGGTAACAATTGGCTCAAACACATTGCCGAGTTCCAAGGGCTTTGGCGCACCTAAAATTGGGAACAACTGCTATATTGGCGCAGGAGCAAAAATCATCGGAAACGTAGAAATTGGCGACAACGTGAGAGTTGGCGCCAATGCAGTTGTTTTTGAAGATATTCCATCAAACAGCATCGTCATCACCACTGGTCAAAAAATAATGACCAGAGATACTGAATTGGATAACCGATTTTACAGTTACAGAGATGGATGGAAGTATTACGCCAATTCGAACTGGCTTCCCGTTACTGATAAGGGGATTTTAACCATTCTTACTCAAGGGCATAAATAAACTCGTATTGGCACAATAATCTTTTCAAGAGTATTGATCGTCAATGAAGAACAGCACCAAGCTCAGGAACCAACCTTGTTAATCCAAAAAAATCTGTGAACACCGGCACAACAGCTCCAGCGCCAACCGCATAGCTCGACCCACTCACCTTAAAGTCAGCAGCAACTGATGGAGTTGCAGATGCCCAAATTGGAGAAGTATTCTTAATTTGGAAATTCGAAGAATTGGCAGTAACGACTGCTACGGCAGAACCCACACCGTCAATCATAGATACCACATTTGGCGAGGCAATTGTAGAAGCTGGTGCATAGCCAAGATTATTCTTGACCGTGACATTTGTTGCAGCCCCCACACTAACACCAACAAAATCACCAGCCATTGAACTATATATAGTATTGTTATAGACTTTGACATCATCAGGAATTGCTTCAGATCCACGTTGCGTAATCAGAATTCCCGTATGGTGATCTGCGACCGATCCAATAGTAAATATATTATTTCTAAAAGTAGACCCTGCAGCACTGCTATTTACACCAATTTGAGTTCCTGACCCCGCCGTCACCAAATTTCTCTCGAAAATTACGCTACGAACACGCTCATCACTACCGTCATTTTGAGGCTCAATAGCCACAGTCCAAGGGTTTATACCACCGACGATTCTATTATCTGAAATAATCACATCTTCACTATAAGTGCCTGGCATAGAGTTACCGCCAGAGCCCCCCCCCCATTTCCACGCATGCAATTTTATGGCATGTTGACTCAAACCGGCACGCGCAATATAGTTATTACTTATAATACCTTTTGCCAGATACTCGCTTCTAATTACATGCGATCCCGCCCAATCTTCGTTATCCATTGAGTTACCTTGCACAGTATGATTTTTTCCGGCAATATAGACCCTCCAATCGCATTGAAAATTGCCAGGAGAATTACAGTTGGGTATGCCACTCATAACAGAGTCAACGATCGCCCATCCATCATATATAGCCCGTCCTGGCGGCAAGGCCCAATGGGAAGCCGCCACTCCCCGCCAAGTGCCGTGGATATTTAACCGCAAAGCCAACAATTGGTTAAATTGTCCAGCCGCATCAATACCGACATTATAGGCCTCCACTATATTCTGGCCATCCAAATCAATATCCATGATCCGCCAATCACCGATCACCGTCGGCGAGTTTTGTCCCAAACTAAAAATAGTGTCATATTGTGATGACAAGCGCTTAAAAACCGGTTTTGCGGCGTTGGACACACCGTAAGCCCCAATGGTTCCAGGTCCATTTACCAAAATTTGCGCAGCAGAAGCGGCAGAAAAAACCTCTCCTCGACTAAACAGCAGTCGCTTGCCAGTAGCCGCATATGTATTAATTGCGTTGGCAAAATTGGAGGTTTGTACTCGCGCTGCACCATTCGGACAATTTGCAAAGTTTGCTGCAGCAGAGAAACAAACCGTCTTAGTACCTGCATAAACAACCTCCGGGTCTTGAACAACAATTTGGGTACAGTTATTGGAAACCGTGTTGGTTCCGTCCGTAACGGTCAGAGATACAGCATAAGTGCCGGGTACTTCAAACACATGTGAAGCAAGCGGCCCCAAGGCAGCGTTTCGACTGCTTACATTAGCCCGACTGCCATACTGCCAAGTAGTGCCACTAACAGGCGACCCTGCAGCATCACCAAAACTCCAACGATAATCCAATTCATGGAACGGCTTGGTGGTGGCGGCCGGTGCGGTAGTGCCGGATGCATCAAAGAAAACTGAAAGCGGAGCAACTCCAGACAACCGATTCGGCAAATTGGAAAGGGAAATTGCGCTTGTTGCCCCCGTAGTGGAACAACCAGCCACCACCGGGGGTGCTACACCGATATATACATTTTTACTGACAGTACCGCCTGAACCCGTGCAAGACACTGTATAGGTATTACCACTGGTCAAGCCTCCAGTTCCAAAAGAACCAGAAGTACCGGTACCGCCTCCGCCGGAGGAAGTGCAAGAAGTTGTGTTTGTCGACGACCAGGAAATGGTGGACGCGCCGTTATAGGCAACGGAATTGGCCGATGCATTCAAAGTGAGTGCAGGTGCCGTGGACACAAGCTGTGCAGGGGCCGCAACTGCAGAAGGAGCGCTACCACCGCCACCTCCGCAGGCAAAAAGCAAAAAACTGAAGCAAACGACCATCAGGCGGCCCCCGATTGAATGTATTGCTGAGATTCGATTTGCCATGGTTCTGCCAATAAAGTCACAAGTTGGCTGAATGTTATTGGATCCCCATGATCACAGGTGATAACGGGTGTGAGCAAGTGTAACGGGATGTGCCGCGTACGCTAGACTCCACTCCACTCCACTACGGATGGCTTGGCAGGAGGAAGGTTTTCATGATGCAAAAATACCAACAATTGATGGACCGTCTGGATGCGCGCACCCAGGAGTGTGATGTCTTGCATGACACCGACATGGTCCTTCAACACGGGCCGGTAATCTGGAAAGCCAGGTCCTTCGCCGGCACTCCCCACTTCTACCCCGTGTACAAGTTTGAGGATTTATATTCCCACTCTCTTCTGGCGCTGATTCTGCAGAAGCGCAGTCTGGTTTTGAACGAAAAAGTGCTGGCACTGGCAAACACCCCTGGGTTTGCCTGTGTCATGTCCAACGAAATACTGGACCGTGAAATTACCCGGGTAGGCGGCCCGCATGGGTGCGGCTATTCCATTACAGATGTGAGCGATTTTGCGCAATGTATTGCCACGGCCTTGTGTGAGGACATGGCACGCATCGAGGGCGCCAACCCAGGCTACACCAACGTGATTTTGTGTGGTGGCAGCGATAGCCTCAATTTGTTACTTTTGCCTTGGAAGAATCCGGTGATTGCCATCAGTGCGGAACCGAACTTTGAGCATGTCCAGAAGTTTGTCGCTCAAAATGACTTGAACATCCCAGTTAAGAAGCTGGAAGACGAGTTCGATGCCAATGAACTGGAAGACGAGGTTTTGGAGTGTTGCTGCCGAGTGGATCTTGCACACTGGCGATGGGGCGCAGGCCTCAGGCGCCTGGCGCGAGACATGGGCCACAAACTGGTGTATTGGAAAGGTCAGGCTGGTGACCTGTACATGTCGACCACCTGGAAAGCCTATATGCACCCCATTCGACCAGCCCAGCGGCTGGTTCGGCGGGTATATCGCAAGACCAGCTCCTATATGCCGCAGGCGATTGCGCGCTCGATTGGGCACCTATTGCAACCTTCAGTGGTGCAAGCATCCTGGAACCGGACGGCGTCGCTCCAGGGCAGCCACATGGGGTTTATTCGTGAAATTGCAGACTGTCTGACAGTCTCTGCCTACCACGGTCCGGCAGTGATGAAAGTATGGGCGCAGGCAGACTTGGCTTCGGTTGCCCAGACCGATATGCGACCACTGGTGGGCAGGATTTTGCTGGGCCGCGATGTCATCTACCCCACCCAGAACCCGGCGCCCGGGCCTTCGCAATTCCGCGTGGGACTTTCCAGTCCAGAGCGTTTTCTCAGTGCGCTCAAGCAGACGGGGATTGCAATCCGGTAGACCAATTATGCGCAGTGCACGCTGCGCCTATGTCTGCCGCCAATTTTTCCAGCATGGCATAGCGACGCCGGTAGCTGGCCCGTTTGCGTGATGGAATGTCGGTCATGTCTTTGAACTGCATTTTGGGGTGCAATTCAAAAAAGCCATTGCCGATGGCAATACCTTCATGTTCGACCCATACCTCGTCATAGTTTGCGACGAGTTTTTGATCGTGGGCACCTGCAAAATACTTACCCCTATGTTGCTGGTTTTCGGTACAAACTCCCCAAATGGCCTCCACTCTTATGGAAGACAACAGTAGCTTTAGGCTTGCCAACAAAAAGTCCCGTGGTCGCATGCCATGCAATGCATGGGTCATGCTCCGGTAGATATCCATCACATTTTCAATATTGCGGCCTTGCAGGGCACCGACATACGCTACACGGCGTCCATCTTCGATCCCCAACGTAAACGCGGCCGAATAGACGCGATGCTCATTGACAAAAATGCTGAGCACAATCTCGCCTTCGCGCAGAAACCAGGGCGCCTTTTCCAATACCAGATGCAGACCAGGAAACTCGGTATCCATGCGCAACAATTCCAGATCGGCAAAGGTGGCGTCCGCAATGATGGAGGCCTCGCCATCCAGAAGGCGGTAGTGCTGGTCTATAACCTGCAGACGCTTTTCAACAGACCATTCGTGGTTGATGTACGGCCAATACATGGCACCCTCGATCAGGGGGTAGCGTTCCACCGCCCGGGCGCGCAAAGGATTGTCCAACGTGCCATACCACTGTGCAATCGTCTCCCGGTTGGAAACCCCACTGCCCAACATCTGCAGGTTGAGTTTGATAGCACCCGGGCCGTTGCCCGGATGCATCCGGCGCCCCAGTGCATATACGCGGGATAAAACCTCAAAGACACCTACGTGCCGCAAATTCGAAGAACGCATGTGGTGCAGGCTTACGTGCGCTGGCTTGCCATACGCGCTTCGGCGGCAGCACGTTGCTTGCCTACCAACAGGGAGCGCCACTGGTACCGCCGCAAAAAAGCCCGAAACTGGGGATCGGCGTAGCGCGGCTTGCCCTTGAGCGCGCTCTCCACCCAGCCCCACAACATGGCCAGACTACCCAGAAGATAGGGATGCTGATTGACCCGCGAAAGGGCGCTGGCAGCCATATACAGGAACCCAGTTCCCATGAAGTATTGACCATACCCGTGACGCTTGCGGCCGGTGTAGATGCCCTGCTGGCTAGACCCCATGGGACGCAGGTGCACAAACCGCAAATCCGGTTCATTCCAGCTGCAAGCCTCCCAGCCCATCATGCGGCAGCGGTGGCAATCAATGCCATCCCACATGACCTCACGCACAAAGCCCCCAATGGCCTTGAAGCAGGCTACCCGATAAAACTTGGTCATGCCCAGGGAGGTTTCATCTCCATGGCGCTCATCTACCAAAACGCCATCTTCCTCGATATAAGCCTTGCCGCTACAGGTCGCAATGGCGGGATTGGCCTCCATGCGGTCCATCAGGATTTCAAAATACCGTGGGGGCAAGCGCAGATCAAGATCCAGTTTGCACAAAAACTCGTAATCATCCGGGTTCACAGCCTCATAACCTGTGTAAAAAGCATCAATCACCCCCGGCCCCACTGCGCGGTGCCCACGGTCTTTGCGGGTCACGATCTGTATCCAGTTGTGGCGTGCCGAATATTCCGCAAGGATTTTCGGTGTGGCGTCAGTCGAACCGTCGTCCACAATGACCCACTTGGCTGGCTGCACCGATTGCGCCACCACAGTATCCAATGTCTGGCGCATGTATTCCGCTTCATTGCGGCAAGGAGATATGAGAAGGTAGCTTTTATTTTTCATTTGTGTTCGATCAGGCCAGACTTCCGTCCCATCAATCGCTCAGTACGATACTTAATCTGCCCCTGCAGCTCAGGGAATTTTCCCAGAATCAGGAAAAATGATCGGACACAGTTGTCTTTAAATTTTCGCTTTCCGCGTGCAGTAATCCTCAAAAACTGAAAAGGATACACAAACAATGTCAATACACCATACGGTCCGAAAGCACAAATAGCTCCAGCGCAAATCATCGGTATGGCAAACGCCCACAGTAGCGCACTGAGCGACTCGTGCCGCCCCCTTCCACTTGATGAAGATGCATCAACAAATGTCGCCTGAGCAAAACTGTACCCAGCCCTGACAGACCGGGTCCACCATTGACCAACCCGCATCATGTTTGCATCATGCAATGCCATGTCATTCGCCAGGCGCCAGACCTTGCCCCCCTGATTCCGCAGTCTGGAACACAACTCGGGCTCTTCCCCGCAGATCAAAGCCGAGTTAAACCCTTTGACTACAGCAAACGCAACTGCACGCATCATGGCAATACCGCCGCATGTCTTAGATTCACCTGCTGGAGCATCCCACTCCAGATCACACAGCATGTTGTAGACACTGGCCTCCGGATGCTTTTCACGCAGGCGCCCGGCCACCACCACAACTTCAGGGTGCTGGTCCATAAATCTACTGGCCACAGCCAACCATTCAGAATGGACCTCACAGTCGCCGTCAACAAATTGCACATACTGCAACGCTGGGGCAACGTTTCGGAGCCTGTCAAAGCCGGCGTTGCGTGCGCGCGCAGCGGTGAACGGCGTGCGCATATCGAGTGCAACGACTTCCACACCCCTGTCCTGGGCCATGGCCACAGAGCCATCGGTGGAGCCGGAATCCACATACACGATCAGGCCAGCACTCTTCTCCAATGACGCCAGACACCGCTTCAGGCGTTCGCCCTCGTTGCGACCGATGACCACGACACCAATGCACTGGGAACCAGAACCTCCGGCGGCGCTTGCTGTATTTTTGGTTACATCGGCTGTTGCCACTAAATATCCTCATTGTGCTGCGGTAACATGGGCTGCACCCATTGTATTCTTGGGCAGGTGTCTGCTAATGGACGAATGGGGGCCGGAAGGCATTTGCCATAC
>JAGWUS010000041.1 GCA_028868305.1 Burkholderiales bacterium | reverse complement strand
CATGCCGAGAGAACAAGCCAGCCAGGCGGTCAGTCTCAAACCGTTTGCTCCACCGATCGATGTAGCTGTCGCTGCAGTCGAGCTTGGCGCGAATCTCCGCCCAGGTGAGTCCATCGGCCATCAGCAGGATCAACCGGGCATGCCGCGCTGCATCGGCCCGGCCATTCCTCGTGGCGACTTGCTGCTGAAGTTCCATGCGCTCGCTCTTAGTGAGTTTCATTGCAACCTCCAATTGGATGATTGCAATGATACTTCCGATTTAAACGTTACAGTCCACTAGTGCAGCGCAGTTCTTGCTGGCACCCGTGAGGCATGGGATTGACCTGCTGGTTTTGCCGGTGCAGGTATGCACGGCACAGGCCGCAATGGGTTCGAGCAGGTCGTGTGGCTCAGGCAAACACGCCAGCTGTGTCCTTCATGCGGGCAGACACTTCTCCCAGGTGGTGCAGGCTGTCGCCAAAGGTCATTTCCATCTGGGTGAGTTTCTTGAAGTAGTGGCTGACGATGTATTCGTCGGTTACACCGATACCGCCATGCAGTTGCACGGCCTGCTGGCCTACGAATCGCATGCTCTGGCCTAGCTGGACCTTGGCGCGGGCCAGGGCAGCGCGGCGCTCTTCGGCCGGAGCGTTGAGCTTGAGCGATGCGTAGTAGCTCATGGAGCGGGCCAGTTCGAGTTGCATCTTCATGTCGGCTGCGCGGTGGCGCAGGGCCTGGAAGCTGCTGATGGCAACGCCAAATTGCTTGCGGGTGTTCATGTATTCGGCGGTGATGGCCAGGGTCTTGTCCATCACGCCCACGGCTTCGGCGCACAGGGCGGCGATGCCAATGTCCACGGCGTGCTCCAGTGCGGTCTGGCCCTCAGAAGTGAGCAGCGTGGCGGGTGCGTTCTTGAGGCTGATTTCCGCTGCACGCGCTCCGTCCTGTGTGCCATAGCCCTTGGCCGTAACCCCGGCGGATGCGCGCTCCACAATGAACAGCGCCAACTGGCTGTTGACCTTGGCGGGCACGATGAACGCATCGGCCTGGTCACCCGCGGGTACTACATGTTTTGTAGCATTCAACACATAGCCGCCGGGGGCTTGCGTGGCTTTTGCCTCGCAGGCGTTGAGCTGGTAGCGTGCGGTGCGCTCCTGGTAGGCCAGCACCACCAGCTTCTCTCCGCTGGCAACACCAGGCAACCATGCTGCCTTGGTGGCGGCATCGCCATAGCCGGCAATCACGGCACCGGCAATCAGGGATTGGGCCAGGGGTTCGAGCACAATGCCGCGCCCCAGCTCTTCCATCACGACCATGCCTTCTACCGGGCCCATGCCCATGCCGCCATCGTCTTCGGGCACGTACAGGCCGGTCAGACCGAGTTCGGCCAGTTCGTTGAAAGAGGCGCGGTCAAAACCACCCGCTTTCTCGGTGGCGCGGCGACGCTCGAAGCTGTAGCCTTTGTCCACCCATTTGCGCACGGCGTCGCGCAGTTGTTCCTGGTCGTCAGAAAAATCGAAATCCATAAAAGTCTCCTATATCTTGTTGCGGATATCGCAGTTGTTTTGGGCTTCAGCCCAAAACAACTTGCGAGACGATGTTGCGTTGCACTTCGTTGCTGCCGCCGTAAATGGTGGTCTTGCGCATGTTGAAGTAGGTGGATGCCAGGGGTGCGCACAGCGCGGTGGCCTGGTCGCCTTGCCAACCGGCTTCCATGGCCTCACGAATCAGCGGTACGGCAAAGGGGCCAGCGGCCAGCATCATCAGTTCGGTGTAGCGCTGTTGGATTTCGCTGCCGCGGATTTTCAACAAGCCAGCGATATCAAGCGAGTTCTTGCCGGATTTTTCGGCGGCCAGTACGCGCAGCACCAGCATTTCCAGCGCCACCACGTCCACTTCCAGCTTGGCGATTTCGTCGCGGAAGCGTGTGTCGTTGTAAACACCTTCGGCCTTGGCGATCCGTTTCAGGCGTTCCAATTCGCGCTTGGCGCGGTTCACGTCGGCAATATTGGTGCGCTCGTGGCTCAGCAGGTGCTTGGCGTAAGTCCAGCCCTTGTTCTCTTCGCCAATCAGGTTCTCGGCCGGCACTTCGACGTTGTCGAAGAACACCTCGTTCACTTCGTGGCCACCGTCGAGCATGATGATGGGGCGCACGGTGACGCCGGGGCTCTTCATGTCGATCAGCAGGAAGCTGATGCCGGTTTGCGGTTTGCCCTCGGTGCTGGTGCGCACCAGGCAGAAAATCCACTCGCCATACTGGCCCAGTGTGGTCCAGGTTTTCTGGCCATTGACGATGTACTTGTTGCCCTGGCGCTCTGCGCGGGTCTTGACGGAAGCCAGGTCCGAGCCGGAACCGGGTTCGCTGTAACCCTGGCTCCACCACACAGAACCATCGGCAATGCCGGGCAAAAAGCGTTGTTGCTGCTCGGGGGTGCCAAAGGCCATGATGACGGGGGCCACCATCACCGGACCAAACGGCACCACACGGGGGGCGCCAGCCAGTGCACATTCTTCTTCGAACAGGTGCTTTTGCACCGAGGTCCAGCCCGGCCCACCAAATTCCTTGGGCCAGCCGTGTCCCAGCCAGCCCTTTTTACCCAAAATTTTCGCCCAGCGCTGCATGTCTTCACGGGTCAGGTGCAGGGCGTTGTGCACTTTGTTGGAAATATCGGCAGGCAGGTTTGCGCTCACCCAGGCGCGTATGTCCTCGCGGAATTGCTGTTCTTCGGGGGTAAAAGCCAAATCCATACAGTGGTCTCCAGGTTACGCAGTGTTCGTATCAACCCGCTTTTTAGCACGGGCGTTCGCTTAATTCTGTCCAGCCGGTGACAAGCCCAGTTCAGCGCACAGTCTTTCTACCGTAGCACGGAGTTCTGCCACTTCCTGCTCAAGCTGGTTGACGCGGTCCTGCAGGGCTGCATTGCCGGGTGTGGGGGCAGAGCGTCCTGCCGCAGTGCCTGCCTCCACCGGCCCACACAGCAGGTGGGCCCAGCGCTGCTCACGCGCACCGGGGGCTCGGTCTAGCTTGATGACCAGCGCTCCGCCTTTGTCTTCGCTGCGGTCCTGCATTTCTTCGAGGAATCCTTCGACCGAGGAGGTGTCGGCAAAGCGGTACCAGCGTTCGGCGTTCAGGCGCAGTTCGGCAGCGGTCTGCGGTCCGCGCAGCATCAGCAGGCCCAGCAGCACGGCGGACTGCTCGGGCACGCCGATGCCCCGTTGTGCGTTGTGGGTGAATCTGGTGGTGCGGCCGCCGCTGGTTTCATGCACCAGACTGGCTTCGCGCAGCGTATCGAGTGCTGCGCTGACTTCGGCCTCGGTGAGCTCCATCAGCGGCTCGCGGCTGGTTTTCTGGTTGCAGCCCAGCAGCAGGCTGTTGAGGCTGAGCGGATAGCTGTCGGGCACCGTGCGGGCTTTCTCCATCAGGGTGGCCAGCACGCGGGCTTCGACAGGGGTGAGGAGAAGAGGGGTGGTCATAATTCAGCCAGTTATGAAAAACATCGTTATTTTGATCTCTGGCAGCGGCTCCAACATGGAGTCCATCGCGCGCGCGGCGCAGCGTGAGGGCTGGGCAGGGAAATACCAGGCCAAAGTGGCGGCAGTCATCAGCAACAAGGCCGCGGCACCCGGACTGGCGCTGGCCCGGGAACTGGGGCTGCACACCGAGGTGCTGGACCACAAGGCATTTGACAGCCGCGAAGCGTTTGACGCGGCGTTGACCACCTTGATCGACCGCTTTGATACGCCACAGGCGCCCACGCTGGTGGTGCTGGCGGGCTTTATGCGGATACTGACGCCAGGCTTTGTGAGCCACTTCGCCGGGCGTCTGGTCAATATCCACCCGTCGCTGCTGCCTGCCTTTGCCGGACTGAATACGCACCAGCGTGCGATCGATGCGGGTTGCCAGTTTGCGGGGGCCACAGTGCATCTGGTGACCGCCGAGCTGGACCACGGACCGATCCTGGCGCAGGCCGTGGTGCCGATTCTTGCAAGTGACGATGCCAGCACGCTGGCGGCCCGGGTGCTTACCCAGGAGCACCGCATCTATCCGCAGGCGGTCGCAAAATTGCTATTAAATGTATAGCTGCTCGTGGATGTTCCACGCGGGCTGGGGGCTTATTCTGCTTGAAATCAGTCGCCAATGCGGGTGAACCGTGGCTGGGCTACCCCTTCGATAACCACTGTTTCCAGAAACATCGCTGCCGGTCGCACCCACAGGCCCTGCTCACCGTAGAGGGCTCGGTACAGGGTCATGGGCTCCCGCGTTTCACTGTGGCGTGCAGTGTCGAGCACCTGGTACAAGCCGCCTTTGTAGTGGCGATAGCGCCCAGGTGGTGTGGTAATCAATGGGGGGAGTATTTCGCCTGTCATGGGACAATCCTAGACTATGCATCCAAAAGCTCTCCTGGACGCCTGCTCCGAACTGGTCAGGCTCACGCTCAAATTCGACCATCCCGCAGACGCCATCGTGTCCCGCTTCTTCCGCGACAACCGCGGTCTGGGGCCGCGTGAGCGCGCGACCCTGGCCGAAACCGTCTACACGGTGCTGCGCAAAAAGCTGCTGTTTGACCACCTGGCGCCCTCAGGCAGTGGCCCCAAGGAGCGCCGTCTGGCGATTCTGGGTTTTTACGGCCCCGGCGACTTTCTGCGCAGCGCCCTGACCGACCAGGAAACGCGCTGGCTGGATGAATGTGAAAAAGTCAAACCCGAAGACCTGATGGAGCGCCACCGGCATAACCTGCCCGAGTGGCTGGTGCAGCCCCTCAAAGACCAGTTGGGCAACGAATTCTGGCCGCTGGTGGACAGTCTTAACCGGGGCGCGGGTCTGGATTTGCGGGTCAACACCTTCAAGGCCAAGCGTGCCGACGTGCAGAAGGAGCTGGCGGCATCGGGCATCAAGGCTGTGCCTACGCCGTATTCCCCCTGGGGCCTGCGCATTGCGGGCAAACCGGCCCTGAACAAGCATGAAGCCTTTGTGCGTGGTGATTTTGAAGTGCAGGACGAAGGCTCGCAACTGCTGGCCATGCTGCTGGACGCCAAGCGCGGCGAAATGGTGGTGGATTTTTGTGCGGGTGCGGGAGGAAAAACGCTGGCGATCGGCGCTGCGATGCGCAGCACCGGGCGCCTGTATGCTTTTGATACATCTGCTGGACGGCTGGACTCGCTCAAACCCCGACTTGCGCGCAGCGGCCTGTCCAACGTGCACCCCGCCGCCATCGCCCATGAGCGCGACGAGCGTGTCAAACGCCTGTCCGGCAAGATCGACCGCGTTTTGGTGGATGCCCCTTGCACCGGTTTGGGTACTCTGCGCCGCAATCCGGACTTGAAATGGCGCCAAAACGCACAAGGTGTGGAAGAGATGGCCGTCAAGCAGACCGCCATCCTGCAAAGTGCTTCACGCATGGTGAAGTCGGGCGGTCGGCTGGTGTACGCCACCTGTAGCGTTCTGCCTCAGGAGAACGAAGCTATTGCGCAGGCATTTACCGCAGCCAACCCGGATTTTGAACTGCTGCCAGCGGGAGAAATTTTGACCGGCCTCAAGGTCGAGAACGCACAAACTTTGTGCGCAGGCGGTGAGGACGGCCAGTTGTACCTGCGTTTGTGGCCCCATCGGCATGCAACTGACGGATTTTTCGCTGCTGCTTGGCGCAAGAAGTGATTGTTTTGATGAAAGTTACTGTTTTTTGAATCTATTTGAATTTTCTGGTCAAAACATCAGCGCTGACTTAAAATCGACGGCTAGCTAAAGCGGCAGGGCCGTGCGCGTTACATAACCAAACCTCGTTGAGAGATCGACCTACGTATGTTGTTACCTGATTGGGCTGTGCTGAATGCAGCCGTTGATTGGCTGGCCCATGGCATGTGGAACCTGACCTGGTGGCAGATGATGCTGTTCACGCTGGCCATGACGCACGTCACCATGATCAGCGTGACCGTGTTTTTGCACCGCCACCAGGCCCACCGTGCGCTGGATCTGCACCCGATTGCTTCGCATTTCTTCCGTTTCTGGCTGTGGCTGACCACCGGCCAGGTAACCAAGGAATGGGCTTCCATCCACCGCAAGCACCACGCCAAGTGCGAGCAGTCGGAAGACCCTCACAGCCCCCATGTGTACGGTATCAAGACTGTGTTGCTGCAGGGCGCCGAGTTGTACCGCAGGGAATCCAAAAACAAGGAAACCATGGCCCGCTACGGCCACGGTACGCCCGACGACTGGATTGAGCGCAACCTGTACACACGCTATTCCTGGCAGGGTGTGGGCTTGATGATGATCATCGACTTGACCCTGTTTGGTATGGCCGGTCTGGCCGTCTGGGCCGTGCAGATGGCCTGGACGCCAGTGACGGCGGCCGGCATCATCAACGGCGCAGCCCACTACTGGGGTTACCGCAATTTCGAGGCGCCTGATGCGTCCACCAACATCTCGCCCTGGGGGATCATCATTGCCGGGGAAGAGTTGCACAACAACCACCACACCTATCCCACATCGGCCAAGCTGTCGGTGAAGCCTTATGAGTTCGATATCGGCTGGATGTATATCACCATGATGCAGGCCGTTGGTCTGGCCTATGTCAAGAAGACGCCGCCCAAGACTGCCTATGGCGACATCCGCCCCGTGGCGGACGAAAAGACGCTGGAAGCGCTGATTGCCAACCGCTATGAAATCATGGCCAGCTATGCCAATGGCGTGCGCCAGGCTGCCCGCGCTGAATTTGACGCCATGAAAACCCGCAGCGCTGATGCCGCGGTCATCAAGGCTGCGCTGCGCTGGATGCACCGCGATGCGGACAAGGTGCCCGCTGGCGTGGCCACCGAACTGGCGCAGGCCCGTGCCGCTTCGCCGGTTCTGGACAAGATGGTGACCATGCGTGAAGAGTTGCGCCAGATGTGGCTCAACACCCATGAATCGCGCGAGCAACTGACCCAGGATCTGCAGGGCTGGTGCAAGCGTGCTGAAGGCAGTGGCATCGCTGCGTTGCGTGACTTCTCCATGAAACTGCGGGCGGCGCGCGTCTAAGACGTCTCCTCCCATTTTCATGAAAGCCCGCTTTTGCGGGCCTCTGAGGTACCAATTCGCTACGCGCTGCAAGCAGATGTTTAAATCTGCGTCCGAACGGCGTCTGTATCAGCTAGGCCTCGATTTTTCTTGTATCAATTCGATCTTGTACCCATCCGGGTCGGTTACAAAAGCGATCACCGTGGTGCCGCCTTTGACCGGGCCGGCCTCGCGCGTTACATTGCCACCAGCCGCCTTGATCTTGTCGCAGGCGGCATAGGCATCGGGCACGCCCAGTGCAATGTGGCCGTAGGCGGTGCCCAGTTCGTAGCTTTCCACGCCCCAGTTGTAGGTCAGCTCAATTTCGGCCTGGCCGGGGTTGCCGCCGTCAAAACCGAGGAAGGCAAGGCTGTATTTGTACTCGGGGTTTTCCGAGGTGCGCAGCACCTGCATGCCCAACACCTGGGTGTAGAAATCGATGGAGCGTTGAAGATTGCCAACGCGCAGCATGGTGTGAAGAAATCGCATGCCGCAAATTGTGCACCAGACCTGCTGGAGAATAATGGCGGACCACCTATTCCAATGCTGCTATGACTACTTTTACCAAGACCGTTTTGTTCACCGACACTGATGGCCGTGCCCGGTTCCGCGAGGAAAGCGTTCCCCTGAACGAAGGCACGCCGCAATCCATGCTGTCCGATGTGTTTGCATCCGGCGGCTACCAGTTGCGCAACAGCCCGGTCGGCTTTCGCAGCCAGTTCCATTGCACCGGTGCGCCGCAGTGGTGTTTCATTCTGGGTGGCCAGATGGAGATTGGTTTGCAGGGCGGTGTGTCACGGGTGTTCAAGCCGGGGGAGCATTTCTACTCCGCCGATGTTTTGCCCGAAGGTGCCACCTTTGACCCCGCCATTCACGGCCACTGGAGCCGGCAGGTGGGCGCGGACCCGTTGGTCACCCTGTTCGTACGCGGGTGAGCGGTTCAGTGCCGGGCAGTTGCGCCCTGCATTTCTCCGGACAGAAGGCGACAGGTTCCTGGGCCCGCTGATTTGACGGTGCGCGTCAGTGCCGCAGCGACGTCTTCGGCTGCAATGGAGCGGTAGTTCGCCGGAATCACGGGTTTGAGTAGCTGCGTCAGCGCCAGTCCAATGCGTTCGCCGGCGCGGGAGGGCTGGTGCAGGGCTTCACGGTTGCCTGCCAGCATGGAGGGGCGCGCAATCACCAGCGTCTGGAACGCCATGCCCTGCAAGGCCTGCTCCATGTCGCCCTTGACGCGGTTGTAGAAGATGGCTGAAGAGGCGTCGGCGCCCATGGCACTGACCACTCCTAGTTTTGTAGCGCCATGTGCTTTTGCCGCGCGGGCTACAGCCATAACAGCATCAAAATCCACAGCACGGAAGGCTGCCTGGCTGCCAGCCACCTTGATGGTGGTGCCCAGGGCAATGAAGCAGTCGTCCACGTGGGGCAATGCTTTCAAGCCTGCGGGGGCCTGAAAGTCCACGATGTGCTGGACCAGTTTGGGGTGCTGCAGGGACAGTTCGCGCCGCCCTACACAATGCACCGCAGAATAGGTCTTATCGGCTAAAAGAGCCGCGAGAACCGCCTGGCCCACGAGACCCGTTGCCCCCGCCACCATTGCCACCCGAGCGGCCGCCGCCCGATCCACCGTAACCACCACCATTGCCACCTCCATTGCGATTGCCACCACCATAACCACCACCGCGGCGTCCGCCGCGATCAGCCATCATATCGACGCTGGTGCGCATCGGGTCTGGCTGGCCTGCCGGCGCACGGGGTGCGCGGGGTTCATTGGCAAAGCCTGCCGGCTGGCCCATGCCGGGACCACGACTGCGGCCCTGACCTTGTGCCGGGCGGGGAACGTGGGCATTGGCCCGGTTCGATGGGGGCTGGAATTCGCCGTTACGGTCTTCGCGCGGAGCGCGATCGCCGCCATGACCACCGTTGCCGCGCTGGCCACCACGGTTGCCACCGCCATTGCCGCCACCACCTGCACGGCCACCCTGGCCAGTCTTGCTTTCACGCACACGCTGCAGCATTTCGGTGCGGGCTGCCTTGGCGGCTGCCTGCATCACATCGCGGCTTGGGGGCTTGCCTGCACCACCCCAGATGGTCTGGCGGCCCATGGCAATGGGCTCGGCTTTTTCGCCAGGTTCGGGGGCAAAGCCCTCGACTACTTTGACTTCGATCTTCTGCTTGGTGAAGCGCTCGATGTCCTGCATGAAGCCTTCTTCGTCCAGGCACACCAGATTCACGGCAGCGCCATCAGCCCCCGCGCGACCGGTGCGGCCGATGCGGTGCACATAGTCTTCGCTCACATTGGGGATCTCGTAGTTCACCACGTGCGGCAGATCGTCAATGTCGATACCGCGGGCGGCAATGTCGGTTGCCACGAGCGCGCGTACCTCACCGCTCTTGAATCCGGCCAGCGCCTGGGTTCGTGCCGCCTGGCTCTTGTTGCCGTGCAGGGCCATAGCAGTAATGCCATTTTTTTCCAGAAATTCGGCCACGTTGTTGGCGCCGAATTTGGTGCGGGTGAACACCAGCACCTGGCTCCAGTTGTGTTCCTTGATGATGTGGGCCAGCAAAGCCTTTTTCTTGCCGCGACCGACCGGGTGGATCACCTGGGTGATGCGTTGTACGGTGGTGTTGCGTGGAGTGACCTGCACGCTTTGCGGATTCTTGAGCAGGCCGTTGGCCAGGTCGCGAATTTCGTCGCTGAAGGTTGCGGAAAACAGCAGGCTCTGCTTTTCCTTGGGCACCAGGGCCAGTACTTTCTTCACGTCATGGATGAAACCCATGTCCAGCATGCGGTCGGCTTCGTCCAGTACCAACATCTGCACCTGGCCGAGGTCCAGCATGCCTTGTTGGGCCAGGTCCAGCAGACGTCCAGGCGTCGCTACCAGAATGTCTACACCCTTCTTGACCTTGGAAATTTGTGGGTTCATGCCAACACCGCCAAAGATCACGGTGGAACTGAGTTGCAGGTATTTGCCGTAGGTGCGTACTGACTCTTCCACCTGGGCGGCGAGTTCGCGGGTGGGAGTCAGCACCAGGGCGCGGATGCCGGTTCCACCGAATTTGTTTTGGGCACTGCGGCTCATGGAGAGGCGGTGCAGCAGCGGCAGGGTGAAGGCAGCGGTTTTGCCGGTACCGGTCTGGGCGCCACCCAGCAGGTCGTGGCCTTCCAGCACCAGGGGGATGGCCTGTGCCTGAATGGCGGTAGGGGTCTCGTAACCCTGCTCGCGCACGGCTTTCAGAATGGCCGGGGCCAGTTTCAATTCTTCGAAGTTCATTTTTGAAGGCGCCCATCCTGGGCGCTTGGATACCGGCCGTTCTGAGTGCCAGGGCACGCAGTCAGTCAATGGCAGATGGATTTACAAGTGGGACGCAATTGTCGGTTGGGTCCCCAGCAAGGTGCTGGCACCGCGGGCAACTGAAGCGCCGCGGTTGACCGTATTGTCTCACGTTCACGGGATAAGCCTCAATCGGTGTCGAAAACGGTTGTTTCAAGTCTGAAAGCCACTGTAATAGTATGTAAGCAACTGTGCATGGAAGCTGGTTTTGTGAGCATGCACCTGCCAGAATAACGGGACGATGACCAAATTCATGTTGCGCCGCCTTGGAGTGGCGGATGATCCCGGGAGCCTGAAGCCGACATTGCAGGCCTGTATGGAAGCTGTGCTGGAGCAGAGTGGTACCTTGATGGACGCTGTGCTCGCGGGCCTGAAGGCTTCGCTGGCGCCACCCAAGGGCAAGCACTCGCCCATGCCGGTCGATCCCAATACACGGGAAACCATTGAGGCACTGTGTGCCGAAGCCGAAAGCGTGAGAGCCGTTTTTTCCAAGACCCTGCGCGCAGTGGTGTACGGAGGGGACTCCCAGCGCAAGGCAACGCAGCCGCTGGTGCGGTTTGATGATTTCCAGTTTCTTGAAGAAGACCAGATCGACGCCAACATTGAATTTGCACTGACGCAACAGGAGGTCATGCTGGCCGTTGACGACGTGTTACCAACGCTCAATGCGCTGATCAGTGGTTTGCTGGGCTGGGTCACGGTACAGGCACATCTGAACCCGCTCAAGCCGGATTCGTTTGTGCACGCCCTGCGTGAGGCTATCTCTCAGCATATTACGGATGACTCGGTGCGTTCCAGCGTCATGACTCTGGCCGCCGGCAAGATGGGTGTGAGCCTGCGCCAGCTCTACAAGGAAGTATCTGATTGGATGCGCTCCCAGGGGGTGGAGGCTGCCGGTCTCCCCATCAGCACGGTCGGTGGCCCTGGTGGCCCTGCAAAGCCTGCGGAAAACACCATGAGCCGCACCTTGCTGACGCTGGACAAGTTGAGGCGTCTGCTGTCTGGTGAACTGGATCCAGGCCCTATGGCCAGCGGTGTCAAGGACTTCATTCACACCGTGCCGGCGTCATTCGATGCCCTGCAGGACATGAAGATGGTCGAGCCCATGATGAAGCGTCTGGCTGCCCGTGCCACGCTGGCCGACGCATCGCCTGCTTCTCCCTTGCTGGATGCAGGACGGCAGGCCATCCAAAGGGAACGCACCCAGAGCAAGAAGCTGGGTCGCCAGCTGGGCGAAGAGGTGGTCCGCCTGATGCTGGAAAACCTGTTAGCGGACAACCGGTTGCTGGCACCCGTGCGGGACAACCTCAAGACGCTGGAGCCTGTGCTCATCAGGCTGTCCCAGCTTGATCCACGTTTCTTCAGTGACCGTCAGCACCCCGCCCGCCAGCTGCTTGACAAGCTCACCCACCGCAGCCTTGCATTCACCTCCGTGCAGGAGCCTGGATTCGGCGTATTCAGGAAGACGTTTGACAACGCGGTGAGCGTTCTGGTCGGTGGTGAAGGGGATGCCGCAGCGTTTGCACGGGTGCTGCGCAAACTGGAGGAAGGCTGGAGTCGCGATGAACAGGAGCAGCGTCAACGGGCTGAAGAGGCTGCGCGTGCGCTGCTGCGCGCCGAGCAGCGCAACCTGCTGGCCCAGCGCCTGGCCGAAGAGTTCAATGCCCGCATGCAGGGCAAACGGGTTCCCGACATGGTGGTGGATTTCCTGCGCGGCCCCTGGGCTCAGGTTGTTGCCGAGGCGCAACTCAAGTTTGCAGATGGCACGGGCGACGCTGGTGACTACCAGTCGCTGGCCGATGACCTGATCTGGACCGTGCAGCTCAAGCTGGCACGCCGTAACCGGACCCGTCTGGTGCAAATGGTGCCTGGCATGCTGGTCAAAATGCGCCAGGGACTGCAGCTGATTTCCTATCCAGAAGAACTGGTTGCCGAATTCTTTGACGCGTTGATCACCTACCACGAAAAAGCCTTCGAAACGGTGCGCGCCGTTCCGTCGGGTACGCCGATTGAATCGGTCGTGGACCGGGTGTCTATTTCGCCAGACGACGAAATGGCCGCTGCCGAGTCATTCTGGATGGCCGACAACGAAGCCTCCGATTCGGGCTTTCTGGAAGACGCAGGCGACATCGCGCTGGACTTCACGGCCGCCAACGATCCCGAGACGCTGGTCGCGCCGCTGGAATGGACCGTGGAGAGCCTCAACACCGGTTCCTGGGTGGATTTGGCGCTGGCCGGTTCCTGGGTGCGCGCCCAGTTGACCTGGGCCAGTCCGCATCGCACCCTGTTCATGTTTATTTCGGGCGGTGGTATGGCCCACTCCATGTCCCGGAGAACCATGGAACGGCTCAAGGGTCTGGGCCTGATCCGCCTGGTATCCGATGGCAGGGTGATGGATAACGCACTCGATGCCGTGGCCCAGACTGCCCTGCGCAATGATGCAAGTCGGGTGGTTTCCGAAGACTAAAGCGCAGGCCTAACCACCGCTTGTCCGCCCTGCAGTCGATAATGGCGTCTTTACGCTTCCAAATCAGTTACTGCAATGGCCCAATACGTTTTTTCCATGAACCGCCTCGGCAAGATTATTCCGCCGAAGCGCTACATCCTCAAGGACATCTCGCTGTCCTTCTTCCCCGGCGCCAAGATTGGTGTGCTCGGTCTTAACGGCTCCGGCAAGTCCACCCTGCTCAAGATCATGGCGGGTGTCGACAAGGAGTTCGAAGGCGAAGCCATTCCCATGGCGGGCCTGAAGATTGGTTACCTGCCACAGGAACCGCAACTGGACCCCAATGAGACCGTTCGCCAGGCGGTTGAAGGCGGCATGGGCGAATCCAAGGCGGCGCAGGCCCGTCTGGAAGAGGTGTATGCGGCGTATGCCGAAGAAGACGCCGATTTCGACGCGCTGGCCGCCGAGCAGGCCCAGCTCGAAGCCATCATTGCCACCGCCGGCGATGGCGGCGAGCACCAGCTGGAAATCGCGGCCGATGCGCTGCGTCTGCCCCCATGGGATGCCGTCATCGGCAAGCTCTCGGGTGGCGAGAAGCGTCGCGTGGCACTGTGCCGCCTGTTGCTATCCAAGCCCGACATGTTGCTGCTGGATGAGCCCACCAACCACCTAGACGCTGAATCGGTGGACTGGCTGGAGCAGTTCCTCCAGCGCTATTCCGGCACCGTGGTGGCCATTACCCACGATCGCTACTTCCTGGATAACGCGGCCGAGTGGATTCTGGAAATGGACCGCGGCTCCGGCATTCCCTACAAGGGCAATTACAGCGACTGGCTGCAACAGAAGCAGGACCGCCTGGTGCAGGAGCAAAAGGGCGAAGAGTCCCGTGCCAAAGCCCTGAAGAAAGAACTGGAATGGTCACGCCAGAACCCCAAGGCCCGCCAGGCCAAGAGCAAAGCCCGTCTGGCCCGCTTCGAGGAACTGTCCGATTTCGAATACCAGAAGCGCAACGAGACGCAGGAAATTTTTATTCCCGTGGCCGAGCGTCTGGGCAATGAGGTCATCGAGTTCACCAATGTCAGCAAGTCCTTTGGTGACCGCCTGCTGATCGACAACCTGAGTTTCAAGATCCCCGCGGGCGCCATCGTCGGCATCATTGGCCCCAACGGCGCGGGTAAATCCACGCTGTTCAAGATGATTGCCGGCAGGGAGCAGCCGGATTCGGGTACGGTCAAGATCGGCCAGACCGTCAAGATGGCCTTTGTCGACCAGCACCGTGACGAGTTGTCCAGCGAAAAAACCGTGTGGGAAGACGTTTCCGGTGGGCTCGACATCCTGAATGTGGGCAAATTCCAGATGGCCAGCCGCGCTTACTGTGGCCGCTTCAACTTCAACGGCGGCGACCAGCAGAAACGCGTCGGCACGCTGTCCGGTGGTGAGCGAGGCCGTCTGCATCTGGCCAAGACCCTGATTGCAGGCGGTAACGTGCTGCTGCTCGACGAGCCGTCGAACGACCTGGACGTGGAAACCCTGCGCGCGCTGGAAGATGCCTTGCTGGAGTTTGCTGGCTCAATCATGGTCATCAGCCACGACCGCTGGTTCCTGGACCGCATTTGTACCCACATCCTGGCCGCCGAGGGCGACAGCCAGTGGGTGTTCTTTGACGGCAACTACCAAGAGTACGAAGCCGACAAGAAGAAACGTCTGGGTGAAGAGGGCGCCAAACCGCATCGCATGCGTTTCAAGGCACTCAAATAAGCACAGCAGGACTTTTCGCCATGTCCCAGAAGCCTGCCACGCCATCCCCAGCCAGACATGAGTCCCCGTACCGTTCCACGGTACAGGAGGCTGCGGCGGCAGGGAACCTGATGGCAGGGCGGCTGGTGGCGGCCGCGCGGCAGATCTTGCAGACGCGTGAGTCGGCCTGCCGTGACCTGCGTGAGCGTGATGCGTTGGCCGAGTCGGCGCGGCAATTGCGCCAGCGCGAGTCGGATCTGTGCAAACAGTATCCACAAGCCCTGTTGCGGGTTTTTGCAAATCCCGATGCCGGTGTCCAGGCGGCTAATCGTCCTGTTGCGGCGCTTCAGTTTGAAGATCTGGAACTGATGGATGATGCCCAGGTCCTGACGAGCGTGGCCGTGGCGCGCGTCCAGCAGACAGTGTTGCTTGCCTGTGATGCGCAACTGTCGGAACTCAACGCGCTGATTTGCTCGACACTGGGGATGGGAACAGTCCGGGCTGATCGCAATCCTTTGAGACCGGAGTGTTTTATCCAGGCATTGCAGGAAGTGCTGGCCCAAACCGGTGTTTCAAGCGCCATGCAAATCGACTGGCTGGGTGCTATGAGCGCTGCGCTAAGTACGGAACTCAAGGCGCTGTATGAGCGCCTGTGCGAGCAACTGCGTGCGCAAGGTGTCGTTGCTGCTGGATACGCAGTGGTTCAGACGCCTGGCGGACCCGGGGTTGGGCGCGGTGTTGCCCAATTCACAACGGGTGCCCCGCCAGCCAGTGCCTCGGCTATGCAGCCGTCAGTGCGAGTGCATAGCCGCGACGATGGACTGCTGACGCTAGACCGCTTGCGACGCTTGTTGGCGGGTGAACTTGATGGAGGCGAACCTCTGAGTCGTGTTGACCGGTTCGCACAGCAATTTGCCCAGCAGTTTGAGGGTGCGGCCGCATCACAACAGGCGCCGGTCACTGATTTTGACGCCACGGTTCCCGCTGCACTGGAAGCGCTCAAGGAGATGCAGCAGGTGGATCGCGTGGTGCAGAAACTGGAGCAACGGCGTGTTGCTGCCGCAGAAATGAACCTCACATCCACCAACCCCATAGAAGTGCAGCGCCAGGCCATACGGCGCAGTGCCACCAGTGTGGCGCAGGCGCTGAGTCTGGAGGTGGTAAGTCTGATGCTGGACAACATGGCCCACGATCCACGCCTGCTTGATCCTGTGCAACAGGTGATCAGGAGTCTGGAACCGGCATTGCTGCGTTTGTCGCTGGCTGATCCTAGATTTTTTACTGAAAAGCAGCATCCGGCGCGCCAGCTTCTGCAGGAGTTGACACACCGCAGCCTGGCCTTCGATTCGGTGAGCAACAGCGGATTTGATGTATTCCTGAAAGAACTGGAGGCGGCAGTGGCGCCGTTGGCCACCACGGCTATTCAGGACGACGAGCCGTTTGAACGGGTGCTGCTGGGCTTGCATGAAACCTGGGCGCAGGCTGCCCGGCAGAAAGAACGTGCCCGCGAAGCTGCCGTTTTTGCCCTGCAGCATGCGGAGGCACGCAATCTGCTGGCCGAAAAAATCGCGCGCAGCATCGAGGAGCACCCAGACGCGGCGCAGGTGCCCGATGTGGTGGTTGATTTTCTCTGCGGCCCCTGGGCCCAGGTGGTTGCGCAGGCGCGCATCAAGGGGGGTGCCGGTTCGGAAGTGGCCGACAAGTACCAGGCCTTGATTTCCGCACTGCTGTGGAGCGCCCACCCCGAACTTGCCCGGCAAAACGTGGCCAAACTCACGCGGCTGGTGCCCCGCCTGCTGGGCACGTTGCGGGAAGGGCTGGACTCCATCCAGTATCCGGCAGTACGCACCAGTGTTTTCTTCGAAGCCCTGATGGGGATTCACCAGCGCGCGTTTCGTGCTCCTGCTGGGGGCAAGGCATCGCCGCTGGCGGGGACAGCAGATCCGGCAAAGGCCCATGAAGCAGCGGTGGCAACCCTGCGCTCCAGCTTTGTGGAAGCGGGAGAGCCCTGGGTGGCGCCAGAAGAAGCAAAATCCTCCAACTTCATTGAGATTGCCGACTTGCCAGGTCCCAATGACTCCGCTGCGGCCATGGCGCCCGCTTCGGCAAGCGCCGCAGTGCAGGCAGTTGAACCCCCTGCAGCCCTGGACGAACTGCCGCTGGGGTCCTGGGTCGAGCTCAAGTCCAGCGGACAGTGGATGCGCACCCAACTGACCTGGGCCAGCCCGCACGGCACCCTGTTCCTGTTTACGAATAGCGTGGGGGCAACCCAGTCCATGACGCGGCGTTCGTGCGACAAGCTCATGGCTGCGGGCCATCTGCGAATGGTCTCCGGGCAACCGGTGGTGGAAGTGGCGCTCGATGCGGTCGCTAAAGCGGCGCTGCGCAACAGTCTGGATACCCCACCGTAGTTTTGAACACCAAATGCGGGTCTTATTGGCCTCTAGCCCTCGTGGAATGTGCGCGACTAGCTATTGAAATAATAGCATTCAAGGTTTCCGCGCAGAACGGTTGACCAGCACAATACCCACTGCCACCAGGGTCAGGGCGGACAGTAAGGCTGGTGTGACTGGTTCACCGAGCCAGAGTGCTCCAAACATCAATGCAAATACTGGCGTCAGGAAGGCGAACACACTGACTTTGGTCGCCGGGTAGTTCCCCAGAATCCACATCCATACCAGGTAGCTTACAAATGCGCCGACGCTTACCTGCAGCAGTATCGAACCTGAGGCAAAGGTGCTCCAGTGCCAGTTCCAGGGTTCTCCCAAGCCCAGGGACATCGCGGGCAGTGCCACTGCGCTGATGGCCACCTGGTAGAACAACAGCTTTTCGGGGGACACCCGGGTCAATTTGCTGCTGCGGATCACGACGGTAGTCAGACCCCAGAACATTCCGGCCAACAGGCCCAGCAGATCACCCAGCCATTGCATGGGCTGTCCCGGGGCGGAAAATCCTTCGCGCAGGGTAAACACAATGGCAGCAAAGGCGAGCGTCAGCCCCACCCATTGCGTGCGGTTCAGACGCTCCGTCCTGACAATCCAGGGCAGTAGCAGCGCAACCCACAGGGGCGAGGTATACAGGAAGACGGTCAATCTGGACGCTGTGGAATACTGCAGACCGACAAAAAGACATGCAAACTCGGTGGCAAACAGCGCCCCCGCCAGCAAACCGGCAGCCAGTGAACCGTCGCGATCCCATAGGGAGATGCCGCGGCTACGGCACCAGAGCAGGAGCAGCACGGTGGCCCCCGCAAAACGGATACCCGCCTGAAACACTGGCGCAATCTCTGGGATCGTTACCTTGACCAGCACTTGTTGGAATCCCCAGAAAACAAAGCAGGCCAGCAAAAGGCTGACAGCGCGGGAATCGAGATGGTCTTTGCGTTGGCTCATGGCATGATCATCGCTCAAGAGTTAATTCTCGCAGGCTCAAGGGAGACACCACGTTGCGAATTTCCACCACCGCCGTCTGGCTTGGCTTGCTGGTGACGAGCCGCGCTTGGGCGCAGATGGATGCGCCGGTTGCAGGTTGGCTGAATGGGCACATTGACATTGTGCTGAACATGGCTGCCCCGGTCGTGCCGGCGGTGGTGGGTTTATGGGCCTGGCACGGGTTTGCGAGGCGCAGGCAGGTGGCTGCCGGAGTGTCGGTTCCACCTGCCAGCAACGTCCCCCTGGTCTGGGCAATTGCAGTGTTGCTTGCGGGTTTGACCGTGGCCGTCATGCGGGTGCAGGCCAGCAGGCAGGAAGTCTACGCCGACGCCAGGCTGCGCTTTGGGTTGCAGGTGGACCGGATAGAAGAGTCCATCCATGATGCCTTTGACAGCTTGTTGCCACCTCTGCGCAGTGTGCGTGGGGCGCTGGTGTCGAGTGATTTTCACTCTCGTTCTGCTTTCAGAAAATTTATGCTATCCAGGGACATTGACCATGAATTCCCCGGTGCACGCGGGTTCGGCGTGATTGATCGGGTGATGCGTCCTGCGCTGCCAGCATTTATTGCACAGCAGCGCAAGGATGGCGCACCGGATTTCGTGGTCAAAACCACAGGCGAAGCGCCTGACCTTTTCGTCATCAAGTACATTGAACCGCTGGAACGCAATCGAGCTGCAGTGGGACTGGATGTGGGGGCGGAGCCAATACGCCGTTTGGCGGCTGAGCGAGCCCTTCGGGAAGGTAAGGCTGCTTTGAGTGGCCGCATCACCCTGGTGCAGGACGGTGAAAAGCGCCCGGGTTTTCTCTACTACCTGCCCTACTATGCCTCGGTCAGGGTTCCAGACACTGAGCACGAGCGTTTGCGCTTGTTCAAGGGCTGGGCTTACGCTCCAATTGTGCTGGCCGAATTGATGGCGGGGACGCTGGAAAGTACGCAGGATATGGCGCAGTTTCAGCTGTTCTTTGGATCAGAGACCGATGGCAGTGCATTGGTCTTTGACAGTACAGAGCCCATGGGACGGTTGGGCGTGGCAGCAGGCGTGGACCACGCGTTGGGGCATATGTTTCACACCAGTCGTCCGATACTGGTGGGTGGCCAGTTGTTGACCTTGCGTGCCAACACCACTGATCGATTTGAGCAATCCGTCGATCTCAAAGCACCAGGACGCAGCGCTTTTTGGGGCGCTTTGCTGAGTATTCTGGTTAGTGCGCTGGTGTGGTTGATACTGACAGCCCGTGTGCGCGCAATGGCCATGGCCAAAGATATGACGGCTGAACTGAGTCGCATGGCACTGGTTGCTCAGCGCACCAGCAACGCAGTGGTCTTTACCAATGCCGCTGGCCGCGTGGTGTGGGTCAATGAAGGATTCACGCGCATCTCGGGCTACACCGCTGAAGAGGCCATGGGCAAGGTACCAGGGCACCTGCTGCAAAACGCAAACACCGATAAATCGGTGGTGCAGACCATCGGGCGTGACCTGCGTGCACGGCGCGGCGGCACGTATGAGTTGATCAACCAGCGCAAAGATGGCTCCGAGTACTGGATCAGTATGGAAATCCAGCCTTTGCCGGATGAACACGGCGAGATTAAGGGGTTCATGTCGGTTGAGTCCGATATCACTGTCGCCCGGCATGCTCAGGAGTCGCTGAAGCTGGAAAAGGAGCGTGCCGACAATATTCTCTCCGGCACCAACGTCGGTACTTGGCAGTCCAATCTTCAGACGGGGGCATCCAGCTGCAGTGATCGTTGGTGCGCAATGATGGGTTTTAATCTTGAAGAGGTAGTGCCCAGCGTGGACGAATTCTGGCGTCAGCAGGTGCATCCGGACGACAAGGTCCGGATCGGCAACGCCCTGGAAAGATGCCGTCAGGGGCTGGCGGATGAATACAGCATCGAAGTGCGCGCAATCCATAAAAGCGGTCGGTGGCTGTGGATTCTTAGCCGGGCCAAGGTGATGAGCAGAACCCCTGACGGGGATGTGGAATGGATAGGCGGAATCCACACCGACATTACCGACACCAAGGCACTGGAGATCGGACTGCGCGATATGGAGTCTTTCCTGAACCGGGCTGGTCGATTGGCCGGTGTGGGGGCATGGGAAGTGGATCTGAAAACTCACCGTGTCAAATGGAGTGAGCAGACCTGTCTGATCCATGGCGTGGAACCCGGTTTTCAGCCGAGCATGGAAGAGGCGCTCGGTTTTTACTTGGAATCGGATCGCGAGACAGTGCGCGCCGCGATTCGCAGAGCAATCGAACAGGCCGTGGGCTGGGATCTCACAGCCAGCATAGTGAATGCCCATGGACAAGCACTGTGGGTGCGTTCTACCGGCGAGACTGAATTTGACGATACCGGGGCAGTACGCCTGGTCGGTGCGTTTCAGGATGTCACGCGCGAGAAGGAAATTCAGCTCAAGATCGAACGCAGCGAGGCGATCCTGCGCGAGTCCATTGACGCCGTGAACGAGGCCTATGTGCTGTACGACCCGCAGGACCGGCTGGTTTTTTGCAATGAAAAGTACCGTGTGCTGTACGCCGCCTCTGCAGATTTGATTGTCCCTGGCGCTACGTTTGAGAGCATCATCCGCGGTGGGGCCGAGCGCGGACAGTACCGGGCAGCCGTGGGGCGCGTGGATGAGTGGGTCACAGAACGCATGCGGCAACACCTTGCCGGTGCAACCAACATGGAGCAGTTGCTGGACAACGGACGCTGGCTGCGCGTTGTGGAGCGTCTGATGCCGGATGGGCATCGGGTAGGCTTCAGGGTAGACATTACCGAGCTGAAGCAGGCCAATGAGGCGGCCCAAGCGGCCAACCGCTCGCTCGCTCAGACCAGCGCAACCCTTCAGGCCGTACTGGACTCCGCGGTGAACGTGGGTGTCATTGCCACTGACCTGGGCAGAAAGGTTACGGTGTTCAACAAAGGGGCTGAAAACCTGACGGGTCATGCCGCTGCAGACATGTTGCACCGTCGGTCATTGGGGTTACTGTTTGACCCCAGCCAGATGGATTTGGTCCGCGAATCGTTGGCTTTGCAGCTGGGCCATGAGCCGGACGAAGACGAGGTTTTTTCCCATGTTGCCGAAAGCAGGGATACTCCGGAGTGGACACTGGTACGCAAGGATGGCACCACCTTCATCGCGACGATGGTAATTTCGCCGATGCGCGAACCGAATGGGGACATCAATGGCTATCTGGCCATTACCTACGATGTCACCCACCAGAAAGAATACGAGGACTCCCTTCGCGTCGCCATGCGCAAGGCAGAGGAATCCAATGTTTCCAAGAGTCAGTTCCTGGCCAATATGAGCCATGAAATCCGCACGCCCATGAACGCCATTCTGGGCATGTTGCAACTGTTGCACAGCACACCGCTGTCACCCCGGCAACTTGACTACGCCGACAAGACCGAAAGTGCTGCACGGTCCCTGCTGGGGCTGCTTAATGACATTCTGGATTTTTCCAAGGTGGAAGCCGGCAAGATGCAACTGGATTTGGAGCCGTTCTCCTTATCGCAGCTGCTCGATGACCTGTCAGTGATACTGTCTTCGAATCTGGGGGGCAAGGATGTGGATCTGCTGTTTGATGTGGACCCAGATGTTCCGGCCAGACTGGTAGGTGATGCACTGCGGCTCAAGCAGGTGTTGATCAATCTGGGGGGTAATGCCGTCAAGTTCACCGAACGTGGCCATGTTGTGCTGCGCATGCGCGTGCTGGAGAAGGAGGCGGACCGGGTACGGCTGGAAATTTCCGTGGTGGATACAGGGATCGGTATCGCACCAGAAAATCAGGGTCGTATTTTTGATGCGTTTACCCAGGCTGAAGCCAGTACCACCCGGCGTTTTGGTGGCACCGGGCTGGGACTGGTGATCTCCAGACGACTGATCCGTCTGATGGGGGGGGAACTTGATCTGGTGAGCGCGCCGGGTCAGGGCAGCACCTTCCGGTTTGTGCTGGAATTGCAAGTGGTACCGACCATGGAGGATGCACAGCTTCCTGCGCCTGTTGCCGCTGCCACGGGGGCATTGAGAACCCTTTTGGTCGATGACAATCCGGTGGCATTGGCCAGCAGTGCGGCCATTATGCGTTCGCTGGGGTGGGACGTCATCCAGGCCAATTCGGGTGAACAGGCGGTTGCTGCTTTGCGCTCTAGTCTTGCGCAAGGGGAGGGGGCTCTGGACGCTGTGTTTGTCGACTGGCGCATGCCCGGCATGGATGGCTGGGAGACCTTGCGCACCATCCGTCGTTTGTACGCGGAGCAGGGCGCGCCAGTGCTGGTGTTGATGAGCGGGCAAGGCCATGCAGCATTGCACCAGCGCACAGAGCGCGAGCAGGCATTGATTGGCGGCTATATGGTCAAGCCGCTCACGGCAGATATGTTCCGCAGTGTCATGGCACATGCACTTGAAGCGCCCCAGGTTGCCAGCACGGCACCGCCGGCGCTGGCCGCCACGGCGACCGACGCCAAGCCGGTCACGGGGTCCCTGGGCGGCATGCGCATTCTCGTGGTGGAAGACAACCCGATTAATCAGCAGGTGGCCAAGGAATTGCTGTGCACGCAGGGCGCAAGTGTGACACTGGCGGATAACGGCCAGTTGGGTGTCGATGCGGCATTGGCAGCGCATCCACCCTTTGATATCGTGTTGATGGATCTGCAGATGCCGGTGATGGATGGCCTGACCGCGGCGAGATCCATCCGGCAAACGGCAGCGCTTCAGCACATGCCCATCATTGCGATGACCGCCAATGTGATGGCAACCGACCGTGAGGCCTGCCTGCAGGCCGGCATGAACGACCATATTGGCAAGCCCTTCGACCTCAAGGCGCTGGTGCAGGTGCTGGTGCGCCACACGGACTGGACGCCCCAGGCATTGTTCGCCATGGCAGATGCTGATACAAATGCACCGGCGGCGGAGCACCAGTCGGCAGACCTGCACCGCAAACCTTGGCCACCCGGTGTGGATGTGGAGGGCGCGCTGGAGCGGATGGGCGGGAACACCGGTCTGCTGCACCGTGCCATGTCGGCATTCGTCCAGCAGACCCTGACTTTTCGCGTGCGGCTGCTGGCCTTGCTGGAGAGCGATGCACTGGCTGACGTCCGGCGGGAGTTGCACACTCTCAAGGGTCTGTCGGCATCACTGGGGGTGGACGATATTGCTGGGATGGCAGCGCATGCCGAAAAATTGGCAGTGTCCACGCAGGATGGCGTGATGCTGCGCGCGGCTTGCGATGCGGTCTGTCTTGGTCTGGACCGGGCGCTGCCGGCGTTACAGGAGGTGGTCGCCCGCACAGACACGTCTGGTGACAGGGGTAAGGTTGCGGGGTCTGCCGCACCGCTGGTTTTGCAGGGCAAAGAAAAGCTGCAAATGCTGACCGAGTTGCAGCGGCTGAAGGCTGCGCTGGAGATGTTCGACATGTCGGCTATGGAAATACATGCCACTCTGCGTCAGACCATGGGTGACGCAATTGAGGATGGCACGCAGGCGCTGGATGCTGCCATGGCAGATCTGGATTTTGAGCTGGCTGCGATAGAGTGCAGCAAGTTGATTGACATATGGAGTTAGAGTAACTTTCATGATGAACGATTCGGGTTCCGCGGTAAGGCCGCTCAAAGTGCTTGTGGCTGAAGACAACATCATCAATCAGCGATTGGCCGTGGGTTTGCTGCAGATAATGGGCCATACCGGGGTGGTGGTGGGCGATGGCGAGAAGGCGCTGAAATGCCTTGCCAAGCTCAACTTTGACGTGGTGCTGATGGATGTGATGATGCCCGTCATGGATGGTCTGCAGGCGCTGGCCGCCATTCGCGCCCAGGAGCAGCGCCTGGGTGGGCATTTGCCAGTCATCATGGCCACCTCCCACAATGAGCCCGGGGATGCAGCGCGTTTCAGGCGAGCTGGTGCCGATGGCTATGTCCCCAAACCCCTGGAAGCATCGGCATTAGCGGCAGAATTTCAGCGTGTTATTCGCCTTTGACCGGGGTTGATACGTTTATCATGGCGCTGGCGGGGGGCATTGGCGCTCCAACTGGGGTCCCTATCAAACTATGCGTTCTGAATCATTACAAGTGAAGGCCGGTACATGGCTGGCCCCTGGCGTTGCGCTGATGCAGCGCTTTCGCATGTCGGCAAAATTGGCCGTGATGGCAGCCATTTTGGTGGTGCCGCTGGTGGTTGTGACTTACCTTCAAGTGTTTCGCCTGCTGGGTGATTTTGAAACAGCCAGAAGCGAGGTGCTTGGCGCCAAGGCCATATCCCAAGTTACTGATCTGGTCACCGAGGTTCAACACCACCGGGTCGAATCGCTTTTGGCAACACAACCTGAATTTGAACAGATGCGTGCCAAGACACGCGAGCAGTTGAAAGCTTTAGTTCGGCAAGTGGATGCGACTGTCGGCCAGCAACCGAAACTGGGTCTGAGTGGCACGTGGGGTGCTATTCAGCCGGAGCTACAGGCCGTTGCTGAAGCCGGTGACAACGATACGATTGCCGCAAGCCGCTACCTCAAACTGGTAGAAGCTCTGCGGCGGATGTCTCTGCTGATCGGAGAAAACTCCACTCTGGTGCTGGATCCCTTTCCTGACACCTATTTTCTGCAAGCGGTGTTGACCGAACTTGCCATCCCATGGCTGGAAGGCGTCAGCAATATGCGTGCGTTTCTGGCCATCTGGCAAGGGCAGGCCGCGGATAGACAGGCATTTGCAGCACTTGCCGGTACAACTGATCAGGTGGATTTGCGCACCCAACTTGTGAACGAAAAATTTGAAGCCTTCCAGCGCGCAGGCAAAGGTACTATTCCTCCGTCTGGTACTGAGGCTGTTTCAGCCACATCGGCGCTCACCCAAGCCTTGCGTGACCAAGTTGGCAAGGAGTCCAGCCCGCAGATATCGGAAGCATTGTTTGCACTGTCCGGGAAAGCGATTGAGACGGGACGCACTTTCCGGACAGAGGCCTCCACCATGTTGGTTGGACGCCTTGAGCAGCGTCAGCAATTCGCACTGCGGCAGGCCATCATTCTGGGTACGCTGGCGACGGTAGGCATTCTGGCTGTTATGTATTTGCTGGTTTGTTTTTCGGTGGCGACTGTCAACAGCATCAGCATCCTGCACCGTGCAATACAGGAAGGCACCCAAGGCAATCTTGCAACACGAGTGGTAGTACCAGGTCAGGATGAATTGGCCCAGATCAGCCGTGAATTTGAGGCCATGCTGGAGGTGCTGTCGACTCTGGTGGCAGACGTGCGCAGTGCCTCAAGCATGGTGACCCATGTGGGAGGGCAGTTGGTGGAAGATGGGCATTCCCTCTCGCAGCGTACCCAGTCGCAGGCGGTCAGCCTGGAGGAAGCCACGTCCAACGTGGGCCAGGTAAGCGATACCGTAGCCCGCAATTCCGAGGCAGCACAGGAAGTCAGTCTGATGACCCGGAGTTTGCGTCTCGAGGCCGACAATGCCAGCTCCCTGATGGGCAAGACAGTGGGGGCTATGGCAGGCCTTCAGTCCACCTCGGACCGCATGCGGGAAATAATCGGAACCATTGACGGCATTGCCTTCCAGACCAATCTGCTGGCCCTCAACGCCGCTGTGGAAGCGGCGCGCGCTGGCGAGCAGGGTAAGGGCTTTGCAGTCGTGGCCGCTGAGGTGCGTGCACTGGCGCGGCGCAGCCAAGTTGCTGCGGGAGAGGTGCGTTCGTTGATCGCCGACTCGGCATCCAGGGTAAGTGCCACCGTGCAGGAAATACGGGACGTCAGCAATCTGATGGGTAGTCTGGTGACTGGTATTTCGGAAATTGCCCAGAATGTGGAAGCCATGGCCGACGGCAGCGCCAAACAAAGTATTGCGCTGGCCGAGGTGGTGCAGGCCGTGGGCGATCTGGACAAGGTCACCATCGAGAACTCCGGCCTGGTGGACCGTACGTCGCACCGTTCTGCGCGTCTCATGCAGCGATCGCGTCAGCTCGAAGATGCCGTCACCTACATCAAACTGCGCCAGGGAACTGCCGATGAGGCGCTCGTGCTGACAACGCGCGCCCATGCACTGGTGCAGGAAATCGGATTCGATGCCGCCGCCGATGTGCTTCACGATCCGCAAGGTGGCTTTGTGGACAGGGATCTTTACGTTTTTGTTTTCGACCGCCAGGGTATTTATCGCATCATGGGGGCTGATCGCAAGCGTGTGGGCACAAGCCTTTTTGACGCGCCCGGTGTGGATGCGCAGCAGCTGCTGGATGATGCATGGCACCGCTGTGAGCAAGGTGGTGGCTGGGTGGAATACAACATCATCAACCTCGTTACCGGAACGGTCAAAGGCAAGTCGTCCTACGTTTTGCCACTCAGCGATGATCTGCTGATTGGTTGTGGCGCCTATCGCAGCGCATTGTCCGACGCGGACAACGCTTTAGGTCATTGACTCGGGGACCCGCTGGAGCACCCTACAGGGGGTGCTCTGCGTAAAACCTTCCGCCGTGAAAGAGCAGGGGCGATGCGCCATCCTGACGGGCACAACGCTCCACCTCTCCCACAAAGATAACGTGGTCACCTTCTTCGTATTGGCTGCGGTTAAAGCATTCAAATGTGGCGGTCGCACCCTGGATCAACGGAGCGCCCGTGGCCCCCAGCGTGTATTGCACTCCCGCAAAGCGGTCAGGCACTGGCGCAGCAAACTGTCGTGCCAGATCCTGTTGGCTTGCGCTGAGGATGTTGATGGCGTAATGTGACCCTGTACTGAATGCACCCATGGAGCCTGCGTTGCGCGAAAGGCTCCAGAGCACCAAGGGCGGATTCACGGAAACCGAGTTGAAGGAGTTCGCTGTCAGGCCAATCAGCTTTCCTTCTGCTGTGCGCGCGGTAACGATGGTGACCCCGGTGGCGAACATGCCAAGCGCCGAGCGGAACTCGCTGCTTGAAAAATTGGCAGGCAGGGCTTGCAGGGTCTGGATGGGTAGAGGCATCGCTGCAATTTAACCGAATTCCGTTTGCCGATGGGCACTCCTTGCGCAATTTCTGTGTGGGGCACCGGGCACCTTAGAATTCGTAGGTCATGCATTGCCCCGGGAGGTCTAGATGCGACAGAAGTGGATGGATTCGATGCGCCGGGTGACCACGCAATGAGCGCAGCCCCTGTGGTGATGGATGCTGCCATTGTGGGGGCGGGTTTTGGTGGCCTGTGTGCTGCCATTCGTCTGCGCGAGAGTGGCTTGCGGTCACTGGTGATACTGGAGCATCGCAGCGAGGTGGGCGGTACCTGGCGCGACAATATCTACCCCGGCTGTGCCTGCGACGTGCCATCGCACATGTACTCACTGTCATTCGCGCCCAACACCCGTTGGACCCGACCGTATCCGCAGCAGCCCGAGATTCAAGACTACATCCTGCGTTTGACTGATCGCTATGATCTGCGCCGCCTGATCCGATTCAACTGGGAGGTGGAAAGCCTGCGCTGGCTGCCCGAACAATCCTGCTGGCAGGTGGACATTGCCGGGAAATCACCGTTGCTGGCGCGGCATGTGATTGTGGCTACCGGACCGCTGAGCAAGCCCGCCATCCCGGACCTGCCAGGGCTGGCCACTTTTGCCGGACCAAGCTTTCACTCAGGCCACTGGCGTCATGACATTGAGCTCAGGGGCAAACGTATTGCCGTTGTAGGTACTGGTGCCAGCGCTGTCCAGTTTGTGCCCGAGATTGCACAGCATGCCGCGCACGTGGATGTCTTTCAGCGCACCGCTGCGTGGGTAATGCCTCGCTGGGACAAGCCTTACGGGGCCAAAAAACGCTGGTTGTACCGCCATGTTCCAGGCTTGCAGCGGCTAAGCCGCTGGCGTGTGTACTGGTTCAATGAGATGGTGGGCAGGGGCTTCATGGGTTCCCGGCGCGTGCAGAACATGCTCCGGCGCCTGTCGGGCCACCATCTGCGGCGCCAGGTGGCAGACCCCGCCCTGCGCAAGGCACTTACACCAGATTTCAATCCTGGTTGCAAGCGTCTGCTGATTTCCAACACTTGGTTTCCCACCCTGCAGCGTCCCAACGTGCGCCTGGTCACGCAGGCCGTGGCACGCATTGCGCCAGAGGGTGTGGTCGGTGCCGATGGTGTGCTGTACCCCTGTGACATGATTGTGTGGGGCACCGGATTCAAAGCGACGGAGTTTGTCGCACCCCTGAAAATCTACGGTGAACCGGCCAATGGAGAACCGCTGGAATTGGGCAAGCTCTGGGACACGCAGCCGGCGGCCACCCGGCTTGGCATCACGGTGGCAGGCTTCCCCAATCTGTTCCTGTTGGTGGGGCCGAACACCGGGCTGGGCCACAACTCCATCATCTTCATGATCGAGTGCCAAGTGCACTACATCGTCAAAGCATTGCAGTCCCTGCGTGTCAGCGGGCTTACTGCCCTACGGCTGCGACCAGACGTGCAGCGTGACAACTATGCCTTGGTGCAGCAGAAGATGAAAAGCACGGTGTGGTCCTCGGGCTGTAAAAGCTGGTACCAGAACGCCAAGGGCGAGATTGACACCCTGTGGCCCGGCTATACCTGGGAATACTGGCTGGCCACACGCAGGTTCAGGGCCAGCGAATATCTCTAGTAACAGGCTATGGGGCCTAGTGCCCCAGGATCTTGGACAGGAAGTCGCGGCTGCGTTCGCTTTGCGGGTTGTTGAAGAAGTCGTGCGGGTTGTTCTGCTCGACGATCTGTCCCTGGTCCATAAAGATCACACGGTCCGCCACGGCCTTGGCAAAGCCCATCTCGTGGGTGACGCAGATCATGGTGATGCCCTGGTCAGCCATGGCAATCATTACATCCAGCACTTCCTTGATCATCTCGGGGTCCAGCGCTGACGTAGGCTCGTCAAAAAGCATGATTTTTGGTTTGAGGCACAGCGCCCGCGCAATCGCCACCCGTTGCTGCTGACCGCCAGAGAGTTGCAGCGGGTACTTGCTGGCCTGCTCCGCAATGCGTACGCGCTTGAGTTGCTCCATGGCTTTTTCTTCGGCCTCCTTTTTGGGTACCTTGCCGACCCACATGGGCGACAGAGTCAGGTTTTCCAGTACCGTAAGGTGGGGGAACAGGTTGAACTGCTGGAACACCATACCCACTTCCTTGCGCACCGTATCGATGGCCTTGATGTCATCGGTCAGCTCTACGCCGTCCACCACCAGGCGGCCCTGCTGGTGCTCTTCGAGGCGGTTGATGCAGCGGATCATGGTGGACTTGCCTGAACCGGAAGGGCCGCAGACCACGATGCGTTCGCCTTTCTTGACGGTGAGATCAATGTCGCGCAGCACATGGAAGCTGTTGCCGTACCACTTGTTGACTTTGTCGAAGGTAATGATAGGTTCTGACATGGGGTTTCCTTAGCGGAGCTTGCTCTTGTTGACCTGCTTTTCAATCCATTGGCTGTAGCGCGACATGGAGAAGCAGAATGCAAAGTAAATGAGGGCGATGAAGAGGTAGCCTTCAATCTTGAAGGGCCGCCAGTTGGCATCGGAATTCAGGGCCAGGCTCATGGCGCCGGTCAGCTCGTACAGGCTAACGATGGTCACCAGCGAGGTGTCCTTGAAGGTGGAGATGAAGTTGTTCATGATGCCGGGCACCACCATCGCCAGCGCCTGCGGCAGCACGATCTTGCGCTGGGTCTGCCAGTAGCTCAGGCCCAGGGTGGCCGCTGCTTCAACTTGCCCTTTGGGGATGGCTTGTAGACCGCCGCGAATGACCTCGGCCATGTAGGCAGCTGCAAACACGGTAATGCCGGCCAGCACCCGCACCAGTACATCGATATTGAAGCCCTGTGGCATCAACAACGGGAACATGAAGGACGCCATGAACAGCACTGAAATCAACGGCACGCCACGGATGAGCTCTACGTAAATGGTGCACACGCTGCGGATGGCCGGCAAGGTGCTACGGCGGCCCAGTGCAATCACCAGGGCGATTGGAAAGGCCATGGACATGGACAGCGAAGCCAGCAGGATGGTCAGTGGCAGGCCCCCCCAGCGATCTGTTTCCACACGCGACAGGCCCAAAATTCCGCCATACATCACGGTGAAAAAGAAGGCCAGCACCGCAATCCACAGAATGGCTAGCCAGGACTTCCAGAAGGCGCGCATGCAACTGGCAATCAGCAGGCCGAGCAGCGCCGTGGTGGCGACCAGCGGGCGCCATTGTTCTTCAAAGGGGTAGCGGCCAAAAATGATGATGCGGAACTTCTCGGCGACCACGCCCCAGCAGGCGCCAGCAGCGGTATGGCAGGCATCGTAGTCTTTGGCCCAGATGGCGTTGATGAAGGCCCATTTCAAAAAGGGCGGCAGGATGTACAGCAGTGCAGCACCAATTACCAGTGTGCCGATGGAGGTGCGGATGTCACCAAACAGGTTGGTGCGTATCCAGGCGACCAGCCCTTCGGTCTTGACCGGTGCAGGCCGTGCGGGAATGGGTTGAAAGGTTTGTGCGCTCATGGCTTGCTCCTTAGCGTTCCTTGATCGCAGACCGGGTGTTGTACCAGTTCATCAGTAACGATGTCGCCAGCGATGTGCTCAGGTACACCAGCATGATCAGTGCAATGCACTCTACCGCGCGACCTGTCTGGTTGATGGCAGTGTTGGCGATAGACACCACATCCGGGTAGCCAATGGCGACGGCCAGCGACGAGTTCTTGGTCAGGTTGAGGTACTGGTTGGTGACCGGCGGAATAATGACGCGCAGCGCCTGCGGAAGCATCACCAGGCGCATGGTCTGGCCGCGGCTCAGACCCAACGCACTGGCCGCCTCGGCCTGACCGGCCGACACCGACTGGATGCCACCACGCACCACCTCCGCCACAAAGGCAGCGGTGTAGATGGTCAGCCCGAGAAGCACGGACAAAAACTCGGGGGTGAGGGCCCCACCGTTTTCAATGGCAAATTCACCCTTGATCGGGACATTCATGGCGGTTGGTGCGCCGCCGACCAGCCAGCCTAACACTCCGCCAGCGACGGCAATGGACACCGGAACCCAGAACATGCTCTGGATCTGACCGGTGGCTTCAAAGGTATGCTGCGCCCGCTTGCGATAGAACACCGCGGCACCGACGCCGACGAGCAGTCCCCATGCCGCCCACACATGACCACCGGCCCAGTCGGGAATGGGGAAGTTCAGTCCGCCCTTGCTCAAAAAGAACGGGCCAAGCGTCCACGCGTCTTCCGCAGCGGGGAGAACCTCGGTGAACATCAGGTACCACATCAGCAACTGCAGCAGTACTGGAATGTTGCGAAAGAATTCGACATACACCGTGCACAGGCCACGCACCAGAATGTTGCGTGAAAAGCGACCTACGCCAATCAGTGTGCCCAAAATGGTGGTGAGAATGATGCCCAGAATCGCCACACGCAGTGTGTTGGTGAATCCCACCAGATAGGCGCGCCAGTAAGGTTCGGCAGAATCGAAGGCAAACAGGCTCTCGCCAATGTCAAACCCGGCGCTGCCGAGCATGAAGTCAAAGCCGCTCTGGATGCCGCGCGCTTTCATGTTGGTACTGGTGTTGTTCGCCAGATAGAGAACCGTCAGCGCAATTAGTGCGACGGTGACGATCTGGTAAACCAGGCCCCGGAAGGCCTGACTGCGCCAGGACCAGGACTTCTTTGATGGGGTAGAGGGTGTGGACATGCAAGCCCTTGTTTTAGTGTGAATCCAACGCAAATACGAAGGGGTAGGGCAATTGGTATTGCGCCTACCCCTGGGGACCAGGGCGTCTACCCTGGTCGGTTTCCATTAACGAACGGGAGGTGCGTACTGGATGCCGCCCTTGTTCCACAAGTTGTTCAGACCACGGGGCAGATGCAGGGCAGATTTCGGTCCGACATTGCGCTCAAAAATCTCACCGTAGTTGCCGGTGGTCTTGATGGCGCGCGCCAGCCAGTCTTTGTCCAGACCCAGCAGCTTGCCAGTATCTTCTGTGGTACCCAGCAGGCGTCCTATCACGGGGTCTTTGCTGGTAGCCTTCTGCTCGTCCACATTGGCTGCGGTTACACCGTATTCTTCGGCTTCCAACAGTCCAAATACGGTCCACTTCACGATGGCAGTCCACTCGTCGTCACCGCGGCGCACCATGGGGCCCAAGGGTTCTTTGGAAATCAGGTCGGGCAGGATGACGTGGTCCGCAGGGTTCTTGGCAACCTTGTTGCGGGTAGATGCCAGGCCGGAAGCGTCCGTGGTGTACGCCACGCAGCGTCCGGAGAAATAGGCACCTTCAGCGGCTTCGAGCTTTTCGAACACAACTGGCTTGATACCCAGGCCAGACGCCTTGGAGAAGTCGGTGAGATTTTTCTCTGTGGTGGTGCCGGACTGTACACACACGGTCTGGCCCTTGAGCTGCTTGGCGCTCTTGATCTTGCTCTTGACCGGAACCATGAAGCCCTGGCCATCGTAGTAGGTCACGGCGGTCTGGCTCAGGCCCAGGGAGGCGTCACGGGTGAGGGTGAAGGTGGTGTTGCGGGACAGCACATCCACTTCGCCGGACTGCAATGCGGTGAAACGGGCTTGTGCGTTCAGGGGTACGTATTTGACCTTTTCGCCATCGCCCAGTACGGCTGCTGCCACTGCGCGGCAGACGTCAACGTCCAGGCCATTCCATTTGCCGTTGGAGTCGGCAGCACTGAAGCCTGCCAGACCGGTGTTTACACCGCAAACTAGCTGGCCACGGGCCTTGATGGCGTCCAGGGTTTTGCCGGCAAATGCCGGGGCAGCAGCAAGGGTGCCCATTGCCGCTACCAGGGTTGCAACAGTTTTCAAAGTGTTCAGTTTCATCTGCAAATGCTCCAGTCAAAAATCGCGAATGTTAGTGGTCACGCGCCTGCGTTTGACCAAGACGTCAACTTTAGCGCCATCGCCTGCCGCCCAGTCTAAGGGTTTACTCTTGAACGTTATGCAATACATTCATCGGGATATCGATGTGGGTTCAGGCAACGTGCGCCACGCTATGAGCAGAATCCGTGCCAGGAGGGTGAAGTCGCCGTCGAGACATTCTCAACTTGGGCATCCTTTATCGTGCAGGGCAATGCAATCTTGGAGAGTTTTCATGGACCGTCCCCACTACCGTTTCTGGCCCAAACGCCTGCCACACGCCATTACGGTGCCTGCTACCTCGCTGTGGGGCAACCTGGAGGTGAACGCCCGGCGCTATCCGGACAAGGCGGCGCTGGTGTTCTTTGGCCGGGTCGTCAGCTACCTGGAGTTGCTACAAAAAGCAGAGCGACTTGCGGCCTGTTTGCGAGGGCTGGGGGTCGAAAAGGGCGACAGGGTGGTGCTCAACATGCAAAACTGCCCCCAATTGGTGATTGCGCATTTTGCGATTCTGCGCGCCAACGCGGTGGTGGTGCCGGTCAACCCCATGAACCGTGCAGAAGAGCTCAAACACTTCATCACCGACCCTGACGCAAAGGTGGCGATTACTACCTCTGACCTGGCCGCCGAGCTGGCCCGCGCCAGCGATGCGCTGGAACCCGCGCAACGGCTGCAGCACCTGCTGGTGACGCACTTCACCGATACCTTCGATCCGCAGTCCGAAGGTGCGAGCGCCATGCCCGTCGCCTGGCGTGACTGGCTGTGCACGCCCCACCCGCTGCCCGCGCTGCAGGGCGGGCAGGTGCACGCGTGGGAGACCGCTCTCGCCACCGAAGGCACGCCACCGGTGCTGGCTGTGGGGCCTGCCGATCTGGCCGTACTGCCGTACACCAGCGGCACCACCGGCCTGCCCAAAGGCTGTATGCACACCCACAGCAGCATCATGCACAACGCGGTGGCCAGCGGCCTGTGGGGCAACGGCACCATGGAAAACGTCACGCTGATGGTGGTGCCCATGTTCCACATCACCGGCATGGTGAGCCTGATGCACACCAACATGGCCGCCGGGGCCACGCTGGTCATCATGCCGCGCTGGGACCGTGAGCTGGCCGGGCGCCTGATTGCACATTGGAAGGTCACGCACTGGACCAACATTCCCACCATGGTGATCGACCTCATGGCCAGCCCCAACTTCGGGCAGTACGACCTCTCCAGCCTGGTCTATATCGGCGGCGGTGGTGCGGCCATGCCGCAGGCGGTGGCCCAGCGCCTGTGGGAACAGTTTGGCCTGCGCTATGTGGAAGGCTATGGCCTCACCGAAACCGCCGCCCCGTCGCACAGCAACCCTCCCGATGCGCCCAAGCAGCAGTGCCTTGGCATTCCCTTCATGGGGGTCGATGCGCGTGTGGTGGACCCGGACACGCTGGCAGAAATGCCGCAGGGGGAACAAGGCGAAATCCTGATCCACGGCCCGCAGGTGTTCAAGGGTTACTGGAAGCGGCCCGACGCGACCGAGGCCGTGTTTGTAGAGATTGACGGCAAGCGTTTCTTCCGCTCCGGTGACCTGGGCCATGTGGACGAAGACGGTTATTTCTTTCTGACCGACCGGCTCAAGCGCATGATCAATGCCTCGGGTTTCAAGGTCTGGCCGGCCGAGGTCGAAGCGCTGATGTTTCGCCACCCCGCGGTGCAGGAGGCCTGCATCATCTCCACCAAAGACGCCTACCGCGGCGAGTCGGTCAAGGCGGTGGTGGTCAAGCGCGCCAGCCATGCGCAGGTGACTGAGCAAGAACTGCTGGCCTGGTGCCATGAGAACATGGCCGTGTACAAGGCCCCGCGCACGATCCAGTTTGTCGATGCCCTGCCCAAGAGCGGGGCAGGTAAAGTGATGTGGCGCGTATTGCAGGAATCTGAAGGGAAATAGACCATGTTTGAAACCGCCATTGCAGGCAGCCTACCCAAGCCCTCCTGGCTGTCCGAGACCGAAAAACTCTGGCCACAGTGGAAGCTGGCCGGCCCCGAGCTGCAGCAGGCCAAGGCCGATGCCACGCTGCTGTGGATCAAGGCGCAGGAAGACGCCGGCCTGGACATCGTGGGCGACGGCGAGCAAAGCCGCCAGCACTTTGTGCATGGCTTTCTGGAGCAGGTCGAAGGCATCGACTTTGAGCACAAGGTCAAGATGGGCATCCGCAACAACCGCTACGACGCCATGGTGCCGCAGGTAGTGGCACCGCTGCGCCTCAAGGGTAGGGTGCATGCGTTCGAGGCCCAGCTGGCCCGTGCCCACACGAAGAAAAAACTCAAGTTCACACTGCCCGGGCCTTTGACGATTGTGGATACCGTGGCCGACCGCTTTTATGGCGACCGCAAGGCCATGGCGTTCGCCTTTGCCGAGCTGCTCAACCAGGAAGCGCTGGCCCTGCAAGCGGACGGCGTGGACATCATCCAGTTCGACGAGCCGGCTTTCAATGTCTACATGCAGGACGCCGCAGACTGGGGCGTGGCCGCGCTGGAAGTTGCGGCCCGAGGCCTCAACCGCGAGGCCACGCCCGAAAGGCGTGGGTGCACCACCGCCGTGCACATCTGCTACGGCTACGGTATCAAGGCCAACACTGACTGGAAGGAAACCCTGGGCGGCGAGTGGCGCCAGTACGCGCAGGTGTTTCCTGCGCTGGCGGCCAGCAGCATCCAGCAGGTCAGCCTGGAGTGCTACCACTCCCATGTGCCACCCGAGATGATGGCCCTGCTCCAGGGCAAGGACGTGATGGTGGGCGTGATCGACGTGGCCAGCGATGTGATCGAAACCCCCGAGCAGATTGCCGACACCATTGGCATGGCTTTGCAGCATGTGCCCCGCAATCGCCTGTTTCCCTGCACCAACTGCGGCCTGGCGCCCATGAGCCGCGAACTGGCCGTCAAGAAGCTCGAAGCCCTGGCCCAAGGGGCCGCTCTGGCACGCCAGCGTTACGGCGC
>JAGWUS010000040.1 GCA_028868305.1 Burkholderiales bacterium | reverse complement strand
GTCAGAAGCGGACTTTTTTGAGCGCCTGTCACCTGCAGTGAGTTCATGCACCAACTGCTGATTGGGTACTGTCATCTCTGCAACCTTCACAGCTTTACTCAACAATTGCGATGGTGTTTCATGCAGTGCATACGCGAGCGCACAAATCACACTTAGTGTTGGTTGACGCTTACCTGTTTCAAGCATGCCAATAAATGTACGGTCCAGTGAGGCTTGGTCGGCCAGATCCTCCTGGGTCATACCTCGCTGCTTGCGGGCCTCTTTCAATGTTTTTGCAAAGGCGTCTATGACGGCCTCATTTCGCGCTCTTACCATGAGCACGATCATCCAAAAATGAAGACTATAGTCCACCGACTATAGTCTTCATTGTTTATTTTCTAATTGGAGAAAAGGATGCAGCAACTCACTACCCCACCAGCCGGAAGCTGTTCCGAAATTGATGGAGCGGTTATCGGCGCAGATCAAGCAAATTCGCCACATGGCGTTTCATCTTCAGCCGTGACAGAGGGCGTCTTGTTTTTGGTCACTTTCCGCAGCCCTTCCAACTTACGCGATGCACAAGTTCAACTGATCGCGGACCCAAAACACTTTGAGCAACTTGCGACTCCGAATGGGTACTTTCTGGACGCGATTGACTTTCTGACGCTTGAGAGATCTTGCGGGTCCAGCGAGGCATCTCGGAGGGTCGCATGCATGCTGATGAGATCTCCCAACCACCTGTCAGCACTTAGCCATTTGATAGTCACAGCTACGGGAGACCTTTATCCTGTACCACTGCATGAATCAGGCGATGTGTTGGACTTAGTCGACTGGAAAGTGCTGTACAGCCATAACGGCGTTTCTCACTGCCTGAGTTGAGTCGATTGATGGCGAATGAGGTATTTGAGGGTGCATGTCGATCGCGGGCGGAGTAAATTAATAATGCACAAACGTGCATATTAATAATTCACTCTTATTCACTCACTCACATTGAGATTTTTAGGGTAAAAATCCTGTGATAAGGGTTCAAATCCCCCCAGCTCCACCAAATTCCCTCACAAATTGCCTCTCACCAGAAATGGTGGGAGGCTTTTCTTTTTTATCGAAGTTCGCCAGCGCGGCTGTCCAGCGGGGTGACGAAGGAGTTGACTTCCCAGCCGGAAACCAGCCGGCTTTCGGGGAAGCCGGAACTATCTTCTTCGGTGTCAATACGCGCGAAATTGCTATTCTTGCTGTTGCGCTGGCGTGATACTGCCTTCTGCAGATTGCCGGCGACATCGCGGAAACGGGAATCCAGATGTTCGCGTTCCGGACGCCTGAGCGCCCGCTCACCCAGGAAGGCGGTGCGAATCTGGGTCAGGTGAGGGAGGTTATCGGGATCCACAATCCAATAGTGCACTCCAACCTGGGCCAGCAGCCCATGTTTGAGTGTCTGGTTGCTCATGGACAGGCCCTTGCGTCCGGCAACGTCGACGCAGCCGATGACTTTGCCGTCCATGCCACAGACGGTGAAAGTGCAGTAAACCCCGTTGAGCAACTTGTACCAGTGCGCGGCCTCTTCCATATTGGCCGGAGCAGTGAATCGGGTCACTGGCAGTTTGACCAGGACTTGCTGGTCGAACATGATCTTGGCAAGCCAGATCCACACGCGTCGCTCGGCGGTGTTGACCAGTGGGCGGCGTTTCAGCGGCCATTCTTTCGGAATGCGGCGGCTCTCCCTTTGCGCTATGAGGTTGCGCCAGTACAGCAGGGCTGCCCCTATGACTGTACCGATCAAAAATGCGAGGATCATTCCGTCCGCCCCTTGTTCACTGTGGCCGTCTGTAGCGGCGCTTGTAAGCGGTCAGTTTACATCGTGTTACTTAAAATTGGGGGCCGTTATCGTGATAAATGGCCGCAATCGTGCTTCGCAATTGGGTGAGTTGGGCAACGATGGATGGGGCAAAAATGGGTTCCGCGCTCGTTCATAACGTATTGCAGCGCCTCTTCAAGCGTCTTGGCAGGGCTGTGCTGTTTTTTGTCACCAGGGAGCCTGTTACCGTCCGCAATGGCCAAGAAGCGGCCAGGTGGGCTCATCTTTTAGCCCGCCAGTCCCCGCGGGTAACTTCATGCACCGCAGGGTCGTCATCCACAATCAGCAACTGCCAAGGCGGCAGCGTATGGCGCAGGGCAAACTCGGGATGATCGTCACTGAATGCCAATTCGTCTGAAATGCAATTGCCCCCGCGCTGATTGGAGTTGGACTCAGTATGCTGCAGTGCCCTGCGATACTTCGGTGTATGCAACTTCAAGATATTCTTTATTCCCAGGGCTTTGGTACCCGCCGGGTTTGTGCGGGACTGATCCAACAGGGGCTGGTCCAGGTTTATGAGTCAATTGGGGCTGAGGCCCCCGTCGAATGTGCGCAGGCAGCTACAGAATTTGTAGCGGACGGATTTCGCTTTCGGGTGCAGGGGGTGGACTGGCCGTACCAGGAAAAGGCCTATCTCATGCTGCACAAACCTGCAGCGACGGAATGCTCGCAGAAGCCCTCGACCTATCCCAGTATTTACACCCTGCTGCCATCGCCCTTGCGCATGCGGCCCCAAAAGGCAGCGGTGCAGGGCGTGCAGGCGGTCGGTCGGCTCGACCAGGACACGACCGGTTTGCTTTTGCTTACCGATGATGGCAAATTCATCCACCGCATGAGCTCACCGCGGTACCATGTGCCCAAGGTGTACGAGGTGAACGTCAAGCACCCCCTGGACGAGAAACAGGTGAAAAAGCTGTTGGAAGGCGTGGTGCTGGACGATGACCCCAAACCGGTACGAGCCGCGGCGTGCGAGGTCGTGGACGCGCACCACCTCCGCCTGACCCTGACCGAGGGCAAATACCACCAGGTCAAACGCATGGTGGCCGCGGTGAGTAACCGGGTGGAGAGGCTGCACCGTTCGCAGATTGGTGGACTGGCCTTGCCGGCAGACCTGCTGCCAGGCCAGTGGCGCTGGCTGAGTCCGGCGGATCTGGCGCTGATTTCCGGGTAACTTTTGACCGGTGTCAAAAATGAGCATTTTCTGCCGCTGTCAGTGTGTGTGCTCCTGTGGCCCGGTACACTCCTGTGAATCTCTAAAGCGACTATTTGTGAAATCCATTTCCCGATTTTTGGCGGCCTGCGCCGTCACCATGACCCTGGGGCCGGCTTTGGCTGCCGCCGGTGTAGCGCCCATATTTGTTCTGAACTCTCTGGAAGCCAGCATCAGCGTCATTGATCCGCAGACCTGGACCGAAAAGCAGCGGATTTCCACCGGCAAGGAACCGCATCACCTGTACCTGACGCCCGATGAAAAATCACTCATCATTGCCAACGCGTTGGGCGACTCGCTGCTGTTTGTGGACCCGCGCACGGCGGTAGTACAGCGTACGGTGCGTGGGATTCTGGACCCGTACCAACTGCGCTTCTCGCCAGACATGAAGTGGTTTGTGACCGCAGCCAACCGCCTAAACCATCTGGACATCTACCACTGGAACGGCACCGACCTGACGCTTGCCAAGCGCATTGCCACGGGCAAAACACCCAGCCACGTCTGGATCGACAGTACCAGCACTAGGCTGTACGCCAGCATGCAGGACAGCGACGAATTGGTGATGGTGGACTTGCCAACCCAGACTCTCAAGTGGCGCGGAAAGACGGGTTCTTTGCCCGCTGACGTTTTTGGCACTCCGGACGACAAATTTTTACTGGTTGGACTGACTGGTGGCACTGGTGTGGAGGTGTACGACAGCACGGGCGCGGCCCCCAAACTGGTCAAAACCATTCCTACTGGCGAGGGCGCACATGCCTTTCGTGCTGCGGGCGACAACCGACATGTGTATGTCAGCAACCGGGTTGCCGATACCATTAGCAAGATCGACTACCAGACGATGACCGTGGTGGACAGCTATGCGGCACCGGGAGGCCCCGATTGCATGGATGTCTCCGCCGACGGTCGCTACATTTATGTGGCGTCCCGCTGGGCGCAATTCCTGACTGTGATCGACACCACCACCGGAAAGCTGGTGCGCCGGGTCAGGGTGGGGCGCTCACCGCACGGCGTCTGGACACTGGACCATGCAACGCGTCAATAAAATGGCTGGCAAGCTGCTATTTGCTATCAGTTTGGTAGCGGTTTGCTCACATCCGGCGGTGGCGCAGGCCCCATCCGGCTGTACAAACCCGGTCTACCTGACTTTTGATACGGGTCACATGGAAGTGGCGCCACTGATAGCCGATGTGCTGCGCAAACAGCAGGTCAAAGCCACCTTCTTTGTGGCCAATGAGCGCACGAAGAAAGGCGACGGCAGTCTGGGAAATGACTGGGCCTTCTGGTGGAAGGCTATGGCCGCGCAGGGACATGAGTTTGCCTCGCACACGTATGACCATGTCTACTGGCGTGGCGACGTCAAGGGCATCAAGCCGACTTTCCGCATGCAGCCCACCTCGGGTGCGTTTGAGGGGCGTGAGTTCACCTGGGATGCCGCGAAATACTGCGAAGAGATTAGTCGCGCTGCAGAGCGCATTCAGGACCACACCGGCAAGAAGCCCTTACCCCTGTTCCGCGCGCCAGGCGGCAAGACGTCGCCACGGCTGCTGGAAGTGGCCAGTGCCTGCGGCTACGCCCATGTGGGCTGGGCGGCGGCCGGATTCCTGGGGGACGAATTGCCCAGTGACAAGTTCAGCAACGAAATGCTGCTCAAAAAAGCCCTGCGCGATATTCGCAGCGGCGACATCCTGATGGCGCATCTTGGCATCTGGTCGCGCAAGGACCCTTGGGCGCCCGCCAATCTGGAGCCACTGATCGTGGGTCTCAAGGAGCGGGGCTTCTGCTTTGCCACGCTGCGCAGCCATCCGGCCTATGCGCAGTGGATTGCCACCCACGGCGGTTGAGGCTGGCTTTGGACGCGTTGGCTGATTTTTTTTCGCAGGTGCAACTCTGGCTTTTTGAAGCCGTTCTGCAACCCATCATGTTTCATACCCATCTGGGCAACCGGCTGGAAGAGGGCTTCGCTGCGACGGGCTGGCTGCTGGTGGGCTGCCTGCAATTGCTGGTCATGCTACTGGTCATTGCGCCGCTGCAGAAGTGGCGCCCCGTGGAAGCGGTTACGGACCGCGCAGCCGTGCGGGTGGATGTGATCTACACCGTGATTCACCGTATGGGGTTGTTTCGCCTGGCGATGTTCTTTACGCTTGATCCCATCTTCGATGCGCTGTTTGCGCCGTTGCGTGCGGCCGGGGTGGCCACCTACCATCTGGACGGATTGTTACCAGGCGTTACAGATATCCCCTGGGTGAGCTTCCTGCTGTACCTGGTGGTGTTTGACCTGCTGCAGTACGCCATTCACCGTGGCCAGCACCAGTTCGAATGGTGGTGGAGCCTGCATTCCCTGCACCACTCCCAGCGCCAGATGACGATGTGGACGGACAATCGAAATCACCTGCTTGACGATGTCATCCGCGACGCCATTGTCGCGGTGGTGGCGCAAGTCATTGGCATTGCGCCGGGCCAGTTTGTGGCGGTCGTGGCTCTGATGCAGTTGTGCGAGAACCTGCAGCATGCCAATGTGCGCCTGTGGTTTGGCCCCGTGGGCGAGCGCTTGCTAGTCAGCCCCCGGTTTCACCGGGTGCACCACAGCATTGGCATTGGCCATGAATCACACGGTAAACAAACGCTGGGGGGGCATAACTTTGGGGTGCTGTTCCCATGGTGGGACATGCTGTTTGGAACGGCCAATTTCGATCTGAAATTTGAAGCCACTGGCGTGCGCGACCAGGTGGAGCAGGGTGTGGACTACGGCAGGGGTTTCTGGGCGCAGCAACGGTTGGGTTTCAGGCGCCTTTTCCATCGCCACTGACCCCCCCTGTCGCCAGATAGCGCGGTATGCTTGCAGCATGAACCTGTTTCTTGATTCCTTTTGGCGCGCGGTGGCGTACTGCCTGCGTCCGGGCATCATCCTGCTGTCCATTCTGCCCCTGCTTTTCATGATGGGACTGACCGTGGGGCTTGGGTACCTGTTCTGGGAGCCCGCCATGGACCAGGTGATGCGCCTGATGGAGTCCTCCGAGTTCCTGCACAGCGCCTGGCAGTGGCTTGAAAGCATGGGTGCCGGAAAGCTCAAATCCGTGATTGCACCGCTGATTGTGATTTTTGCGGTCACGCCGGTCATCGTGATCGTTTCCATGCTGGTTGTAGCGCTGGCCATGTCGCCGGTCATGGTCCGACTGGTGGTCAGCCGTCGCTTTGCGCACATGCAGGCCCAGCATGGCGCTTCATTCCTGCGCAGTGTGCTGTGGTCTCTGGGTTCTACCGCTCTGGCGCTGGTGGCTATGGTAGTGTCCATGCCCCTGTGGCTGGTGCCGCCGTTGGTGCTTGTCCTGCCGCCCTTGATATGGGGCTGGTTAACCTACCGGGTGATGGCCTTTGACGCGCTGGCCTCCCATGCTACTGACGAAGAGCGGCAAACCATATTTCGTGAACATCGCGTCTGGCTGATAGGCATGGGTGTATTTGCCGGCTATCTGGGTGCCGCGCCGAGCCTGGTATGGGCGTCGGGTGTGGTGTTTGCTGCGGCGTTTGTCATATTGTTGCCAATGGCGATCTGGATCTACACGCTGGTGTTCGCGTTCTCATCTCTGTGGTTCGCCCACTATTGCCTTGGGGCGCTGCACGCCCTGCGTGCGCGGCGTGCCGGGTCGTCTGTGGTGGTGGATGCAGCGTTGCCAACTGTAGCTGTCCCTGAGCATCTGGAGGTTCTGTGAATTTTGGACTCATCATCATTGGCGACGAGATCCTTTCGGGCAAACGCTCTGACAAGCATCTTTCTAAAGCCATCGAGGTTCTGGGAATGCGCGGTTTGCAGGTGGCCTATGCTGACTATGTCGGTGACGAACCGGCGCGCATTACCGAAACGCTGAAGCGCGCTTTTGCCAGTGGTGATGTCGTGTTTTCGTTCGGTGGCATTGGCGCCACCCCTGACGACCATACCCGCCAATGTGCCGCCTATGCCCTGGGCTGCGCACTGGTGCTGCATCCGCAGGCCAAAGCCCTGATTCGGGAGCGCATGCAGGACGTAGCGCGCGAGCAGGGCATGGCCTACGAGCCCGAGCGCAGTGACAACCTGCACCGCCTGAACATGGGCATGTTTCCGGTCGGGGCGAAGATCATTCCCAACCCCTATAACAAGATTCCGGGCTTCAGCTGCTTTGGGGGGCGTGGGGGCGTTCATTTTGTACCGGGCTTTCCGGTCATGGCCTGGCCCATGATGGAATGGGTGCTTGACACCCACTATGGGCATCTGTTTTCAAGAAACGCCTGGGTCGAGCAGTCGGTTATCGTGTTTGGGGCCATGGAAGCCACACTCACACCGTTAATGGAAGACATTGAGCGGCGATTTCCGGTCAAGGTCTTCAGCCTGCCTAGCGTGGACCACCCGCAGTACGGTCGCCATATCGAGCTTGGGGTCAAAGGGGACCCGGCAGAGGTAGGGCGTGCCTACCCGGAACTGCTTCAAGGGTTGCGGACCCTCCAGATGCAACTCGGCCCTGAATTGGTGCGCACCTAGAAATGCACCAATAATGTGCAAACCGGCCTGTTTCAAAATAGTGCATTTGGTATTTGTTCATTGCGGTGGGTTGCCGATGTTTGACCTTGGACAGGTCAAAACCGGGCATTCTCAGGGCAAAATACACCGCTTTCTCTGAAAACTCTTTGACGCATTTTTTGGCACAAAAGCTGCATTGAAGAAGGGGTAGTTCTTTCTATAACCGTGTAACAGGAGTATTTGATGGCAAAGACCGTCGCAGACGTGATGAAGATGGTGAAAGAGAACGAAGTCAAGTTTGTTGACTTCCGCTTCACCGATACCCGCGGCAAGCAGCAGCACACCACTGTGCCTGTATCGCACTTTGACGAAGACAAGTTCGCATCCGGCCACGCATTCGACGGTTCTTCCATCGCTGGCTGGAAAGGCATTGAAGCATCCGACATGTTGTTGATGCCCGATCCCAACACCGCCAACATCGACCCCTTCTTCGAAGAAACCACCCTCATCATGAACTGTGATGTGGTGGAACCCGCAGACGGCAAGTCCTACGACCGCGACCCCCGTTCCATCGCCAAGCGCGCTGAAGCCTACCTGAAGGCTTCCGGTATTGGCGACGCAGCGTACTTCGGTCCCGAGCCAGAATTCTTCATCTTCGACGGCATCCGCTGGAGCACCGATTCCCACAATACCTTCTACGAGATCGAAGAGTACGAAGCACCCTGGAACACCGGCACCAAGCTCGAAGGCGGCAACCGTGGTCACCGTCCCACCGTCAAGGGCGGCTACTTCCCAGTGCCCCCAGTGGACAGCACGCAAGACATGCGCGCTGAAATGTCCCTGATCCTCGAATCTCTGGGCATCCCGGTAGAAGTGTTCCACCACGAAGTGGCGGGCGCTGGCCAGAACGAAATCGGCACGAAGTTCAGCACCCTGGTGGAGCGCGCTGACTGGACCATGCTGCAAAAGTACGTGGTGCACAACGTGGCCAATGCCTATGGCAAGACCGCTACCTTCATGCCCAAGCCCTACCACGGTGACAACGGTTCCGGTATGCACGTGCACCAGTCCGTGTGGAAAGACGGCAAGAACCTGTTCGCTGGCGACGGCTATGCAGGTCTGTCTGACTTCGCCCTGTACTACATTGGTGGCATCATCAAGCACGCACGTGCCCTGAACGCTATCACCAACCCCGGCACCAACAGCTACAAGCGCCTGGTTCCCCACTTCGAAGCTCCGGTCAAGCTGGCGTACTCTGCCAAGAACCGTTCCGCTTCCATCCGCATTCCGTTTGTAGCGAACCCTAAGGGTCGTCGCGTGGAAGCCCGCTTCCCCGATCCACTGATGAACCCTTACCTCGGCTTTGCGGCCTTGTTGATGGCGGGTCTGGACGGCGTGGAAAACAAGATCCATCCCGGCGAAGCAGCCACCAAGGATCTGTACCATCTGCCTCCCGAGGAAGATGCAAAGGTACCCACCGTGTGCCACAGCCTGGATCAGGCACTGGAACACCTGGACAAGGATCGCGCCTTCCTGACCAAGGGTGGCGTGTTCACGGACTCCATGATTGATGCGTACATCGACCTGAAGATGCAAGAAGTGACTCGCTACCGCATGTCGGTACACCCTGTCGAATACGACATGTACTACTCCCTGTAACGGGGCGCTGCCTTCGCGGCAGCGGCATAGGCAAAGGACGGCGCAAGCCGTCCTTTTTTTTATTTGAATGTAACCCTTTGTAGTGATAGGCGTTAAGTCATTTAGGGTCATGGGGAATCGCCGATTTTTGGCGCATACTTCGCAGATGGTCCCGCATTTGCTTGGGCGGATATCGAATGAAAACAGTTTTCCTTTCTTTACTTTTGACAGCAGCTTGCGTTTCTGGCGTGTCTGCGCAAGACCGCATCTATCGCTGTGGCAACGAGTACACCAATACAGTGTCCGAGGTACAGGCCAAGAACTGCAAACTGATCTCGGGTGGTAACGTTACCGTGGTGCAAGGGCAGAAGCCGCCTTCCGGTGGTGCGGGTAAGAGTCCGGCGGTCGCTAGCCCCGGTCAGCGTGTCGATGCCGGTGATCAGCGCGCCAAAGACTCCGACGCACGCCTGATCCTGGAGTCCGAACTGAGGAAGGCCGAGGCCCGCCAGGCCGAACTGCTCAAGGAATACAACAACGGCGAACCCGAAAAGCTTGGACCCGAGGCACGCAACCACCAGAAGTACCTCGACCGCATTGCCGAACTCAAAGCCAGCATTAGCCGCAATGAGAGTGATATTGCCGGTATTCGCCGTGAGCTTGGGCGCGTTCCAGCAGCGGCTGCGTCTGCGGCAAAATAGGTGGCTTGAACAAGCCCAATACTTCCCAAGCGCCCGTGCGCTTTCAGTCCTTTGATTTGCTGGCCACCCTGGTGGCGGTGGTGCACGCGGACGGGTCTGTGCTGTTTTCCAACGCTGCGCTGGAGGACGTGCTGAGTACCTCCCGCCGCATGATCATGGGAACTTCATTTGCAGAAGCGTTCACCGAACCTTTGCAGTTGCAGAATGCGCTGGAAGGTGCCAGTGAAAACGAGTTCGCCGCTTTGCGCTACGACGCCTGGCTCAAGCGCATCGGGCAGGAGTCGATGCCCGTTCACGTGATCGTCACACGGCCCGAACACTCGGATGAAATCATCGTGGAGATGGTGCCCCTGGAACAGCAGACCCGCCAGGACCGTGAAGAGCGCTTGGCCGAGCAGGCGCAGACCAACAAGGAACTCATTCGCAACTTGGCCCACGAGATCAAGAATCCGCTGGGCGGGATTCGGGGGGCAGCGCAGTTGCTTGAAATGGAGATGGAGTCTCCGGAACTCACCGAGTACACCCAGGTCATCATCCATGAGGCGGACCGCTTGCAAAGCCTGGTGGATCGCCTGCTGGCGCCGCACCGTCGGCCGCACATGGTGGGGGACGTCAATATCCATGAAGTCTGCGAGCGTGTGCGCTCCCTCATCCTGGCCGAGTTCCCCAAGGGTCTGCGCGTGGTGCGCGATTACGACACCTCCATCCCCGAGTTTCGTGGAGACCGTGAGCAGTTGATTCAAACCGTGCTCAACATCGCACATAACGCCTGCCAGGCGCTGACCGAGCGTATTACGACCGGTGATGCGATTTTGACTTTTCGCACACGCGTAGCCCGACAAGTGACATTTGGCAAACAGCGCTACCGGTTGGCATTGGAATTGCATGTCATTGATAACGGACCTGGTGTACCAGATTCGATCAAGGACCGCATTTTCTATCCGCTGGTGTCGGGCAGGGAAGGTGGTTCCGGGCTGGGGCTGACATTGGCGCAAACCTTTGTTCAGCAGCACCACGGGTTGATCGAGGTCGACAGCATGCCAGGCCGTACGGATTTCAAGATTTTGATTCCGCTTCCGTAACGTGCAAGACCAGGGGACTACCAGAACATGAAGCCGATTTGGATCGTAGATGATGACCAGTCCATCCGCTTCGTACTGGAGAAGGCGCTGCTGCGGGAACAACTCCCCACGCGCAGCTTTTCCAATCCGCGTGATGTGCTGACGGCACTGAGCACTGCCGCAGATGAAGATGGTCCGCAGATTCTGGTCAGCGACATTCGCATGCCTGGCGGATCGGGCCTAGATCTTCTGGAGAAGGTCAAGACCAAGCATCCGGGGCTGCCGGTCATCATCATGACGGCGTTTTCCGACCTGGACAGCGCAGTGAGCGCCTTTCAGGGCGGGGCGTTTGAATACCTGCCCAAGCCGTTCGATCTGCCCAAGGCGGTGGAACTGATTCGCCGCGCGGTTGAAGAAAGCCAGCGCGAAGAAGTGGCCGAAGAGCGCATGGCCGAAACCCCCGAGATGCTGGGCCAGGCGCCCGCCATGCAGGACGTGTTTCGCGCCATCGGCCGGCTCAGCCAAAGCAATGTGACGGTGCTGATTACCGGCGAGTCCGGCTCCGGCAAGGAACTCGTGGCGCGCGCCCTGCATAAGCATTCGCCCCGCGCCGATGGGCCGTTTGTTGCCATCAATACCGCAGCCATTCCCAAAGACCTGCTGGAGAGTGAGTTGTTCGGCCACGAGCGTGGCGCCTTTACCGGTGCGCAGACCATGCGCCGCGGGCGCTTTGAGCAGGCCGACGGCGGCACGCTGTTCCTCGATGAAATCGGTGATATGCCGTTCGAGCTGCAGACCCGTCTGCTACGCGTCCTGAGCGACGGGCACTTCTACCGCGTGGGCGGGCACAGCGCCGTCAAGACCAATGTGCGTGTGATTGCTGCCACCCACCAGGACCTGGAGCAACGCGTCAAGGACGGCGCATTCCGCGAGGATCTGTTTCACCGCCTCAATGTGATTCGTCTGCGCCTGCCAGCCTTGCGCGAGCGCAAGGAAGACGTGTCCATGCTGACACGTCATTTTCTGCAGCAAAGTGCCAAGCAGCTCGGTGTTGAACCCAAGCGCATTTCTGATACAGCGTTGACCTGGCTGGAGGGCTTTGGCTTTCCGGGCAATGTGCGGCAACTGGAGAATATTTGCCACTGGCTGACCGTCATGGCGCCGGCCCAGGTGATTGAACCCAAAGACCTTCCCCCAGAAGTGGGTGTGGCGCAGGTCGGTGGTCGGGCTGCACTGCCTCTTCCCGCAGCGGCCGTGGTGTCCACGGAAGTGGCCTCCAGCGCGCCTGTTGCGGTGGCAGCCAGTGTTCCACCCGTGCACCCGATAGTTGCCGCTGCTTCGGTACTGGAGGGCTGGGAAAGCGCCCTGGAGGCGGAGGCCATCGCCCTGCTGGAATCGGGACAAGCCGATGTGTGGGACACGCTGACGCGGCGGTTCGAATCCCGCCTGATTCAGGCGGCCCTGGCAAGCACCAAGGGCCGGCGGATTGAGGCCGCCCAGAAATTGGGTATTGGCCGCAACACTATCACCCGCAAGATACAGGAGCTGGGGCTGGAGTGAGTGTTTGAGGGTCTTTCAGGTCGCTAGCCCGCGTGGAATATTCACGAGTAGCTACTAAATAGATAGCGGAAGGTCGATTGCTCCCAATCAGTTCTCCGCTAAACCGCAATCTCCACCACCACCGGTGCATGGTCGCTGGGGCGTTCGTTCTTGCGGGGCAGTTTGTCTATCGCGCAACCGGTCACCAGCGGTTTGAGTGCGGTGCTGACCAGGATGTGGTCTATGCGCAGCCCGCGGTTGCGGCGAAAGCCTGCGTCGCGGTAGTCCCACCACGAGTAGCTTTTTGGGGGCTGCGGAAAAAGCCGCAGGCTGTCGTGCAGCCCCAATGCGATGAGTGCACGCAGGTGGTAGCGCTCCTCTTCGGTGCAATGGATGGTGTCGCGCAGGCCCTCAGGGTCCCACACATCGTCGTCATCAAAGGTGATGTTGTAGTCGCCCATGAGCACCAGCCTGGGGTGCCGCACCAGCTCTTCTTTCACCCAGCGGCGCAGGGCACTGAGCCACTCCATCTTGTACTCAAACTTGTCGGAGCCCGGCTCCTGGCCATTGGGAAAATAGGCGCCAATGACCCGCATGTCGCCTGCGGTGGCGGCAATGACGCGCGACATGTCGTCGTCAAACCCGGGGATGTTTTTGACCACATCCGTCATCGGGGTAGGGCTGAGCAGGGCGACGCCGTTGTAGGTTTTCTGGCCAAACCACTGCGCCTGGTAGCCCGCTGCAGCGAACGCGTCGGCAGGAAACTTGTCGTCCGTCAGCTTGAGTTCCTGCAATGCCAGCACGTCCACCGGGTTGGCGGCTAGCCAGTCCAGTACCTGTGGCAGGCGTACGCTGAGTGAATTGACGTTCCAGGTGGCGAGTTTCATTTTTGATTTTTTCGGCGGATGGTGAAGTGTGCCACCAAGGCACCAGGAGTGTCTTTGACTGGCAGCGGAGCGCTCGCAACTTGGTATTTATACCTAGCGCTGAATGTGTGCCGAAGTGTTCCATGGGTATCCAGTCGCATTACATTGGAGCCAGGGGCAATTCCGCCTGTCTATCTAAACGCTGCCAGCCACCATGACCACTTTACGCCTGAACCCCCTGGATTCTGCCTGGCTGTTCACAGAAACCCGTGCCACACCCAACCATGTGGGTGGTCTGCTGCAATTCAAGCTGCCGTCGGACGCACCCCAGGACTTCATGCGCCAGTTGATGGTGGAGTTTCGCAGCCACCGCAAATTCACTGCGCCGTGGAACCGCAAGCTCAAGTACGCCTTCAACATGAACCCGCTGGCCGAGTGGGTAGAAGACCGCAGCATTGACCTGGAGTACCACGTTCGTCACGCGGCGCTACCCTGGCCGGGTGGGGAGCGTGAGTTGGGCGAACTGGTGGGGCGGCTTCAGAGTACGCCCATCGATCTAAGCCGTCCGCCCTGGGAATGCACCATCATCGAGGGGCTGGAGGGCGGTCGCTTTGCGCTGTTCATCAAGATGCACCACTCTTTGATTGATGGTGTTTCCGGCGTCAAATTGCTGCAGCGTGCCATGGCTTCCACGGCCAAGGCCAGCCTGGAATTGCCCCCATTCTGGGCGGCGGGCAAAGAGTCAGCGAAGCAGGCCAGGGTGTCGCAAGCGGAAGCACAGGTGCCCACCGTCACGCATGCGGTGGCCGGTGCCCTGCAGGAAATCAGCATGCAGGCCAAAACCGCACCGCAGTTGCTGTCGGCCTTCGGAAAACTTCTCAAGAGTGCAGTGGAGCCGGGCGACGCCATGAAGGTCCCCTTTGACGCACCCATGTCCATACTCAACGGGCGCGTGCGTGAAAAGCGGCGTTTCGCCACGCAGCGTTTCTCCATGGAGCGTTTGCGCGCTGTGGCACATGCGACGGACTGCACGCTCAACGACGTGGTACTGGCGATTTGTGGCGGCGCATTGCGGCGCTTTCTGCAGGAGCGCAATGCATTGCCGAAGAAGCCGCTGACCGCAGGTATCCCCGTCTCTGTCCGGCCCAAGGATGACGACGGCGCGGGCAACGCCATCAGCTTCATCATTTCCACGCTGGGCACTGACATTGCTGATCCGATGCAACGCTTGGCGGCGATTCGTGCCTCGGTCAAGCAGGCCAAAGAGCATGTCCAGAGTTTGCCGCGCCAGGCCATGATGCAGTACACCGTGTTGCTGATGGCCCCCACCATACTCACGCTGCTAACCGGGGTGGGCGGGCGCACGCGACCCATGTTCAATATCACCATTTCCAATGTACCTGGCCCGGAAACCCCGCTGTATTTCCGTGGAGCTGAGCTGCTGGCCACCTATCCGGCTTCCATCGTCACCCACGGGCAGGCAGTCAACATTACCTGCCAGAGCTACGCGGGCTACATGAACTTTGGCTACACCGGCTGCCATTCGTCGGTGCCCGGTATCCAGCGACTGGCCGTGTATACCGGCGAGGCTTTGCAGGAACTGGAGAAAGCGCTGGACCTCAATACAGTCAAAGTGGCAAAAAAGCCCATCACGAAGAAAGCTGCGCCCAAACGCGCTTCGGCCAAACCGCTGGCAGCCAAGCCACCCGCCAGGTCAGCAGTCAAGGCGCCCGCCGTAGCGCCTGCCCGCAAGCGCCGGGCGCCCGCCAAACCAAAGGTAGCCTAGATGTGCATCGCGGCCAGTGCGCCGACCACCACGCCAGCACCGCCCGCGGCGAACATGGCGTATTCCAGCCACTTCTTCTTGGTCAGTAGCGCAATGGCGGCCAAGGCAATGGACACCTGAAGCACAGTGGTGGACTGCGCCCAGCGGTGGTGCTGGTGCATCTGTTCATCACTCTTATGGTCCCATTCGGTGGCCTCGGCTTCGAGCCTGTCGGCCACGGCCTTGATCTCGCCTTTTTCTTTTTCGTAGCGCTCAACCTTGGCCTGGTACTTGGCCTTGTCCTCTACTTTGGTAGCCAGATCGCGGGACATTTCGGCCAGCGACTGCTTGGTGCTCTTGGACTGGAAGTAGTTCCACTGGTTGGAGGCCTCGGTTTTCTTGATGGCGGCGTTGTTCTTGTAGAGCCCGGCGTTGGCCTGGGTAGCACCCCCCATGTAGCCAAAGATGGCGCCCACCGTGGCGATGATGGCAGTAAACATGGCGATCTGGTTGATCATGCCGCCACTTTCATGGCCACCGTGGCCGCCCTGGGCAGCGTGTTCCAGCTCGTGGTCGTGCGGGCCGTGTACGTGAAATCCGTGTCCTGACATGGTTCAAACTCCTGAAGTGCGGGTATAGGTTACAAAACTGAAGGGCAGTCCACTGGCGGCAATGTGGCGCTCACGGGCGGTTTCCTGCCACGCTGCGCCCAACGTGGGGGCAAACGCATCACCTTCAAAGTCTTTTTCAATTTCGGTGACGACGGCTGTGCTGGCCAGGGGTTCGGCCAGCGCATAGAGCTGGGCGCCGCCAATGACCCAGACATCCGGGAATTGCTCACAAATTTGTAGCGCCTCGTGCAAATCCCGTGAGGGCTGAACACCGTCTTCATGCCATATTGCCTGGCGCGTGACGACCACATTCAAGCGTCCCGGCAGGGGGCGGAATTTGGGTGGCAGCGAGTCCCAGGTCTTGCGCCCCATGATCACCGGGCAGCCCATGGTGGTGCGCTTGAAGTGTGCCAAGTCTTCCGGCAGGTGCCAGGGCAGGGCATTGTCCTTGCCGATGACGCCGTTGCGGGCCTTGGCGAAGATGATGTGCAACTGCATGCTGCACCCTACACCGCCACTGGCGCCTTGATGGCGGGGTGGCATTCGTAGCCCAGCACCTCAAAGTCCTCGTACTGGTAGTCGAAGATCGAGTCGGGGCGACGCTTGATGTGCAGTGTGGGGTAGGCCTTGGGCGCACGGCCCAGCTGCAGTTCCACCTGTTCGTGGTGGTTGCTGTAGATGTGGCAATCACCGCCGGTCCAGATGAAATCGCCCACGTCCAGATCGCACTGCTGCGCGACCATGTGGGTGAGCAGGGCGTAGGACGCAATGTTGAAGGGCACACCCAAGAAGATGTCGGCGCTGCGCTGGTACAGCTGGCAACTCAGGCGCCCTTTGCCGCCAGGTGTTTCGCTGGGCGCCACATAAAACTGGAAGAAGGCATGGCAGGGCATCAGCGCCATCTTGTTCAGCTCGGCAACGTTCCAGGCGCTCACGATGATGCGGCGGCTGTCGGGGTTGGTTTTGAGGGTTTTGATGACATCGGCAATCTGGTCGATATGGCCGCCATCGGGCGTGGGCCAGCTGCGCCACTGGACACCGTACACCGGGCCCAGGTCCCCATCGTCACGCGCCCATTCATCCCAGATCGAGACGCCGCGTTCCTTGAGCCAGTTGTTGTTGCTCGACCCGGTCAGGAACCACAGCAGTTCCTGGATGATGGAGCGCAGGTGCACCTTCTTGGTAGTCACCAGCGGAAAGCCTTCATTCAGGTCAAAGCGCATCTGGTAGCCAAACACACTGCGGGTGCCGGTACCGGTACGGTCAGCCTTGTGCACACCCGTGGTGTACACATGGCGCATGAAGTCTTCGTATTGGGAACGCACGGGGTGCAGAGAAGTGGCGGAAGTCATACGCGCAATTATCGCCGCAGCATCCGCCCCGGGTTCATCAGATTGTGCGGGTCCAGCGCCTGCTTGATGGAACGCATCAGGTCCAGCGCTACCGGTGATTTGTGCTCCACGAGTTTGTCGCGCTTGAGGCTGCCAATGCCGTGCTCTGCGGAAATGGAACCGCCAAAGCGGTCGACTGCGTCGTACACCAGGGCATTGATGGGTTTCTCCTGGTCGCGCAGAAACGCCTCGGCGTCGTTACCGTCAGGGGCCTGCACGTTGTAGTGCAGGTTGCCGTCACCCAGGTGCCCGTAATTGACCAGCCGTGCGCCGGGAAAGGCGGCTTCCAGCGCGGCATCGGTCTGGCGCACGAAATCCGGAATGCTGGATACCGCAATCGAGATGTCGTGCTTGATGTTCAGGCCTTCCTGCGCCTGGGCCAGCGGAATGCTCTCGCGGATATGCCACAGGGCCTTCGCCTGCGCCATGTTTTCGGCGACCACGGCATCGGTGACGCAACCCTGCTCCATGGCCGCTTCGAGCAAGCGCTCGAAGACCTCACGCGCGTGCGCTTCGGATTCACTGTCGGAGGCTTCCAGCACTACGCAATAGGGCGATTGGTCCCAGAACGGGACGCGTTGCTGGGGGTAGTGTTTGACCACCAGGCTCAACGCGAACTGACCCATCACCTCGAACCCGGTCAGGCCCGCATGCAGGTGCTTGTGCGCCAGCCCGAGTAGTGCCACTGCGTCATCCAGTGAAGGTACGGCAGCGAATGCGGTGAGTTGTGCAGCCGGCATCGGGTAGAGCTTCATGATGGCGCCGGTGATGACACCCAGGGTGCCTTCCGAGCCAATAAACAGGTGGCGCAGGTCGTAGCCGGTGTTGTCTTTGCGCAGACCGGTCAGGCCATTCCAGACTTCGCCCTGCGCGGTCACCACTTCCAGACCCAGACATAGTTCACGCGTGTTGCCATAGCGCACCACCTGGGTACCCCCGGCATTGGTGCCCAGGTTGCCGCCAATGGTGCAACTGCCCTCGGCGGCGAGACTCAGGGGAAACAGGAAGCCCTGTGCTTCGCAGGCTTCCTGCACGCTTTGCAATACACAACCTGCGTCCACGGTGATAGTGAGGTTGGCAGCGTCGAGCTTGCGGACCCGGTTCATGCGCGTGAGGCTCAGCACCACCTGGGTGCCACTGGCATCGGGTGTGGAGCCCACAACCATGCCGGTGTTGCCCCCTTGCGGAACCATGCTGACACCGGCCGCGGCACAGGCTTTCACCACCTGCGCCACTTCATTGGTCGAGCCGGGGCGCACCACGGCCAGGGCGTAGCCGCGCTCGCGCTTGCGCCAGTCGAGTTCCCAGGCACTGAGATCGCCCGTCGTCAGGACATTGGCATCGCCGACGATGGCGCGCAAGGCGGAAAGCAGGGGATGGTGGGCAGTCATGGAGTGCTCGTTTCGGGTTCAGTCAGACCAGCAGCTTTGGCATGGCGCTGGCGCAAGCGCACATGCAGCGTGCAGGCGGTAAAGAGCGTCAGGCACAGCACCAGTTCCAGCATGGCCAGGATGTTGCCAGGTGCCCGGTCGCTCCAGGCCCGCACCACGCCTTCGGTGAAATACAGCCACACCACCAGGCTGACCCAGCGGTAGGTGTACATGCGGTTCTTGAGCAGGCCGGGCAGCGGAATGCACAGAGGCAGCACCTTGAGCACCAGCCAGGAGCCGCCGGGGCGTAGCGGGGCCAGAAACAGTTCCCAGGCCAGTCCCAGCGCGATCAGTCCGAGGACGCTTCCTACGGCGAGCCAGCGGGTCATGGCGATGGAATCAAAAGGAGAAGATGTAGTGTTCATGGCTGCGCAGTAGTGCCCGGCATTATCTCTTGGCTGCTAGCTGGTGTTTAATGTATGGGCTTGTTCCGTTTTGAGGTTCCAAGGGGTCCAAATTGAAAGTGCTGCGATTGCCTAAATCCAAGGTGGAGCTCGGATGCCCGCTACCCTGGAATGTGCGCGACGAGGCGGGCAAATTGCTCCTCTCGAAGGGGCACGTCATTCACAGTGAACACCAGCTGGATCAGTTGTTGCAGCGTGGTGCATTTGTCGATGTGGAAGAAGTTCGCGCCAGCGCGGTGTCGCAAGATGCGCCGCAAGCCAGTACCGTCAAGGTGCCCCCCAATTTGTTTGGCTTGTGGGACAAAACCGCGGCGGACCTGCAAAGCCTTCTGGCGCGTATGGAGGAGGCGGATTTCGCCGACCAGATCGAGCAGTATGCGCACAACATCATCAAACTTCTGGATCTCAATCCAGACATAGCGCTGTACCGATGCGTGCGGCAGGATAACGCCCAGCACTACTGGTATGGCTACTCGCACAGCGTGCATACGGCCGTACTGTGTGTGCTGTTGTCCCGCCAGCTGGCGTGGCCGCAGTCCCGCACCATGAGTCTGGTGAAGGCGGCTCTGACTATGAACGTTTCGATTCTGGAATTGCAGGGGAAAATGGCCGGGCAGGACGTTCCCATGAAGGAGAAGCAATACGAACAGATTCGCCATCACCCGACTGAATCGGTGGCGATGCTACGCAAAGCCGGCATACAAGATGAAGATTGGCTTAGTGCGATTTCGCAGCACCACGAGCGGGCCGATGGCAAGGGCTACCCCACAGGGATGCACGACGTCGGTGAAATGGCCGTCGCACTGCGTGTGACCGATGTGTTCATGGCAAAAATCAGTCCCCGCGCGATCCGCGAAGCGCTGACTCCGCAAGTCGCAGTGCGCCAGCTGTACACCGAAGACGCGGGTGGCCCCTTGTCCACGGCCGTTGTCAAACAGTTTGGCCTGTACCCGCCGGGCGACTATGTGAAGCTGGCGTCGGGCCACCTGGCGCTGGTGGTGCAGCGGACCAGCAAGGCTACTGCCCCCATCGTGGCTGCCATCACCGATGCCCACGGGCACCCGGTTGTCAACACGGTGCGGTTTGACACGGGGCAGAAGGAGCACGGTATCGTGGGTGCCGTCAGCGACAAGGCGCTACTCAAGCGCCTGGCTCCCGAGCGGCTTTTTGGATTTATCGAGGTGCCGCAAGCTACGGCTTGAAAGGGACAAGTATCCCGGCCCGTGTTGATGGCATCATCCCGGGATGCAATTCATAGAAAAATTCCGTTCCTGGCTGCAAGACGTGGCACGGTTGCCGTGGCTGGACGCCATCGTCACACTGCGCGAACGTTTTCGTGAAGACCGGCTGGGTCTGACAGCCAGCAGCCTGACCTTTACCACCACCATTGCCCTGGTTCCGTTTATCACGGTGGCACTGGCGGTGTTCACTGCGTTTCCCATGTTTGCCAAGTTTCAGGATGTGTTGCAGAAGTGGCTGATTGCGAGTTTGGTGCCGGACTACATTGCCCGGCAGGTGCTGGGTTCCCTGAGCCAGTTTGCCGGCAAGGCCAGCAAGCTGGGTGCGGCTGGTCTGGCGGTGCTTCTTGGCACCGCGCTGGCATTGGTTTTCACCATTGACCGCACCCTCAACAACATATGGCGCGTGCGCACCCCACGTCCATTTGGGCAGCGGGTATTGCTGTACTGGGCGGCCATCACGCTGGGGCCCTTGGTGTTGGGGGCCAGCATAAGCATCACCTCCTATGCGCTGTCGGCGTCCAGTGGACTGGTGGGAGGCATGCCTGGCGGGGTCACGCTGATTCTGGAGGTGCTGCAGTTCCTGCTGGTGGCTGGCGGCATGGCGGCCATGTTTCACTATGTTCCCAACACCCACGTGGGATGGGGCCATGCCTGGATGGGTGGCCTGTTTGTATCGGGCTGCATGGAGGTGGCCAAGAAATTGCTGGCCGTGTACCTGAGCAAGGTGCCTACCTATTCGGTAGTGTATGGCGCATTTGCCACCGTGCCGATCCTGCTGGTGTGGATTTATCTGGCCTGGATCATCGTGCTGCTGGGTGCTGCACTGACCGCCTATGTGCCTAGTCTGCTTGCCGGGTTGCCCAGGCGTCGTGGTGGACCGGGGTGGCAGTTTCAGTTGGCGCTGGAAGTGCTGCAGCAACTTGAGGCCGTGCGAGGGCACAGCGAAAAAGGCAGGACCATCAGCGAGATGTGTGCGAGCCTGCAAACCGATTCTCAGCGGCTGGAACCCATCCTGGAAGCGCTGGTCGGCATGGACTGGATTGGCCAACTGAGTGAAACCCAGGGGAGGGGCAATGAAGCCCGCTTTGTTCTGCTGGTGGATCCACAGCACACCGTGCTGGAACCGTTGGTGCAGGCGCTGCTGCTTCCGCGCGCAGCAGTGACTGAAAATTTATGGAAAAACGATCGCTGGCCCGCATGCAGCCTGCACAGCGTGCTATGAAATTTATATCTTGACCTTACCGGTCCAGATGTCCTTGTACATCACCCAGTCACCCATGAAACTGTAAAGCGGTCGTTTGAAAGAGGCGGGTTTGTTCTTTTCAAAGCCAAAGTGCCCGATCCACGCGCATCCGTAGCCGCTCAGTAGGCCATACAGGAAATACTGCGGTTTGCCAGTGGCGAACAGCATGGCCAGACACACCAGGCTCAGGGTGGAACCCAGAAAGTGCAGGCGCCGGCAGGTGAGGTTGCTGTGCTCGGTCAGATAAAAGGGATAGAAGTCCGCGAAGCGGGAGAAACTGCGTGGGTCAACGGATTGACGGGTCTCGATGGCGGTATGCATGGGTGTCTCCTCGTGGTGTGCTTGTGCGTGCGATTGTGCACAATTCGGGCGTTTAGTCCAGTTTAGCGTCCGACTGCGTGACTACCTCGGCCCGGCGTGGCAATTCGCTGGCCAGGAATTTTCCGAAATCGTTAGCACCTGGAAATGCACCTGACCCCAATCAGCTTTTGTTCAAAAAACTACGGATGGCAAACAGGGTTTCCTCAGGTGCTTCGTTCATCTGGTGGTGCCCCACCGGCACCGTCGTGACACTGACGGCCTTGCCGCTGGACCGGGCCGCAGCAATCAGGGGCTGGGCGGCTTTGGCCTGCGTCATCTGGTCCTGCGCGCCCAGCAGAAAAAGCACCGGGCAGGTGATCTGCGTGATGGCAGTATTGCCATTGGCATAGCTGTCGCAGGCCTTGAAGCCGCGGTAAAACACATTCACCGCCGTATTGCTGGCCAGCACACGCTTGCCCAGGGCCATGCCGTTGCCAAACACCCAGGTGCCCGGGCCCAGGGCGGAGGGGGGCGGTGCCAGGGTGCTGCGCGAGAACACATTGACCATGGTCAGCGCCTTGATCGGGTCGGTCTGCGACGCATCCAGCAGCATTTGCGACACCCGCATGGGAAATGCGGTACCCACCAGCACCAGGTGGCTGATGCGATCTTTCAGGCGCGCAGCCGCTTCCAGTGCAATCAGCGAGCCCCAGCTGTGGCCGACCAGTGCGGCTTTGGTGACGCGTGCTGCATCCAGTAACGCAGCGATGAAGTCAGCGGCTTCTTCTACGGTGGAGGGGGCCTCACCGCCGCTGCGGCAATGTCCCGGCAGATCCACCGCGAGCACGTTGAAGCCATGGTGGGCCAGGTAGCGGGTCTGCAGAATCCACACGCTGTGGTCATTGAGAACGCCGTGGATAAAGACGACGGTGGGCTTGGCGGCGTCGAAGGGCTTACCGCCGGTGTAGCAGTAGGTCTTGGCGCCGTTGACGAGGAGTTCCATCATGCACCTGCCTTTTCAGCGGCCTTGAGCGCACGCTTGAGGTCTTCAATCAGATCGCCGCTGTCTTCCAGCCCGATGGACAGCCGGATGGTGCCTTGGGTGATACCGCCCTTGGCCAGTGCCTCGTCGTCCATGCGGAAGTGGGTGGTACTGGCCGGGTGAATCACCAGGCTACGGCAGTCGCCCACATTGGCCAGGTGGCTGAACACCTTGAGCGTTTCCACAAACGTCTGGCCCTGCTTGCGCGTGCCCTTGAGGTCAAAGCTGAACACCGAGCCCGCACCTTTGGGCAGCAGCTTCCTCGCCAGTGCGTGGCTGGGATGGCTCCCCAGCAGCGGGTGGCCCACACGGCCCACCATCGGCTGGCTGGACAGAAACTCCACCACCTTGGCAGTGTTGTGCATGTGGCGTTCCATGCGCAGCGACAGGGTTTCAATGCCCTGCAGGATCAACCAGGCGGAGTGCGGGCTCATGCAGGCACCAAAGTCGCGCAGACCTTCCCGGCGCGCACGCAGCAGGAAGGCGCCCACGGTGCTTTCCTCGCTGAAATTCATGGCATGAAAGCCGTCGTAGGGCGCAGCCAGTTCGGCGAATTTGCCGGTGGCGGCATGGGCTGCTGCCCAGTCAAAGCTGCCACCGTCAACCACCAGTCCCCCGATCACTGTGCCGTGGCCACTGAGGAACTTGGTGGCCGAGTGGTAGACCAGATCGGCCCCCAGTTCCAGCGGCTTCATCAGCCAGGGGGATGTGAGGGTGGAGTCCACCAGCAGGGGCACACCGGCTTCGTGGGCGATTTGCGACACCACCGGGATGTCCAGCACATCCAGGCCCGGGTTGCCCACAGTCTCGCCAAAAAACAGCTTGGTGTTGGGCCGCACCGCGGCGCGCCAGCCGTCAATGTCGCCCGGTTGCACAAAGGTGGTGTCGATGCCAAAGCGGCGCATCGTGTAGTGCAGCAGGTTCTGCGAGCCGCCATACAGCGCGGTACTGGCCACAATGTGCGAGCCTGCGCCCATGAGGGTGGCCACGCTCAGGTGCAGCGCGGCCTGGCCACTGGCCACCGAAATCGCGCCAATGCCGCCTTCCAGCGCACTGATGCGCTGCTCCAGCACCGCATTGGTGGGGTTGCTGATGCGGCTGTAGACGTGTCCCGCACGTTCCAGGTTGAACAGCGAGGCCGCGTGCTCACTCGACTCAAAGACAAACGAAGTGGTCAAGTGAATTGGCACGGCACGGGCGCCGGTGGTGGGGTCGGGCGCAGCACCGGCGTGCAACGCCAGGGTGTCGAAGCCGGGGTCAGAATAGCCGGGCATAGGGAGATCTCCAGATCACGCAAGCAATAAACCGTGCGATTGTGGGCTATATTTCAACTACGGTCACAACCCATGTGGCACCGGGAACAAGGAAGAACCATGAAAGTCAGCGATATCCTGCGCGTTAAAGGCAGCACGCTTTACACCATCACCCCCGAAGACTCTCTGGCAGACGCTGCCGCCTTGATGGCTGAGCGTGATATTGGTTCGCTGGTGGTGATTTCCCATGGGCTGGTAGTGGGGATGCTGACTTTCCGCGAAGTCATTCAGGCGGTTGTGAAAAACGGCGGTGCGTTTGGTACCACCACGGTTTACCGGGCCATGGATGATGGTCCGCTGATCTGCACCATGGAAACCGATATTGACGAAGTGCGCCGCATGATGCTGGACCGTCACGCACGTTACATGCCTGTGATCAACAACCGCATGCTGATGGGCGTCATCAGTTTTTATGATGTGGCGAAAACCGTGGTGGAAAGCCAGAACTTCGAGAACAAGATGCTCAAGGCCTATATCCGTGACTGGCCGGAAGAAGACAAGGCTGATGCGGCCAAGGCGGAATGAGACGGGCGGCCTCCGGGCCGCTTTTTTCTGGTGACCATCGCGGATAATTGCGGTCATGAGCGGCAATACCTTTGGAACCCTATTCGCAGTCACCAACTTTGGTGAATCCCACGGCCCGGCCATTGGCTGCGTGATTGACGGCTGCCCTCCGGGCATGGACCTTTGCGAGGCCGATATCCAGCATGACCTGGATCGCCGCCGCCCCGGCACTTCCAAATTTGTCACCCAGCGCAATGAACCCGATGCGGTGCAGATTCTCAGCGGCGTGTACCAGGGCAAGACCACGGGCACGCCGATTGCCCTGCTGATCCAGAACACCGACCAGCGCAGCAAGGACTACGGCAACATTTTGGATACCTTCCGCCCGGGCCACGCCGACTACACCTACACCCAGAAGTACGGCCTGCGCGACCCGCGTGGCGGTGGCCGCTCCAGTGCGCGACTGACGGCGCCCATGGTCGCCGCAGGGGCAGTGGCCAAGAAGTGGCTGAAAGAAAAGTTTGGCACCGAGTTTCGCGGTTGCATGACGCAGATTGGTGAACTGCCCATCGCGTTTGAATCCTGGACGCATGTGTCCAACAACCCGTTTTTCGCCCCGGTGGCCGATGTACAGGCACTGGAGGACTACATGAATGCCCTGCGCAAGTCGGGCGACTCCTGCGGCGCACGCATCCGCGTGAGCGCGAGCAATGTGCCCGTGGGGCTGGGCGAGCCGTTGTTTGACAAGATGGATGCGGACATTGCCTACGCCATGATGGGCATCAACGCCGTCAAGGGCGTGGAAATCGGTGCCGGTTTTGCCAGCGTGGCCCAGCGTGGCACCACCCATGGCGATTCGCTCACCCCCCAGGGTTTTGCCAGCAACAACGCCGGTGGCGTATTGGGTGGCATCACTACGGGTCAGGACCTGGAGGTGAGCATGGCCATCAAGCCCACCAGTTCCATCATCACCCCGCGCGATTCCATCGACGCGCTGGGCCAGCCCACCCAGGTCATCACCAAGGGGCGGCATGACCCCTGTGTGGGCATCCGTGCCACGCCGATTGCCGAGGCCATGCTGGCCCTGGTGGTGATGGACCATGCGCTGCGCCACCGGGCGCAGTGCGGTGACGTGCACCCTGCGCTCAAGTCCATTCCGGCCAGTCTGTAGAGGCTGCGTTGGCCGGCGCACCGTCCCCCAGTGGCTCAAGGACACGGGGCGGGGCATTGTGGTGATCAGCCTGCTGACCGCACTGCAGGTGTGGCGACTGCGCCATGGCACCGAACTTGCATGATGGGGCAAAACATGCCGATACAACCCAATTCTCTTGCTGCCTGGCGGGTGGCGATACGCCCGCGCAGCCTGCTGCTTGCCATCAGCCCGGTGTTGGTGGGTGGGGCATTGGGATTCATGCGCACCGGCTCCCTGGATAGGCTGGCGACTGTGCTGGCTCTGGCTGCGGCTTTGCTGATGCAACTGATCACCAATCTGCAGAACGACGTGGGCTACACGCTGCGCGGAGGGGAGGACTCCGGGACCCGCATCGGGCTGCCGCGCGCAACCGCCAGACACTGGCTGTCCGTTACGCAGGTACGTGGGGTGATCGTGATGCTGTCGGGTGTTGCGATATGTCTTGGATTCGCTTTGGTCGTCAACCGCGGCTGGCCGGTGTTGGCGATGGGATCGGCATCGCTGCTGGCGGCGCTGGCTTACATGGGTGGGCCTAAACCGATTGCCTATACGCCACTGGGAGAGCTCACCGTTTTTGTCTACTTCGGTCTGGTGGCGGTGCTGGGGACCGACTGGCTGGTCACCGGCAGTACCGGCGTGCTGACCTGGATGGCCGCGATCTCTATGGGCTGCCTTGCCGCGGCTGCACTGGCAGTCAACAACCACCGTGACATGGCACACGACCGGGAGGTGGGCCGCTCTACGTTTGCAGCGCGGTATGGCGAGACCGCTTCGCACCGGTTATTGGGGGCGCTACTGGCGCTGCCCTTTGTATTGCAGTGCCTTATGGCTGTGATGGGTGGGCCCTGGCTGTGGCTGCCCTGTGTGCTGGCGCCCTTGGCATTTCGCCTGTACCGCGATTTTTTGGAATGCTCTCCGGGGCTGCCGTACAACGCCATTTTGTTCCGCGTGTTCCGCTTCGAACTCGGGTTTGCGTTGCTGCTGTCGAGCGCGGCGCTGGCTTCGTCATAGCCCAATACTTAATAGGTGTTTGCACTAGTCCTGCATACGGGTATCGCTTGGGGTTTGGAGAAAAACGGGCGTAGACTGTCAATGCAGGGTTTGGGTCAAACTACTTTCGAGAATGGAGTCGGTTATGAAATTTAGGTCTCTTCTGCGCGTTGCCGTCGGTGCAATTGCGGCATGTTTTTTGATGTCGGGGGCTGTTTTTGCTGCTGACAAGGGGTCGGCTGCTGAGGCTGAGGCCATGGTAAAAAAGGCGGTGGCCTACATCAAGGTCAATGGTCCCGAAAAAGCATATGACGAATTTACCAATGGCAAGTCGTTTAAAGACCGTGATCTGTACATCATCGTGTACGACCTCAACGGAAAGAATCTGGCGCAGGGAGCCAATCCCAAACTGGTTGGTAAAGACCTGATTGGCTTGAAGGACCCTGATGGGAAACCCCTGATCCAGATGTTCGTTGATCTGGCCAAAACCAAGGGCAAGGGCTGGGTGGAAGGCTACAAGTTCCTGAACCCCGTAACGCAGAAAATAGAAGGCAAAGCCATGTACCTGGAGCGGTTGGGCGATACCCTGGTGGGTTGCGGAATTTACAAAGGCTGATTCAGGCTGGTAAGTTGCACAAGACAGTCCATGCGCAGGGAGGCTTGTGCAAGTTTTGTCCCCGCAAACGTAGTCAAGTCCAAGAGCCCTGGACCGGTGGTAAGCCTATATTTGCATCGGGTCCACGACACGTTGGTTTCGAGTGGTGTTGCCGCAATGGCTGCTGCTTTGGCTGGCACCCTGGTCAGCCCTGGAGATTTTGAATGAATTTACGCGACCTCAAAATTGGCAGCCGGCTTGGCCTGGGCTTTGGCCTGATCCTGTTGGCGGCATGCCTGATCCTGATTGGAACGCTGACGAATAGTGCGGCAAGCAGGACAGCGTTGCTGGATACGTTGGGTCATGCCAGTATGCAACAGGAAATTGCCGAGTCCATGCGAGCAGCATTGTTGAGTAGTGCGGTATCTGTGAGAAACATGGCCTTGCAGACCAAAGTGGAAGATGTCCAGAGGGACGAAGCCGAAGCGAAGAAGCAATTTGCCCTGTATGTTGCAGCCAAGGCAAAGCTGATTTCCTCGGGTTTGGGAGGCAAAGAAAAAGCGATCCTTGATCGCCTGGCGGAAATTGATCGACTGATGGAAGTTCACTTCAAGGAGGCAGTAGATCTGGCAGCACAGTTCAATTCAGAGCAGGCCGCGGTTGTTATCACAGGAAAGATAGATCCTTTGCTTTCCAAAGCCATGATGGAACTGGAGAGATTTGTTGCCGTGCAGAAGCAGTTGGGTGAAGAAGCCACTTCCAAAGCAAATGCCAGCAACACTGTTGCGGTTCGAGTCATTGCGATGGCAGGCGTACTGGTCCTGACCCTTGTCGGTCTGATGGCTTGGCGGTTGACACTGAGCATTACGCTGCCGCTGCAGGCAGCCGTGGTGACTGCCAACCGAGTGGCGCACGGAGATCTGACAGGTGAAATTGGCATACTGGGGAACGATGAGGCAGCGCAGTTGCTGGGAGCATTGCTTGAAATGCGTAATGGGCTAGCCCGATTGGTGGGGGAGGTGCGCGAAGGCGCGGACAATATCTCTACAGGGGCCCACGAAATTTCCGCCGGCAACACCGATCTGTCCCAACGGACCGAAACGCAGGCCAGCAACCTGGAAGAAACTGCTGCGTCCATGCAGGAACTCAGTTCCACCGTCAAGAACAATGCTGATACTGCACGCCAAGCCAACCAGATGGCCAGCGCGGCCAGCGCGGCAGCGACGCAAGGCGGTGTGGTGGTGGGGCAGGTTGTTGCCACCATGGACGACATTACTGCGTCGTCACGCAAGATTGCCGACATCATTGGTGTGATTGACGGCATTGCATTCCAAACCAATATCCTTGCACTCAATGCAGCCGTGGAAGCAGCACGTGCTGGTGAGCAAGGCCGTGGATTTGCGGTGGTTGCCAGTGAAGTGCGCAGTCTGGCGGGACGGTCGGCTGAGGCGGCCAGAGAGATTAAGGCCCTCATTGGAGCCAGTGTCGAGAAAATTGAAGTGGGTAGCCGACTGGTTGGCGAGGCCGGTGAATCTATGAATGACATCGTCGCGCAGGTCAAGCGTGTAGCTGATCTCATTGGGAGAATAAGCGCTTCTGCGCACGAGCAGACCAGCGGTATTGAGCAGGTGAATCAGGCTATCACGCAGCTCGATAACGTCACCCAGCAGAACGCTGCCCTGGTTGAGGAGGCTGCTGCCGCTGCAGACAGCCTGAATCAGCAAGCGGGGCATATGGTGGAAGTTGTCAGCGTATTCAAACTTGTGGACAGTGAACCGATCGCAGCGTCTTCTACTCGGCCCAAACTTCCTGCTGCGCCTTTGAATACAGCTACGGTTTCGAAGGTGCCATTGCAGACTCGCAAGCCCGCGCCGCCGAAAATAGCCACGGCCCGTACTACAGCGTCGTCGGCTTCTTTAACCCAACGGCTGACGCAATCTCAGGCACCAACCGCATTGGGTGGGGATAGCAACTGGACCACCTTCTAGGGCGTGTTAACACAACCGGAGTGCTTCAACAATCAGCGCGAAGTGGATAAAGCCGATGAACATCACATCGAGCTTCTCAAATCGACTGAAGATGCGCCGGAACCCCTTGAGCCTTCGAAACAGGCGTTCAATCTCGTTGCGACGTTTGTACATCTCCCGGTTGTATTCCCAGGGCTCGATTCGATTGGACTTTGGCGGGACAACGGGTTCGAATCCCAGATCGAGTGCCAGCTGCCGGGTTTCATTTCCCTCATACGCCCTGTCCATGAGCAAATGAATGGGCCAACTGGGCTCGCCCAAGGCTGCAATAAGTTTGCGTCCTTCAACCGCATCATGGACTTGCCCGGGTGAGAGTGCGAACGTTACAGCCGTTCTTGCATCTGCGGCAACCATATGAATCTTGGTTGTCCATCCGCCTCTGGATTTGCCAATGGATTGGGGGCCGTTTTTTTTAACGCCCCCATGCCATCGGGATGAACTTTGATGCTGGTCGAATCCAGTGACACTGCCTCGATGCGGATGCGCACGATCTGCTCACGCTGCAGTCGCTCAAAGACCTTGTCGAGCACGCCACTCTTGCTCCAGCGGCTCATACGGGTGTAGATGGTGTGCCAGTTGCCAAAGCGTTTGGGCAATCCACGCCACTTGCAGCCGTGCTCGGTGACATACAGAATGGCGTTGAGCACTTCCCTATTGCCCAGACTGACGTTGCCACGCTGCACTGGCAAGGCGTTTTGAATTCGTTCGTATTGCTGTTGGGTTAATTCCATGGTGAAAATTCTTACCCAACAATCCATTTCGGTCTATTAGTGTTAACACGCCCTAGTAGAGCGTTTTCTTACCGGGCGGATGGTTTCCAAGCCGGGGTCTGGAAGGCGGACACCAGAAAGTCCACCATGGCGCGCACCTTGCCCGGCAGGTGCCTGCGGCTCGGGTAAACCACATTCACGGTGATTTCCGGTCCGCGCAGTTCGGGTAGCACCGTAACCAGGCGGCCAGTGCGCAGGTCGTCGGCCACCAGGAATCCGGGCTGGTAAATGACACCCTGGTCGGCCAGGGCCGCAGCACGGCAGGTATCGCCGCTGTTGGCACGCAGCCGCGGGTGGGTGGTCACACGCTGCACTTTACCGTCGGTATCCTCGAACTGCCATTCGTCGCCGCCGCTCCACCACGCGTACGCCATGACGCTGTGTTGGGCGATATCGTCCAGGGTGCGAATCGGCGGCGCATGGCGCAGGTAGCCGGGTGCTGCGCACATCACCATGCGGTCGCGCGCCAGAGTGCGCGAAACCAGGGAGGAATTGTCCTGGCGGGCAATGCGCACCGCCATGTCAAAACCTTCTTCCACCAGATCCACCACACGGTCGGTCAGCGAAATATCCAGGTCCACACGGGGGTACAACTTCAGAAACTCGCCCCACAGCGGTGCCAGATGCAGGTTGCCAAAGGTCAAGGGTGCATTGATCTTGAGTCGCCCACTCACGTCGCTGGCGCCCTGGCTGGCCGCGGCATTGGCATCCGCCAGATCCTCCAGAATCTGCCGGCTGCGTTCGTAATAGTCGCTGCCGGTATCGGTGAGCGAGAGTTTGCGCGTGGTGCGGTTGAGCAGGCGGGTGCCGAGTGCAGCTTCGAGCTCCTGCACCAGGCGCGACACGACCGCCTTGGACGTGTCCAGGCGCGCGGCGGCTTTGACAAAACTGCCGGCCTGTACGACGGCAGTGAAGGCCTGCATCTGGCGAAACGGGTCCATGGTGTCTGGCTGGAATCAGGGAACGATGGCGGTGAAGAGGTGGCTTGCAATCACGAGTCGACGGTGAGCGGAGTAGGGATAGTAATTGTCAATATTTTAAAGACAGTAAATCAATTTATTGATTGTTTATCTTTAATCTTGTGACGCATAAAGTTCAGACACCGATTTCACCGAGGTGCCGCCATGACCATTTTCCAGTTACCCACGATGTTTGTTTCCCACGGTGCTCCGCTGTTTGCGGTCGAACCCGGCACCACGGGGCCGGCTTTGACCGAATGGGGCAGTGCGTTACCCAAGGACCTGCGCGGCATTGTCATCATGTCGCCCCACTGGATGGCGCGTTCGCCTGCGGTCATGACCACGGCCCAGCCCGCCACCTGGCACGACTTTGGCGGCTTTCCACCGGTGCTCTACGAGTTGCAGTATCCGGCGCCTGGAAATCCAGCGCTGGCGCAGGAGGTGATTGCACTGTTGGGCGCTGGGGGCATTCCCGCGCAGGCCGATGCCAACCGCCCCTTCGACCACGGCACCTGGGTGCCCCTGATGCATTTGCTGCCCAAGGCCAACGTGCCTATCGTACAGGTTGCGCTGCCCACAGGCTGGGATGCGCGCAGGGTTTATGCCATGGGCCAGACTCTGCAAAGCCTGCGCAGCCAGGGCGTGCTGGTCATGGGCTCCGGCAGCATGACGCACAACCTGGCCGAGTTCTTTGGCGGTGGGCGCGCGGTGGCGCCGTATGTGACCGAATTCAGCCGCTGGATTGAGTCGAAACTGGCCGCGGGCGATATGGAAGCCCTGCTGAACTACCGCAGCCAGGCACCGCATGCCCACCGTGCGCACCCAACGGAAGACCATTTTCTGCCGCTGTTTTTTGCCTTGGGTGCAGCAGGTGCGGACGCCCGGCCCGAGTACCTGAGCCGCGAGGTGATGTACAGCATGCTGGCCATGGACACCTTCACTTTACAGTGAAAATGGCCCCTAGCCCACGTGGAATATTCGCTAGCAGCTATTGAAACTATAGCAAATCAGATCCTGAGATCTGCCCGGCTGGTGTGCCGACACAGTGCTCAGGCGTGTTCGTAGTTTGCTACCGGTACGCAGCTGCAGAACAGGTTGCGGTCGCCATACACGTTGTCCACACGGCCCACGCTGGGCCAGTATTTCACGGCCTTGAGTGTGGCTACCGGGAAGGCACCCACCTCGCGGCTGTAAGGGCGGTCCCACTGTGCGCCCAGCAGGCTGGCGGCCGTATGCGGGGCAGCTTTGAGCGGGTTGTTGTCCTGCGGCCATTCACCTTTTTCCACGCGGGCAATCTCGCCACGGATGGCGATCATCGCGTCGATGAAGCGGTCTAGCTCGGCCAGGGTCTCGCTTTCGGTCGGCTCCACCATGAGCGTGTTGGGCACCGGGAAGCTCAGCGTGGGTGCGTGGAAGCCATAGTCCATCAGCCGCTTGGCCACGTCCTCGGCCATCACGCCGCAGGTGTCCTTGAAGTGGCGCAGGTCCAGGATGCACTCGTGGGCGACGTGGCCGTTTTCAGAAGCGTAGAGCGTGGGGTAGTGGTCGGCCAGGCGCGCGCTGATGTAGTTGGCCGCCAGGATGGCCGCCTCGGTCGCGTGCTGTAGGCCGTCCGGGCCCATCATGCGGCAGTACATCCAGCTGATGGGCAGCACGGCAGCATTGCCCAAAGGTGCGGCGGACACCGCACCCGTGCCAGGCACACCACCGGTGGCGTGTCCAGGCAGGAAGGGCACGAGGTCTTCGACCACGCACACGGGGCCGACACCGGGGCCGCCACCGCCGTGGGGAATGCAGAAGGTCTTGTGCAAGTTCAGGTGGCTGACATCGCCGCCAAACTCGCCGGGGGCGGCCGTGCCGACCAGGGCGTTCATGTTGGCACCGTCCACATAGACGCGACCGCCGTGCTGGTGCACCAGGGCGCACAGCTCTTTGACCGAGGTCTCGAACACACCGTGCGTGCTGGGGTAGGTGATCATCACGGCGGCCAGGTTGGCGCTGTGCTGCTCGCACTTGGCTCTCAAATCGGTCATGTCCACATTGCCGTTGGCGTCGCATTGGGTCACGACCACGGTCATTCCCACCATCATGGCGCTGGCCGGGTTGGTACCGTGTGCGCTGCTGGGGATCAGGCAGATATTGCGGTGCCCCTGTCCTTTGCTTGCGTGGTAGGCCTTGATCACCAGCAAACCGGCGTATTCACCCTGGCTGCCGGCATTGGGCTGCAGGCTGATGCCGGCGTAACCGGTGGCGGCGCACAGCCAGGCGCGCAACTGGGCGTCCAGCACGGTGTAGCCTTCGCGCTGGTCGGCCGGGGCGAACGGGTGAATGTTGGCGAACTCGGGCCAGGTGATGGGGATCATCTCGCTGGTGGCGTTGAGCTTCATGGTGCAGGAACCCAGCGGAATCATGCTGCGGTCCAGCGCCAGATCTTTGTCGCTCAGCATGCGGATGTAGCGCAGCATGCCGGTCTCTGAGTGGTAGGTGTTGAAGACCGGATGGGTCAGGAAGGTGGACGTGCGGCGTAGTGCTGTGGGAATCAGCGGTGCGGCATCGGCTGCAAAGTCTTCCACCCTGGGCAGGGTCTGGCCGGGCTTGGCAAAGAAGGACCAGAGCAGCGCAATGTCGTCCCGCGTGGTGGTCTCGTCCAGTGAGATGGCAATGTACTCTTTGAAGTAAATCCGCAGGTTAGCCCCCGCCGCCAGTGCACGGGCAGCTATCGAATTGGTAGCATCGCCGGTGTGGAGGGTGATGGTGTCAAATGCTCCCGCATGGGTGGGTGTGTGGCCCAGGGCCTGCAAGCCCTTCACCAGAATCGCGGTGTAAGTGGCCACGCGTTGTGCAATGCGTGTGAGACCTGCAGGCCCGTGGTACACGGCGTACATGCTGGCCACCACGGCTGGCAGGACCTGCGCGGTGCAGATGTTGGAGGTGGCTTTCTCGCGGCGGATGTGCTGCTCGCGGGTTTGCAAGGCGAGACGGTAAGCCGGGTTGCCATGCGTGTCCACACTCACGCCGACCAGACGGCCGGGCATGGACCGTTTGTACTCATCGCGGCAAGCCATGTAGGCCGCGTGCGGGCCGCCGTTGCACAGCGGCATGCCAAAGCGCTGGGTGGTGCCGATGACGATGTCGGCATTCCACTCGCCGGGGGGCGTCAGCAGGGTCAGCGCCAGCAGGTCGGCGGCCACAATGAAGGCGGCCTGTTTGGCGTGCACCTTGGCGACTTCTCCGCGCAAATCGCTCACAGCGTCAGGAAGGCGTCCACTGGTGGCGGGGTACTGTTCCAGCACCGCAAAGAAATCGCCGGCCAGTGCTGCCTCCCATTCGGCGGCGGATTGGACAACCTTGACCTCAATGCCCAAGGGCTTGGCCCGGGTCTGCACCACCTCAATGGTTTGCGGGTGGCAGTCGCCGGCCACTACAAACACATTGCTCTTGCTTTTGACGCTGCGCTTGGCCAACGTCATGGCCTCGGCTGCCGCAGTGGCTTCGTCCAGCATGGAGGCATTGGCCATGGGCATGCCGGTCAGGTCGCAGACCATGGTCTGGAAGTTCACCAGTGCTTCCATGCGGCCCTGCGAAATTTCGGCTTGGTAGGGTGTGTAGGCGGTGTACCAGGCGGGGTTTTCCAGAATGTTGCGCAGGATCACGCCGGGCGTGTGCGTGCCGTAGTAGCCCTGGCCGATGAAGCTCTTGAACTGCTGGTTCTTGCCGGCCAGTGCCTTGAGTTCCGCCAGTGCGGCCGCTTCGGTAATGGCTGCAGGAATTGCCATCTTGCTGCTGCGCGCAATCGAGCGCGGCACGATGCTGGTGATGAGTGCTTCACGGGATTTTTCGCCAATGGCTTGCAGCATCAGTGCTTCATCGGCGGCAGAGATTCCGATGTGGCGTGCAATGAATTCGCTGGCGTTTTCGAGTTGACTGAGCGTGGGGGCAGAGGTCGTTGGCATGGCGTTCTGGCTTTTTGGTTTGAGGCTGAGGAAACAGGGATGCTTCGAGGCAGAGAGGACAATTTACCGACGGGCCGCCCCGAGGGAAATTAGCCCCCCCGGGGGGGCAGCGACCCGCGCAGCGGCGGAGCGTGGGGGCTTAAGCTGCAGCAGAAAACGCGGTGTAGCTGGTCTCGTCCATCAGCGCGTCCAGCTCGGCTGGAGCAGACAGCTTGACCTTGAAGAACCAGCCGGCACCCAGCGGGTCGCTGTTGGCGAGCGACGGGTCGGCGCGCAGGGCTTCGTTGACTTCGGTGATGGTGCCGGTCACAGGCATGTACACATCGGCAGCAGCCTTGACGGATTCCACCACGCCGGCAACCGCCTTGGCATCAATGGACGCACCCACTTCGGGCAGGTCCACAAACACCACATCACCCAGCGCGTCCTGCGCGTGGTGGGTGATGCCAACAGTGGCGGTGTCGCCGTCAACGCTGAGCCATTCGTGATCGGGGGTGTACTTGATGGGCATGGAAAACTCCTGAAAAATATTGTTGAAAAACGTGAAACTCTAATCCGTTCGGGCTGATCCCGTCGACAGGCTCAGGGCGAACGGGGTTAACCGCGGTAATAGCGGGTGGGTACAAAGGGCATGGCACTGACTTCCATGGGCACCGGTTTGCTACGCACGATGGCCACCACTTGGGTGCCCAGTGCGCTGAAGGCTGCGTCCACATAGCCCATGGCCACGGGCTTGTCGATGGTGGGGCCGAGCAGGCCGCTGGTAACTTCACCAATGCGGTTGCCGGCGCCATCCTGCAGTTCGGTGTGGTCCCGCACGGGGATGCGCTCCAGGGCAATGAGTCCCACGCGCTTTCTGGTGCCTTTTGGCGAGGTATTTTGGCCATTAGCCCCCGTGGATTGTGCAAGAGCAGCTAGTATTTTTGTAGCGCCCGGGAAGCCACCTGCGCGTGCGCCTCCGGTGCGGCGGACCTTCTGCATGGCCCACAGCAGGCTGGCTTCCACCGGGGTGGTCGTGGTGTCGATGTCGTTGCCGTACAGGCA
>JAGWUS010000039.1 GCA_028868305.1 Burkholderiales bacterium | reverse complement strand
GCAGTTCCGCCCCGAGATGGTGGGCGTGAGCGTTCCATACCAGATTTACTCCAACATTTCCGGCATTGACATCGTGCGTGCCCCGGATGCGCAGGGCAATGGTGAGTACTACGTGCTGGAAGACAACCTGCGCGTGCCGAGCGGCGTGAGCTACATGCTGGAAGACCGCAAGATGATGATGCGGCTGTTCCCGGACCTGTTCAGTGCCCACCGCGTGGCACCGATTGCGCATTACCCCGACCTGCTCCTGGAGACCCTGCGCGCCAGCAGCCCCGAGACCACGGCCGAGCCGACGGTGGTGGTGCTCACGCCCGGCATGTACAACAGCGCCTACTTTGAACACGCTTTCCTGGCGCAGCAAATGGGTGTGGAACTGGTCGAAGGCCAGGACCTGATGGTCAAAGACAATTTTGTCTACATGCGCACCACGCGCGGGCCACGCCGGGTGGATGTGATTTACCGCCGGGTCGATGACGACTTCCTCGACCCTGATGTGTTCCGCCCCACCTCCACGCTGGGTTGTGCCGGTCTGATGGAAGCCTACAAGGCCGGCCACGTGACCATCTGCAATGCGGTGGGTACCGGCGTGGCGGACGACAAGTCCATCTATCCCTATGTGCCCAAGATGATCGAGTTCTACCTGGGTGAAAAGCCCATCCTGAACAACGTGCCGACTTACATGTGCCGAAACAAGGACGATTTGTCCTATGTGCTGGCCAACCTCAAGGACCTGGTGGTGAAGGAGGTGCACGGCGCAGGGGGCTACGGCATGCTGGTCGGCCCTGCCGCCACCAAAGCCGAGATTGAAGACTTCCGCAAGGCCGTGCTGGCCAACCCCAGCGGCTACATCGCCCAGCCTACGCTGAGCCTGTCGAGCTGCCCCACATTTGTGGAAAGCGGCATTGCGCCGCGCCACATCGATTTGCGTCCCTATGTGCTGTCGGGCAAGACGGTGCAGATGGTGCCTGGCGGTCTGACGCGCGTGGCATTGAAAGAGGGCTCGCTGGTGGTGAACTCGTCGCAGGGTGGCGGTACCAAGGACACTTGGATTCTGGAAGTTTGATTGAGAGAAATTTATGCTGTCAAGAACCGCTGACCACCTCTTCTGGATGTCCCGCTACACCGAGCGGGCCGAAAATACCGCGCGCATGCTGGATGTGAATTACCAGACCTCGCTGTTGCCGCAGTCCGAAGCCGTTGCCCAGGTGGGCTGGCAGGGGCTGCTGTCCATTAGTGAACTGCTGTCCAGCTACAAGGAGCGCTATGGCGATATCCAGGCGCGCGAAGTGATGGACTTCATGGTCAAGGACGAGAGCAATCCGTCCTCCATCCTGTCCTGCCTCGGGGCAGCCCGTGAGAACGCCCGCGCCGTGCGCGGCACCCTGACCACCGAAGTGTGGGAAACGCAAAACACCACCTGGCTTGAAGTCAAGCGCATGGTCAAGAGTGGTGAGTTTGAAGCCGATCCGGGGCAATTTTTTGAATGGGTGAAGTTCCGCTCGCACCTGTCACGCGGTGTCACCGTGGGCACCATGCTGATGGACGAAGCGCTGCACTTCATGCGCATGGGCACCTTCCTGGAGCGGGCCGACAACACGGCGCGTCTGGTGGACGTGAAATTCCACGCAGTGCAGAGCGACTTCTTTGGCACCGCCAACCAGAAAGACCAAGAGTACGATTTTTACCATTGGAGCGCGATTTTGCGCAGCGTGTCGGGCTTCGAGGTGTACCGCAAGGTGTACCGTGATGTGATCCGCCCCGAGCGGGTGGCAGAGTTGCTGGTGTTGCGCTCGGACATGCCGCGTAGCCTGCACGCCAGCCTGAATGAAGTGGTGAACAACTTGTCGCTGGTGGCCAGCGATCCTTCCAGCGAGACCTTGCGTCGCGCTGGAAAGCTGCGTGCGGAGTTGCAATACGGCCGTATCGACGAAATTCTGGCGACGGGCTTGCATGCTTACCTGACGCAGTTCCTGGACCGGGTGAATGACCTGGGCGCCAACATCAGTCGCGAGTTCCTGGTGGCCGGAAACTAGGCGTTCACTTTCTGGATAATGCATGCACAAGGAGCATGCATGACCGTCGCAGAGATTGACAAGGAACTGGACCAGGCCCGCACCGAGGGCCCGGTGCGAGACATCATCATCCCGCCCTGCCCGGAGTTGCTGACTGCATTGCGCAGGGAAATGCAGCAGACCGACCCCGATCCGGGCGCTATTGCACAGATTGCCAGCAGCGATGTGGCCATGGCGGCGGCGCTGATTCGCGTGGCCAACAGCCCCCTGTATGCGCGCTCCCGCCCTGCCTCCACGGTGATGGAGGCGGTTGCCATGCTGGGCGTGGGGCAGACTACCCGCATCCTCACCGGCTTCCTGACCCGCCATGCCATACGCATCCAGTCGCCGCTGATCGAGCACTTTTGGGAAACCTCCACCCGCCGTGCGCTGGCTATGGGCTTTATCGCCCAGCAGCTCTACGACGTGGATGCCGATGTGGCGCACACCTGCGGCCTGTTTTGCCATGTGGGCATTCCGGTGATGCTGCAGGGTGTCAAAGGCTACTCGGGCACGCTGGCCGAAGCACTGGCCCGGCAGGACCGCACCTTTACCGAGACTGAAAATGCCGCGCACCGCACCGACCACGCCGTGGTAGGCGCCATTGTGGCCAAGACCTGGCATCTGCCGGCAGTGATTTCCGTGGCCGTGCGGCTGCACCACGACTTCACGGTGCTGACGCTGGAACGCATCCCCAAAGAAGCCCGGACGTTGGTGGCTATCGCGCTTGTGGCCGAATACCTGGTGGGGCGGCACGAAGGGGTCAAAGAGCAGAAAGAGTGGGCCCAGCACGGTGAGGCGTGCCTGCAGTTTCTGAGTGTCGGCATGCAGGAGGTGGAGTCCTGGGTGGATAGCCTGCATCCGGTGTTCGAAAGCGTTATGGTGGGTTGACGATTTCGGCGTCCAGGCCCAGGCTGCGGATCTTAAGGACCGCGGCGACAGCATCTTCCCGCGTCTTGAAGGGCCCCACACGCACCCGCGTAAAGGTGCCACGTGGACCGGTGACCTCCTGGGTAAATGCCGCCATACCGGCCTCCACCAGTTTGCCATGCACGTTCTTTGCGTTGTTCTCGTTGGCAAACAATCCCGCATTCGCGAAAAACTTCTGCGTTGAAGGTGCTGGTCTGGCAGCAGGCGCAGCGGGTGTGGGTTTCGCTTTTGCAGGGGCTTTCTCGACACGCTTTTCCGGAACCGGAACGGGGTCTGGCGAAGTAGCAGGGAGTTCGGGGGCGGCCAGCACCGGAGCCGAGGGCATGGCGGCTGGCGCGGATGCGGCCGAAACTGCAGGCGCTGAACCTGGCGCCGATGCTGGATCAGACGCGGGTGCTGACGCGGGTGGAGCAACCGGGCCTTGCACAATGCCGCTGGCCTCACTGACTTTGGCAGGCGGGAGGTGGGCCGTCGGCAGGTTCAGCGCGAACCCCAGTACGACTGCCACAAACCCCGCGTCAGCCAGCGCAATCCATACCAGGCGATTGCGGTAGTTGGCATCGCGCAACAGCATGGCGCAGGCTTGCGGCACGGTGTGGTTGGCCGACAGGGCCTGGGCCATGCGCTTGCGGCTGGCGGCATGGAGCATGGCGTTGCCCCACAGGCCCGGAATCACGATGGACAGAAGCAGCAGCAATGCCGACAAGGCCCACAGCACCTCAGTTGACAGCGAATACACCAGCCGGCCTATGCCAAACAACAGCAGCACGGCCGCAGCAACCGCGCCCATATACGCCAGCGCAGCGCCCCAGAGGCCGCGAAAAGCCATCCAGTTCAGGGTGATGAGCGCTGCGGCCCAGTTCCAGTGGGGGCTGGAGCGGTCCGCTGCCTCAAAGCGTTCGAAGATGCGCTGGTACAGATCGGTGTTGATCGGTCCAATGGCCGCGCGGTACAACGCCGAAGTGGCACTGGCCTCGGAGGCATCCAGCGTGGTGCGGCTTGCATCGTCGGTGACGGGGGCAGCGGTGTCCATGCGCTATTTTTGCACGCCCATCTGCATCTGGTATGCAGCGGCCACCTCGTTGCCCAGTTCAATCACGGACATGGCGTAGTAGCTGCTCCAGTTGTAGCGGGTGATGACATAAAAGTTTTCGGTGCCCGCCACATACTGGGGCGGGGCATCGCCATTTTGCAGTTCTATCAGCGCGAGCCGACCGGGGTGCTGCATACCTTGTGCGTCCAGCAGTGCGCCCTTGGATACGAAACCGGCAACGGTGAAGGTAGGCAGGATGTCCGGGGCCATCAGTGCAGGCATGTCCAGGGTTGAAGAGTCGAATTGCACGGCGTAATGGGTGGGTATGCCGCGCTGCCAGCCAAAAGCCTTGAAGTAGTTGGCCACCGAGCCGATCACGTCGGCGGTGCTGTTGAATAGGTCCACGCGGCCATCGCCATCAAAATCAATGGCGTATTTCACCCAGCTCGACGGCATGAACTGCGGCATGCCCATGGCACCAGCGTAGCTGCCGCGCAGGGCCAGCGGGTTGGTGCTGGTGCGCGCGGTGAGGGTCAGGTACTGCTCCAGCTCCGAGAGGAAGAACGCGCTGCGCTCTCTGGCGCGCGGGTGGGCCGCCGGAAAGTCGAATGCCAGGGTGCTCAGGGCATCCATAACACGGTAGTTACCGTTTTGCTGACCATAGATGGTTTCCACACCAATGACGCCCACGATGATGGATGCTGGTACGCCCGTCTCGTCCTGTGCGCGCTGCAGAAGCTCCGCGTTGGCCTGCCAGAACTTGACGCCGGCACGTATGCGCACCGGGTCGATGAAGCGGCTGCGGTAAAGCGTCCAGTTCTTGGGTGCACCCACAGGCGGTGGGGTGACGGCTTTGGCAACGCTGGCAAGGTAGCGGGATTGGCCGATGGCGTTGCGCACCCAGTCACGGTCCAGGTTGCGGCGTTCGGCAATGTCTTCGGCAACCTGCATCACCTCAGGGCGGTTGGCATACAGCGGTCCGGTGTCGGCGCGGACCTTGGCCAGTGCGGCCGCCTTGTGCGTCGGTTTTTTGTTTTTATGGACATTTTGGCCTGTGGCCCCCGTGCATGTTGCACAAGCAGCTATCAGAATGGTAGCAACTGAGAGAGAAAATCGGTTCACGTCAAAGCTTGCTCGAGGATGTGGAAGGCCTGCTGGCGGGCCAGGGCAGTTGCCGGGCTTCGCGTTGCAGTGTAGCGAGCGTGCGGCTGGCGTCCGGGGTTGCGTTGTGTGGAGCGTAGCGCCATGCCTCCAGCCGCAATAGCCATCCGACGATGGTCTGCTTGTGTGCTTCGGTGGTTCCTGCGTGGCGCTGCAAGAGGGTTGCCATCTGGCGTGGTGGCGTGTTGGCCGGAATGTCCAGGCCGGCGGCCGCAAGCCGTCGCGCCGCCAGCTGCAGCAGGCGCAACCACGGGTCCTGGCGACTGCGCTCCCACAGTGTCCACGCCGCGCCCAGCAGGCTGACGCCGACCACAAGGGCGATCAGCACATAGGTGAGGTCTTCCCAGCTGGGCGATGCAAATCCCAGATTGCGCAGCAGCTCGAACTGGCGGGCCTGCGAATAGTTAAGTACCCACTGGTTCCAGCGGTTGTTGACGGCTTCCCACATGGCGCGCAGATTCACCGCAAAGGCCGGGCTCACGGTGCCCAGCGCCTGGGCAAACACGTTGCTGGGGGCGGCCAGCCGCTGAAAGCTGCCGGTGCGCCCAGGCGCCACCGCCGAAGTCGGGTCCACCCGCACCCAACCCTGACCGGCGATCCACACCTCAGCCCAGGCATGGGCGTCGCTCTGGCGTACGGTCCAGAAGCCATCGACCGGATTGGCCTCTCCGCCCTGGTAGCCGGTCACCACGCGGGCCGGAACGTCCAGTGCGCGCATCAGCAGCACAAAGCTAGACGCAATGTGTTCGCAAAAGCCCTGCTTGCGGTCAAACCAGAATTCGTCGGCCGCATGGATGCCAAACACCCCAGGCTCCAGGGTGTAGGTGTAGCCACCGGTGCGCAGCCGCTCCATGACTGCAGCGACCAGCGCGGTGCCATCTGCGTGGGCCCACCGCGGGTCGCGGCGCATGTCCATGGCCAGTTGCAGGGTGCGCGGGTTCAGGCCGGGCGGCAGGTCGAGGTAGTCCTGCAAGCCCGTCACCATGCGGGCAGGGCCGTGGCTGAATGTGGGGTAGCTCTCCGCCCGGTAGCGCACCAGGTCGCTCATCGGGCGGTCCACCAACCATTGCAGCTCTGGGGTCATGCTGGCGGTGTAGCCCACGATGTCGGGCTTGGCCGGCGTGGCGTCGAGCACCAGAAGCCAGGGGCGGTTGTTGGGCTCCAGAGTCACTTGGTAGCGGATGGGGTCTCCCTGCACCTGCACGCTGGCCGGGAGCTGCATGCGGGGCGGAAACGCGGAGCGCAGTGGCGTCCATTCGCGTCCGTTAAAAGTGGACAGCACCGGCCCGCGGAAATACAACTCGCTCTGGCGCGGCGGTGCGCCGTCAAAGCGGATGCGCATGGCGATGCTGCTGTCGAGCGCGAGCTCGGCAATGGTGCCGACCTTCATGCTTGCGGACAGGCCGCTGCGTCCGCTCATGGCGTCAGACGGTACCCCCCATAGCGGTGCAATGCGCGGAAATAGTATGAACAGCACGGCCATGATGGGTGCGCCCAACAGCGCCATCCATCCAGCCGTTTTGGCTGCCAGGCGCAGCGGCGGGCGGCCCACCGGCATGTGACTGTTCACCACAGCAGTGAGCAGGCCCAGCATGCCGATCAGCATGGAGGCTGCAACGGGCAAGCTCTGCGAAAAAAAGAAGTTGGACAGCAGGGTAAAGAAGCCGAGGAAAAAGATGACAAAGGCATCGCGACGGGCGCGCATTTCCAGTGTCTTGAGGGTCAGCAGCACCACAGCAAAGGTGACCCCTGCGTCCCGCCCCATCAGGGTCTTGTGGCTCCAGTAGGTGCCCACGGTGGCCAGCAGTAAAAGGACCATCAGCCAGCGCCGGCGTGGCAAGGGGTGGCCTTGCACCGCCAGCCATCCCCGCCACACGAGAACGCCGGCGGCCATGGCACTGCACCACACAGGCAGGTGTGCGATTTGGGGCGCAATGATCCAGGCAATGACGAAGAGCAGGAAAAGGGTGTCCCGGGCATCGCGGGGCAGGTTGTGCATGCGCTTGTACAGGTGCTTGTGCATACTCAGCTCCCTGCGTAGAGGGCCAGTGCCTGCAGGCAGGCCTTTTTATGCGCTTCGCCCACGTTCGGCGCAATCTCAACGGCAGCCAGACGCAACCCGTAGCTTAGCTGCTGTTCCTGTGCTGCCAGCACCCAAGCGCACAGCCGCGAGAGCCTGTGCTCCAGCGACTGGGTGCTGCCGGTGTGGGCCAGATCCAGCCATAGTTCCATGCGGTGCACCTGCTGTGCGTCACGGCTGACCAGTTCGTCCGCCTTGGCCACTTTTTTCCAGACCACCCGTTTGAGCGGGTCACCCCGGCGGTAGGCGCGCACGCCATCAAACTCACCGGTGGTGTGGCGCCGCACCGCACTGGCACCGCCGCCGCACGGCTCGCCCGCAGGCAGGGGCGGGGCGTGCAATTCTGGGGCCGGGTAGACCAGTACCTGGGCCGCTGGCCGCCACACGGTCCACACGCGAAAGGTGCCCAGGGGAAAGCGTGTTTCTGCGGTCAACGTGGGGATGCGGTGCAGGCCGCGTGGCAGCGGTGTGCAAGCCACCTGCAAGGTACTGTGGCCCTGGGCAGGGACATCGGTCCAACTCCAGTGGTCGCTGCCCCACAAAGCCAGGCCAATGCTGTAGCGCACCGACTTGCGCTGGCTCACCAGATGCACAGAAATCGGGATGTTGCCCCCTGCGAAATGGGCGTCAGGTGCTACCAAATTCATAGTGAGCCCGCGCAGGGTGCCGTGGCACACATGCATGCCAATCACGGTACTCCCGGTGAGCAGAAACGTGAGCACATAACCCAGGTTGAGCTGGTAGTTGATGCTGGCCACCAGCAGCACCAGCAGGGTGAACGCCATCATCCAGCCCGCGGAAGTGGGCAGGATGTAGACATTGCGCTGCGTCAGCGTGACGCAGTCGCGCGGCGCGATGCGTGACTCGAACCACTGCTGTAACCGGCGCCGGATGGTCATCAGGGTAAAGCGATTGCCTGCAGCATGGCGCGCACTTGCTCTACGGAACCGCGACCGGCGTCGCCTACCGGAATCAGGCGGTGGGCAATGGTCTGGGGCAGCACGGCCTGCACGTCGTCTGGGGCCACATACGTGCGGCCGCTGAGCAGTGCCTGGGCTTTGGCAGCACGTACCACGGCTATGCCGGCGCGCGGGCTCAGGCCTTGCAGGAACCATTGCCCCGAGCGGCTGGCTGCGATCAGGTCCTGCACATAGTCCAGCAGGGGATCTGCCGCATGCACCGCCAGCACCTGCTGCTGAAGTTGCGCCAGCTCGCCCGCACCCAGCAGGCTGGGCAGCTGGTCGAGCATGGCGCGGCGGTCATGTCCCATCAGCAGTTCGCGCTCGGCAGCACGGTCCGGGTAGCCCAGGGAGATGCGCATCAGAAAGCGGTCCAGCTGCGACTCCGGCAGGGCGTAGGTGCCTACCTGGTCCAGCGGATTTTGGGTGGCAATCACAAAGAAGGGTGTGGGCAGAGGCCGGGTTTCGCCCTCGATCGTGACCTGCTTTTCCTCCATCGCTTCGAGCAGTGCGCTCTGAGTTTTGGGGCTGGCACGGTTGATTTCGTCAGCCAGCAAAACCTGGGCAAAGATGGGGCCGGGATGGAACACAAAAGCCTCTTTGCCGCGCTCATAGATGGATACGCCAGACAGGTCGCTGGGCATCAGGTCCGAGGTGAATTGCACCCGTGAAAACTGCAGGCCAAAGGTGCGTGCCAGTGCATGCGCCAGGGTGGTCTTACCAACGCCGGGCACGTCGTCGATCAGCAGGTGTCCGCCCGCCAGCAGGCAGGCCATGCAGTCCTGGATCTGGTCGGGCTTGCCCACAATCACCGTGTTAAGCTGATCGCGTAAGGCCTCGAGTGTGTGTTGTACATCCATGGCAGGACGTTACCCGAAAATTTTCAACCACGAGTGCATTGGTGAACAAGACCGGATACTTTTACCACCCCGATTGCCGCAAGCATGAAATGGGACGGGGCCATCCCGAGTGCCCTGAACGGCTCGCTGCAATCGACAACATGCTGCTGGCCAGTGGATTGATGCTTTCACTGGACCGGCGTGAAGCGCCCCAGGCCCCCATTGCCGATCTGGAGCTGGCCCACGGCCGCATGCACATTGCCTCGCTGCGTGGCCTGACCGACAGCCTGCGCGAGGAAATCAACGCGGGTGGCCCGACCCATGCGCAGGTCGACCCCGATACGTCCATGAATGTGCACACCTGGGATGCCGCGCTGCGCGCTGCAGGCGCCGCCATTGCGGCGACTGATGCGGTCATGGCCGGCGAAATGGAGAACGCGTTTTGCGCAATTCGCCCGCCCGGCCACCATGCCTGCCGCGACAAGGCCATGGGGTTCTGTTTTTTCAACAACGTGGCGGCGGCTGCGCGTTATGCCCTGGAGCGCCATGGCCTGAAGCGCGTGGCCATTGCCGATTTCGATGTGCACCACGGCAATGGTACCGAAGACATCGTGGCGGGTGACCAGCGCATTTTGATGGTGAGCTTTTTCCAGCATCCGTTTTATCCCGATGGTGGCGCGCGCTCCAACGCGAGCAACCTGGTCAATCTGCCTGTGTCTGCCTATACCAGGGGGGATGCGGTGCGCGAGCTGATTGCCAGCACCTGGTTGCCCCGGCTGGAGGCCTACAGGCCGGAGATGATTTTCATCAGTGCCGGCTTTGATGCCCACCGCGAGGACGACCTGGGCCAGATGGGCCTGGTGGAGTCGGACTTTGCGTGGATCACGGCACAACTCAAAGCGGTGGCGCAGCGCCATGCACAAGGGCGGGTGGTTTCCTGCCTGGAGGGCGGCTACAACCTCGGCGCACTGGCCCGCAGTGTGGAAGCGCATATCCGTGTTCTGGCAGATCTCTAATGGCAACAACGATGCGGGTCCCGGCACCCAAACCCATTGACGATTTTGCAGGCTGGATTGCAGCGTTTGCCCAGCCCACCGTATTGATTGAACTGGCGGTACTCGGACTCTGTCTGATCATGGCTTTGGGTCTGGTGGCCGCCTTGCGACGTACGCTGGGCTTGCAGGAGCAACGCTCCATCTGGTTTGGGCGAACAAACGTGGACGGCGTACTGTTCCCGCTGGTATTGCTGTGCATGGGCTATGCCGCGCTGGAAGTGCTGGACCGGTACATTTCGGTGGCCATTTTCAAGGTGGCCATTCCGGTGCTGATTTCACTGGTGGTCATCCGGGTAGGTGTGAATGTGCTGCGTGTAGCGTTTGTCGAGTCGCGCTGGGCGCGTTTGCTGGAGCAGACCATTTCCTGGGTGGCCTGGCTGGCCATGGTGCTGTGGGTTAGTGGCTTGCTGCCTGTGGTTCTGAATGAACTTGACCTGATTACCTGGAAGGTGGGCGGTACCACGCTGTCGGTACGCAGCATGCTTGAGGGCATGCTGACCTCTGGTGCAGTGTTGATCTTTACGCTGTGGATTTCTGCGGCGATTGAAACCCGCTTGCTAAAGTCCGCTACCGGGGGCGAGTTGTCGCTGCGCAAGGCGGTGAGCAACGCTACTCGTGCGCTTCTGATGTTTGTGGGCCTGATCCTGGCGCTTTCTGCGGTGGGTATTGACCTGACCGCCCTGTCGGTGTTGGGAGGCGCCGTGGGTGTGGGGATCGGATTTGGGCTGCAAAAACTGGCGGCCAATTACGTCAGCGGCTTTGTGATCCTGGCGGAGCGCAGCATGCGCATTGGGGACACGGTACGTGTCGATAATTTTGAAGGGGTGATCACCCAGATTAATGCCCGCTACACCGTAGTGCGCTCGCAAGCAGGGCGCGAGTCGATTGTCCCTAACGAGATGCTCATCACCAACCGGGTGGAGAACTTGTCATTGATGGATTCCCAAGTGAGCCAGACGACTGTCGTCAGTGTGGGCTACGACAGTGATGTTGCCTTGGTAAGCCGGCTGCTGGTGGAGGCAGCCTTGGCTCAGCAGCGGGTTTTGAGCGATCCGGCGCCGGCCGCCCATTTGTCGGCTTTCGGTGCAGACGGGCTGGAGTTCACACTGGGGTACTGGGTGGAGGATATTGAGCGTGGACAGGCTAATTTGCGCTCTGACATCAACCTGGCGATCCTGGCGGCGCTGCGCCAGAACCATATTGAGATTCCCTATCCGCAACGGGTGGTGCACCAGCGCCAGTGACTAAGGGAAATTCTGTATACACATTTGAATAAAAAGTGTATACAGTTTGACGTATTCCAACCTATTTGGGGCGTCCTATGGCAGATTCCACCCATCCCGTTGACGAGGTGCTACCCGTCGGCAAGCTGGCCACACTGGGCCTGCAACATGTTCTGGTGATGTACGCCGGCGCGGTGGCAGTACCGCTGATTGTGGGGAGGGCACTCAAACTCAGCCCTGAGCAGGTGGCCATGCTCATTTCGGCTGACCTGTTTTGCTGTGGGCTCGTAACGCTGATTCAGTCCCTGGGGGCAAGCCAGTGGTTTGGCATCAGATTGCCGGTGATGATGGGGGTGACGTTTGCCTCGGTGGCACCCATGGTAGCCATGGCAGGGAGTTTGCCTGGAGTGGAAGGTGCGGGGGCGATCTTTGGGGCCATCATTGGCGCAGGTGTCATTTCCATCCTGATTGCGCCGCTTGTCAGCGGCATGCTCCGCTTTTTCCCCCCGGTGGTTACCGGCACCATCATTGCGGTCATCGGGATCAGCCTGATGCGGGTTGGTATCAACTGGATTTTTGGCAACCCGTTTGGCCCCACGGCGCCCAGCGTGGTCAATCCCGAGCACGCGAAATGGCTGGCAGACGCCGCGGCTGCGGCTGGTGCGCCGGGGGCGGCCATTCCCGCGGTTCCCAAGGGGCTGGCACTGGTGCCCAGTGTGCCGAATCCCAAGTATGCGGACCTCACTGGTGTGGGTATTGCTGCCGTGGTGCTGGTGTCCATCATGCTGATTGCCAAGTACGCGAAGGGCTTTCTGGCCAATATTTCAGTGCTGCTCGGCATCGTGATTGGTGCTGTCGTGGCCACCGCCATGGGTCTGATGACTTTCGACAAGGTCGGCAAGGCGGCGTGGTTTGATCTGGTGCTGCCCTTCGAGATTGCCACCCCGACTTTCAATCCCATCCTGATCCTAACCATGACACTGGTCATGGTGGTTGTCATGATTGAATCTACCGGCATGTTCCTTGCGCTGGGCGAGATGACAGACCGCACCGTTGACCGTCGGGCTTTGACGCGCGGCCTGCGCACGGATGGTCTGGGCACGCTGATAGGCGGCATATTCAATACCTTCCCCTACACCAGCTTCTCACAGAACGTTGGTCTGGTGGCCGTGACGGGCGTGAAAAGCCGCTTTGTCTGCGTGGCCGGCGGCGTCATCCTGATCATTCTGGGTGTGCTGCCCAAGATGGCGGCATTGGTTGAATCCTTGCCAACCGTGGTCCTGGGGGGTGCCGGATTGGTGATGTTTGGCATGGTGGCCGCCACCGGTATCCGCATCCTGGGCGGAGTGGATTTCAAGAACAACCGTTTCAATGCGCTCATAGTTGCGATTTCCATTGGCATCGGCATGATTCCCCTGATTGCCCCCAACTTCAAGCAGTGGATGCCGCACAGTTTGCATCCCTTGATAGAGTCCGGAATCCTGCTGGCATCTATCTCCGCCGTGTTGCTCAACCTGTTTTTCAACGGCGCCAAGAGTGACGCGTCTGAAGCCGTTGCCGCCGCCAGGCAAGCCGACGCACACTGAACTGTCTGGGTCCGTTAACGACCGTGCTGGGCTATAATCCAAAAATAGCACGGTCGTTCTATTTTATCTTTGCTGCATTTTTCCCAGTGAGAAGGCTTAGCCGCATAGAATCGATTAGTTGACGTGCACGTCAAGTGATTTGTCCTGTTTATAACTATCTGGAGTCGCAGCAATGAAAGTCCTGGTCCCCGTAAAACGCGTCGTGGACTACAACGTCAAAGTTCGAGTGAAGTCGGACGGCACGGGTGTAGATATCGCCAATGTCAAGATGAGCATGAACCCTTTTGACGAAATTGCCGTCGAAGAAGCCGTGCGTTTGAAAGAAAAAGGCGCAGTGACCGAAGTCATCGCTGTCTCCTGCGGTGTTCAGCAGTGCCAGGAAACCCTTCGTACCGCCATGGCCATCGGCGCCGACCGCGCCATCCTGGTCCAGACCGACGAAGAACTCCAGCCCCTGGCAGTGGCCAAACTGCTCAACGCCCTGATTGCCAAAGAGCAGCCCGGCCTGGTGATTCTGGGCAAACAAGCTATTGACGACGACTGCAACCAGACCGGCCAGATGCTGGCGGCCCTGGCAGACCTGCCCCAGGCGACCTTTGCTTCCAAAGTGGAAATCGCTGACGGTAAAGCCAAAGTCACCCGTGAAGTTGACGGCGGCCTGGAGACCATTGCGGTCACCCTGCCAGCCATCATCACCACCGACCTGCGCCTGAACGAGCCCCGCTATGTGACCTTGCCCAACATCATGAAGGCCAAGAAGAAGCAGCTCGACACCTTTACCCCGGCCGACCTGGGTGTCGACGTGGCCCCGCGTATCAAAACCCTCAAAGTCTCCGAGCCACCCAAACGTAGTGCTGGCATTAAGGTGCCCGATGTTGCCACCCTGGTGTCCAAACTCAAGACTGAAGCAAAGGTAATCTGACATGACCGCACTCGTTATTGCCGAACACGACAACGCCTCCATCAAGGGCGCCACCCTCAACACCGTGACCGCTGCCGCCCAGTGCGGTGGTGAGGTGCATGTGCTGGTGGCAGGCCACACTGCAGGCGCTGCTGCCGCTGCAGCCGCCCAGATCGCTGGCGTGTCCAAAGTCATCCACGCCGATGGCGACCACCTGGCCCACGGCCTGGCCGAGAATATGACTGCCCAGATTGTTGCCATTGCCGCCAACTACAGCCACCTGGTCTTCCCCGCAACGGCTTCGGGCAAGAACATGGCCCCCCGTGTGGCGGCCAAGCTGGATGTCGGCCAGATGTCGGATGTGACCAAGGTCATCAGCCCGGACACCTTTGAGCGTCCCATCTACGCAGGCAACGCCATTGCCACCGTGCAAACCGCCGACGCCACCAAGGTGCTGACCGTGCGTACCACCGGCTTTGACCCTGCGGCGGCCACTGGCGGCAGTGCTGCGGTGGAAACCGTGGCTGCTGTGGCTGCCAACGCCCATGTGGCGTACCTCGGCTCCGAGATTGCCAAGAACGACCGTCCTGAACTCACCGCGGCCAAGATCATCGTCTCTGGTGGCCGGGCTCTGGGTTCCAACGAGAAGTTCATGGAAGTCATGACGCCCCTGGCCGACAAGCTGGGAGCCGCTTTGGGCGCCTCTCGTGCCGCAGTGGATGCCGGCTATGCACCGAATGACTGGCAAGTGGGCCAGACCGGCAAGATTGTGGCGCCCCAGTTGTATGTGGCATGTGGCATCAGCGGCGCCATCCAGCATCTGGCCGGCATGAAGGATTCCAAGGTGATCGTGGCGATCAACAAGGATCCCGAGGCCCCGATCTTCTCGGTGGCGGATTACGGGCTGGAAGCCGATCTGTTTACTGCGGTTCCCGAGTTGATTGCGGCGCTGTAAACCCAGACCCCCAAAGGGCACCGTGCGCGGTGCCCTTTTTTTCACTATTTCCGGAGACATTTATGAGTTACGTCGCACCTGTCAAGGACATGCTGTTCAATATCGAGCATCTCGCCAACATCGAGCAGATTGCACAGATTCCTGGTTTTGAGGACGCTGGTCTGGATACCGCGCAGGCTGTTCTGGAAGAAGCGGCCAAGTTCAATGAAGGTGTCCTGGCGCCCCTGAACTGGGAAGGCGACAAGTACCCGTCGAGCTGGCGCAATGGTGTGGTGACCGCGACGCCTGGTTTCAAGGACGCGTTCAAGCAGTTTGTGGATGGCGGCTGGCAAGGTCTGCAGCACCCGGTTGACTTCGGTGGTCAGGGCTTGCCCAAGACCATAGGCGCAGCCTGTGGCGAGATGCAGAACTCTGCCAATATGAGTTTTGCGCTGTGTCCTTTGCTCAGCGACGGCGCCATTGAAGCCCTGCTGACGGCGGGTTCGGATGAACTGAAGGCCACCTATCTGGAAAATCTGGTGGCTGGCAAGTGGACTGGTACCATGAACCTGACCGAACCGCAGGCCGGTAGCGACCTCGCTGCGGTACGCACCCGTGCTGAACCGCAGCCCGACGGTACCTACAAGGTGTTTGGCACCAAGATTTTCATCACCTGGGGTGAGCACGATATGGCCGAGAACATTGTCCATCTGGTGCTGGCCCGCGTGCAGGGTGCACCCGAAGGCGTGAAGGGCATCAGCCTGTTCGTGGTGCCCAAATTCATGGTCAACAAGGATGGTTCGCTGGGTGCGCGAAACGATGTGCACTGCGTCAGCATTGAACACAAGATGGGCATCAAGGCCTCTCCCACGGCGGTACTGCAGTACGGTGACCATGGGGGCGCTATTGGGTACCTGGTGGGCCAGGAAAACCGCGGCCTGGAATACATGTTCATCATGATGAATGCTGCACGCTATGGTGTCGGTGTGCAGGGTATTGCGATTGCCGAGCGTGCCTACCAGAAGGCGGTAACTTTTTCCCGCGAGCGTGTGCAAAGCCGCCCGGTGGATGGCTCACTGCCAAGCGCTGGCGCCATCATTCACCACCCGGATGTGCGCCGCATGCTGATGACCATGCGTGCCTATACCGAAGGCTGTCGTGCGCTGGCCAGCGTGGCGGCGTCTGCTTATGACGCTGCGCACCACCACCCCGATGCCGACGTGCGCAAGCCCAACCAGGCCTTCTACGAATTCATGGTGCCGCTGGTCAAAGGATTCAGTACCGAGATGAGCCTGGAAGTGACTTCGCTGGCCGTGCAGGTGCACGGCGGTATGGGCTTTATCGAAGAAACCGGCGTAGCACAGTACTACCGCGACGCCAAGATTCTGACCATCTACGAAGGCACCACCGCCATTCAGGCCAACGACCTGGTGGGGCGCAAGACGGCGCGCGACGGTGGTCAGACCGCCAAGGGCATTGCCGGTCAAATTGAAACCACGGAAGATGATCTGACGCGCAGTGGAACGGCCGATGCGCTGGCCATGGCCAGGCGACTGAAAGCCGCGCGTGAGGCATTCATCAGTGTGGTGGACTTTGTGGCCGGCAATACCAAGGCCAGTCCCAATGCTGTGTTCGCCGGCAGCGTGCCCTACCTCATGCTGGCGGGCAATGTGATGGCGGGCTGGCAACTGGCCCGTGGTCTGCTCGCGGCGCAGGATCAGCTGGCAGCTGGCAAGGATGCTGCTTTCATGCAGGCCAAAATCACGACGGCGCGTTTCTATGCCGACCATATCCTGAGCAAGGTTCCCGGCCTACGCGACAGCATTGTGGAAGGCGCAGACAGTGTGACCGCACTGGTGCTGGAGTCATTCTGATTTTTGTGCCCTGCTTTTTGCTATTGAATTAGTAGCTTCCTGTGCATATTGCACGGGGGCTACAGCCAGATTTCATATAAATACTTTTGAGGAGACACCATGTCCAAGTTGCCCGCACCGCTGGATCGCCTGCCGTTCCCCGTGATTGGTTCGCCGCTTTTCATCATCAGTAATCCCAAGCTGGTCATTGCGCAGTGCATAGCCGGCGTGGTGGGTTCCATGCCGGCGCTCAACGCGCGACCGGCCGAGCAGCTGGAAGAGTGGTTGATCGAAATTACCGAGGCGCTGGCGGCTTACAACAAAGCCCATCCAGACAAGCCCGCGGCGCCGTTTGCGATCAACCAGATCGTGCACAAGAGCAATGACCGTCTTGAGCACGACATGGCCATGTGTGTGAAGTACAAGGTGCCGATCATCATCACCAGTCTGGGTGCTCGCGAGGACATCAATGCGGCCGCCCACAGCTATGGTGGTGTGGTGCTACACGACGTGATCAATAACAAGCATGCCCACAAGGCGATCGAGAAGGGCGCAGACGGACTGATTGCAGTGGCGGCAGGCGCTGGTGGTCACGCCGGCGTAAAGAGCCCGTTTGCGCTGATTCAGGAGATTCGCCAGTGGTTTGATGGCCCGGTGGCGCTTAGTGGTTCCATTGCCAGCGGAGCGGCCATACTTTCGGCGCAAGCCATGGGGGCAGACTTTGCCTATATCGGCTCGGCCTTCATTGCAACCGAAGAAGCGCGCGCATCAGACGCCTACAAGCAGGCCATTGTGGACGGGACCTCGGACGATATTGTCTACAGCAACCTGTTCACCGGAGTGCATGGCAACTACCTGGCACCCAGCATCCGTGCAGCAGGCATGGACCCCGCCAACTTGCCCGAGAGCGATCCGAGCAAGATGAACTTCGGAGGCGACAAATCGAAGGCGTGGAAAGACATCTGGGGCTGCGGCCAGGGTATTGGTGCCATCTCCAAGGTGCAAAGCACCGCGGAGTTTGTGGCCCAACTCAAGCGGGAATATGCGCAGGCGCGGGAGCGACTTCTGCAGCGCAACTACGCCTGAGTCGTTCAGGTCACCGGTGCCATGGCCCTCGGTGTTTTTACTTCTGAACAGGCTTTGTAAGCACCGCGCCAATGTGCGCCCGTTGTCGACTTTTGGCCAGCTCCCATTGACGTTGTCGTTCGCTGGCACTGGCTTTTTGCTGTGGGGTCGTGTGCGCGTGGCAGCGTGGACAGCTGACACCCGGTTCGTACAGGGGAGAACACGTCGCCCCGTCTTCCAGCGGCTGCCGGCAAGCACGACATAGCCGGTGTGCACCTGGAACCAAGCCATGCCCCACCGAGACACGTTCATCAAAAACAAAACATTCGCCTTGCCACAGGCTTTGTTCAGGTGGCACGGTTTCCAAGTATTTGAGGATGCCGCCTTCAAGGTGGTAGACCTCGTTGTACCCTCTTGCGCGTAAGAGTGCGGTGGACTTTTCGCAGCGAATGCCGCCAGTGCAGAACATCGCGACCTTGGGTCTGTTGTCTGCGGATTGGCCCAACTTTTCGTGCTGTGCCTCCCAGGCCGGGAGTTCTGAAAAAGTCCTGATCTGCGGATTCAGGGCGCCAGCAAAAGTGCCGATGGCCACTTCGTAGTCGTTGCGCGTATCGATCACCACGACGTCCGGGTCGGAAATCAGGGCGTTCCAGTCGGCTGGTTTGACGTAGGTACCACCCATGGTCGTAGGGCTGATGCCCGGGACGCCCATGGTAACTATTTCCTTTTTTAGTCGCACCTTCATCCGGTGAAAAGGTGCCTTCTCTGAGAAGGACTCCTTGTGCTGAAGTCCCGCCAGCAACGGATCTTGCCGCAGGTAGTCCAGCACGGCATGTACATCATCCCGAGCACCGGCAATCGTACCGTTGATCCCTTCGCGCGCCAGCAGAATCAAGCCCTTGACGTTGCGTTGCTCGCACAAAGCAAGCAGCGGCTTTTTGCGCTGCGCATAGTCGGGAAGCTCTACAAACTGGTAGAAGGCAGCTGTCAGAAAGGGTAGCGCAGGCATGCCGAGATTGTGCCTGCTTGCGGCGGTCACTGCCATCAGCAAGGCCAAGTGGAGCCCTGTTCAGGGACAAGGGCGCGCCACCCCAGTTCCCGCTGGATGCGGGTGCGAAGGGCATCGGATGCCTGCATTTCGCCGTGCACCACATAGACCTGTTCAGGGGCCTGACGCATGGTACGCAACCAGTTCAGCAACTGTCCACTGTCGGCATGGGCCGAGGCAGATTGCAGCTGGACGACTTCCGCGTTGACCGCAACGTCCTGCCCATGAATGCGAACGCTCTGTGCGCCACTGGCCAAAATTGCACCGCGCGTGCCGGGTGCCTGAAAACCCGTCAGGATGATCATGTTGCGCTTGTTTCCGGCATGGTGGGCCAGATGGTGCAACACACGACCACCGGTGGCCATGCCGCTGGCTGCCAGGATCACCATAGGGCCACGTCTGGCATCCAGCGCACGGGAGTCGTCAGGGCTGGTGACCATGGTGGCATGGTGGGTGAGTGCCCAGGACTCTTGGGGTGTTAGCCGATGCTCACCCTGGTGGTGTTCAAACAGGTGGGTGGTGTGCACCGCCATGGGGCTGTCCAGGTACACGTGCAGAGAATGGGGAATCTCACCGCGGTCCTTGAGCAGTCCGATGGCATGAATCAGGGCCTGTGCCCGACCCACCGCAAATACCGGCACGACCGCCACCCCACGCCGTTTCACCAATCGCTGCAACGCCGGCGCCAGTTCAGCCACGATGTTCTCCGTCGGATGCGTTCGGTCCCCGTAGGTGGACTCGATGAGCACGGTGTCGGCGGTGGGTGCGTTGTCCGGAGGATTCATGAGCAGATCGTCGGGGCGCCCCAGATCACCAGAGAAAAGGATGCGCCGTCCAGCCACCTCCAGAAGGACACTGCTGGCTCCGAGAATATGGCCGGCAGGGGTCAGGGTGACGCGCCAGCCCTTGATGGGCTGGAAGGTGGTTCCCCATGCCACTTTTCGGATCAGGGGCAGGCAATCGAGTGCGTCCTGCCGCGTGTACAGTGGGAGCGCCGGCGAGTGTTTTGAAAAGCCGTGGCGATTGGCAAATGCGGCATCTTCTTCCTGAATGTGCCCACTGTCGGGCAGCAGTATCTTGCACAGGTCCTGTGTGCCGGTCGATCCATACACGTGCCCGGTAAAGCCTTCCTTGGCCAGCAGTGGCAGGTAGCCGCTGTGGTCCAGGTGGGCATGGGTGAGGACCACGGCGTTGATGTCGTGCGGGGCAATGGGCAGGGGGGTCCGGTTGCGCAGACGAAGCTGCTTGTAGCCCTGGAACAGCCCACAGTCCACCAACAGGCTGTGCCCTTCGTGACGCACCAGGTACTTGGACCCGGTTACTGTATCCACGCCACCAAGAAAAGTGATGCTCACGCCCATGGTTTCAAATTTCGCAAAAAAAAAGAAAAGCCGCCGGGCCATTTATAGACCGGGCGGCTTGATGTGTACAGGGGGAAACCGTTCTTCTTCGTTGACCTTGATCAGCTAAAGAAGCTCTTGAGCCGGTCGGTCCAGGTGTCACCGGATGGGGAGTGCTTGCTGCCGCCCTTTTTGAAGGACTCATCGAGCTCGCGCAGCAGGCGACGCTGATGCTCGCTGAGTTTCACGGGTGTTTCGACCGTAATGTGGCAGTACAGGTCGCCAGGATAACTGGCGCGTACCCCCTTGATACCTTTGCCGCGCAGGCGGAACTGCTTGCCGGTCTGCGTGCCTTCGGGAATGTCGATAGCGGCCTTTCCGGAAAGCGTAGGTACATCAATCTCACCTCCCAAGGCCGCGGTCACCATGCTGATGGGTACCGAGCAGTGGATATCATCGCCGTCACGCTCAAAAATGTCGTGCTTGCGCAGGCGGATTTCGATGTACAAGTCACCCGGAGGGCCACCATTGGTACCAGGTTCGCCATTGCCCGCGCTGCGAATGCGCATGCCGCCGTCGATACCTGCTGGGATTTTGACTTCCAGTGTTTTCTGGCGCTTGATCTTGCCCTGGCCGCTGCAGGCCGTGCAAGGTTCGGGAATCACTTTGCCAGTGCCGCGGCAGGTGGGGCATGTCTGCTGCACGCTGAAAAATCCCTGGCGCATCTGCACGGAGCCCGAGCCACTACAGGTGCTGCAGGTCTTGACCTGGGTGCCAGGCTTGGCGCCAGAGCCTTTGCAGGTGTCGCAGCTGTCCCAACTTGGGATGCGGATCTGCGCATCCTTACCCCGGGCAGCCTCTTCCAGCGTGATTTCCATGGCGTAGCTGAGGTCGCTGCCACGGTAGACCTGGCGGCCACCACCAGCACGCCCACGCTGCTGGCCGAACATGTCGCCAAAAATGTCACCAAAAGCCTCGGCAAAACCGCCGTAGCCCTCACCGCCTGCTGCGCCGCGGTTGGGATCGACGCCAGCGTGGCCGTACTGGTCATAGGCAGCGCGTTTCTGCGCATCCGAAAGCATCTCGTAGGCCTCCTTGGCCTCCTTGAATTTCTCTTCTGCGGCTTTGGACGCATCGCCCTGATTGCGGTCAGGATGGTGCTTCATCGCGAGCTTGCGATACGCTTTTTTGATGTCTTCCTCGGATGCATTCTTGGGAACGCCGAGGATTTCGTAATAGTCTCGTTTGGCCATGTTCAATCTGCGCCCATTGACAACACTTCAACAACACAAAAGCCGCGTTGAGCCACCAAGGTGTCCAACGCGGCGCTAAGGCGTGTGTCGCTCTGGACGATCAGCCTTTCTTGACTTCCTTCACTTCAGCATCGACCACATTGTCGTCCTGAGGTTTTGACGACTGTGTGTGCTGCTGATCGCCACCCGCGGCCTCAGCACCACCTTCTGTGGCCTGCTTGGCCTGCATGTCGGCGTACATCTTCTCACCCAGCTTCTGACTGGCAGACATCAGGGCAGCATTCTTCTCTTCTATGCTAGCCTTGTCCTCGCTCTTGAGCGCGTCTTCCAGATCCTTGATGGCGGCGTCGATCTTGTCTTTTTCACCGGCTTCAAGCTTGTCACCGTATTCGGTCAGGCTCTTCTTGACACTGTGCACATTGGCATCGGCCTCATTCTTTGCCTGCACCAGTTCCAGCTTTTTCTTGTCGTCGGCTGCATTGAGCTCGGCGTCCTTGACCATCTGCTGGATCTCAGCTTCCGTCAGCCCGGAGTTGGCCTTGATAGTGATCTTGTTTTCCTTGCCTGTGCCCTTGTCCTTGGCGCCCACGTGCAGAATACCGTTGGCGTCGATGTCGAACGACACTTCGATCTGGGGTGTGCCGCGTGCTGCGGGAGGAATGCCTTCGAGGTTGAACTCACCCAGCATCTTGTTGGCAGCGGCAATCTCGCGTTCACCCTGGAACACCTTGATCGTCACCGCCGGCTGGTTGTCGTCCGCGGTCGAGAAAGTCTGTGCAAACTTGGTCGGGATGGTGGTGTTCTTGGTGATCATCTTGGTCATGACACCCCCCAGGGTTTCAATACCCAGGGACAGAGGCGTCACATCCAGCAGCAGAACGTCCTTGCGGTCACCGCCCAGCACCTGACCCTGAATCGCGGCACCGACGGCCACCGCTTCATCAGGGTTCACATCCTTGCGGGGTTCCTTGCCAAACAACTCCTTGACCTTTTCCTGGACCTTGGGCATGCGGGTCATACCGCCAACCAGAATCACATCATCAATGTCCGAGGCAGAAACGCCAGCATCCTTCAGGGCGGTGCGGATCGGTGCAATGGTGCGCTCAATCAGTTCTTCCACCAGCGACTCCAGCTTGGCACGGGTCAGTTTGATGTTCAGGTGCTTGGGGCCGGAGGCATCGGCTGTCACGTAGGGCAGGTTGATGTCCGTCTGAGCGCTGCTGGACAACTCGATCTTGGCTTTCTCGGCGGCTTCTTTCAGGCGTTGCAGGGCCAGCACGTCCTTGGACAGGTCCACACCTTGCTCCTTCTTGAACTCGGCAATGATGAAGTCGATGATGCGCTGATCGAAATCTTCTCCGCCCAGGAAAGTGTCACCGTTGGTGGACAGCACTTCGAATTGCTTTTCGCCATCAACGTCGGCGATTTCGATGATGGACACGTCAAACGTACCCCCACCCAAGTCATACACGGCAATCTTGCGGTCGCCCTTTTCGTTCTTGTCCAATCCGAAGGCCAGGGCCGCGGCGGTGGGTTCGTTGATGATGCGCTTCACATCCAGACCGGCAATGCGGCCGGCGTCCTTGGTGGCCTGACGCTGGGCGTCGTTGAAGTACGCTGGCACGGTGATCACGGCTTCGGTGACGGCTTCGCCCAGGTAGTCCTCGGCGGTCTTCTTCATCTTGCGCAGCACATCAGCGCTAACCTGCTGTGGCGCCAGCCTGTTGCCACGCACTTCGACCCAGGCGTCACCGTTGTCGGCGGCGGCGATCTTGTAGGGCATCAAGTCGATGTCCTTCTGCACTTCCTTCTCGGTGAACTTGCGACCGATCAGGCGTTTGACCGCGTACAGGGTGTTCTTGGGGTTGGTGACGGCCTGTCGCTTGGCGGATGCGCCCACGAGCACTTCTCCATCTTCCTGGTACGCAATGATGGACGGCGTCGTGCGTGCGCCCTCGGCGTTCTCAATCACTTTGGCGGTGTTGCCTTCCATGATGGCCACACAACTGTTGGTGGTTCCCAGGTCAATGCCGATGATTCTTCCCATGATTTACTCCTGATATTCTGAAAAAAACTTGGATGTAGATAACGTGTGGGCCCGTAGGGCTATTTCAAGAGCCCATATGGACAAATTTCAGGTGACAAGCTGCGCAGTGTCACACCGGATTTATTTGGGTGCGGCAACGGTTACGAGTGCCGGACGCATCACGCGTTCTGCAATGGAGTAACCCTTCTGCAACACGCTGACGACTGTGTTGGCCTCCTGTTCGGAGGGCACCACGCTGATGGCCTGGTGCTGGTGGGGGTCGAACTTGGTGCCGGCGGCTGGATGGATGGCCACAACCTTGTTGCGTTCCAGCGCGGCAATCAACTGTCGCAGGGTGGCTTGCGCGCCTTCCCGAATTTGCTCGATGGTGGCGTCCTTGATGATCAGTCCAGCCTCCAGGCTGTCGGCTACCGGCAGCAGGCTTTCGGCAAAGGTCTCGACAGCAAACTTGCGCGCTTTGGAGATTTCATCTTCGGCGCGGCGGCGGGCGTTTTCGGCTTCGGCTTTGGCACGCAGGTACTGATCGGCCAGTTCGGCGCTTTTGGCCTGAAGTGTGGCCAGTTCTGCCTGGGCTTGCGATAGCGCGTCGGCTTCATGGGAGGTCATTGAAGCGGCCAGATCTTCGGTGCTCTGGAAACTGGCTGAACCAGCGGGGGAGGGAGTGTTGGAATTGTCAGACATGCAGATATACCCGGGGTTTGAATTGCTGGCGATCACCTGGGGTCGCCAGCGCACATTTCAAGCCTTCCGCAGTCAAGTGTTGCGGACGGCGGCTATTTCAGGGTTAACCCGATACGCCCAGCAATTCCACGTCAAATTTCAGGGTGGCATTCGGTGGGATAACGCCGCCAGCGCCACGGGCACCGTAGCCCAGAGCCGCTGGAATAATCAGTGTGCGTGCACCACCAACCTTCATTCCAGCCACACCTTCATCCCACCCCTGTATGACCATACCTGCGCCAAGACTGAACACAAAAGGGTCGTTGCGGTCCTTGCTGGAATCGAACTTGGCACCCTGCGCGCCATTGTTGTACAGCCAGCCTGTGTAATGCACCGTGACGCTCTGGCCTTTGGTAGCTACGGGGCCGGTACCTTCTGTAGAGTCAATGTACTGGAGACCGGTGGCAGTGGTTTGCATGAAAAATCCTTTTTGCTATGAAATTGGTAGCTGACCATGCAAGCCTAATGGGGCCGCTGTAGCTGGACTGTGAATTATGCCGCAGACAAAAAAAGACAGGCATTGCCTGTCTTTGACTCGGCCGGCGGGCAGGGCCCCCGGTAGAAAACCTTATTTGACCTTCTTGGCCTGGCTTGTCGCCCACTTGCTGGCGAAAGCCTGCAGGTCGCCCAGGCGCTTGAGCAGGTCGGCACCAGTCGCTGTCACGCAATAGCCCTCACTGCCATGCGTGAGCAGGCCGGCATCGCGCAATTCCTTGATGCGGGTGTTCAGGGTGTTGGGTGTAATGCCACCGACGCTGTCCTGCAGCAGGCGAAATGTCTGCGCGTGTCCATCACGCAACGCCCAAAGCACGCGCATGGCATAACGGGATTCCAGCAAACCCAGTAACTGGCCAATGGCGGCGGTTTCTTTAGAACTCATTAATTTACCTCTCCTTGATTCGCGATCGGCGGTGCGGGCTGGTTGCACGATCAATGGACAGAAACTATATCGCAGTTTTCAGTATGCTACAAGTTTCATAGCTTGCGCAAGCTTATAGGCGTGTGGCTGGTGTTGCCGATGCGCTAATCAGTGATCGTCGTCACACTCTTTCACTACCAGGTTCCCTATGAACTGGGCTTCACTGCAGTGCCGAGGTGACTATTGCACGTGTCCCGGGATGGGCACTTGATTTGGCCCACTTGTCAGTGCGGCAGTCAGGTGCTAAGGTTGCCCGCATTACAGTGGCGCAAGCGTATTGGAGAGATTCATGGAGTTCAATTTTGAGCAGGTTCACAACTACTACGAGCGCCTGGTGTTCGAAGAGGTCGCACGGCGCAGTCAGACCTACCCGGACTTCACCAGTGACATGCTGTCCGATGTGGCCTGCGTTGCATTGAACCGCCTGCCGGCACGGTATGTGCGCCACGATGTCGACATGATGTTCTACCTGACCGAACACGAGCGCCATGCGATTGAATTGTCACTGGAAGACGCTCTGCAGTTTTCGTTTCGCTTTGTGCGAGAGCGTGCCGCCAAATCCCGGATTTGAACTGCTGAAACAGAAAAGGCGATCCGGACCCGCGCAAGCGGACACGGATCGCCTTTGTTTTGTGCGCTTACAGCGTGTCGGTAAAGCTGCGCAGTTTGTCTGAACGGCTGGGGTGCTTGAGCTTGCGCAGTGCCTTGGCTTCGATCTGGCGGATGCGCTCGCGGGTGACGTCGAACTGCTTGCCCACTTCTTCCAGGGTGTGGTCGGATGTCATTTCGATACCGAAGCGCATGCGCAGTACCTTGGCTTCACGTGGGGTGAGGCTGTCGAGGATGTCTTTCACCACATCGCGCAGACCCGCTTGCATGGCGGCATCCATAGGCGCGGTGTTGGCACTGTCTTCGATAAAGTCGCCCAGGTGACTGTCGTCGTCGTCACCGATGGGCGTTTCCATGGAGATGGGTTCCTTGGCGATCTTCATGATCTTGCGGATCTTGTCTTCCGGAATCTCCATCTTCTCTGCCAGAACAGAGGCGTCGGGCTCAAAACCAAACTCCTGCAGGTGTTGACGCGAAATGCGGTTCATCTTGTTGATGGTTTCGATCATATGCACCGGGATACGGATGGTGCGCGCCTGGTCTGCGATAGAGCGGGTGATGGCCTGTCGAATCCACCAGGTGGCGTAGGTCGAGAACTTGTAGCCACGGCGGTATTCGAACTTGTCTACCGCCTTCATCAGACCAATATTGCCTTCCTGGATCAGGTCTAGGAACTGCAGACCTCGGTTGGTGTATTTCTTGGCAATCGAGATCACTAGGCGCAGATTGGCCTCGATCATTTCCTTCTTGGCGGCACGTGACGACGATTCGCCTTCGTTCATGCGCTTGTTGATGTCTTTCAGTTGGTCCAGCGGTACCACCACACGCGCCTGTAGATCTGCCAGCTTTTGCTGCAAGTCCTGCACCGGGGGGATATTGCGCCCCATGACGGCGGCCCAGGGTTTGCCGGACGCAGCCTGCTTTTCAATCCATTTCAGGTTAAGCAGTTGGCTGGCCACTTTGTTGCCATGCTTGTCGCGGCCGCTGAAGTCGGCGATGAAGTTTTCCTGCGGGTAACCGCACTTGTCGACAATGATGCGGCGCAGTTCGCGCTCCTTCTTGCGCACGTCATCGACCTGGGCGCGCACCATGTCGCACAGCTTTTCGATGGCCTTGGCGGTGAAGCGGATGGTCATCAACTCTTCGCTCAGGGCGTGCTGTGCCTTCACATAGTGCGGCGTGCCGTAGCCTTCTTTGTCGTAGACCTTGTGGACCTTCTCGAAGAGTTCGCGCATCTTGTCGAAGCGTTCCAGTGCCTGCTTCTTCAGCTCTTCGAGTTTCTTGGTCAGCGCCTTGGAGCCGCCCTTGCCGTCGTCGTCGTCGGCTTCGTCAAATTCGTCAAAGTCTTCTTCGGCCACATAGTCGTCGGCCTCGTTCGGGTTGGAGAAACCGTCCACGATGGTGGTGATGACGACCTTTCCCTCGCGAATTTCTTCGCCCAGGCGCAGAATTTCGGCGATGGTGGCGGGGGAGGCCGAAATGGCTTCCATCATGGCCATCAGGCCGCCTTCGATGCGTTTGGCGATCTCGATTTCGCCTTCGCGGGTCAGCAACTCGACCGTACCCATTTCGCGCATATACATGCGCACCGGGTCGGTCGTGCGGCCGAATTCGCTGTCCACGGTGGACAGCGCAGCCTCCGCTTCTTCTTCGGCTTCTTCGACCGTGGCTGCGGTGGAGACGTTGTTGTTCAACAGCAGGGTTTCGGCGTCGGGCGTTTGCTCGTACACCGCCACGCCCATGTCGTTCAACATGGAGATCACGACTTCCAGCGTTTCAGCGTCGACCAGTTTGTCGGGCAGGTGGTCGGAGATTTCTCCGTGGGTGAGGTAGCCGCGGGTTTTGCCCAGCGTGATCAGCGCTTTCAGGCGCTGGCGACGTTTGGCCATATCTTCTTCGGACAGGACGGTTTCGTCCAGGCCGAACTCTTTCATCAAGGCGCGTTCTTTCGCCTTGCTGATCTTCATGCGAAGTGGCTTGACCTTTTCGCCAGGAGTGGCTTCCGGCTCACCGGCCAGATCAGCCTCAATGTCGGACATGTCCAGGTCGTCCCCGGAAGACTCTGCCGCGGCCTTGGGCTTGCGCCCACGCTTGGCACCGGTTTTGGGCGGGGCACTGGATTCAGCGGCGGCGGCTTTCGCCGGGCGACCAGGCTTCTTCTTGACGACGACTTCTGCTTCAACAGCAGTGGATTTGGCAGGGGTTTTGGCTTTGGAGGCAGGCACGGCAGGGGCTTTCTTCTCGGTCTTGGCTACCGATTTGGGCGTGGCTTTGGCGGCAGACTGGACAGACTTGGCTGGTTTTTGAGCGGGCATGCGAGAACCTCAAAATCAAAAAAACGAACGGACAGAACAGGCGCCGCCGGCAGCACGTTCACAACGGGCGCAGTTAGCAAGGTGGGGATGCTTATCCCCAATGGCAAGATGGGAGGGCGAACATTTGGGGTGCAGTCCTTGCGGTAAGGTGGCCGGTCGTGAACTTTGTCAACGGTTGGCCTGGCCCGGAGGTGCTGCTGTCGCTCTTGCCGAATCAGCCTTGAATTATACCGTCTGTTTGGGTTTTTTCCAGTTTAAGCATCAGCTGCACCCTGCGCGCACGGAGCTCCTGGTAGCGCTGCAAGGCGCTAGGATCGGCCTTGGCGGCCTCGATGGCTTCGGTTTCCTGCTCTTTGATGCGCTCCACCAGCATGCGGTTCAGCAGATCGCGCAGTTCGGGCTCGGACTCAGCCAGCGGTTCGGTGGGAATGGCTGGGCCGGACATGAGCTTCTGCGCCAGTTCTTCGACCGGCAGCCCCACCATGTTTTCCCGCAGTGCTTCCCATGGCAGGGCGCCGTGGTCATGCAACTGGCCTTCCAGCCAGACGAAAAGGTCCCCATGTTGCGTGGGCAGTTCGCACAGCATGGTGTGGTCTTCACTGGTCAGTTGCTCCCAGAGCGCCGTGTGGCCCAGAAGAATGCGCGCGGCATGGTCGGCGCGGCTGGCGGGTTGGGCGCGACCCGCGGGGCGGTAGGCACTCTGGCGTGGGGCGTACGGGCTGTTGTTCTTGCGCCAGGGCGCTTCCCGGCTGCTTTTTGGTAGGACCGCCGAAGGAATCCACAATTCGGTCAGTTCACGGGTGGTCAGTTGCACCAGTTCGGCAATTTCTGCCAGCAATTGCAGTTTCAGTGCACCGTCGGGCATTTGCATCCACAGGGGCTTGGCGTTGCTGGACAGGTGGGCACGGCCCTCCGCAGTATTAAGGTCGCAGCCCTCACGCGCCGATTCAATCAGAAAGCGGCTCAGCGGCGTGGCTTCCGACACATAGCGTGCAAAAGCCTCCTTGCCATTGGCGCGGATGAAGCTGTCGGGGTCGTGCTCGGCGGGCAGAAACAGAAACTTGATACTGCGCACATCGGTGGCGTAGGGCAGGGCTGCGTCCAGCGCCTTGCGTGCAGCCCGGCGCCCGGCAGCGTCTCCATCAAAGCTGAACACCACGGCATCGGTAAAGCGGAATAGCTTTTGCACATGGTCATTGGTGCAGGCCGTGCCCAGTGTGGCCACCGCATTCGGAAAGCCCAGTTGCGCCAGCGCCACCACATCCATATAACCCTCGGTCACCAATACATAGCCCTGCTCGCGCAGGGCGTTGCGCGCCTCAAACAGGCCGTAGAGCTCGCGGCCCTTGCTGAAGACAGGCGTTTCCGGCGAATTCAGGTACTTGGGCTTGTCATCGCCCAGCACACGGCCGCCAAAACCAATGCAATCGCCCTTGATATTGCGTATGGGGAACATCACGCGGTCGCGGAACCGGTCGTAGCGTTTTTCTTCTTCGCCGTTCTCTGCTTCGTGCAGGATCACCAGGCCGCTTTCCACCAGCAACGGGTCGTCGTACTGCGGGAACACGCTGGCCAGGCTGCGCCAGCCTTCGGGCGCGTAGCCCAGGCCAAACTGCCTTGCCACCTCGCCGGAAAGCCCACGGCCCTTGAGGTAGGCAATGGCGCGCGGCGACTCCTTGAGGTGCCGGCGGTAGGCATCCGAGGCTTTTTCCAGCACGCTGGTCAGGGTGTGTTGCTTTTCTCGCTGTTCTTGCAGGCGGGCACGGTCCTGCGGGCTGCGCTCCTCCTCAGGAATCACCATGCCGTATTGACCAGCGAGATCCTCGACAGCCTCAAAGAAGGTCATGCCTGTGTGCTCAACCAGGAACTGAATTGCATCACCGCTTTTGCCGCAACCAAAGCAGTGGTAGAACTGTTTGGTCGGGCTGACCGAGAACGAGGGCGACTTTTCCCCATGGAAGGGGCACAGCCCCATGAAATTGGCCCCGCCCTTCTTGAGCTGCACATAGCGTCCCACAATCTCGACCACGTCGGTGCGGGCGAGCAGTTCCTGGATGAACGATTGGGGGATGGCCATGGGGGGATTGTAGGAACCTAAACTCCAGGCACCACTTCGACCAGCCCAACACGGGCTACCCATGACCTACACCAGCATGCCGGACTTCTACCCCTGGTGGTGGGAGATGAATTTTCAGGTCGCTATTAATTCAATAGCTGCTTGTGCACGACCTGTGGGGGCTGGAGGCCTAATCGCCTAAAACTATGCCTTCACGCCGTGGATCGGCGCCGCCGAAGTAGCCGGTGGACGTGCGCTCAATCGCCTGCAGGCCACTGGGCATGGGCATTTCCACTACGGTGTGGTCGCGCGCTTGGAGAGCCTTGATCGTCTCCGGGCTGAATCGCTTGTCTTCCAGCAGCGTGGGGCCGCCCAGCGTGCCGAAGTTGGGCAGGTTGATAGCTTGCTGTGCGTTCAGCCCCCAGTTCAGAGTGCCGTACAGGGTCTTGGCGGTGAAATGGATGATGAAGGCACCGCCTGGGCTGCCCGCACTCATCACCAATTGGCCCGTTCCCTTTTCAAATACCAGTGTGGGTGCCATGGAGGAGCGCGGCCGCTTGCCGGGCTGGACCCGGTTGGCAACTGGCTTGCCGCTGGCGTCCGAAGGCGCGAAGCTGAAGTCGGTGAGCTCGTTGTTGAGCAGAAAGCCGCCGCTCAGGCCCACTCCTCGGTTGACCATGAGGCGCGCACCCCAGCCGTCTTCGATGGTGGTGGTCATGGCAAGGGCGTTGCCGTACGCGTCCACGATGGAGATGTGCGATGTGCCGTATTCGGGCTGGTCGGCCATGGGGGCATAGGCGAGCGCGGTGGCATCCGGGTTGCCGGGCAGCACCGATTGCATGCGCTTGCCGTCGGGGCTGGTATCGATGTGCCGGGCGCGGCTGGCCAGGTAAGCCGGTGCCAGGAGGCTGCTCCAGCTACCGGCGGGAGGCTGCACGAAAGCGGGGTCGGCCAGGTATTGCGCGCGGTCGGCAAAGGCCAGACGCGCGGCCTCGGTGTACAGGTGCAGCCAGTCTGCCGTCGGCATGCCCTGAACCAGGGGCAGATGTTGTGCACCGGTTTGCTGGAGCATGCCCAGAATCTGGCCAATGGCCACTGCGCCGGAACTGGGCGGCGGCATGCCGCAAATACGATAGTCCTGGGGCGCGACGGTGTACTCAAAGCACAGTGGTGCACGCACCACCGGCTGGTAGGTGCGCATATCTTCCAACGACAGGGTGCCCGGGTTGCCGGGATGCTTGCGCACCTTGTTGACAATGGCCTGCGCAATCCCGCCGGTCATCAGGGCGTCAGGGCCGATGTCTGCAATGCGTTGCAACACGGCAGCCAGTTCCGGGTTGCGCAGCAGGTGCCCGGCTTTCCAGGGCTGGCCCTGTGGGTCCAGGAAGTAGGCCGCCGCCGCCGGGTCTTTGAACAAGTGTTGCTCGCTGGCCAGTAATGTTGCCATGCGCGGGCTGACCCTGAAGCCCTGCGTTGCCAGCGCGATGGCGGGCTTGAAGAGTTCCGCCCAGGGCAGCCTGCCATGCTGCCGGTGGGCCAGCGCCAGCATGCGTACCGTTCCAGGCACCCCGACCGCGCGCCCTCCCACGACCGCATCGATGAACGGCATGGGCTTGCCCTCGCCATCCAGAAACAGGGATGGTGTGGCGCCCGCAGGGGCTGTTTCCCGGCCATCAAAAGCCTGGGTGTTCTTGCCATCAAAGTGCAGCAGAAAAGCGCCGCCGCCAATGCCACTGGATTGGGGCTCCACCAGGGCGAGCACCATTTGCACCGCAATGGCGGTATCCACTGCGCTGCCACCTGCCTGCAGCACCTGGCGGCCTGCATCGGTGGCCAGCGGGTTGGCGGCTGCGACGGCGTAGGTCCTGGTCGCCCAGCCGGTTTTCTCGGTGATGGCGCTGGCGCCTTCCGGTTGCAGCAGCGGGGTGTACTGTAGTGGGGTGGGGCTGGTGGCGCAACCTGCCAGCCAAAGACAACCCCATGCAATGGTCAGCGTGTGCAGTAGCTTGGTGGTGCGCATGGCGGCTTACTTCTGGCGGGGTGTGCGGCCGAGCGTGTAGAACTCGGGGTTGGGCAGCATGCCGGTCACATTGGCCATGCGGTTGGAGAGGCCAAAGAAGGCGGTGATGGCGGCAATGTCCCAGATGTCTTCGTCGTCGAAACCGTGGGCGTGCAGCGCCTCGAAATCGGCGTCTTCGACCTTGTCGCTGTGCTTGCAGACCTTCATGGCGAAGTCCAGCATTGCGCGCTGGCGCGGGGTGATGTCAGCCTTGCGGTAGTTCACGGCCACCTGGTCGGCCACCAGCGGCTTTTTTTCGTAAATGCGCAGGATGGCGCCATGGGCTACCACGCAATACAGGCAATGGTTGGCCGCACTGGTGGTGGTGACGATCATTTCGCGGTCGCCTTTGGTAAGGCTGGATTCCTCGCGCAGCATCAGGGCATCGTGGTAGGCAAAAAAGGCGCGCCACTCGGCAGGGCGGCGGCCGAAGGCCAGAAACACGTTGGGAATGAAGCCGGACTTTTCCTGCACCTCCAGAATCCTGCTGCGAATGTCTTCGGGTAGGCTGTTGAGGTCGGGGGCGGGGTAGCGGACCATGACAAATTTCTCCTTCGTTGTTTTGAAACCATTATCCTTCCGGTCTTTGACCCTGGGCCAGTGGAGAACCTGATGACAACTGCATACGACAAAGGACTTGCCACGCGCAAGCAGGTGATGGGCGAAGACTTCGTGGCTACCGCACTGGGCAATGCCACGCCGTTTACCCAGCCGATTCAGGAGCACATTACCCGCGCGGCCTGGGGCGATGTATGGCAACGCCCCGGGCTCGACCTGAAAACCCGCAGCCTCATTACCGTGGCCATGCTGACCGCGCTGGGCAAGCAGAATGAACTCAAGGGCCATGTGCGCGGTGCACTGAACAACGGCGCGACGGTGGAGGAGTTGCAGGAAGTGCTGCTGCACGCCACGGTGTACTGCGGCGTACCTGCGGCGGTGGAGGCGTTTCGCACTGCCAATGAAGTGGTCAGTGTTGCGAAATAGCATGTTTTTGGCCTCTAGCCCCCATACAGCTTGCACATATAGCTACAAAATCAGTAGCGTTTTCTAGTAATGGGGCGGCAGGTCGTCACGTAGATTGCGTTGTGGCGGCGCATCGCCTGCCTGCGGGTTTTGCTGGCGCAAGGCAACGACTTCGCGCGTGAGCGCATCAAGCTGCTCCTGCTGGCGGATGATGATCTGGTCGAGCTTGTCGAGCAGGTCCTCCTGAAAGCTGACCTTGATTTCCAGCTCAGTCAGGCGATCTTCAATGGGGGTGGCTTGGGGCATGGGGCTATTGGACCTCAAATTGTCACCAACGGTGCGCGGGTAGTGGCATAAACTGGCATGCATGGGATGTAAAAAAAGACTTCTGGCATGGCAGCGGCCCCGGTTTTAACGCGCAAACCGTCAGAAGCTTCCAAGCAGGCACTGCGAATGCGGCGCTTTGCCATGGCGGTGGCCACCTACGCCGGATGCGGTCTTTTTGCCCAGATTTGTGCCTGGCTGGGTTTTCTTCCCCCCTGGCTGCCGACGTGGTGGTGCGTTGGTGCCGCAGTTGTCAACACCCTGTTTTATCTGGCAATTCGCTCGGGTTACAACCTGCGCCTGCGCGATCCCAGCATGACCGAGCTGCAGCTGGTGGCGTCCATGGTGGCTGTGATGGTGCTGGTCTACCACGCTGACGCTGCCCGCGGTGCCCTGTTAATGCTTTTTCCGGTGCCACTGTTGTTTGGCGTGTTGAGACTGCGGCTGCTTCAAATGCTGCGCGTCGGGTTGGTTGCTGTGGCTGGTTACGCGGTGGTGATTGTCGTATTGCTTGTCCGTGAACCCCAGCGCATTGAACTCAACCTCGAACTGGTAAACCTGCTGTCCCTGTCGGCTGTCATGGTCTTCGTGGCGTTGATGTGCGCCTACATCAGCAGGGTGCGGGTGGAGCTCTCCAGGTCGCTGGCCAAAATCGAGGATATGGCGCAGATGGACGCGCTGACCGGCGTATTCAACCGCCGGCACCTGGATGCGACGCTGCTTTTGGAACTCCAGCGCTGGGGACGGCGCTCCCGCAGTGGTCTGGTGCTGTGCATGGTCGATGTAGACCATTTCAAGCAGATCAACGACACCTATGGCCACGCGGTAGGCGATGACGTTCTCGTTGCCGTGGCCCAGGCGCTGGGCACCTCGATCCGCGCCAACGATTACCTTGCGCGTTTTGGCGGAGAGGAATTTGTCATTCTGCTGGACATGTCCAGTGCGGAAGACTGGCTGACCGTGTGCGAGCGTGCGCGCAGGCAGATCGAAGTCCTGCAGATCGCCGCCATTGACAACACACCAGTCCGCATTTCCATGGGGGTGGCTTTGTGTGCGCACGGCGATACGGCGGCCACGCTGCTGGAGCGGGCTGACAAAGCCCTGTACCGTGCCAAGGCAGAAGGCCGCAACTGCATACGGGTGGCACCGGAAAGCACTGCAATTACAGCGTCCTAGCGCTGGAGTGTTGCCCCAATGGTCTGCTCAAAAGCGGCCCCTGGGTGCGTGTGAACTGCTGCCAATAATGCTGCGTACTTGATTGTGAAGTGTCGCCGCATGCCAACGTCTGCCCAAGCCCATGTGAACAGCTACTACGCTGCTTCGACCCCTGACCTGCAAACGCTGTATCCCGCATTGCAGGAGGACAGGGATGTGGACGTGGTGGTGGTTGGTGCTGGCTACACTGGTCTCTATACCGCACTGAACCTGGCCGAAGCCGGCCAGCGGGTGGTGGTGCTGGAGGCCAACCGGGTGGGGTGGGGTGCTTCGGGGCGCAACGGTGGCCAGGTGATTGTGGGTTTTTCCTGCGATATGCCGCCGTTCGAGGCTGCGCTGGGGCTGGACGGCGCCCGACTGGTCTGGAACCTGACCCAACAGGCCGCTGCAGAAATCCGCCAGCGCATTGCGCGACACCAGATCGACTGTGATTTCCAGACAGGCCACTTGTGGACCTCCGTGCTGGAACGCCGGGTGCATCTGCTGAGCGACTGGCAGGAGGAAGCGGCGCACAAATGGGGCTATGAAGGACTGACGTTTGTTCCAAAGTCCGAGCTGCCAGGGCATATTGATTCGTCGCGCTACCAGGCCGGTCTGCTGGATGCCAACGGTGGTCATCTGCACCCCCTGAAATACGCTTTGGGGCTGGCGCGCGCCGCCCAGGCTGCCGGGGTGCAGATATGTGAGTGCTCTGCGGCACAGCGCTATGTGGAGCACGCCGATGGAGTGGAGGTTCACACCGCACAGGGGCGGGTGCGGGCGCACAAACTGGTGCTGGCCTGCAACACCGGCGTGGGCTCGATCGCACCGCAGGTACAGCGCCGCATCCTGCCGGTGGGCACCTACATGATTGCCACCGAACCGCTGGGCGAGGTGCGTGCCAGAGCGCTGCTGCCCACCCATTGCGCGGTGTCCGACAACCAGTTCATACTCGATTACTTTCGCCTGTCCGCTGACCACCGCCTGCTGTTTGGTGGCAAGTGCACTTACACCGGTCGCACACCGCGCGATCTGCCGCAGCGCATGCGCGCCGACATGCTGCGGGTGTTTCCACAACTGGCCGATGTGGGCATTGCTTTCACCTGGGGTGGGCATATCGACATCACCATGGCGCGCACGCCGGACTTCGGGCACTTGCGCAATGTCTATTGGGCGCAGGGATTTTCAGGCCACGGCATCGTGCCGACCTGCGTGGCCGGACGGGTACTGGCCGAGGCGATCGGTGGGGACGATGCGCACCTGAAGCTGTTTTCCAGGCTCAGAAATCCACCATTTCCTGTTGGCCAGACCCTGGCCGCGCTCATGCAGGTCGTGGGGATGTCGTACTATCGCCTGCGAGATTATTTTTAGCTCCCAAGCACTTTTTATGACAGACCAATACGCCGTCATCGGCAACCCCATTGTTCAAAGCAAGTCACCCCTCATTCACACTGCATTTGCCCAGGTGACGGGTCAAGACCTGGAGTACACCAAATTATTGGCGCCAGTGGACGGCTTCGCGGCGGCGGTCGATGCGTTTCGCAAAGCGGGTGGCAAAGGCATGAACGTAACCGCCCCTTTCAAGCTGGACGCGTTTGCTTACGCCACCGAATTGTCAGAAGGTGCCAAACTGGCCGGCGCCGTGAACGCCATGAAGTTTGAAGGCGACCGTGTGCTGGCCCAGAACTTTGACGGCGTCGGGCTGGTGCGGGACGTGGTGCATAACCTGGGCTGTCCGCTGGCGGGTAAACGCGTGCTGGTGCTGGGCGCAGGC
>JAGWUS010000094.1 GCA_028868305.1 Burkholderiales bacterium | reverse complement strand
TGTGCAAGCGCGCGCTTCTTGTAGCCACGCACCGTGTCGCTGATTTCGGCGAGGTATCGGGTACGCGCAGCAGGAACCACCGGGGTCTGGTTGGAACTGAAACGCACATTCACGCGCGGCAGTTGCCCGGCGTCTGTGGCAGGCAGCCCCAATGCCTGCAGGCGCGGCAGCAAAGCCTGGTAGAGCGCGGTCACGCCGTCGTCATTGAAACGTGCAGCCATGGTGCCAAACACCGGCATCTGCTCGGCAGGGGTGTTCCAGGCTTCCTTGTTGCGTTGCACCTGCTTGGCCACATCGCGCAGCGCGTCGCTGGCACCCTTGCGGTCAAACTTGTTGATAGCCACGAACTCGGCAAAGTCGAGCATGTCAATTTTTTCCAGTTGGCTGGCGGCGCCGAACTCGGGCGTCATTACATACAGCGGCACATCCACGTGCGGCACGATGGCTGCGTCGCCCTGGCCAATGCCCGAGGTCTCGACAACGATCAGATCGAACCCCGCCACCTTGCAGGCGGCAATGACGTCTGGCAGGGCAGCGCTGATCTCCGAGCCAAAGTCACGCGTGGCCAGGCTGCGCATGAACACGCGGGGACCTTGCTGCCACGGCGAAATAGCGTTCATGCGGATACGGTCACCCAGCAGTGCGCCACCGCTCTTGCGGCGCGAGGGGTCGATGGAGATCACCGCCACATGCAAAGCGTCGTTCTGGTCCAGGCGCAGACGACGGATCAATTCATCGGTGAGCGACGACTTGCCGGCACCGCCAGTACCGGTAATGCCGACAACCGCTAACTTTTTGGTAGCTGCTTGTGCATGAATGGCGCGGACCAACGCCTCATTGGCCTTGGAACTCTCAATGGCGGTGAGCAATTGCGCCAGGGCACGCCAGCTGGTTTCTGTATGGCCCTGAATGGCGTTGATGTCGGTTGGCGCCAGCGCACTGAGGTCCTTGTCGCAACGCATCACCATCTCGCCGATCATGCCTTGCAGACCCATGCGCTGGCCATCTTCGGGGCTGTAGATGCGGCTCACGCCATAGGCGTGGAGTTCGCGGATTTCGGGCGGAACAATCACACCGCCACCGCCGCCAAACACCTGGATATGCTCGCCGCCCCGGCTCTTGAGCAAGTCCACCATGTACTTGAAGTATTCGACGTGCCCGCCCTGGTAGGAACTGATGGCGATGCCCTGCACATCTTCCTGCAAGGCGGCGGTCACCACCTCGTCCACGCTGCGGTTGTGGCCCAGGTGAATGACCTCGGCACCCATGCCCTGCAGGATGCGACGCATGATGTTAATGGCCGCGTCGTGCCCGTCAAACAGGCTTGCCGCAGTGACAAAACGCACCTTGTGCTTGGGGCGGTAGTTGGCCAAGGCCTTGAATTCAGCGGACAGGTCGGTCATGGCATCTCCTGGAAGTCCCGTGCTGTTGCGCACAGTTGACGTTTACGTAAACGTCAACTGTAAACGATTTGCAGCCCTTAGAAAGAATATCCGGTAGAGTGCTGCACAAAAGCTCAGAGACAACGTCGCAGACCCTGAAAAAACCATGCAACCCATACAGCTATTTGATCCCGCTTCCAGCACTTACACCTATGTTCTATTTGATGAACAATCGCGTGAGGCGCTCATCATTGACCCCGTAGACGACCAGTTGGAGCGCGACCTGGCGGTGCTGCGCCAG
>JAGWUS010000093.1 GCA_028868305.1 Burkholderiales bacterium | reverse complement strand
CGCGGCAATCCGGCAACCGGGGTTTTCCGCGAAGCGAGGTAAAGGCGGAGCTCGCAGGGCGGGGGACACGAGCGCAGTGGAATAGCCCGATTGCCCGATTGCCCGATTGCCGGATTGCCGGATTGCAGAAGCAGCGCAGGTCAGCAAGGGCAGTTCAATACGGGTTCTTAAACCCCAACCGCGCCATGATCCCGGTCTCGCGCAGTTCCATCACCTCAGCATCCTCGTCCAGTTCGTGGTCCCAGCCCTGCGCGTGTAGCGTGCCATGCACGATCAGGTGCGCGTAATGGTCCTGCAGGGTCTTCTTCTGTTCTTTGGCCTCTTTGGCCACTACCGGTGCGCACAGCACCAGGTCGGCGGTGACCACCGGCTCCTGCGTGTAGTCGAACGTCAGCACGTTGGTGGCGTAGTCCTTCTTGCGGTATTCGCGGTTCAGCATCTGGCCTTCTTCAGCATCGACGATACGCACCGTGATTTCGCCGTCCACTTCCAGCGTGTTGCGAATCCAGCGGGCTACCTTGTGGCGGGGCAGGGCGGCGCGGTGTGTGTCCGCGTCCTTGAACTTGCCAAATTGCAGGGAGAGGGTGAGTTCGGGCAGCATCAGCGCGCTTTCGGGGTTCGGGCTTTGGGCAGGCCCATGCGGGGCAGTTCGGGAGCTGGCTCGGGGATGACCAGTGCGGGTGAGATGCGTGGCAAGTCGTCCAACCGCGCGGCTTCGTAGGCATCCACAATGCGGGCCACCAGCGGGTGGCGCACGATGTCGGCACTGGTCAGTCGCGTGATAGCAATTCCTGGTGTGCGGCGCAGGATGCGTTCGGCCTCCACCAGCCCGCTCATCTGCGCCTTGGGCAGGTCGATCTGTGTCAGGTCCCCGGTAATCACCGTCTTGGTTCCAAAGCCCACGCGGGTCAGAAACATCTTCATCTGCTCGGGTGTGGTGTTTTGGGCTTCGTCCAGAATCACAAAGGCATTGTTCAGCGTGCGCCCGCGCATGAAGGCCAGCGGCGCAATTTCCAGTTGCTGGCGCTCGAACGCCTTGTGCACCTGGTCGTAGCCCATCAGTTCGTAGAGCGCGTCGTACAGGGGGCGCAGATACGGATCCACCTTCTGGTTGAGGTCGCCTGGCAGAAAGCCTAGGCGCTCCCCGGCTTCCACCGCAGGACGGGTCAGCACAATGCGCTGTACCGCGCTGCGCTGCAAGGCGTCAACAGCAGCGGCCACGGCCAGGTAGGTTTTGCCAGTGCCGGCCGGGCCAATGCCGAAGGTGATGTCGAACTCGGCGATGTTGTCCAGATACAGCGCCTGGTTCGGGCTGCGGGGTTTCAGGTCGGCGCGGCGCGTGGCCAGACTGGGGCCATCGCTCGCTTCGGCTGAACCATCGCCACTGAGCATAAGCTGCACCGTGGCAGGCTGGATGGGGCGTGCCGCCATTTCGTACATGGCCTGCAGCATATCCATGGCCCGTTGTGCCTTGGCCTTGGGGCCCTCCACCTTGAACTGCTCATGCCGGTGGGCAATGCGCACCTCCAGCGCTATCTCAATGGTGCGCAGGTGTTCATCGGTGGGGCCACACAGGTGGGACAGGCGGGTGTTGTTCAGCGGGGTGAAAGTGTGTCGGAGAATCAAGCTGATAATTCCTCTCAAGGACTCCCATGATAGGCACAAAAGGAATGGCAAAGAAATGATAGGCAGACTCAGCGGCACCCTCAGCGACAAGAATCCTC
>JAGWUS010000038.1 GCA_028868305.1 Burkholderiales bacterium | reverse complement strand
CCCCAAACCACATAAACAGGCCACCCACGGCGCCAGAGAGACTGCTTGAGAGGCGCTTGCGCCGGCTAAACCCCTGCGCCAGGCGGGCGCCCGCAAAAATCAGGGCAGACAGGTACAGGGCACTCAGACCCATGATGATGCCGCCCAGAATCAGGAAGGGCACGGCAGGCGTGTCGTAATTGGGGTCGATGAACTGCACAAAGAACGACAACAGAAACAAAATCGCCTTGGGGTTCAGCAGGCTGATCACCAGCGCACGCTTGAACGGCTGCTGCAGGTTGGCCACCATTTGCGTGACGGCGGCATCCGCATCCACTTCCACCGGCGTGCCAGAGCGCCACTTGGTGATGGCACCGCGAATCAGGTTGATCCCCACCCAGGTCAGGTAGGCCGCGCCCGCGTACTTCACCACCATGAACAGGGCGGGATGCGTACGCAGCAGACTCGCCGCGCCCAGCGCCGTGAGCGCCAGCAAAATAGTGTCGCCCACAAATACGCCAAAGGCGCCCTGGTAGCCGGCGCGCACGCCGCGCGCGGTCGCTACCGACAGGACATACAGTGAGTTCGGGCCGGGCAGCAAAATAATGCCGATCGCGCCGATCAGGTAGGTCCAGATGTCGGTAACGCCGTAGAAGCTCATGCGCGCTTTTCCATGAGACCGATGAAACGGTCAAACAGGTAGCCAATGTCGTGCGGGCCGGGCGAGGCTTCGGGGTGACCCTGGAAGCAGAAGGCCGGCTTGTCTGTGCGCTCCAGACCCTGCAGCGTGTTGTCAAACAGGCTGATGTGCGTGGGGCGCAGATTGGCGGGCAGCGTTTTCTCGTCCACCGCAAAACCGTGGTTCTGGCTGGTGATGGACACGCGGCCGCTATCGAGGTCTTTGACCGGATGGTTGGCACCGTGGTGGCCGAACTTCATCTTGAAGGTCTTTGCGCCAGACGCCAGCGCCATGATCTGGTGGCCCAGGCAGATACCAAAGGTGGGAATGCCGGTATCGATCAGTTCTTTGGTCGCAGTAATGGCGTAATCGCAGGGTTCCGGGTCGCCGGGGCCATTGGACAGGAAGATGCCATTAGGGTTGTGCTTCAGGACGTCGGCCGCCGAGGTTTGCGCTGGCACCACGGTGACCTTGCAACCGCGCTCGGCCAACATACGCAAAATGTTTTTCTTGACACCAAAGTCGTACGCCACGACGTGGAATTGGGGTGCAGTTTGTGCACCGTAGCCTTGGCCCAAAGTCCACTCAGACTCGGTCCAACCATAGCTGCTGGTGCTGGAGACCACTTTGGCCAGGTCGAGGCCAGACATGCTGGGCGCGCCCTTGGCGGCAGCAACCGCCTTCTCGATCGATTCCTTGGTAACGGCTTCACCGGCGGCGAGCGCCAGGATGCAGCCGTTTTGCGCGCCCTGGGTGCGCAGCTGGCGGGTCAACTGGCGGGTGTCGATGTTGGCAATGGCGACCGTGCCCTCAGCCACCAGATACTGGGTCAGCGTCTGGGTGGAGCGGAAGTTGGACGCCACCAGCGGCAGGTCTTTGATGATCAAACCAGCGGCGTGGACCTTGCCGGATTCCACGTCTTCGGGGTTGATGCCGTAGCTGCCGATGTGGGGGTAGGTCAACGTGACGATCTGCTGGCAATAGCTGGGATCGGTGAGGATCTCCTGGTAGCCGGTCATGGACGTGTTAAACACGACTTCACCGACTGTGGAGCCGGCGGCTCCAATGGAATTGCCAATGTAGACCGTGCCGTCTGCGAGCGCCAGGATGGCGGGTGGGGTGGTTCCCTTGAGAGACAAAAGCACTGGTTTCTCCGAATGGGTTACGGTTACGCCCAAACGCGCTCAAGAAGGACTCCTGGCGGATGCTTTTACGATGGAATGTTGCTTAAACTGCGCTTGGGACTGCTGTTTACTGGAAAGCCTCCCATTATAGCGGAGGCCTTCGCGTTTCCCCTTACAGGACGTCCCAAATCTGCTTTGGCATGCGCCGCGGGCGCAGTGTTTCACCATCCACACACCCTACCCGCACTCGCCCCTCGGCCAGCAGGGTGTCGCCCCGCCAGGCCTGCTGCTCCAGTTCCAGGGATGCCGCACCCTGGTCCAGCACCTTGACGGTGATGGTGAGCAGGTCGTCCAGTCTGGCTGCGGCCAGGTAGCGCAACTGGACCTCAGCCACCACAAAGATGGCGCCGGTTTCGGCTTTTAGGGCGGCCTGCTCCACGCCCAGGGCGCGCAGCCACTCGGTGCGGGCGCGCTCGAAGAACTTGAGGTAGTTAGCGTAAAACACGACGCCACCGGCATCGGTGTCTTCCCAGTAGACGCGCACAGAAATCGGGTTGCTGCGTTCTGACATGGCCAATCAGGTGTGGGACAGGCTGCTGGCGTGCAAGCAGATAGCTGCGGCAGCCGCCACGTTGAGGGATTCTTCACCACCAGGCTGGCCGATGCGCACATGCACCGCGGCGCGCTGCATCAGTTCGGCGCAGACGCCCTGCCCTTCGTGGCCCATGGCCCAGGCACAAGGATGTGGCAAACGCAGGTTTTGAATCAGGTCGCCCTGGTGGGAACTGGTCACCACGATGGGCACCTGCAGGGTCTGCAGGTCTTCCAGCGACACGCTTTCCAGCAGCGTCAGCCCAAAATGTGCGCCCATGCCGGCGCGCAGCACCTTGGGGCTCCACAACGCAGCCGTACCTTTGAGCACCAGCACCTGCCGAAATCCGAATGCCCCGGCACTGCGCAGGATGGAGCCGACGTTGCCGGCATCCTGCACCCTGTCCAGAATGACGGTGGGCGCAAGGGGCTGGAAGGCCACTTCAACGGGTAGACCGATGACAAAGCCGACACTGGCGGGCGACTCCAGGCCGCTCAACTCCCGGAACAGGCCGTCCGGAATTACTATGTTTTTGATAGCTGCCTGTGCATATCCCGCAGGGGCTAGAGGCCAATATGACTCTGAATACACGGCCACGGCAGGCTTGACGCCACGCGCCAGGGCGGCGCTGCACAGATGGTCGCCCTCCACCCAGAAGCGTCCCGCCTTGCGGTAGGCGGTGTTGTCCTGGGCGACTTTGCGCAACTCCTTGAGCAGCGGGTTATCGCGCGAGGTGATGTGGACGGGTTCGGTCATGGGAATTTCAGCCCCGCGCCTGGGCAAGCACCTGGGTCACCGGGCTGAAAGTCTTGCGGTGTTCCGGGCAGGCACCGTGGGCCTGCAATGCGGCGATGTGCTCTGCAGTGCCATAGCCCTTGTGGCCGGCAAAGCCATATTGCGGGTACTGCGCGTCCAGTTCGGCACACCAGCGGTCACGGGTCACTTTGGCCAGGATGGAAGCAGCCGAGATGGCGGGCACGGTGGCATCGCCCTTCACAATAGCTTCGGCCAGTACGTCCAGCACTGGCAGGCGGTTGCCGTCCACCAGCACTTTGGCAGGCTTGAGGCGCAAGCCCTCTACGGCGCGCTTCATCGCGAGCATGGTGGCCTGCAGGATGTTGATGTCGTCAATTTCTTCCACACTGGCCTGGGCAATGGAACAGCACAGGGCTTTGGCACGGATTTCGTCGTACAGCTTTTCTCTTTGCTTCGCGGTGAGTTTCTTGGAATCGTTCAGGCCCTGGATGGGTTTGAGGTCATCCAGAATGACGGCCGCCGCCACCACCGGCCCGGCCAGTGGCCCGCGCCCAGCCTCATCCACGCCAGCCACCAGACCCGGCAGATCGAAGACAAACGCCACTTGTTCTGTTGGCGGGGCTTTAACTCTGGAGGACTTTTTCGATGGCATCGGTGGCAAGGGTGGCGGTGTCGCGCAGCAAGCTGTGGTGCAGCGCGGTGAAGGTTTCCTGAAGCGCGCCTATTTTCGCAGGGTTACGCTGGGCAGAGTCCAGCCAGTTCAGCACGCCGTGCGCCAGCGCATCGGGTGTGGCTGCGTCCTGCAGCAGTTCGGGCACCACAAAATCGCGGCACAGGATGTTGGGCAGGCCCACCCAGGGTTGCAGGCGTTTGCGCTGCATGAGCTTCCAGGACACCCAGCCCATGTGGTACGCAATCACCATGGGACGCTTGAACAACGCCGCCTCCAACGTAGCGGTTCCGCTGGCAATGAGGGTGACGTCGCAGGCAGCCAGTGCGGTGTGCGACTGGCCAGTGATGATCTGCAGGCTGGCCGCCATGCCGCTCTTGCGGGCAATTGCTTCTATCTCTTGCTGCAAACCCGGCACCGCAGGCACTATGAATTTGATAGCTGGTCGTGCACGTTGCATAAGGGCTGCAGCCCTAAAGAACCGCAAAGCCAGATGGCGAATCTCACCCAAGCGGCTGCCAGGCAGGATGGCGACCACCGTGTCGGCTGGGTCCAGCCCCAGCGCAGTACGGGCGGCAGCCTTGTCCGGGATCATGGGAATCACATTGGCGATCGGGTGCCCCACGTAGGTGGCCGCTATGCCGTGCGCTGCCAGCAACTCGGGCTCGAACGGGAAGATGCACAGCACGTGGTCGGCACTGCGATGAATTTTTTCCAGCCGCTCGGCACGCCAGGCCCACACCGAGGGCGACACGAAATGCACGGTCTTGATGCCTGCGGCCTTGAGATCGGCTTCCAGATCCAGGTTGAAGTCGGGGGCATCCACACCAATGAACACATCGGGCTTTTGTGCCAGCAGACGCTCCTTGAGTTGCGTGCGAATGCCCACAATCTCGCGGTAACGGCGCAGCAACTCCCAGCTAAAACCATGCACCGAGAGCTTGTGGTGCGGCCACCAGGCGGCAAAGCCGTGGCGGGTCATTTGCGGGCCACCGATGCCGTGCGCGGTGAGGCCCGGCCAGCGGGCTTTCATGCCCGCCAGCAGCAAGCCTGCCAGCAAGTCGCCAGAAGCTTCGCCGGCAACCATCGCCACGCGGGGCACAGCACCTTCGTTGGGCGACCCCGCTGGCACGGACACAGCGACCCTAGCGAACGATGCCGCGCTGGGCTGAGCTCTTGTCCAGGAAGGACAGCATCATGGCCACATCCGGCTCGGTCACCGGCTGGGCTACCGCCAGTTCGGTGATCCGTGCCTTGGCCTGCTCCAGCGTCAGGTCGTCGCGGTACAGGGCCTTGTGAATGGCCTTGACGCCAGAGATGCGCTCGGGACTCCAGCCGCGGCGGCGCAGCCCTTCGAAATTCATGGAGCGCGCCGCAGCGGGTTGACCCTGGCACATAACGAACGGCGGCAGGTCCGCAAACAGCAGGGAGCACATGGCCGTCATGCTGTGGGCACCCAGGCGCACAAACTGGTGCACCACGGTAAAGCCGCCCAGAATCACCCAGTCGTCCACATGCACATGGCCCGCCAACTGCGAGTTATTGGCAAAAATCGTGTTGTTACCCACATGGCAATCATGCGCCAGGTGCACGTAGGCCATGATCCAGTTGTCGTTGCCGACGCGGGTAACACCAGCATCGCCGGGGGAGCCGATGTTGAAGGTGCAGAACTCGCGGATGGTGTTGCGGTCGCCAATGACGAGTTCGCACGGCTCGCCCGCGTATTTCTTGTCCTGCGGAATGGCACCCAGCGAGTTGAACTGGAAAATCCGGTTGTCTCGGCCAATGGTGGTGTGGCCCTCGATCACGCAGTGCGGGCCAACGGTGGTACCGGCTGCGATTTTGACGTGCGGGCCAATAACCGTGTAGGGGCCGACAGTGACTGACGGATCAATTTCCGCGCCCGGCTCAACAAGGGCCGTCGGGTGAATATTGCTCACAGTACGCCTCTGTCAGGCAATGTTACGCATGGCGCAAGTCAGCTCAGCCTCGCAAGCGAGTTCACCACCAACGGTTGCGCTGGCTTTGAATTTGAAAATGCCCGCTTTCATGCGCAGCATTTCCACATTCAAAATGAGCTGATCTCCGGGCTCCACAGGCCGTTTGAAACGCGCACCGTCTATGCCAGCAAAGTAGTACACCATTTGGTCGTTGGGTGAAGTGTCCAAGGCATCAAAAGCCAGCAGTGCCGCCGCTTGCGCCAGAGCCTCGAGCATCAACACACCCGGCATGACAGGTCGATGCGGAAAATGGCCTTCAAAAAACGGCTCGTTAATGGTGACATTCTTCAGGGCTTTGATAGTCTTCCCCTTGTCCAGTTCGAGTACGCGATCCACCAGCAGGAATGGGTAACGGTGGGGAAGCTGCTTCAGGATTTGGTGGATGTCCATCATTTTTGATTCTCTTTTTCGAGTGTTTTGATTCGGTCGCGCAGACTGTGCAACTGCTTGAGTGTGGCGGCATTGCGTTCCCACGACGCATTGTCGTCAATCGGAAACATGCCGGTGTAGTGACCCGGCTTCAGGATGGACCGACTGACCACCGTTGCCGCGGAAATATGGACGTTCGCACCCAGGGTCAGATGCCCCAGGATGATGGCGCCGCCACCCACGGTGCAATTCGGTCCGATGGTGGCACTGCCCGCCACGCCCACACACCCCGCCATGGCAGTGTTGCGCCCCACCCGCACGTTGTGGCCAATCTGAATCAGGTTGTCAAGCTTGACGCCGTCTTCAATCACGGTGTCCTGCAAGGCGCCACGGTCGATACAAGTGTTGGCGCCAATTTCCACATCGTTGCCTATGTGTACTGCGCCCAATTGCTCAATTTTTTCCCAGGTATCGCCATGGGGCGCGAAGCCAAATCCATCGGATCCAATGACCGCGCCGGAGTGCACGATGCAACGCTCGCCAATCACACAATCCTCTCCCAGAGTGACCCGCGACTTGAGCACGGTCCCTGCACCGATACGCGCGCCCCTCTCAATGACACACAAGGCACCAACGCTTGCGGTGGGATGCACTGTCGCTTGCGGATCAATGACGGCACTGGAGTGCACGGCAGATGCCAAGGCACCGCTGCGCTTGCGCTTCCACAACTGCGTCAATCGGGCGAAGTAGAGGTAGGGCTGTTCGGCCACGATACAGGTCCCGCGCGCCGCGGCCAAATCACGCATGGCAGGTCCCACGATGACGCAACCCGCCAGAGAAGCCTGCAGTTGCTGCTGGTACTTGGGATTGCTGAGAAAGCTGATATCGCCAGGGCCGGCGGATTCGAGCGGCGCAACCCCTGTGATCATCAAAGCGGGTTCACCCACAAGCTCGCCCCCCAAGGAACCGATCAAGTCGGTCAGGGGGATCTGCGTGCCCACCACCGCAACCACCAAGAATTACTTGGAACCCGCGTTGAGTATCTTGATGACCTTGTCTGTAATGTCGTGCTTGCCGTTGGTGTACACAGCCTCTTGAATGATGAGATCGTACTTCTCGGCATCCGCCACCTGCTTGACGGCCTTGTTGGCCTTGTCCAGCACCTGTTGCAACTCTTCGTTGCGGCGACCATTCAAGTCTTCCTGAAACTCACGCTGCTTGCGCTGGAAATCACGGTTGAGTTCAGCGAACTCCTTTTGCTTCGCAACACGCTGGCTCTCGCTCATTGCAGGTGCATCACGTTCAAATTTCTCGCTGAACGACTTCAGGGATGCGCTCGTGTCAGACAGCTCTTTCTGACGCTTGGAAAACTCCTGCTCCAGCTTGGCCGTCGCGGTCTTTGCAGGGCCCGACTCTGAAGTAATGCGCTGTGTATTGACATAGCCGACCTTGGATTCCTGTGCCGCTGCGCTGACTGCAAACGCAGCCAGCAGCAGACCCGCATACAGGGAAGTTTTGAGAGTCTTCATTAGAAAGTTGTTCCAATCTGAAATTGCAAGCTTTGTATTTTATCGCCATCGAACTTGCTGATGGGTTTGGCTACTGCAAGGCGCAGGGGTCCTATGGGGGAAATCCAGCTGATACCCACGCCCACTGAAGTCCGGAAGTCCCCCACCACGATAGGCTCTTCCGCACCAAATATTCCACCGGCATCAAAGAAACCATACATCCGCAAGGTCCGGTCATTGCCACCACCCGGTAGCGGTGACAATAACTCTGCATTCACGTTGAATTTTCTGGCCCCGCCCGTAGCAGTCAGCCCAAGGGCACGCTGTGTTCCTGTGGTCAGACTACCCTGCTCAAAACCTCGCACGGAGCCCAGGCCACCCGAGAAATAATTCTTGAACACCGGGTAGCTAAGACCCGAGGTTCCCGCACCCATGGACAGGTCTGCGTTGAAAGCCGCGGTCACCTTGCGGGATACCGGGTAGAACTGCTGGTATTGCACCGTGCCACGTACATAGCGCAGGTCGCCACCCACACTCCACTCACCCGATACACGCATCACCTTGCCAGTACTTGGAACCAATGCGCTATCCCGCGTGTCGCGCGCCCAGCCGATGGTCAACGGTAGGGCATTGGCCGTATAACCAAATTCGTTGGCAAAATCGGTATACACGGTGGGCAGCAGCGTACCAGGCACGATGCGGGTTTGTTCAACGCCGCCGCCGAGGAAGACCGTATCTACATCTGTGAAAGGAACGCCAAACCGCAGGCTGGCACCCGATGTTTCGATGGAATAGCTGTCAATGTCGGTGTAGGGCTTGGATGTCCGCAGATAAAGGTCGATCGTCCGTGAAACACCATCTTCAGTAAAGTACGGATTGGTGGTGTTGAACACCACGGTCCGGTTGTACTTACTTGTGTTCAACTCAATCCCCAGCGAACTGCCAGAGCCAAAAGCATTCTCCTGCTTGAAGCCAAAGGTAAGCCCGAGTCCGTCAGCGCTTGAAAGCCCGGCACCGAGGCTGATGCTGCCAGTGGGTTTCTCAACCACATTGACCGTCAGGTCCACCTGATCCTGGGTCCCAGGGACCTCCTGGGTTTCCAGGCTGACTTCCTTAAAAAAACCGAGCCGATCCACGCGGTTGCGGGACTGACGGATTTTTTCGCCGTCATACCAGGCAGCCTCCAGCTGCCGGAATTCGCGCCGGATCACTTCATCGCGGGTCCGATCGTTGCCAGCCACGTTGATACGGCGGACGTATGCCCGGCGCGAAGGATCTGCCTGCAGTGTGATCTCAACCCGGTTGGTCGCGCGGTCAATGGAGGTTCGGGCTTCCGCCCGGGCAAATGCAAAACCAAAATTTGCGAAATAGTCAGTAAATGCCTTGGTAGTCTGAGACACCTGATCCACGTTGTAGGGTTCACCAACCTTGATCGCGACCAACGACTGAAATTCCTCCTCCTTGCCCAGGTAATTTCCGGCAAGTTTGACGCGGGAAACCACAAAGCGCTCACCTTCAGTCACATTGATGGTAATGGCAATACTCTGCTTGTCAGGGGCTATGGCAACCTGCGTGGAGTCCACCTTGAACTCAAGGTAGCCGCGTGTCAGGTAGTACGAACGCAGGGTTTCGATATCTGCATTGAGTTTGGTACGCGAATAGCGGTCGGATTTGGTGTACCAACTCAACCAGCTGCCCGTATTCTGGTCAAACAGTCCCAACAGGGTATCGTCTGAAAACGCCCTGTTACCCACGACACGAATGTCGGTGATGCGGGCTGTGTCTCCTTCAATAACGCTGAACGTCAGGTTGACCCGGTTGCGCTCTATGGGTGTGACGGTGGTAATGACCTCCGTGGCATACATGCTGCGACTGATGTACTGCCGCTTTAGCTCCTGCTCGGCGCGATCGACCAATGCCTTGTCAAAGGGACGACCATCAGCTATTCCGATTTCGCGCAGTGCTTTCTTTAGCGCATCCTTGTCAAATTCCTTGGTACCGGAAAATTCGACATCCGCAATACTGGGGCGTTCTTCCACAATCACGACCATCACGCCACCATTGGCTTCAATGCGCACGTCCTTGAACAAGCCCAGGGCAAACAGTGCACGAATAGAGGCAGACGCCTTGTCATCGGTGTAGGTATCTCCAACCTTCACAGACAACGAAGCAAATACGGTTCCTGCTTCGACGCGTTGCAGACCTTCCACTCGAATGTCACGCACCTGGAATGGCTCCAGCGCCAAAGCGAGCTGCCCGCAAAAACCCAGAACCACAGTGCACAAGACACTGCGCAAAAAATCACGATTAAATTGCATGGTTGTCCAAAAAAATGGTCCGAAATAACCCTGGAACATGGTGCCCAGTCATACCAACAGGCGATGGATGTCGTTAAACAGTGCGATCGACATCATCAGCATCAATACAGCGAGACCGACTTTTTGTAGTCGGTCGACCCAAGCATCAGGTACAGGCCGCCCCGCCACCGACTCGTAAAGATAATACATCAGGTGCCCACCATCGAGCACTGGCAGTGGCAGGAGGTTGAGCACCCCAAGACTGACGCTGATCAGCGCAAGAAACACCGCAAATTGCACCAAGCCCAGCGACGCCGATTTTCCAGCGTAATCCGCAATAGTGATGGGTCCGCTGAGGTTTTTCAGCGAAGCTTCGCCGGTAACCATCTGCCCCATCATCCGCAGTGTCAGAAGCGATACTTCGGCCGTCCGGGCCAACGACCTCTGTACGCTTTCCGCCAGGCCGTAGCGAACGGTCACAAGCGCCGGCGGTGCTCCGATCATTGCACCCACCCTGCCAATAGGCTGGCCTCCATCGATCTCCAGTCTCGGTTGAACCCGAATGTTCAGTTGGGAACCGGCACGCTCCACGAGCCATGTCTGAGGGGCAATGGCACCGTTCCTGGGTGAAGACCGGATCAGCTCACGCAAGTGGTTGGCATCAACTATGGGAGTATTTTCCAGGCGTAGCACCACATCCCCTTTCTGGAGCCCCGCCTGCACTGCCGCCCCTTGCGCCGTCAATTCGCCCAGTTTCGCTGGTGAATATGGGCTTACAAAGCCAATAGCACGGAACAGGGCGGCGTCAGCATGCGTAACATCCAAGCCCTCCAGGTGCAGGACAACGCGCTGTAGGGACTGCCCATGGGTCGAATAAACCACCATCACATCACGCCTTCCCAGGGCCGCACGGGCAAGCCACCAGCGAAAGTCGTCGAATGACACGACCACTTCGGGGTCGTCTCCAGCAAAAGCCACTTGCCGAATCAACTCGCCTCCAACAAAGCCTGCCTTTGCGGCGATGGAGCCTTCGGTGGGCCGGGAGACTACTGCCTGCGGCTGTTCAACACCGAACCAGTTCACCACGGAATACAAAATGACCGCCAGCAGCAGATTGGCAATCGGCCCCGCTACGACGATAGCAGCGCGTTTGCTGATGGACTGCACATTGAAAGCCATGGGACGGTCCGCGGCAGCTACCGCCCCCTCCCTCTCATCCAGCATCCTGACGTAACCGCCCAGCGGAAGCATCCCAATGCTGTATTGCGTCCCCGAGCGTACGGAAGTCCACCCCGCCACCTGCGGCCCAAAACCCACAGAGAACCGCAGAACACGGACACCACACATGCGTGCAACAACAAAGTGCCCCCATTCATGCACGGCAACAAGAATGCCGATGGCAACAATGAAAGCAATAACCGTGGTCAAAGCGGCCTCCTGCTCACATCACGATGCCAAGCGACTCACGATTGCATGTGCAATTTGCCGAGATTGGGCATCCAGTGCAAGCAAATCGGCAAGCGACGCAGGCGGGCTGGGAAACAGGGCCTCCAGGGTCTGCACATTCACGTGATGAATCTGGTCGAAGCGGATACGCCGATCAAGAAAAGCTTCTACGGCAACCTCATTGGCCGCATTCAGAACAGCGGGACTACCGGGGGCGCCATCAAGAACATCCCACGCCAGCGCCAACCCCGGAAAGCGCGCCCTGTGGTCTTTGCTGTCAAACGGCTCAAACGTCAGCGCTGCCATGGAGGAGAAGTCCAGAGCGGCGGCACCCGACGCAATCCGGTGCGGCCAGGACAACCCATATGCAATGGGCCCACGCATGTCCGGCGTTCCCAGTTGCGCCACCACGGAATGGTCCACAAACTGCACCATGGAATGAATAACGCTTTGCGGATGGATGACCACCTCGATCTTTTCGGACGGTAACCCAAACAAGTGGCGCGCCTCAATCACCTCCAGCGCCTTGTTCATCATGGTGGCCGAGTCCACCGATATTTTCCGGCCCATCACCCAGTTGGGGTGGGCGCACGCCTGCTCAGGCGTTACGTCGCGCAGGGTGAGCGGGTTACGTGTACGAAATGGCCCTCCAGATGCAGTAAGGATAATCTTGTCGACTCGCGACGGCCATGATTTGGGATCCTCGGGCAATGACTGGAAGATGGCAGAGTGCTCACTGTCAATCGGCAGCAAGGTCGCATTGCCGGCAGCAACCGCATCCATGAAGAGTTGCCCACCGACTACAAGCGCTTCCTTATTGGCCAAAAGCAACCTCTTGCCGGTGCGTGCAGCAGCCAAACAGGGCGCCAGGCCAGCTGCTCCAACTATTGCCGCCATGACCACATCTGCCTGTTCATGCCCGGCCACCATTTCAATGGCTGCTGCACCCCACAGGACCCGGGTGGACATGCCAAGTGCAGAACATTGATGTTGAAGTGCCTTGCCATGCTCTTCACTGGCCATCACGGCATAGACCGGTCTATGCTGCACGCACTGGGCAAGCATCGCGTCAACCCGTGTTGAGGCAGTCAATGCAAAGACTTCAAATCGGCCAGGGTGCCGGTCCACGACATCGAGCGTGTTAACACCAATGGATCCAGTTGAACCCAAAACGACCAGGCGCTGCTTTGGAAACCTCATACCGTACTCAACATCATTGCAATTGACAATGTTGGCAGTAGCGCATCGACACGATCCAGCACCCCACCATGTCCGGGGAGTAGTGCACTGCTGTCCTTGATGCCGGCATTGCGCTTGAACAGCGACTCCACCAAATCGCCCACCACACTCATGGCAGCCATGAAGACGACTGCAACAAACATAACGACTGGTCCACGTTCCCACAGGCGACTGTACAGACTGAGAGAGTCAACGACCAGTACGGTATCAATCCAACGCCATAGGAATGCGCAGACAACTACGCCCAACATACCACCCAAAGCGCCCTCCCAGGTCTTTCCAGGACTGATGGAAGGCGCAAGCTTGTTGGTAAAAAATCTTCCTCCCAGGGCCCGTCCAAAGAAGTACGCAAAAATATCCGCAACCCACACCAGCACCAGAACTGAAAACAGGAAATTGATTCCAACCGCTCTGGCCTGTGCAACGGCAAGCCATGCGGCCCACAAAGCCAGCATCCCGCCCAGCAGCCGGATCGACTTCGGTACTCCGGACCATGCTGCCACACCGGCGCGCAAAAGAAGCGAACCTATCAAAACCCATGCGGACCCTGCAAAAATCCAGAACATGCGCATGGGGGTCTGTACGCCACCGACAAACCAGGTAACTGCACACAATAAGGCGCAGAGTGCCCCATAGAGCAAGGACACCTGAAAGGACATCTGATTCATTTTGGCCCATTCCCAAGCGCCGGCGGCAATCAGAATCAATGCGACCGTCAAAAAGGGAAACGGAACTGGATAGAAGACCGCAGGCAGCAGGACCGCCAACATCAGCAATGCAGTGATGATTCTTTGTCCGAGCATTTACGTTCCCTTCAGGCTGGTTGATTGGTCTGGTCCGCAACTTGCGCAGACGTCATACCGAACCGACGCTCACGCGAAGCAAAGTCATCCAGAGCGCCCTCCAGTGCAAGCTCATCGAAATCCGGCCATAACAGATCGCTAAAGAATAACTCGGCATATGCTGCCTGCCACAAGAGAAAATTACTCAGTCGCCGCTCGCCTCCTGTGCGGATAATCAGGTCAGGATCACCACAATCTGCTGTGGACAATGACGCGCCTAGACTTTTTTCAGTAATTTCCTGGCCAAGCAGGGCCAGTTGGGACGCAGCATTTGCAATATCCCACCGTCCACCGTAATTGAAGCAGACGTTCAGCATTAGCCGGGAATTGGTCTGCGTAGCCGACTCGGCCTCCAACAACCCGCGTGTCACACGCTTGGACAATCCCTCGCGGGCACCGATAAATTTCAGTCGAACACCATCACGTTTGAGTTGAGGCACTTCCCGGGCCAGGGCCAGAACCAGAATGTCCATCAATCCGCTCACTTCGTCGGCGGGTCGATTCCAGTTTTCAGAGGAAAAGGCAAAGACCGTAAGTACAGAAACACCGCGGACAACACACGCCCGAACCAGTCGCTTCAGACTCTCCACCCCTTGGCGGTGACCGGCAATGCGCGGAAGAAGACGCTTTGATGCCCAGCGACCATTACCATCCATCACCACAGCAATATGGTGCGGAATGTGCTGCTGTGTAGACATCAGGGGTTGGACAGAATCAGACGCTGATTTCAGACCGCCATGATGTCCTGTTCCTTGGACGACACCAGGCGGTCAACCTCGGCAATATGCTTGTCTGTCAGCTTCTGAATTTCAGCTTCTGATCGCTTTTGGTCATCTTCTGATGCGAGTTTGTCTTTGACCATTTTTTTGACGGCTTCATTAGCGTCACGGCGCAAATTGCGGATCGCAATCTTGGCACCTTCACCTTCACCGCGCACAACCTTGGTCAGTTCACGCCTGCGTTCCTCGGTCATAACAGGCATGGGGACACGAATCAGATCCCCCATACTGGACGGATTGAGTCCGAGATCGCTGTCGCGAATGGCTTTCTCAATTTTCGCGCCCATGCCCTTCTCCCAAGGCTGCACGCCGATGGTACGAGCATCCAGCAAGGAGAGATTGGCGACCTGGCTGATAGGCAGCATTGATCCGTAGTAGTCCACATGCACCGTATCCAGTAAGGCAGGGTTTGCTCTGCCAGTCCGGATCTTCGTCAGATTGTTCTTGAACGAAGAGATGGAAAGATCCATCTTCCCTTCCAGCGCCTTCTTGATCTCATTAATTGCCATGGTCACACCCCCGCAGTTACAAAATCCTGTCCAAGACAAACACGGCATCAGACATGAACAAGCGTTCCTTCATCCTCACCCAGCACAACACGCTTAAGTGCACCGTGCTTGAAAATCGAAAACACCTTAATGGGTAGCTTCTGGTCCCTGCACAACGCGAATGCTGCAGCATCCATAATCCCTAAATTCTGGGACATCGCAGCGTCGAAGGTAATACTGGCATACCGTTTTGCATGCGGATCTTTTTTGGGATCCGAGCTGTAGACACCATCCACTTTAGTCGCCTTCAGCACAATCTGGGCTCCGATTTCTGCGCCACGCAAGGCCGCGGCCGTGTCGGTTGTGAAAAATGGATTCCCCGTACCGGCAGCAAAGATGACGACCTTACCCTCTTCCAGATACTGCAATGCCTTTGGCCGCACATAGGGCTCAACGACCTGCTCAATACCAATGGCCGACATCACGCGGGCCGTGAGGCCTGCCTTGTTCATGGTATCCCCCAACGCCAGCGCATTCATCACCGTTGCGAGCATCCCCATATAGTCGGCGGTAGCGCGGTCCATTCCAACCGAACCACCGGCGACACCCCGGAAAATATTTCCGCCACCAATCACAACAGCCACCTCAACACCAAGGCGGGTCACCTCCGCCACCTCATCCACCATACGCACTATGGTGTCACGATTGATGCCGAACTGGTCATCGCCCATCAGGGCTTCCCCAGACAACTTCAAGAGAATTCGCTTGTACGCAGGTTTTTCACTTTTCATGGGCAAATACTCTTGAATGGATGGACATTAATTAGGCCGAAAGCAGCCGTTCAGGACGATTGCTTGGCAGCAGCCACCTGCGCTGCAACTTCAGCTGCGAAATCATCCACTTTTTTCTCAATGCCTTCACCGACGACATAGAGCGTAAATGCCTTGACAGTTGTCCCAGATGCCTTGAGCATCTGTTCCACAGTCTGCTTGTCGTTCTTGACGAAAGGCTGGTTGAACAGTGACACCTCTTTGAGATATTTCTGGACACCACCTTCGATCCGCTTGGCAACAATCTCTGCCGACTGCACTGGCTTGCCGGCAGCGGTTGCCACTGTAGCATCTTCTGCTGCTTTTGCAGCAGCAACCGAGCGCTCTTTTTCGACCAATTCAGCGGGAACATCACCGCTGGACAAGGCCACCGGCTTCATGGCAGCCACGTGCATGGCAACGTCCTTTGCTGCGGTCTCATCACCATCGAACTCGACCACGACGCCAATACGCGTACCGTGCAAATACGTCGCCAATTTGGCGCCGTTGGCAAAACGCTTGAAGCGGCGAAACGACATGTTCTCGCCAATCTTTCCAATCAGGCCCTTGCGCACATCTTCCAGCGTGGGACCAAAGCCATCCTGGGAATATGGCAAAGAACCCAAGGTAGCCGCATCGGCCGGGTTGTGTTCAGCCACGAGCGAAGCCGCTGCATTGGCCAAAGCCAGGAAGCTGTCATTCTTGGTAACGAAGTCGGTCTCGCAGTTCACTTCGATCATGGAGCCCACGATGCCGTTCACACTGGTAGCAACGACGCCCTCAGCCGTGATCCGTGCAGCGGCCTTGCCCGCCTTGCTACCCAGCTTGACGCGCAATAGCTCCTCAGCCTTGGCCATGTCGCCATTGGCCTCGGTCAATGCTTTTTTGCACTCCATCATGGGCGCGTCCGTCTTGCCACGCAGTTCAGCCACCATGCTCGCAGTAATTGCAACCATTTCAATTCTCCGTAATCAGTTGGGTAGTTTATTCAATAACAGCTAAAAAAAAGGGGCAACGAAGCCCCTTTTTTGGGGTCGAGTCAGCCTCAGGCAGAAGCTTCGCTCACTTCGACGAATTCATCACCGCTTTCGTCGGTGACAGCCTTCACAACGTCGTCAACGGCATTGGCCCGGCCTTCCAGAATTGCGTCGGCAATCCCACGAGCGTACAGGGTCACCGCCTTGGACGAATCGTCGTTACCTGGGATAACATAGTCGATGCCTTCAGGGGAGTGATTGGAGTCCACCACGCCAATCAACGGGATACCCAGCTTGCGGGCTTCCGCAATGGCGATCTTGTGGTAACCCACATCAATCACAAAAATGGCGTCGGGTAGGGTGTTCATGTCCTGAATACCGCCGATGTCTTTTTCCAGCTTTTCAAGCTCACGAGCAAACATCAGTTGCTCTTTTTTGCTCATGCTATCGAGTCCAGCCTCTTGCTGAACCTTCATATCCTTCAGACGCTTGATGGACGTCTTGACCGTCTTGAAGTTGGTCAACATGCCCCCAAGCCAACGCTGGTCGACAAAAGGAACACCCGCACGCTGCGCTTCAGCCGCCACGATTTCACGCGCCTGACGCTTGGTACCGACCATCAGGATGGTTCCACGCTTTGAGGAAAGCTGGCGGACAAACTTGGCCGCATCCTGGAACATCGGCAAAGACTTTTCCAGGTTGATGATGTGAATCTTGTTGCGATGACCGAAGATGAACGGTGCCATCTTGGGATTCCAGAAGCGGGTCTGGTGTCCAAAGTGAACGCCGGCTTCCAACATTTCGCGCATAGTAACTGCCATATTTAACTCCAAAGGTTAGGTCTTAAATCCGGCCCCTTCATCGCCATGCAGGAAAGCTAAAATTCTTGCACGACAACACCTTGTCAGGACCGGTTTGCGGATATGTTGCACTGCGGCTTACGCAAAGCGCAAGCACAACCAGCACAACCCGCTGAGTGTACCACGGGATCGCCCTGGGCCTTGAAGCGAGCCTTCACTGGTTGCATGTCCGGGCCCACGAACTTTTGACTTAGAAAACGCAGATCCTGATGAAAATTGCAGTGGTTGGTGCAGGGGTAATAGGACTTACAAGCGCATACGAACTTGCGCTTGATGGCCACTCAGTAAGCATTTTTGAGCAGGCTTCTTCGGCAGCAACAGCATCGAGCTTTGCAAACGCTGGCCTCCTTTCGCCCAGTCTCACCCAGTACCTGTCACTCCCTGCGTGGCCGCCAACTGGCTGGCTGGCCCGCGCCATGACGTTACACGCTCTGAAGATCGGCCCACGCGTCAGCTGGGAAGATCTGCGCTGGCTGGGGAACTGGAGAAAACGCATCAGCCCGGAGACGCTTCTTCAGAATGCCCAAGTAGCGCACACACTGATTGAGGCTGGGAAGCAGCGTGTGCATGCGATTGCAGCTAATGAAAAGTTCGAATTTGAGCGGACGGAAGGCCAGCTGATCCTCGTTAACAACGAAGCCCGCCTCATCCAGCTTAGGGACAAGTTGACAACATTGAAATCTTGGGGTGTGGTGGCAAGCGAAATCTCGCCAGAAGATGTCCAGAAGTTCGAGCCGGGATTCAACGCTCCCGCCACCTTGCATCGCGCCATCCACATCCCTGAGGACGAAGTAGGAAATTGCCGGCAGTTCGCATTGGGCGTAAAAAAGGCGCTTCAAGCCATGGATGTCCAGTTCCATTTTGATACGACAGTCGCCAATATCCAGTCCGCGCTGAAACCACGTATCTATATCCGGGGAAGCACCCAATTCCATGAATTCGACCACGTCGTTGTCTGCACGGGTACGCGCACCCACACACTGACCCAGTCATTCAAAATTCCGATGCCAATGGCATCCATTGCAAGCTATTCACTGACCGCCCGGGTAAAGGAAGAGATCAATGCACCCAGGAGTGCCCTACACGATGCACACCACCACACGTCGATTGTCCGGATGGGAAAGCGTATCCGGGTGAGTTGTGGTGCAGAACTGGGCACAGTCCTATCCAGCCGCAATGCGGGGACAACCCGCCATCTGTACCGCGTGCTTCAGGAAATGTTTCCGGGTGGCGCCGATTACTCCGGCAGCGTTCAGGTATGGAAAGGCACCATGGCTGTGACCGCTGATGGCTTGCCCATCATTGGACCCAGTTCACAAAATGGCGTCTGGCTGAATCTGGGCCATGGACCAAACGGCTGGGGCATGGCGTGCGGATCCGCCATGTGTATCGCAGCTGCAATCGGGGGCAGAAGCTCCATCGTCGACCTGAAAAAAGTCAGTCCACTGCGTTAAAGCCGGATTTTTTACGCAAGCATCGCAAGCTGACACAATGACGCCTAGATAACATGCAATCAACATGAGTCCAGAATTATCCCAAAAGCTCGCCACTGCCGTGGACGGAATGCCTGCCTTTCCCAAGAGTGTTCAAAGAATTCTGGAGTTGACACGCGATGTCAACAGCACACCCAAGGATCTTGTTGAAGTTATTGACAAAGATCCGGTCGTCACGGTGAAGATACTGAAAGTTGTCAACTCTGCCTATTACAGTTTGCCAAAGCAGATTACGTCTATTGGCCATGCCGTTGTTTATCTCGGGTTCAACACGATCAAAAACCTGGCGTTAAGCATAGCTGCCATAGGGATGATGCCCAAGGACAACGCGTCGGGCTTTGACGTGCAACAGTATCTGCTGCACTCACTTGCCACGGCCGGCCTGGCGAAGCAATTGGCCATGAAGATGGACGAGGCAGATCCCATGGATTGTTTCATCGGCGGACTCCTGCATGATTTCGGAAAAGTGGTGTTTGCGCAATTTATGCCAAACGAATTTCGCTCAGCGCTACTGAGCAGCCAAGTCAATAACATTCCATTGCATTTGGTCCTGCAAAAAGAAATCGGTGTGGATCACTTTGTTGTGGGCGCCATGCTTGTCGAAAAGTGGCGATTCGCGCCAAATTTGATTGAAACAATACGGTTCCAGCACCCTTCGAACTTCAAGGATACGGACATGATTGCGTGCGTTTTCGGCGCCAATCAGATCAGCAAGAAACTGAAATTCGGCTTCGGCGGAAATCCAGTGATTGATGAGTTTCCAGCGTCGGTACAAAAACGTCTTGGTGGAACGCTCGATGAAGTAATTGCTTCAATGGGTGATCTCACTCCGCTTTTTGAAGAGGCTAAAATTTTTGCGAAGCTGTAAGGGGATCACGCATGAAGGTCAAATTCTGGGGCGTCCGCGGGTCCATCGCTTCACCGGGCCCTAAAACCGTCCGGTACGGTGGAAACACCACGTGCATTGAAATACGTACGGACAACAATGAACTGATCATTCTTGACGCCGGTACGGGCATCTTCCCTCTGTCCCAGACATTGCTGTCCGAACTTCCTGTTACCGCGAATGTACTGATCACGCACTCCCATTGGGATCACATTCAGGGGCTCCCGTTCTTCATACCCAATTTCATCCCCGGGAACACCCTGCGCCTGCATGGCAGTTTCGATCCGGTATCGGGAAAAGGGGTGGAGCAGGTTATGTCGGTGCAACTGCAATACAGCTACTTCCCTGTTCGGGAAGCAGAAATGAAAGCGCGTATTGAATATGTAACTCTAGGGCCAAACCAGACATTTCAGTTGGGCTCAGCGACAGTGACACCTTGCCTGCTGAACCATCCTGTCATCAATTTTGGATACCGTATCGATTGCAATGGAAAATCCGTCTTCTTCACTGGTGATCACGAACCTCCCTACAACATCTATGAACCAAGTGATGAAGGGTTTGAGGAGTACCAGGTATTTGTGGATGAAAAAAATCTCGCGATTGACGCTGTCCTTGAGGGTGTCGATGTTCTGATTGCCGATTGCTCTTATACAGACGCCGAATATCCCGCAAAAAAAGGCTGGGGACACGGCACTTTCAGCACAAGTATCCAGAGCGCGCGACGGGCCGGAGCCAAGGTTCTGTATTGCACTCACCATGAACCGACCCGCAGTGACGACGCGCTGGAGGTGGCGTTCAAGGATGCCTTGGACGCGAATGCAACGGTTACTACGGAACTGGACGTCCGCCTTGCCCGAGAAGGAGATTGCTACGAATTCTGAAGCCATTCTCGACAAACGCGGTTCATTGCCATACAGGGCGTGGCCTCTGCACGACTGCCAGGCAACCCGGCTACTGGAAATCGATGCAGCCCGTCAACTCCCACCCCACACCCTGATGGAGATGGCTGGGCTGGCGGTCGCCAAACTGCTCATGGCAATCGCACCTCATGCCAGGACCATATGGATTCCCTGTGGCCCAGGCAATAACGGTGGAGATGGTTTGGTGGCTGCCCGCATTCTGCGGGAGTGGGGAAAGCTTCCCGTTGTTACCTGCCTGAGCAACAGACCACCTGCACACCCTGACGCGGTGGCAGCACTGGATTCGGCAGTTCAGTGCGACGTCACATTCCTGAGCGAACCACCGGCACAGTTTGACGCCTGCATTGATGCACTCTTTGGCATTGGCCTCATGCGCACGCCAGATGCGCGTTGCGCGGACTGGATTGCACGCATCAATCAATGTCGGGGACCTGTTCTGGCCGTTGACGTCCCGTCGGGACTGGACCCGGATACGGGGCTGACAACAACACCCCACGTCAAGGCCAGTGTCACCCTGAGCCTCTTGAGCCTCAAGCCGGGCCTTTTTACATTGGACGGACGCGATGCCTGTGGAGACATCTGGTTCAACACCCTTGATGCACATGCACCATCTGGCGCTGGTGCTGAATTGAATACAGCGCCACCAACCAGCACACGACGGCACAACTCCCATAAAGGCAGTTACGGCGATGTAGTGATTGTTGGTGGAGCCCAGGGCATGACAGGTGCGGCTCAACTGGCCGCGAGCGCCGCATTGCATGCGGGCGCGGGCCGGGTCTATGTGGTTTTGCTTGACACTGCGGATGTGCATAAGATCCCGGTGCAGCCAGAGTTCATGATGCGCGATCTGTCAGATATCGACCTACGCTTGATGACCGTGGTTGCCGGTTGTGGCGGCGGCGATGCAATCACCCCCTATCTGGCCACTCTTTTGACCGCCGCTGGCAAACTCGTGCTGGACGCAGACGCCCTCAATGCCATCGCGAGGTCACCAGACCTGCATCGGCTGACGCATTCCCGCACCACTGGTTCTACCGTAATGACGCCCCATCCGCTGGAAGCTGCGCGCTTGCTGGGCACAGACACACCGTCGGTACAGGCCAATCGCCTCGATTCGGCACACCGACTTGCCCACGTGTTCAACAGCACGGTTGTACTCAAGGGGTCAGGCTCCATCATTGCAGCCCCCAACCGGCTCGCACGCATCAACCCGACGGGAAACGCGCGCCTGGCAAGCCCTGGAACAGGGGATGTGCTGGCCGGTCTTGTGGGCGCCCTCATGGCTGCCGGTGAAGATGCCTTTAATGCGGCCTGTGGCGCCACTTTTCGTCACGGATTGGCAGCCGATCGCTGGACAGGCCCCGAAAACCTGACCGCACAAAGCCTCAGCGCCAGACTCTGAATGCGCCCTATCGGCGCTTGCGAGTCCCCTTCTTGGAAGCGGGTGCCGAGGGCGCTGGACCTGCCTTGGCGCGGTTGCTAGCGTTACTGATAGCACGTTTGCGTTTTTCGGTCTTTGCCTCGACTTTCCGCGTCTTTTCCTTCAATCCGAATCGGTCGCCATTGCCACCGGACACATTTTGGTCACGTACGTCAGCCCGGAAAGACGCAGGTCGAAGGCTCGCAGCCTCCCCTTCATGAACCAGGCGGAAGTCAATCCTTCGCCCATCCAGATCCACCCTGCTAACCTGGACGCGTACCCTTGTTCCAATTGAGTAGCGGGTACCCGTTCGCTCTCCGCGCAACTCCTGCCTGGCTTCATCGAAGCGGAAATACTCTCCGCCCAACTCGGTAATGTGTACAAGCCCTTCAACATACATGGCATCCAGGGTTACAAAAATGCCAAAACTTGTCGCAGCTGTAACAACGCCTCCATATTCCTCTCCGAGGTGCTCGCGCATGTACTTGCATTTCAACCAGGCTTCGACATCACGACTGGCTTCATCCGCCCGACGCTCATTCGCGCTGCAATGCAATCCTGCGGCCTGCCAAGCCATGCCCTCGGCATTAGTTTTTTGCGGCTTCAAAGCAGGCTGCCCCACTTGGGATGAAAGTCCTTTCTCCAGACGGCGCGCCAGCTTGGCATGCGCCTCTCCCGGCGTGGGCAAGGCTGGCAACTGGTACCGGGATTTAGCAAGCACCGACTTGATGACGCGGTGAACCAGCAAATCTGGATAGCGCCGGATGGGGCTGGTGAAGTGCGTGTACGCACCGAAAGCGAGTCCAAAGTGACCGCTGTTGACAGGTGTGTATATCGCCTGTTGCATTGAACGCAACAACATGGAGTGGATCTGTTGTGCGTCCGGCCTGTCTTTGGTAGCGCTGGCGATTGCCTGAAACTCCCCGGGGGACGGGTCGTCACTGATGGTCATGCCGACTCCGATTGCCTTCAGGTAATTGCGCAATATCTCCTTCTTCTCCGGCGTTGGCCCTTCATGGACCCGAAACAGTCCCGGGTGCTTGCTTTCCGAAATGAAGTCCGCGCTACAGACATTGGCGGCCAGCATGGCCTCTTCAATCACCCGATGCGCCACGTTACGGGTTCGCGGGACAATCTTCTCGATTCTGCCGTTTTCATCGCAGACAATCTGTGTTTCAGTTGTCTCGAAATCCACTGCTCCGCGCTTCTGCCGCGCCTTCAGCAGCGCCTGAAACACGCCATGCAGATTCAACAAATCACCAACGCGTTCCTTACGCCGTGAAGCTTCAGGTCCACGGGTATTGCCGAGAATGGCAGCCACTTCTGTATAGGTAAAGCGGGCATGGCTCCACATCACCGCCGGGTAGAACTGGTATGCATCCACCTCTCCCGCCTCGGTCACGAACATGTCGCATACCATGCACAGACGCTCCACTTCGGGATTCAATGAGCACAGCCCATTGGAGAGTTTCTCGGGAAGCATAGGGATGACACGACGCGGAAAATACACACTGGTCGCACGGTCGTAGGCATCCACATCAATGGCAGATCCGGTCTCAACATAGTGACTGACGTCGGCGATCGCTACCAGCAGACGCCACCCTTTGACAGCAGATTTACCACGCCCCCTAGAGGCTGGCTCACAATACACAGCATCATCAAAGTCACGCGCGTCTTCACCGTCAATCGTGACCAGCGGGATATCCGTCAAATCGACGCGCTCAAGGCAGTCCGCAGGCCGCACCTTGTCCGGCAACGTCCTTGCCAGTGCAACGCAGGCCTCAGAAAACTCGTGCGGGACACTGTATTTGCGCACCGCAATTTCAATTTCCATGCCGGGGTCATCCACTTCACCCAACACTTCCTTGATGCGCCCAACCGGTTGTCCGAACAACGCCGGGGGCTCCACCAGTTCCACGACAACCACCTGCCCTGGTTTGGCAACACTGGTAGCCCCCTTGGGGATCAATACGTCCTGCCCATACCGTTTGTCCTCGGGCGCAACCAACCATACACCGCTTTCCTGCAGCAACCGCCCAATAATTGGCTGACTTGAACGTTCAATGATTTCCACGACACGTCCCTCAGGACGGCCCTTTCGGTCACTGCGAACGATACGGACCTTCACCCGGTCCTTGTGCAGTACGGCCCGCATCTCATTGGGGGGCAAATAGATGTCTGGCGCACCATCATCGCGGGACACAAAACCATGTCCGTCACGGTGTCCTTGAACAATTCCTTCAACTTCATCGAGCAAGCCGCTCGTTTGACTAATATTTTTGATATAATTCTCTCTTTCCTGAGATGCCCAGATGGCGGAATTGGTAGACGCACTAGTTTCAGGTACTAGCGAGTAACTTCGTGGAGGTTCGAGTCCTCTTCTGGGCACCAACAATGGTAATGTAGTTAATGAAAAGCCGCTGTTTTTTCAGCGGCTTTTTTTTGCCTGTTTGATCCGTGCCACTGACCAGGTTTTGCATTGGCCAGCGACACAAAATCAGGTTGGCAGGGCCACGAGATCATGCCCCTGTGCGGAGACAATTCGTGCTTTGGTGAATTCACCCACCTTGAGCGTCTTGCTGATCTTCTCGGGTGGCAACAAGCGCACAACGCCATCAATCTCGGGAGCATCAGCGTAGCTGCGCCCCAACCCACCTTTGCGCCCCAGGCCAGGAGCGGAATCCACCAGCACCTGCATGACAGAGCCAACCCGTCGCTGTAACCGTGCCGCAGAGACATCTTCGGCAACCGCCATAAACCGTGCACGCCGCTCCTCGCGCAATTCAGCCGGCAGCATGCCCGGCAGATCATTGGCAGCGGCACCGCTGACAGGGCTGTAGGCAAAGCAGCCGGCCCGGTCGATTTGCGCTTCACGCATGAAATCAAGAAGATGCGAAAACTCTTCTTCGGTTTCCCCTGGAAAGCCTGCAATGAATGTACTGCGCACGACGAGTTCCGGGCACGCCTTGCGCCATTGCTCAATACGCTCCAGATTCTTCTCTCCACTGGCTGGCCTTTTCATGCGCCTGAGCACATCCGGATGGCTATGCTGCAGCGGCACGTCGAGGTAAGGAAGAACCTTGCCCACGGCCATCAGGGGAATGATTTCATCCACACTGGGATAGGGGTAGACGTAGTGCAGGCGTACCCATGCACCATACGGCTCTGCAATGTCGCCCAATTGCTGCACAAGCTCCAGCATGCGTGTTTTGACAGGTTTGCCATCCCAAAAGCCAGTTCGGTACTTCACATCCACACCATAGGCGGACGTGTCCTGACTGATCACCAGCAGTTCCTTGACACCACCTTCAAACAGCGCGCGTGCTTCGGTTAACACATCCCCAATCGGACGCGAAACCAAATCGCCCCGCATGGAGGGAATGATGCAAAAAGTGCAACGGTGGTTGCAGCCCTCGCTGATCTTCAGATAAGCGTAATGCCTCGGCGTCAACTTGATGCCTGCGACACCAAAAGCATTTGGCACCAAATCGGTGAAGGGATCATGTGGCTTTGGCAGATTCAGGTGCACTGCATCCATAACCTCCTGCGTGGCATGGGGTCCGGTCACTGCCAGCACCTTGGGATGCATCTGGCGCACCAAGTTCTCGCCGCCTTCCGCCTGTTTGGCTCCGAGGCAACCCGTTACGATCACCCTGCCATTTTCTGCCAGGGCTTCACCAATAGTGTCCAGACTTTCCTTGACCGCGTCGTCAATAAACCCGCAGGTATTCACGATCACCAGATCTGCCCCCTCAAAGGTCTTGGAGGTCTGATAGCCCTCAGCACTGAGTTGCGTCAGAATCAGTTCGGAATCTGTTAGTGCCTTGGGGCACCCAAGCGATACCATACCTATACGAGGTATCTTTTCATCAATTTGATCGTTCATAGAGGCTAATGTGACAGGTCTTGTTTATAGTTACATGCGATTCAGCGACCCCCGGCAGGCTTCAGGGCATAGCAGCGAGCGCCAAGCTGCATACGCGGCCAAGTGGGCAACTGAAAACGGTTTGCGCTTGGACGAATCGCTTTCGTTGCGTGATGAGGGACTTTCGGCCTACCACCAGCGGCACGTCAAATCAGGGGCTCTTGGGGTGTTTTTGGCAGCCGTCGAAGAGGGCCGGATACCTCAGGGGTCCGTGCTGGTGGTTGAAGGCCTCGATCGCCTATCACGCGCAGAGCCGATCCAGGCACAGGCGCAATTAGCCCAGATTGTAAATGCGGGCATCACTGTGGTGACCGCCAGTGACGGGAAGGTCTACAGCCGGGAACGCCTAAAGGCCAACCCTATGGACTTGGTCTACTCGCTTCTCGTCATGATCCGCGCCCACGAAGAAAGCGATACAAAGAGCAAACGAGTATTGGCCAGCATACGGCGTCAATGCGAAGGTTGGATGGCAGGGACCTTCCGAGGCCTGATCCGGAATGGCAAAGATCCAGTCTGGACTCGCCTAGTAAACGGTCAATGGGAACTGATTCCAGAACGAGTTGCCGCCGTACGCGAAGGTTTGCGCCTCTACTTGAATGGCTACGGGGCCACCAAGATCATCGAACGATTAACAGAGCAAGAACTTTCCCTCACCGGCCGTGGCCCTCAGGCCCTTCAAATTTACAGACTCGTCAACCAACGAGCCTTGCTAGGCGAAAAGGAACTCACCATTGGTCAAGAAAAATTCCAACTTCCCGGCTACTACCCTGCCCTATTGACGCAAGCTGAATGGGACATTCTGCAGCTTGCCAACAGCGGCCGTGGCAGGCGCAAGGCCAAAGGGCCTGTGCCACATATCCTCACCGGCTTGGGAATCACAGTCTGCGGCTATTGTGGTCGCGCGATGGTGGGCCAAAATATCGGTACTCGTAACCGCGATGCACAAGGGCGCATACAGGATGGCCACAGGCGACTCCACTGCACCAGCTACTCGCATGGCGGCTGCCATGTCAGCGGATCGATATCAGTTGCCCCTTTTGAGCGCGGACTGATGGCCTACTGCTCTGACATCGTCAACCTTCAGGCGCTATATGGTGCGGATCGATCAGCAGGTCCGATGGCGACGATGGCCAAAGCTAGGAAACAACATGCCGAAGTCACAATCAAACTGGAAAGATTGACCGATGCCATGCTGGAGACCACAGAAGAGGGTATTCCACTTACCTTTGCAAAGCGGGCCCGCGAGTTGGAAACTGAGTTGCAGCGACTTGACGCAACTATTCAGCAGACTGAGCGTGATCTTGCCGCTACCGCTCGCACCGACATACGAGGGGCAGACGCTGCCTGGAAAGAACTTGTAGATGGCGTAGAGGCCCAGGACTATGACGCTAGGCTGCGCACACGTCAGCTCGTGGCCGACACCTTCGAACGCATCGTGATTTACCAGCGAGGCGTCAGGCCAACACCTGTCGAAGACAAAGGCCCAGTGGACATGGTGCTGGTGGCCAAAGGCGGAACAGCGCGCATGTTGCGCATGGATCGGAAAGGTCAATTGATCACGTCCGAAAGTCTGACGGAACCTCTTAATTAAAAATCGCCATAGTCCCCATGGCCACAATTTATTTGGATCACAACGTTATCGCCAACATTGCAGGCATCCCAGCTGCTGCCGACGCACCCCAAGTTGGCGCGAATGTAACGGCACTTCAGGCGCGCGGACACCGATTCGTGCTGTCAGCCTGGAACATGTACGAATTGGCCCGCTCAAACGACCAGCAGCATATCGACCAGTGCTGCGCCTTCGTCGAAACTTTGAACCCATTGTGGCTTAGCGATTCCACAAAGGTAAAGAGACAAGAAGTGGATCGATTCCTGCAACCCGCATTTGACAATGTGGGTCCGGTACGCAACCGTAATTTTTCTGCATTTAATGAAACCGTTGCTGCGATGTGGGCCTCCTATGGAGAAGGAGGACGGCATGATGAAACCTTCACATCCTCGGTTGCATCTTTGCGCGCTCGTCCGGAATTCCTAGAAACAGTTGACAATTCAGCCAAGGAAACCCCGGAGGCAATATTGATTGGCCGTCGCGCCTTTCGCAACGGTGGTGAAAAGCTGCTTGATGGGATTGTTGATCGGGAGTATTTGGCACTTTCTTTGCCAGCTGGAGCAGGCAGCCAACAGCTCAAATTTTTGATAGCAAATCGCAACAAGCTCTTGTCCGTTTCTCCGGCACTGGCGGTTGAGGATGCCATGTCGAAACTCCGCGTTCGCGACTCATTTAAGCCGGAACCTGCTGACGCTGCGGACCTGCAGCACGCCATGGTTGCACTGGGATACTGCGACCACTTTGTGACGGGTGATCGCCAATTGGCTCAACATTGCAGTTCAGTAGTTCGCAAGTTGGGATTCCCGTGTCACGTGTGCCGGAAAGTGAGTGACATCCCTGTCAATGACTGACATCTAGTTTTTCCTCAGGGGCGAGAATGGCATCCTGCTTCTTTACAACAATGCGCCAACTGACTTTTTGCGGTGGATAGTAGGAATACTGGCACCAGCTTCAGAGGATTCCTCTGACGCTGGTGCCAGTGGCGCTTACGTCACAATGCGCCCACCCATCCGGGCTTCACGTGTATAGGCGCTGATTGGCTTTGTTGCCGTGAAATGCAGGTCACGTTCAACCGGCAGGCCCAATCTGCCCCGTACCGTCGCCAGCTCAGCCAGACTTACGTAACCCAATTCTGGATATCCCAGGCCCAGATCACACAGGCCAAAGGCGTGATCGTCGTCGGAGTCGATCTCGGTCAGCAACCAGGTCGCGCCTGCATCCGGCGTAAACAATTTGACCACCGGAAATGGATCGAAGCCACTGTCTTCAAGAGTTTGGCGGCCATTGGCCAAGAGCTTCGTGCGCAGTTCATCGGGAATAAGTGTCGTCATGGTCTATCTCCTGAAAGGAATTCGGGCGGAATTGCCCGAGACCGCAGGCAGCACATCGCAGTGCAGCTGTCACAGGTTCAAAGACGGCCGACAGGACGCAAGCGTGCAGAGCGCGCGCAGACCTTGACGGCAAGAACGATGTGCCAGGATGCAGGGAACAGCAAGCCAGCCCTACCCCCGACTGTTTGGCAAGCACAGCGCGCAGCGTCGAAGGCGCGTAGGCGTCAGGGATGGAGGCCCGAAGGGGGCGAGAAGCCGTGGCCGGAAGGTGTGGCGGCTCGATGCGCTACGCGCACGACAGCGCGACCGGCCATCTCCCAGAAGGCCGGGGACGCCCGTATCTTGCTTGCCCGATTGGGATCGGCTGATGCCGAAAACCGGTCCATTTGGTGGCGATTTGAGCTGGCCGCCACGAAAACGCACGCCTACCGTGAGGGCACCACAACATTGGAGTTTTCTCATGCCGCACCAAACACCCATAGAGGATTCAGCACCCGGCACGCCTCCGCCAGGAATCTTTCTGCCTTCGATGATCTGGACTACCGACCCCGATGTGGTCGAAGCGGAGAAGCAGCGGCTTTTGGGCATACAACAGCAACTCAATGCCATGGTGAACAGCGCGCGCCATGCCGATGAGTGTGCCACCTGGCACAGGATGGCTGAGGCATCGCTATGGCAATTGGATAACGACATCGACGCACTGTTTGATTGGCAGGATGCCACGGAGCGCAAAAGGGCGAGAGAGCCCCGATAGTCCAGCGAAATTCGGTACTGGAGTCATGGAAATGAAAGAAGCCTGTGGCGGGCGCAGGCAAACATGCCAAATGGCCTGCACCACTGCGCCGGCCATTGAAACTGGGGTTAAACGCCCCGCCACTTGGGCGGGGCGATGGGCGACGCTCAGTCGCCTTTGCTGCGGGACCAGATCAGGTTGTAGACGCCGGGATCGGCTTCCACCAGGCGGGCATAGATGGTGGCCGGGAACGAGGGGTCATCGAGGGTCGCCGACAGGTAGGGCCGATCAGCCTTGCTGATTTTCTTCCACGCAGCACCGATTTCGAAGGTGCCAGCGACGATGCGGTAGTCCGGGGCATTCTCGCTTTCCTTGTCGTTGGGAATGATTTTGACCTTGACGTTAAGCGTCAGGGTGCGAACTGTGCCGGTGAAACTTTTGTTTTGTTCGGTGAAGGTGCCAATGTGGGCCATGATGAAGTCCTTTGAAGATTAACCAGGTCGCAACCACTGCGGCCTTGGCGTGATCCGATGGGTACGGGTCCGGGCGCGCTGCACCCCTGAGCACGGCGATGGGGCCGCAACGCAGTGAAGGGCCGGTAGGAACAAGAAATTTGTTTCGCGAGGAAGTCAACGGCCGCAGGCCGGTGGCGGGGAAATTTGTTGGGATGGACGGTTGCAGCGAACAAGCCCGAGGCGAAGCCGTGCCCGTTCCAGGATTCACGACAAATACAAGGCCGCTGGGTTTGCGAACCTGCTCATCAAAGGACACATGGCTCAGGCACCATTGCCGCGACAACAGAATTGCCGACACATTCGTTGACGGAACCGAGGTCGATGCTCATCGACTGCTTCAACTGCCCTACCGCATAGCAGTCTGGCTAAATCGGTCTGAACGTGAAGCCCGCAAGGCTGGCGGCTTAGTAGTGATCTGCAATCGTTTGTGGCCACCTGCCCTGCCCCGCATGAACTGTGGAAGGGACTCCATCAAGTCAGGTTTGCTGCCAGCTGCAAAGGTGCCTGGCGCTCACCATAGAGGCAATTTGATGCAATTCGCCCGCGTCACGGAAGAAGCCACGGCGGTCATGCGCAGGACCGGCGAAGTGAAAAACCCCGGCACGGGGCTGATTGAATTTCGCATCACTTGAACAAAAGTAATGAGAATATTAAACTAACCCCTCATGAACCAGTCTGACCACATCCTCGAACTGGCCCTGCACCGGCGCGTGCTGAGGGCGGCGGATGTGCGCGAGCACGGCTGGTCACCGCAGCTGCTGATCCGGCTGCACCAAGCTGGCAAGCTGCAACGGCTTGACCGTGGCCTGTACGGACTGCCTGACGCTGAAGTCACCGAGTACCAGACGCTGATCGAGGTCTGCCAGCGTATGCCCAAGGCCGTGCTGTGCCTGCTGAGCGCGCTGCAATTCCATGAGATCGGCACGCAGCTGCCGTATGAGGTGTGGATCGCGCTGCCCGAAGGCAGCCAGACACCGGCGCTGAGCTACCCCCTGCTCCGCATCACACGCCTGCGCGGCAGCGCCTACAGCGACGGCATCCAGACCGTGACCGACCACGGCGCCCCCATCCGCGTGTACAGCGTCGCCAAGACGGTGACCGACTGCTTCAAGTTCCGCAACAAGATCGGCCTGGACGTGGCGCTGGAGGCGCTAAAAGATGCCTGGCGCAGCCGCAAGGTCACCATGGCCGAGCTGAGCTACTTCGCCAAGATCAACCGGGTCGAACGTGTCATGCAGCCCTATCTGGAGGCCATGGCCCAATGACCGGCAACCGCTCCGCATCGATCCTGGCCCGACTTCTGACCCTCGCCAAGCAGCGCGGCGACGACTACAACCTATTGCTCAATCGCTTCGGAATGGAGCGCCTGCTGGCTCGCGTCAGTGCCTCACCTCACGCCGACCGGTTCCTGCTCAAAGGAGCCCTGCTCTTTGCACTCTGGTACGACGCGCCACACCGACCAACCAAGGACGCTGACTTTCTGGGTTTCGGCCCCGACGATGAGGCGAACCTGATCGCCACTTTCCGCGACATCGCCGCCATGGACCTGGGCGACGGCATCGTGTTTGACACCGACTCCGTGAAGGCCGACGCTATTCGCGAGGACAACACTTACGGCGGCACCCGCATCACGCTGGTGGCACGCATCGGCTCCGCACGCTGTGCCTTGCAGATCGACGTGGGCTTCGGGGACGCCGTGACGCCGGGACCACAAACGGTGGCCTACCCTACCTTGCTGGGTGACTTTCCAGCTCCCATGCTGCGGGTCTATCCGGTCTACACCGTGATTGCCGAGAAATACCAAGCTATGGTGATGCTGGGGCAAGCGAACAGCCGCATGAAAGACTTCTTCGACTTGGCGATGATTGCACGGCGCACAGAACTGGACGGAGCTACGCTGGCGGCAGCCATCGCCGCCACCTTTGCCCGGCGCCAGACCGCCTTGCCCACCGAGCGGCCCTTGGCATTGACCAAGCAGTTCAGCGATGACGCTGCAAAGCTGCGACAGTGGCAAGCCTTCCTGAACAAGAACCGCATCGAAGCCGCAAGCCTGGGGGAAACCGTCGAGCTTCTGTACGACCTGCTGTGGCCACCGACTCAGGTCGCCACTGATGCCACGCAGGCTACGGCCACTTGGCGCCCTGACGAATTGCGCTGGGTCTGAACGCCCAACAACGAAGCCGCCAAGCCGCTCATCCCCTCTCGGCAAACAGCCCGGAGAAATCGTCGTGCCAAAAGGGACTTTCGCGTTTCGGGAAAACATACGCGGAGCCCCCACTGTCAGTTACGCCACCGGCAGCAGGACGCAGCGCCCCTTTGCTGATAAAGCCAACTCCAACCACATAATCCCGGTTTTGGCTGGCCAAGAACTCACTGACTCGGACGCGAAGAGCCGTTGGTGGCTGATCGCCTGCGCCGTCCTGCTGAGCAAGATCCATCAGTGATTCCGCTTCCAGCCCGTCGAGGCCAACCAAGAACATTCCGGCTCGTTGTCCAGACAGCTGCTTGTTGGCCGATTTGGACAGGGTGTCAAACGTGTAGGTCAACAGCGAGTCGTCCTGCGCGCTTTGAAGCACTAGGACGATAGCACCTCCGCTCTTTCGCCCAACGATCAGAGCCTGCCTGTTTGTAGTCCCGGTAATCGCATCCACTCGGTCTCTTGAGATCACGGGCTGCCCGTCGTCCCCGACCTCACCAAGCAGATTGGTGTCGAATTCATGAGTTCGCAAGTTCGCCCCATCCAACTGACAGTTGCTGGTGCCAGACAGTACATGGCGAAGCACTGACTCCGCCAACTTCCGGCGTTCCATGAAGTTCCCTGGCATGCGCCCATCAAGGGTCAACACAGCTGCAACACCCACTTTTAGCCCCTTACCCAGAGTATTTAACCTTGGCGCCACGAGTGCGCAGAAATCCAAGGCTTCACGCTTGGGAATCTTGCGCCCCTTGTCGTCGGAGATTGACTTGCACTCAACTTCAAGCCCATGTGGCCCCAGACCCGGGATCACAAGGTCCATGGTGCCGCCCCCAGTCACTTCGGGCCATTGAACTTCAAGGCCACGTCGAAGGAAGTGAGTCGCAGCCGTCAGCTCCAGCCGCATCCCCCTCAAGTCATCCGGGTTCTTCAGCGCACCGTGAACACGGCGCACCAGCTGGGCGCGCTGGGGGCCGACGGAGGATTCAGCAATCGACAATATCTGTGCGGCAAAGGCCATGCACGGGAACAGCGGGCTGATATCCATCTGATGCACAGGCAACCGGCCAAACTTTTTCGTGAGTTCGGTTGCAGCCTGCAGGCTGAAAGCAAACTCATTTTCTTGGAGCAGGTGCTCCCTCAGCAGCTTGTTGCCTCTAATATCGGCCTTGAGAAGGTCAACTCGCTTCTTCCAGTGCTGCGCACCGACCAAGTCACTGAACCGCTCGAAGACTGACGGGATATCCCCGGTATATAGATCGACTTGCAAATCCCCCTCCCTACTTCGCAGGCCTACATTCTGCGGGGTTAAGTCAAAGCAGTGACGGAATCTTCCGCTTCTCGACCGCCCGAATATAGCGGGCCAGCACGGCAGCGCTACGATGTCCGGGCTGTTAGCGACGCAAGCCCGGTATTTCCTGCCATCTGCAGGGCGCGCAACGCGGCGCCGTGCAGGGACTCGGGGGATAAGCCATGCGGCAAAGGGGTGTCAAGGCAGACGGGGACGTGGTTGCTACCGCACGGGAGCGTTCCGGCCACGGCGGGCTTGACGTCCCTTTTTGAGCCCCGGTCTTGCGCCGCCAGGCACCCTACTCTCCTTGCGGAGAGTCCATCTTCCGCGCAAACACCCCGGCCAAGGCCGGGGCTACCTTCTTACGCGACCGCGTTCAAATCCTCACCGCCTCCCGTCTCAACACAATGGCCATTTCCATTCCCGGCCTCCGGCAGGGACTGCAAACCGGCCACCTCGCCTTCTTCAGCCTCTCCAGTAGATGCCACCACCTTCTGGAACATCGTCGGCAGCCACCCCGTGCCCACCGCCAGCCGCTCGGCCTCACTCGCAATCTCGGCCTTCTTGAGTTTCGCCAGCCGGTTCACCTGTTCAGGTGCAAACACGTGCACTGCCTCCAACGCCTTGGCCTTGGACACATGCTCAAAATACCCGGCAGCGGTCGGCGTCCACCAGTCATGCATGTCCAATTCCACCGCCTGTGCCAGCAAGGCGGCAGGCGTGTCGCCCTCGCGTGGGGTCACGGCATCTACTGTGGATGCCACGCACACCGCCAGCAAGGACAGCAGTTCTTGCTGCGGGTAGGCCAGCAACTCCGTAAACAAGGCATCAGGGTCTTGTGGCAACCGGTCTGCCCACGCCTGCCGGACTTTCTGCATACCGATGGCGGCGGGTGAATCTGCAATATCGGGCGCGTGCAATCCGAGCCCGTTTTGCGGTGACGCACTGACGGTGATGGCTGAGCCTTCTGTGCGGTAAGTGTCCACCACCACGCGCAGCGCCAGTCGATGCACCACGGCGACCAATGCAATCTGGGGATGCCGCGCCACCTCGGCCTGCAATGCCGCCGTGCGGTGCGCACTCAGGCGCTTCGTCAATTTCTCCGAAATGCCGGGCTTGGCTGGTTTGGCACCACCGCCATCCGGACCACTGCCCGCAGCACCGGATTCTTGCTGTTCCTGCGCCCGCAGTGCCTTGGCCTGTTCGTCACGTAAAAGGCCTCGATGCACCACGATGGCCCCCATGGCATCCACTGACACCACGGCACCGGCCAGCGCCATGGCGGCGCTCGGATATTCCATCAGTCCGCGCTCGATGGCTTCCAGCTGGTTGCCCAATTCATCCATTTCATTTTCCAGTGCCTGGGCTTGTTCATCGCTCATGTCATCCTCGTCATCGACACGGTCTTGCAGTTTGGCCTGCTGCGCTTCCAGCTTGGCAATCCTTTTGGCTTCGGTTTTGTTGGGTTCGCGCCGGGTACTACGCACCCGCTGGAATTGGTACAGATCGGCAGATGTAACGCGCGGGGCCGCATCCACCCACGCCCAACCCTCCAGACGCACCTGCTCCACCGTTGTCGCCAGCTTGTCCCGCGCCAGTGACTCCAGCAGCGCCCCATCCGTCAGAAAAACCCCGTTTTTGTCATCCGCAAACAGATCACGGCGCATGCCGCCACCGGCGCTTTCATACGCGGCCAGTCCGACGAATCGCGCCACCGCATCGCGGCTGGCATCTACTTCGTTACTGGTCAAGTGGTCGCGCAAGGCCTCCGGGTTGCGCTGCCATTGGGGAGACTCGTAGAACGCCGCTTCCTGTGCCGCATGGTCGTCCGTGATGGCCAAGGCCATCAACTGCTCCAGTGTCACGGCTTGCGTGTCGAAGTCCGCCAGCAACCGGGGCGAGACGTTGGCAAGTTTCAATCGCCGCTGCACCACCAAGGGGGTGACGCCAAAGTCGGCTGCAATGTCCTCCACGGGGCGGCCTTCGGCAGCAAGGTCTTTCCAGGCAAACAGTTCTTCAATGGGCGACATGGCCTCCCGCTGTACGTTCTCCGTCAGGCTGACGGTGCGGGCAGCATCGTCTTGCACCAGCAGGCAATGCACCGCTTGGTTTTTGTCGAGCTTGTGCCGCTTGACCAGCAGTTTCAAGGCGGCCAGACGACGACGCCCTGCCACCACTTCGTAATGCGCCCCATCGGGCGCGGCCACCACGGTCAGGTTTTGCAACAGTCCGACACGGGCAATGCTCGATGCCAGTTCAGGAATCGAAACGCTGCCGCTCTTGCGCACGTTGCGATTGGAGGGGCGTAACTGCGACAGCGGAATCAGCAGCAGTTCCTGCGCAGCCGCGACAGCGGCAGCGCTGCCAGTGGCGAGGGCCACGGCGGTCGCGATGGCGGTGGTTTCAGACAAGGTAGTGGTGTTCATCGTGATTGCTCCTGTCCCTGCGGGACGTTGATTGAGAGAAAAAATAGAAAACTGAAAAAGCAAAAAACTCGGTATCGATTCACGTTCTGACTGTCTGCATGCATGGCCCTCCTGTGGTTTCCCCCAAACTGACCGGATTCCAAGATTCGGAGCCCGGTGTGGGCTTGGGTGGGTTCGGCGCAGTGACCTGGGCAGGTCGCTTTGACCGCTTGACGTTGCTGCCGTCTTTCCTGAGTTCATCGCCCGCGAAGAACCGGGCCGACGGGGACGGGCCGTCAAGGAAATAAGCGTAGGGGGTGGTGCGGCCCGCAGCCAGCGGCGAGGACACGGCCCTGCGCGCCTTGACGGCCGGGCACCGTCGGCTACGGTCGCGGGAAAAGCGATGAAGGATGGATAAGACGGATGAACGGCCTACGACGCAGCCAACGACCGGATGGACATGAAAGCGCCGGACCCACGCCGCGCGGCGAGCGCACCCTGCGTGGGCCTCCCCGCAGGCCCACGCCTAGCTGGAGGTCGCCAGAGCGCATCGCGCGAAATCTCCAACAACCAGGACTGCGCGCAGCGCCAGGATGCAAGTAAAAAAGGGGCAAAGCCCCCTCGCCTACATGAGCCCTTTTTCGGCCATGCTCACAATGTCGTTGCCCGCCACAATCAGGTGATCCAGGATTCGCACATCGACCAACGCCAGCGCCGATCGAAGCGCTTGTGTCAGCGCCTCGTCGGCCCGCGACGGCTGCGGCGTACAACTCGGATGGTTATGCACCAGGAATAATGCGCTCGAATTGCGCACCATGGCCTCCCGAACCACCTCGCGTGGATACACCGAAGTTTGGGTCACAGTACCTCGGAACATTTCGACGTAATCGATGACCCGGTTTAGCGCATCCAAGTGCACCACCGCGAACACCTCGTGCTCCAACCCTCCCAGACGAACCCGCAAGAAGTCCCGTACCGCCTGCGGTGAAGACAGGACGTCCGTGCCACGCACCCGGCCCAGCAGCACCTGCTGCGCCACCTGCAGCACCTCGTCAGCATCCACTTGGCGGTAGTCGCCCGCAACGTCGCGAACGAGCAGGACGGAAGATGGGAAAGAATCGTAGGAAACAGAAGAAGAAATGAGTTCGTGCGACATGGTCAGCTCCGTGCATCGGGCGGGATTGCCCGAGACCGGCAGGAACACGGCGCAGCGCAGTTGTCACAGGTTCACAGACGGCCGCCAGGGCGCCAGCGCACACCGTGCGTGCCGGCCTTGACAGCGAGAACGCCGTGGTACGTTGAAGGCAACAGCAAGCCCCCCCAACACACACCACCACAACGATGGCAAGCACAGCGCGCAGGTCGCAAGCGCAGCGAGACCGAAGGCGTTAGGGATCAAAGCCACATGGCCGCGACTCACCATGAGGCGCGGGGCAACGCCCGCGAGCCCGACGGCGGCCACGCCGGAACGCACAGGGACAGCTCAATTCACCCGGACTGCCATGTTTACAACACCGGGGGACTTATTCCGATTGACCAAACTCCATCTGCTCAGGTCAACTCAGCACCCAATCCCAACCTGAATTTTCTTGAAACCGACACCGATGTCTGATTTTTTTGTCGAAAGCCTGGAAACACCATCCCTGACCAAAGCCACGCTGGTGGACTGCCTCAATGAGAACCTGGGTTTGAACGCGCGCGAAGCAAGGGATATGGTCGATTCCGTTTTTGAGCTGATGACCGCAGCCTTGGTTTCTGGGGATGACGTAAAACTGCCTGGGTTTGGGAATTTTCAGATCCGGACCAAAGCGATGAGACCAGGACGCAATCCAAAAACCGGAGAAGCAGTCACCATTGCCCCTCGACGCGTGGCCACCTTCCGTGCATCGAACACCCTGAAAGATCAGATCGACCGCGCCACGTAACCGAACAACCGGACAAGCACAGGCAGCCGTCAGTTGTCACCATGATCATTCCTGGGAATAGCCTGACCCACAACGCCATCCGGATGCAATGTTTATGACGTTCCATCAGCTGTCAATTTGAACGGCCGCTGACAAAAGAATTCGGCACCCGCCACGAGCCAGTAAGAGGCAGCCGTCAGTGTCGGCTTAAGGGCATCGAATTACCTGAATTTATATGGTGAGTGTAAGACTGCTCGCTTGATCAACGACTATGTGACATTGCGGCGAACGATGGGCAATCCATCGCAGTGATGATCCCGCCATAGAAAGGTTTCTCAATGGTTAACTCAAACAGCTGGAACCTATGTTGAATGCGGAAATGCCTTCGGATTTGCGA
>JAGWUS010000003.1 GCA_028868305.1 Burkholderiales bacterium | reverse complement strand
CCGTCAAGCGGGTGCGTGGCATGCGCTTGCTCGGTGCGACCTGGAAGAAAGCGCCCGCCCGTGCGGGGAAACCGGTTTCGGTGATCAACCGGGCAACAAAATTCAAGATACAGGAGCGAGACAAGTGAACCACGTTGTGATTTACACCGACGGTGCCTGCAAAGGCAATCCCGGACCGGGTGGTTGGGGGGCGTTGCTGCGCTCTCCCGACGGTTCTGAAAAGGAGCTATTTGGCGGTGAAATGGGGACCACCAACAACCGCATGGAAATGATGGCGGTGATCCAAGCCTTGACTGCCCTCAAGCGTCCCTGTGCAGTGACCCTGCATGTAGACAGCCAGTATGTGCTCAAGGGGATTACCGAGTGGCTGGCCGGCTGGAAAGCCAAAGGCTGGAAGACCGCAGCCAAGCAACCAGTCAAGAACGTGGATCTGTGGCAGCAGCTTGACCTGCTGGTATCAAAGGCTGGTCATACAATCGATTGGCGCTGGGTCCGTGGGCACAACGGTGATCCGGGCAATGAGCGTGCAGACGCGCTTGCCAACCGGGGTGTTGAGCATGTGCTGAACAATAAATAAAGAGAAATGGACAAGCATGGGCACCAGATTTTTGTATCCCGCAGTTGCGGCGGTGGGTATCGCTGTTGCCGGTGGAACAGCATGGTGGTACCAGTCGAAACCCGCCGCACCCAGGGAGGCCGGTGGCACCAATACCAGTGCAGCCGCACCAGCTCCCGGTAGGGTGGCTTCGGGTGCTGCTGCGCCGCGTCCAGCCGGTGTGGAGGTCGCCAGGGTCGAGAAAATCAGCTTGCAGGACGATGCCCAGTCGGTAGGAACTTTGCGATCCCGCCAAAGCGTGATGCTCAAGCCGGAGGTGGCTGGCCGGGTGAAGGAATTGAACTTTGCCGACGGTGCACGCGTGCGCAAAGGCCAGTTGCTGGTGCAGTTGGACGACACCTTGCAGCGGGCCGAACTGAGCCAGACCAAAGCGCAGGTTTCTATCGCGCAGGCAAACCACAAACGCAACCAGGAGTTGGTTGCACAGAATTTTGTGGCCCAGCGTGTGCTCGACGAAAGTGCGGCCAACCTCCAGGTGGCCCAAGCCCAGATGGCACTGGCAGAAGCCCGCCTTGCACGTATGGCCATTGCCGCACCATTTGACGGAACGGTCGGGCTGCGCAATGTCAACCTAGGTGACTATGTCAAGGACGGTGCGGACCTGGTGAATCTGGAAGACACCAGCAGCATGCTGGTTGATTTCAGGTTGCCGGAGCGTTTCCAGCGAAAGCTTAAGACTGGCCAAACGGTGGTGATGGTGCTGGAGGCGTTTCCGGGCCGGGTTTTCACGGCAAGGATTGAGGCACTGGACCCCCTGCTCGACGCCAACGGACGCTCGGCGGGTGTACGGGCGGTCTTGCCCAACACGGGTGGTGAACCGGCCCCCTTGGGCGGGCGCGCTGCCGCCAAGCCCGAGGCTGGGGGCGTGAAACCCGCTACCGCCCCGTCAAGGCCCGCTTCGGTGGGGGCAGGAAAATCTGCGATGGCCGGCAAGGGTGGCACTGCTCCAGTCGCGGGTGGTCCTTTGCGGCCCGGCATGTTTGCCCGGGTGACCGCGGTTTTTGGTGTCAACGATGCCGCTTTGGTGGTGCCTGAGGAAGCCATTGTTCCGCAAGGAGGAAAACAGTTTGTGATCCGCGTTGTAGAGCCATCGGCTGTGCCAGCCGCCACCCATCTTCCGCCGGATACCCAATGGGTATCCTTGCGTCAGGAGGTAAAGCTGGGGGTGCGTCGACAGGGCAAGGTTGAGATCACCGAGGGCCTGACGGAGGGCCAGTCGATTGTGGTCGCTGGCCAGCAGCGTTTGCAGCGTGATGGCACGCCTTTGCGCATCGTGGAGTTGGGCAAACTGCCAGCACCTCCAGCAGGTACGGCTTCTGCACCGCCTGCGTCGGCATCGTCTCCTGCTGTGGCTGCCAGCCGCTAGAGCACGGGAATCCCGATGCAACTGGCGGAAACCTCTATACGTCGCCCGGTCTTCGCGACCGTGCTGTCCCTGCTGATCATGCTGATTGGTGCGGTGTCCTTCAACCGCCTGTCGGTGCGCGAGTACCCCAAGATCGATGAGCCGGTGGTCACCGTGAACACCCGTTTTGCTGGCGCGTCCAGTGAAGTGGTAGAGGCACAGGTCTCCAAGATTCTGGAAGACTCCCTGGCCGGTATCGAGGGGGTGGATGTCATTACCTCCATCAGTCGCCCAGAGCGCAGCCTGATCACGGTGCGTTTTGCCCTGAGCCGTGATGCCGATTCAGCGGCGGCTGATGTGCGCGACAAGACCTCTCGGGTGCGCCAGCGCCTGCCTCAAGGTATTGATGAGCCGGTGATTGCGAAGGTGGAGGCCGATGCTTTTCCGGTGATCTTTTTATCGTTGAGTTCGGATACCCACAACGCCTTGCAGCTGTCCGAGATGGCCGACACACTGGTCAAGCCCTTGTTGCAAACGGCGCCAGGTGCGGCAGACGTCACCATTTTTGGCCAGCGTCTGTACTCCATGCAAGTGCAACTGGACGCGGACAAACTGGCGGCCTACCGCCTGACGATTCAGGACGTGGAGGATGCATTGCGCCGCTCCAATCTGGAAGTACCTGCCGGGCGGATTGAAAGCAATTTGCGCGAGTTCAATGTGACGGCCGCTACCGACCTGCAACGGCCCCAGGAGTTTGCACAAGTTGTGATACGAACCGTGAATGGCTATCCTGTGCGCGTTGCCGATGTTGCACAGGTCCGCCAGGGCCCTGCCGACGAGCGCTCAAGCGTGCGTCTGAACGGGCGTGAAGCGGTTGGTGTAGGGGTGATTCGTCAGGCTACGGCCAATCCACTGGAACTGTCAGCGGGTGTGCGCCAACTGATGGTTAAGCTGCAAAAGGATCTGCCGCCAGGTGTATCCGTCGAAGTGGCGAACGACAACTCAGTGTTCATCGACCGTTCCATCAAGGCGGTGTACCAAACGATTGTGGAAGCGTCGGTTCTGGTGGCCCTTGTGATTTTTGTATTTTTGCGCACCCTGCGCGCGGCCATTATTCCCCTGGTGACGATTCCGGTGGCCCTGATTGGAACTTTTGCGTTGATGGCGGTGGTGGGGTTCAGCATCAACACACTCACCCTGCTGGCGCTCGTGTTGGCCATTGGACTGGTGGTGGACGATGCCATCGTGATGCTGGAAAACATTTACCGCCACATTGAAGATGGTATGTCACCGTTTAAAGCGGCCATTCATGGTTCGCGCGAGGTTGGTTTCGCCATTGTGGCCATGACGCTGACCCTGGTGGCGGTGTATGTGCCACTGGCGTTTGCCCCGGGTAGAACCGGGCGGCTGTTCACGGAATTTGCGTTGGCACTGGCAGGTGCGGTGCTGGTGTCAGGACTGGTGGCCCTGACGCTCTCCCCCATGATGTCGTCGGTACTGCTGCGCCACAACCCTAACCCCTGGTGGTTTGACCGTTTCATGGAGCGTGTACTGCAGGGTGTTACCGACGCTTATGCGACGCTGCTTGGCTGGACGCTCAAGGTTCGTTGGCTGGTGGTTTTGGTAATGGTGGGCAGTGGCGTGGTTTCCTGGTCGGTGCTGAGCGATATCAAGCGGGAGTTGTCTCCGATTGAAGACCGTGGGGTGGTGCTGGCCCAGCTGAATGCGCCCGACGGCGCCACACTAGACTACACCAACCGGTATGCCCGCGCCATCGAAAAAGTGGGTGAGAGTTACCCGGAGTTTGACCGCATTTTTTCCACCATTGGCAACCCCACTGTGGCCCAGGGCAACATCTTCTTTCGCGCCAAGCCGTGGGAAGAGCGCAAGCGCACCACGCTGGAAATGGCGCGGGAGATGACGCCGCGCATTTCCGGACTGTCAGGGGTCACGGCGTTCCCCGTCACCCCCCCGTCCCTGGGGCAGGGCTTTAGCCAGCGTCCCATCAACTTCGTGATCATTACCTCTGACAGTTACCAGAATCTGTCCCAAACCGTGCGCGCCTTCCAGGAGGAACTCGCCAGGAACCCCGGCTTTGTGCAGGTGGATACCGACCTGCGCCTGAACAAGCCCGAGTTCCGCTTGGAGGTCGACCGTGAACGTGCAGCCGACATGGGTGTGAGCGTCGATGCTATTGCACGCTCTGTCGAAACCATGCTGGGTGGCCGCAATGTGACCCGCTACAAGCGGGAAGGCCAGCAGTATGACGTGGTAGTGCAAACCACGCCGACCGGGCGCGATGCGCCAGATGACATTGAAAAGATCTTCGTCCGTGGCAAGGGCGAGGCGATGATTCCTCTGTCCGCGCTGGTGAAAATCCGCGAGGTGGTGGTGCCGCGCGAACTCAACCACTTCGGTCAGCGGCGCTCGGCGACCATCACGTCCAACCTGTCAGCTGACTACTCATTGGGCGCTGCGCTGGACTTCATGGACGCTACTGCGCAAAAGGTGCTCAAACCCGGATACGCCACTGATCTGAATGGCTCCAGTCGCGAGTTCCGCAAATCCTCGGACTCACTCACCCTGGTGTTCCTGCTGGCGCTGGTGTTCATCTTTCTGGTATTGGCGGCACAGTTCGAGAGCTTTGTTGATCCCCTGGTCATCATGCTCAGCGTGCCGCTGTCCATGGCGGGCGCATTGCTGGCCCTGAAATGGTCCGGTGGAACCCTCAATGTGTTCAGCCAGATCGGGCTGATCACCCTGGTGGGGTTGATTACCAAGCACGGGATTTTGATGGTGGAATTCGCCAACCAGTTGCGCGAACAGGGCATGGAGATGCTGCAGGCCATCAAGCAGTCTGCTGTACAGCGGCTGCGCCCCATCCTGATGACGACGGGCGCCATGGTGCTGGGAGCAGTCCCGCTGGCGCTGGCGACCGGCGCAGGGGCCGAGAGCCGCCGTCAGATTGGCTGGGTGATCGTGGGGGGCATGAGCCTGGGTACGCTACTGACCATCTTTGTGGTGCCAACCATGTACACCCTGCTGGCACGCAAACATGCTCCGGGCGCGATCAAGACGGTCGTGGTGGACCATATCCATGATGCGGCGGGCCAGGGTGAGCCGGCCCACCCGCTCTAGATCACACCTTCGAACATCATTACATCGACCTCGTCGCCAGGGTTCACATTGCCCTGGTCGTGGTGCAGGACAATGAGACCGTTGGCGTGGGCCATGGAACTCAAGACGCCAGAGCCCTGTTGCCCGGTGGTTTTGACGACCAGAGAACGATTCGCAACGCTTGAGACAACGCCACGCTGGTATTCAGTACGCCCCGGTTTTTTGCGAATGGCTTCCTCACTTCTGGCCTTGAGCAGGGGCAGTGCTTCAGCATTACCGCCCATCATTTGCAGGAGAGCAGGGCGCACGAACGCCAGAAAGGTCACCATGACAGCGACTGGATTGCCCGGCAAGCCAAACAGCACGGCCTTACCAATACGTCCGACTGCCATGGGGCGGCCCGGGCGCATGGCGATTTTCCAGAAAACGACGCCAGCATCGCCGCCAGCAAGTTTGCGCATGATGGCCTTGGTGTGATCGGCTTCACCAACGCTCACGCCCCCACTGGTAATCACTGCATCCGCCTGGGCCGCGGCGCTCTGAAATGCCGCTTCAAGCGAGATCGGGTCGTCGCGTACCACACCCATGTCAATCACCTCGGCGCCCATGCGTGTCAGCAGGCCAAACAGGGTATAACGGTTGCTGTCGTACACAGCACCTTCACGTGGGGCATCTCCCAGACTGAGCACTTCGTCACCGGTCGAGAAGAACGCAACGCGCAGCCGGCGCAGTACGTTCACCTGGGCAATACCGAGACTGGCCAAAAGCCCGAGTGCGGCTGGCTGGATGCGGGTGCCTGCGGTGAGAGCGGGTTTGCCTTTCTGCAGGTCTTCGCCCTTGAAACGGCGGTTATCGCCTAGCTGCAGCGCATTGGCTGGAATGACGATGCGATGGCCATCACCGGACACCATTTCCTGGGGAACTACGGTGTCCAGACCAGCGGGCATAACCGCTCCGGTCATGATCTTGACACACTGGCCATCTGCAACCGTGCCCGACCACGCCTTTCCCGCCAGTGCGGTGCCAATAACGTCAAGTGACAGACTTTGTCCGGATTGCAACTGTGCGCCTGCAAAGGCGAAACCGTCCATGGCCGAGTTGTCGTGGGCAGGCACGCTGATGGGAGAGATCACATCCGCTGCCAGTACCATGCCAAGTGCCTGCTTGAGATCTACCGTGTGCGTTTCGGTGACAGGATTTACCAATGCCGCCAAGAATTGCTGTGCAGTTTCTGCGCGCAGGGCTTGCGAATCGTAGCCCTGCAATTGCGCTGCGATTTGATCGATGGTGTTCATTCCTGCTCCAGCTCCTGGAGTTCACTCGGGGTGTTGGTGTTGAAAAAAGCTCTAGGGTCGTCGTGGGGCTCGTTAAAAGCCACGATGACCTGACGTTGCTGGCCGGTCCATGCGTCAATTTTTCTACCGCCAGTTGCAATGAAGTCGCGCAGGTTGTCTCGTAACCCGGTGCGCATCAGGCAAAACACAGGCTGTGTCCGTATCCGTACGCTGCCATCGTCCTGTGCTTCGGGGGCACTGGCCATGGCAATGTCGCCGCCTGCGTCCGTTAACGCACGGGCAAGCCGCTCCAGCAAATCCAGCGGGAACAGTGGCGAATCACAGGGAACGGTCAGCAGGTAGTCCGGCTTTTCACCCTGCTGCGCGCAGTGGTCGAGTGCGGCAAGAAATCCGGCCAGCGGACCAGCATAGCCCTCCACAGTGTCCGGGCACACCGGCATGCCGTATTGCGAGTATTGCTCAAGATGGCGGTTGGCGTTGATGGCGATTAGCACGGGCGTTCCCAGTGTCTGTGCATGCAGGCGCTTGATGGCGTGGACAAAGAGTGGTTGCCCGCGAAACATCTGCAAGCCCTTATCAACACCACCCATGCGTGCACCACGGCCGCCAGCGAGAATGACTGCGCCGACACGGGGGGCGAATATTTCCGCTTGCATGGTGGGTCAGCCCCCGATGTAACTCATCTCGACCCGCCGCACGCCGGTTCCGGCATCCGCGGCCTTGGCTCCGCGCAACTCTGAATAGCGGTCAGCCCGGCCTTGCCAGATGTGGCCAATGGCGGATTCGAGCAGCGGGTCATCGGATCCATTGCGTAAAAGGGTGCGCAGGTCATATCCCTGGCTTGCAAACAGGCATAGGTAAAGTCGCCCTTCAGTGGACAGTCTTGCGCGGTTGCAGTCGCCGCAAAAGGCCTGGGTCACACTGCTGATCACACCGATTTCACCAGCGGTATTGTCATGTCCACCATGGCGGTCGGCGTAGCCCCAGCGCTGCGCTGTTTCTCCTGGGGCTGAGGCTTCCAGTGGGGTCAGCGCAAATTCCTTCTGCAAAAGGGAAATGACTTCCGCTGAGGGAACGACGTCGTTCATGCGCCAGCCGTTGGTAGCGCCGACATCCATGTATTCGATGAATCTCAACACCACTCCGGTCCCTCTGAAATGGCGGGCCATGGGAATGATTTCATGGTCATTTGTGCCCCGTTTGACCACCATGTTGACTTTGATGGGCCCCAGGCCAGCATCATGGGCGGCCTGAATGCCTTCAAGAACATCGGCTACAGGGAAATCAACGTCATTCATGCTGCGAAATACCGCATCGTCCAGACCATCCAGGCTCACGGTGACGCGTTGCAGACCGGCGGCCTTGAGTGCTTTGGCCTTACGTGCCAGCAGGGAGCCATTGGTCGTCAGCGTGAGGTCCAGTGGGCGTCCGTCTTCGGTCTTCAGGCGTGCGAGCTGCTCGATGAGGATTTCGATATTCTTGCGTAAAAGTGGCTCCCCGCCCGTCAGCCGGATCTTCTGGACTCCGTGCGCTACAAAGGATCGGGCAATGCGGGTGATTTCCTCAAACGTCAGCAATGAAGCGTGCGGGAGGTAAGGATAGTCCTTGCCAAATATTTCTTTTGGCATGCAGTAACTGCAGCGGAAATTGCAACGGTCGGTGACACTGATGCGCAAATCCCTTAACTCCCTGCCACGCGCGTCGGTCAGAAGTCCCACTGCGGGCATCAGTGCATTTTGGCCCCACGCTGCATCAGGAATGCCAATGGCAGAAGGGCGTTGATCTGCGATCGGAATGAATCGGGGTGTGGAAGGTTCCGACATATGAATTTTCCAGTCCTACTTTACGGTGACGACAGACGGACCAACGTCCTGCAGCGGGCCTAGCGGATTGGTATGAACTTCGGTCTCGTCTATGGCTGGCTGTCCGCCCCAACTGCGGTACACCACAACGTTGTCAACCAGCAAGATCAGGGCGTTGAAGCGCCATCCTTTTGTCTCGGTCCGGCGAGAAAAATTTAGAAAATCAGTGAAGAAATTTCCGCTGCGTACCTTGTCGATACGGTTGGCGAGCAACTCCAGGCCATGGCAGGCATCCCGCGCTTCAATGCAAAGAACAACACCATGGTCAAAATCCTGCTTTGTCAGCATGCTTCCCGATACAAATCGCCGCACGACATCCGCATGGGTCAGCAGAGTTGTATTGGGTTGCTTGCCAGCTTCAATCCCCAAAGCTGTCAGGGTTTCCTGGTTGCTTTGCATGGGAATCAGGCTTTCTATGGCAGTGCGGGCTTCCTCAAAAGTCTTGAAAGATGAGGCTTCACTATGGGTCGTGGGCAATAGCCCTGCACATCCTGTCAGACCTGCAAGCAATAAAACCAGGGCGCTGCGCTGGAAGCAGTGGTGGAGTTGGTGCATCGAAAACATTGCGCAAGTATGGCGCAAAAAAAAGCCCGCAGAGGCGGGCCTTATGCCACGCTGCTGAATTTAGCCGCCGTGGAATTTCATCATGAGCGGCACAATCAGCAGTGCCACGATATTGATGATTTTGATCAAGGGGTTTACGGCAGGGCCAGCAGTATCCTTGTACGGGTCGCCCACGGTATCGCCCGTGACGGCAGCCTTGTGGGTGTCGGAACCCTTACCACCGTGGTGGCCGTCTTCGATGTACTTTTTCGCATTATCCCAGGCACCACCGCCGGTGCACATGGAGATGGCCACAAACAGCCCGGTAACGATCGTACCCATCAGAAGACCGCCCAGTGCGGCAGGTCCCAGTGCCAGTCCCACCACAATGGGAACCACCACGGGTAGCAGTGAGGGAATCATCATTTCCTTGATGGCTGCGGTCGTCAGCATGTCCACCGCAGTGTCGTACTCGGGCTTGCCGGTGCCGTCCATGATGCCTTTGATGTCACGGAACTGGCGGCGAACTTCCACCACTACCGAGCCTGCAGCGCGGCCAACCGCCTCCATTGCCATGGCGCCGAACAGATAAGGAATCAGGCCGCCGATGAACAGCCCAATGATGACCATGGGGTTGCTCAGGTCAAAGGTGATGACCTTGCCGTAGGCTTCCAACTTGTGCGTGTAGTCTGCAAACAGCACCAGTGCAGCCAGACCGGCGGAACCAATGGCATAGCCCTTGGTCACAGCCTTGGTGGTGTTGCCCACGGCATCCAGCGGGTCGGTGATATCACGCACGCTGGCTGGCAGTTCGGCCATTTCGGCAATGCCACCGGCGTTGTCGGTGATGGGGCCGTAGGCGTCCAGGGCCACCACAATGCCGGCCATGCTTAACATGGAGGTTGCAGCTATCGCAATGCCGTACAGGCCAGCCAGGGCGTAAGCGGTGTAGATGGCGATACACACAAAAATCACTGGCCAGGCCGTCGAGCGCATGGAGACGCCCAGACCGGCAATGATGTTGGTGCCATGGCCGGTGGTAGAGGCCTGGGCAATGTGCTGCACAGGTGCGTATTGAGTGCCGGTGTAGTACTCGGTAATCCACACCAGGGCAGCGGTCAGAATCAGGCCGACAGCGCATGCGCCAAACAGCTTCATCTGGCTGCCGCTGGCGGTTATGGCGTTGTCAGGAATCAACCACTGTGTCACGAAAAAGAACGCAATCAGCGACAGAACGCCCGCCACAGCCAGCCCTTTGTACAGCGCGGGCATGACGTTCTTCATGTCGGGCGATGCCTTGACGAAGAAGCAGCCAATGATAGAAGCCACGATGGAGACGGCTCCCAACGCCAGCGGATACACCACGGCACTGGTGCCAGCACCAGTTACGAGCAGGGCACCGAGCACCATGGTGGCAATCAGCGTCACCGCATAGGTTTCAAACAAGTCCGCAGCCATACCGGCACAGTCACCCACGTTGTCGCCCACGTTGTCGGCGATCACCGCCGGGTTTCGGGGGTCGTCTTCGGGAATGCCAGCCTCGACCTTGCCCACCAGGTCAGCGCCAACGTCTGCGCCTTTGGTGAAAATACCGCCACCTAGGCGGGCAAAGATGGAAATCAGTGAGGAGCCAAAAGCAAAGCCAATCAAAGGGTTAAGCATGCGCGCCAGATTTTTGTCCGGCGTCATGTTGCCGTTGCCTGTCAGGAACCAGTAAAAGCCGGTAACGCCCAGCAGACCCAGGCCCACGACCAGCATGCCGGTAATGGCGCCGCCGCGGAAAGCGACGTCCAGTGCCGGGCCGATGCCTTTGGTGGCGGCCTGCGCGGTGCGTACATTGGCGCGCACAGAGACGTTCATGCCAATGAAACCGCAGGCGCCCGATAGCACTGCACCCACTACAAAGCCAACGGCACTGAGGCCGTCAAGGAAAACGCCAATGAGTACAGTAAGTACAACGCCGACAATCGCAATCGTTTTGTACTGCCGTGCCAGGTAGGCTGCGGCTCCGGTTTGAATAGCGCCTGCAATTTCCTGCATTCGCGCATTGCCGGCGTCCTGGGAAAGAATCCAGCTTCTGGCCCAAAAGCCGTATGCCACGGCGATGAAGCCACACACAAGCGCCAATATCAGCGCCGAGTTGCCCGTCATAAACATTCTCCTGTGTTGTTTCGCAAAAAAGGGAACAACGTCAGCGCTGTCCCCGCTGCGTTGCTTCCTCAGTGCTCCGAACACACGGAGTTGATTGGCCAACGGCCGGACTGTAACGCGAAAAAATGACGTCCCGAACGAATAGCAAGTGTCCAGTCAGTAAAATCAGGGTTAATCCTTACATTCGCTGATTTTCATCATTAATAAGAGAGCAACCATGTCCCTCGACAACGTTACCCCTGGCACCAAGCTTCCTGAAGCGTTCAATGTGATCATTGAAATCCCGATGAATGCAGATCCTGTTAAATACGAAGTGGACAAGACCTCGGGCGCCATTTTCGTGGACCGTTTCATGAGCACGGCCATGCACTATCCCACCAACTACGGCTACGTGCCCAAGACCATCTCTGGTGACGGAGACCCGGTGGACGTGCTGGTGATTACGCCTGTACCCCTGATTCCGGGTGTGGTGGTGACTTGCCGCGCCATTGGCATCCTGAAGATGGAAGACGAAGCCGGCATGGACGGCAAGGTGCTGGCGGTACCTGTCAACAAAATTCTGTCGCTCTACAGCCGCTGGCAAAAACCTGAAGATCTGCAGCCCCTGCGTCTCAAAACCATCGCCCACTTCTTTGAGCATTACAAGGATCTGGAAGAAGGCAAATGGGTCAAGGTGCTGGGCTGGGAAGGCCCTGAAGCCGCCCACCAGGAAATCATGGACGGCATCGCCAACTACCAGAAGTCGCTGGCTTAAATAGCTTGCTCGCGCGCGTTTCGCTCAGCGCTGGGGGTTTGGAAAGACCATCCGTTGCAGTGCGTTGCGCCGCTCAAATGGTTTCCATTGACCTTCTGGCTGCGCCAGACGGTCGGCCAAAGCCCACCATGCGCTGGGATTGAGGCCCAAGCCGATGTGGCTGGCAATCACTTCAATGTTTTCGGTTCTGGGATTGGCTTTGCTGGGCTTTTGAATGCTTGCGGGCCAAGCCACTACGCCATCGGTGCGTGAAAAAATCGAGGTCGTGGGGACGGGGGGCGCTGCTGGCAAGTCAAATTGCTGCAATTCCTTCGTGATGTCCTTGCCGCTGGTCAACTCAAACAGGTGCCAGGCATTGGTGCTGGTGTGGGAGCCAGAAAACGGGGTGCCCATGGTCACTACGGAGCGCACATGGTCGGGCAGTTCTTTGGCCAGTTCGCGTGCGTAAATTCCTCCTAGACTCCAGCCGAGCAGCGCGACTTTTTCTCCGGTGACCTCGCATGTGTCCATGACCTGGCGTTTGGCGGTTTGCAGGATTCCCGCACGGGGGCCAAAGTTGTAACCCTGATTCCATCCGGAAATGTCGTAACCCAGGTTTTGCAGGTAGGCGCGTAGGGGCAACGTAGAGCCGTCACTTGCAGACAAGCCTGGAAACACAATCACTGGATGACCATCTCCTGCCGGCGCACGCGCCAGCAGGGGCCAACTGGGCAACACCGACCAGAACTCCCAGGGGGCACGCAACTCCAGCGCCATCAGCAGGGCATTGGGGGGCGGAGGCGCTTCACGAATGGAATCGTGTTTCTTTGCCATAGGTTGGCGAGCCAGGCCAATGTGACCATGTGCTCAAGTAATGAATAAGGTTTTACGGTACCAGTAATCAAGGGCTCAGGACCAGGAACGTCGCCGCATTAGGGGCATTCCCCGGGATTCGCGTCGCCTTGGTGACCGCCAGCGTGTGACGTGTATCATCCCGGCACATCCGGCGGTGAATGCGGCTGGATGCCCCACGTACAGGACATGCTATGGAATCAATGAATGTGACGCCCGGCCACGGCAGTGGTTCGACTGCGGCCAGGCCGCTCGCCGATTCTGGCCAGTACCTGACCTTGCGCCTGGGATCCGAGGAGTATGCGATCGACATTCTGCGGGTGCAGGAAATCCGGTCGTATGAAGAGCCAACGCGCATGGTGAATTCGCCCTCCTTCATCAAGGGCGTGGTGAATTTGCGTGGCGTCATTGTTCCCATTGCGGATTTGCGCCTCAAACTCAATGTGCCCAAAGCCGACTACAACGAATTCACCGTTGTCATCATTCTTAACATTCAAGGTAGCGTTATCGGGGCCGTGGTGGATGCAGTATCCGATGTGGTGACCCTGGATGGCGCATCCATCAAGCCGGCACCACAGTTCGAAACCGCCATCGACTCCCGGTTCATTGTGGGGCTGGTTACGCTGGGCGAGCGCACGCTCATTGTCATGAATGTCGACGCCCTGCTAGCCAATACCGAACTGGGCATCGCCGGCTGATCAACTGCTTCAGCTTGTGGTGCGCAGCGGGCTGCGCTGTCGCAAATCTTCCAGATAGTTGCCAACCCCCTCGCTTTCGCGCTCCAGAAACCGCGCTACGGCTTCGGAAAAAGCGGGGTGCGCAATCCAGTGGGCGCTGGATGTCCTTACCGGTAGCAGGGCGCGCGCCATTTTGTGTTCACCCTGGGCCCCGCCCTCAAAACGCTGGTAGCCGTTTGCAATGCACCATTGCAGCGGCTGGTAGTAGCAGGCCTCGAAATGCAGGCAATCTACAGGTTCCAGCGCTCCCCAGTAACGGCCGTAGGCCACCTTGTTGGTTGTAGAGTCATTTAAGCCTCCATCCCGCAAGGGATGTGCATGAACAGCTATCAAACTGCTAGCAATTGCGTTGCCGTTGCGCTCTGCGATAAACAGCAGCCAGTGCTCCGGCATGCTGCGGGCCATTTCGCTAAAGAAGTCGCGGCTGAGGTAAGGCGGGTTACCGTGCTCCAGGTACGTGCGCTCGTAGCAACGGTAGAAGAAATCCCAATCAGCCTCGCTGATTTCCGTGCCCAGCGCGTGCCGGAAGGTGACACCTGCCTCCGCAACCTTGCGCCGCTCTTGCCGGATTTTTTTTCGCTTGGCCTGGGCGAGTGAAGCCAGGAAATCCTCGAAGTCCTGGAATCCCGGCGCGTTGTTGTTCCAGTGAAACTGGACCGTGTGGCGCAGCATCAGACCGGCCCTGGCACAGCTTTGCAGGTCGTCCTCGGCACCAAAAAGCAGGTGCAGTGAGGACACGCCAGTTTGCTCACACCACGCGATAAGCACTTGCACCAGTGCTGCCCGCGCCGCTGCATCCAGCGCCAGCAGCCGGCTGCCAGGAACCGGCGTAAACGGCACGGCGACGACTGCTTTGGGGTAGTAGGGCACGCCATGCTGGCGAAAGGCGCTGGCCCAGGCCCAGTCAAAAACATATTCGCCCTGCGAATGGTTCTTGAGGTAGACCACGCACGCCGCGACCAGTTTTCCGGCGGCCTCCAGCATCAGGAAGTGAGGCGCCCAGCCGGTGGACGCACAGGCGCTGCCACTGGTGTGGAGCGCTGCGAGGTAGGCATGGCGCATGAATGGGGTGGGCTGCGATTGTGCAGCCAGCAGATCGTTCCAGGCTTGGGGATGAACCTCCGACGGATGCGTTGCCACCCGGATGACATAATTGCCTTCACCCATGAAGCGCCTCCTGCGCGATGGCCGCAACGCTGGTGCGGCTGTGAACAAAATATTGCTGGTTCATGACTCTCAAACTGTGCGTTGCGCAACTCAATTTCATCGTTGGTGACATGGACGGCAATGCCCGCAAGATTGTGGAAGCAGCCAACCAAGCCTATGCCAATGGTGCACGATTGCTGCTGACCCCGGAATTGTCCATCTGCGGCTACGCAGCCGAAGATCTGTTCCTGCGACCAGCCTTTATTGCCGCCTGTGATGATGCCGTGAAATCAGTGGCCCGCCAGCTGGCCGGGTTAAAGCACATGACGGTGGTCGTGGGCCATCCCACAGGCACGGACAGCCGCACCCGGTCGGTCGCTGTGCAAAGCCGGTTTAACGCCGCCAGTGTGTTGCGGGAAGGGGAGGTGGTTGCCACCTACGCCAAGCGGGAGCTGCCCAATTACCAGGTGTTTGACGAGCGCCGGTATTTCATGCCGGGGCGGGGTGTTTGCGTGTTCGACGCAGGGGAGCCCGACCAGCCGGTGCGCGTTGGGCTGCTGATCTGCGAGGACGCCTGGTTTGAGGAGCCTGCGCGCCTGACCAGGGAAGCGGGCGCCCAGATGCTGGCGGTCATCAACGCGTCGCCATTCCATGTGGGTAAAGGCTACGAGCGCGAAGCCATGATGGCGCAGCGCGTGCGCGCTACTGGCTTGCCCATGGTCTACGCCCATCTGGTGGGCGGGCAGGACGAGGTGGTGTTTGAGGGGCATTCATTCGCGCTCAGTACCGACGGCTCAGTGGCGGGGCGGGCGCCAAGTTTCAAGGAGAATCTGTTTGAAGTCCTCGCCGATAGTGCACAAGCAGCTATTGAATTTGTAGCAAATATCGAACCAGTCCGCACTCCTGAGGCAGACCTGTGGGATGCACTGGTGCTGGGCGTACGGGACTACATTGGTAAAAATGGGTTCCCGGGTGCATTACTGGGACTTTCTGGTGGCATAGATTCGGCGCTGGTGCTGGCGATCGCAGTCGACGCTCTGGGTGCACAAAAAGTGCGGACCGTCATGATGCCTTCGCCCTACACGGCAGATATCAGCTGGATTGATGCACGGGACATGGCCGCGCGCATGGGGGTGCGTTACGACGAAATTTCCATCGTGCCGCAATTTGAAGCATTCAAGACTTCACTGGCCACCGAGTTTGCCGGACGCGCAGAAGACACAACCGAAGAGAACATCCAGGCCCGCATCCGCGGCACACTGCTCATGGCCCTGAGCAACAAGTTCGGCAGCATTGTGCTGACCACAGGAAATAAATCCGAAATGGCGACCGGCTACTGCACGCTGTACGGCGACATGGCCGGAGGCTTTGCGGTGATCAAGGATCTGGCCAAGACGCTGGTTTTCAAACTGGCGCGCTGGCGCAATGCCAACAACCCGTATGGGACCTGCGATAGTCCAATCCCCGAGCGCATCATCACCCGACCGCCCAGCGCCGAGTTGCGTCCGGACCAGACAGATCAGGACAGTCTTCCGCCCTACGAGGTGCTCGATGCCATTCTGGAACGCTACATGGAGAACGATCAGGGCATCGAGAGCATTGTGGCCGAAGGGTTTGCCCGGGAAGATGTCGAGAAGGTGACCCGGCTGATCAAGATCAACGAGTACAAAAGGCGCCAGGCCCCGGTGGGAATTCGGGTAACCCACCGCAGCTTTGGCAAGGATTGGCGTTATCCTATTACCAGCCGCTTTCGGGCCTGATATTGATTGGATTAGAAGATGAAACAGATTACCGCCATTGTCAAACCGTTCAAACTCGAGGAAGTGCGTGAGGCGCTGGCTGAATGTGGTGTGACCGGTTTGACGGTGACCGAAGTCAAGGGTTTCGGCCGCCAGAAGGGCCACACCGAGTTGTACCGTGGTGCAGAGTACGTGGTCGACTTCCTGCCCAAGGTCAAGGTCGAAGTGGTCGTGAAGACCGAGGACTGCGACCGCTGCGTAGACGCCATCGTGAAGGCCGCGCACACTGGCAAGATCGGTGATGGCAAGATTTTTGTGACCAGTGTGGAGCGTGTAGTGCGCATCCGCACCGGCGAGCAGGACGAGTCTGCCGTCTAAGGCTTCCCCTGTTCCGTCCCGGGTGTCAGGCGAAGCGGTGGTATAGCGCTGCTACCCAGGTGCCCAGACAGAGTAGCAGGCTGAGCAGCACCGCCGCGCTGCCCATGTCTTTGGCCTGTTTGGACAGTGCGTGCCATTCCGGTCCGATGCGATCGATGGCCGCCTCTACCGCCGAATTCAACAACTCGACAACCAATACCATGACGACTGTACCCGCCAGCATGGCGACTTCAGTCCAGTGCGTGCCCAGCCAGAAAGCCAGTGGTAGCATGACGACAGCCGCCAGCATCTCCTGGCGGAATGCGGTTTCGGACCACCCTGCGCGAAATCCAGCCACTGAATAGCCGGTAGCGTGCCACATGCGGCTGAGGCCGCGTCTGTCTTTTTGCGGGTTAACCATGGACATGAAAATGGACCTAGCGACTCAAGGGTGGTGATGAGACCAAACGTGTGCCGGCCCATGCATCGTGCCAGAATTGCCCCTGCTGATGAAAGCGACTAAGCAGCGCCCAAACGGCCACCCAGCCCAACACGATGACAACCACTTCGCCACCAGGTAAATTGAATGGCGCCACCGCCAGCAGTGGAGGCAGAAACCACAGCCAGCTCAGGATGTAGCGTTTCAGGGCGCGCAACTGCGTTACTGCGTTGCCGTGTTGATCAACCAACCGGATATTCCAAGTTTTCATGGCCAGCGTCTGTCCTTTGGACCAAAACCAGACAAAGTAAATGCCGAAAATGACAAACAGGAAGGCCTGCAGGGCATGCCGATTTTCCAGCGCGTTGCGTGTCTGGCTCAAGGTTCCAAACAGGTAACCCGAGATAAACGTTACCCCAAACATCAGAATACCTTCGTAAAGCCAGCAGGCCATACGGCGACGCAGTCTAGGTACGGTTGAAGGAATGGGCATTCCAGTAATCAGGGCAATCATGAAGCCCTGCATTGTAGGCGCCTTGTGCAGGGCGTCAGTCCTGGGTGGCGTCGGCTTTCGGTGTTGCCCTAGGCTCGGCGATGGGCAACAAGGTATGGCGGTCCAGTGATTCTGGTTTGGCAATCAGCAGCCGCTTTGCAACAGGCGATTTCGCAACCTTGGGCACTTCGGCCAGTTTGTCGGTCGGCACAGGCATGATTGCCATCGCTGCACCAGCTGGTTTACGCTTCGCATGAGCAGCCAGTTTTTTTCGTACCTCAGGACTTAGGGCCTGATACGCTTCCCAATTTGCCGCGAGGTCAGAGGGGGCGATCTTTTTGGTCTCAGCGAAATTCCATCGCGCCTGTTCCCGGTCTTTGGGCTTGAGGGCCGCCCATTCGGCCATTCGGCTGTGGAGTTTCTGTTGTTCTACCAGCGCTAGGTTGGGGTAGTTGTGGGCCAGTGCAATCCACTTGCGGCGTTGGTTGTCTGACAATGTATTCCAAGTGCCCGCCAGAGGTGCCAGCGACTGCTGTTGTGATGGTTTTAACTCGGACCACATTGGAGCGCCCAAGACCGAAGACGAGGCGCCTGTGACCCTGGGCTTCTGAACTGCGGGCTCTGGGGCTAACTGTGCTACAGCCGCAAGTGGAACCAGTACCAGCGTAGCAACGATTGCCAGCATTGGCAAAGAGAATGGCAGGGCACGCATGAAAGGCATCAATACGGAAGCGAAAAAACGTCGTGTGGGTAGGAAAAGACTATTTACCTTGCTGGATCACGCGCAGGTACTGGGTAAAGCCTGGATCAGTGTAGGCAACTGGAGGAAGGTCAGTCGTCAGAAGTTCTGTATCAACTGCTGCAATTTCACTGGCAACAATGCCATCCTGTGCCAAGCTGATGGCGAGCAGGCCGGCTACCAAAGCGGCCAATGGAAGCAGCGAACCCACCCAATTCCAGAGGCGATGATCGCCGCTGCCCACATGCATGGCCAAAACTCCACCTGAAACCGAGACGCCGGCGACTGTCTGCACTTGCGTCTGGACAATTTTTCGCTTGCCCAGCGCCTGCATCCGGGCTACCTTCAGGCGCTCGGTAATGTCATGGGGCAGAAAATTGGCTGATTCACCCAGTTTCGACACAATTGCGCGCCCCATTGTGTCTTCGTAGTCTTGCTGAGTGTCGAAGCTGTGTGTAGTCATAGTCGTATACCTTTCGCCCTCAGGGCTTGTCCAAGCGCGTGAACCGCTCTGGAACAGTGCGTTTTGACGCTGCCTTGTGAGCAGCCCATAGCCGCAGCTGTTTCCGCTACATCCATTTCTTCCCAATAACGCATGAGGAAGGCTTCTCGTTGACGTGCCGGAAGTTGCTGGATTTCCTCTTCTATCGCGCGTAAGGTCTGTGCTCGATCAGTGAGTTTTTCTGCACTTTCATTTTGATCGGAGTCACTTGATGCGTGCAAAGTTTCAAGTAAATCGAAATCTCCGTCTTCGGATGCCCATTCGAAGTCACTCAGATTGGAAAAAAGCGCATTTTGGGTCTTTTGGCGACGGAACCAGTCCAGCGTGCAGTTTGAAAGGATCCGCTGGAACAGCATGGGCAATTCCTCGACCGGCTTGTGTCCATAGTGTTCTGCCAGTTTCATCATGCTGTCCTGCACGATATCAAGCGCAGCTTCCTGGTTACGAACGTGATAAATCGAACGTTTGAACGCGCGTTTTTCGACGCTTTTCAGAAAATCGGACAGTTCAAAGTCGGAAGCCAAGTGCAAAGATCCTGTGGGCTAGCGGGCAGGGTGGCGATTCGCTGCACCAAAATGCTGCCTCTCGCCCTCAAACCGATGGATTATGGCACTGCATCCGGCGGCTTTCAGTGTTGGCAGTTAGAAACGGGCGCATATGGTGCGATAATGGGTACCGCACATCAAAGGCAAACGGGATCTGGTTCGGCACAATAATCCGCGTGCTTATGGCCTGGTCCTCAAGTCCCGACGCGACGCCACAAGTGTTTGCGAAGGGGCACCCAAGGTTTTTCGTCAGAGAAATTCACAAAGGTTGATCATGGAAATTTCAAAAGCCGAAATTGCTTCGGCTACAGCAGCATCCCAGAATAAACCTGTTGCATCAGATGCACAAGAGCTCCGTGGTGCAGAAGTGCTAGTTAAAGCCCTTCAGGCAGAAGGTGTCAAGTACATCTGGGGCTATCCTGGAGGCTCAGTACTGCACATCTACGATGCGTTTTACAAGCAGGACACCATTCAGCATATTCTGGTGCGTCATGAGCAGGCAGCGGTGCACGCGGCCGATGGTTACGCTCGCGCCACAGGTGACGTAGGCGTAGCGCTGGTGACTTCTGGTCCGGGTGTCACCAATGCGGTGACCGGCATTGCAACGGCCTATATGGATAGTATTCCGATGGTGGTGATCACCGGTCAGGTGCCTACACATGCCATTGGATTGGACGCATTCCAGGAGTGCGATACCGTAGGTATTACACGGCCGATCGTCAAGCACAATTTCTTGGTCAAGGATGCCAAGGACCTGGCCGAGACGATCAAGAAGGCGTTCCACATCGCTCGTAGCGGCCGTCCCGGCCCTGTGGTGATCGATATTCCCAAGGATGTTTCCTTCAAGAAGGTGCCTTACGCTGGCTATCCTGCATCGGTGGAGATGCGTTCGTACAACCCTGTTCGCAAAGGCCACGGTGGTCAAATCCGCAAGGCGCTGCAGCTTTTGCTGACCGCCAAACGCCCTTATATCTATACGGGTGGCGGAGTTCTATTGAGCAATGCTTCAGAAGAATTGAGGACGCTCGTAGACATGCTCGGTTACCCCTGCACCAATACGCTCATGGGTCTGGGTGCCTATCCGGCCAGTGACCGCAAGTTCCTGGGCATGCTGGGTATGCATGGTACTGTGGAAGCCAACAACGCCATGCAGAATTGCGATGTTTTGCTTGCCGTGGGCGCACGGTTCGATGACCGTGTGATTGGCAACCCCAAGCACTTCGCCCAGAACGAGCGCAAGATTATTCACATTGACATTGATCCTTCCAGCATCTCGAAACGTGTGAAGGTGGATATTCCCATTGTTGGTGATGTTAAGGATGTGTTATCCGAGATGATCGCCATGATCAAGGAAAGCGTCATCAAGCCGGATGCCAACGCACTGGGCGCATGGTGGGAAACCATCGACGGCTGGCGCATTCGCGATTGTCTGAAATACGACCGTGCTAACAAGGACGTGATTAAGCCTCAGTACGTGGTTGAAACGCTGTGGAACATGACCAAGGACGCCGATACCTACATTACCTCGGACGTCGGACAGCATCAGATGTGGGCCGCGCAGTACTACCGTTTTGACGAGCCTCGCCGCTGGATCAATTCGGGCGGACTTGGCACCATGGGTGTGGGTATACCTTACGCCATGGGTATCAAGTTGGCGAAGCCGGACAGTGAAGTGTTCTGCATTACCGGCGAGGGTTCTGTGCAGATGTGCATTCAGGAACTCTCCACCTGTCTGCAGTACAACACGCCCATCAAGATCTGTGCCTTGAATAACCGCTACCTGGGCATGGTTCGGCAGTGGCAGGAACTGGACTACGAGGGCCGCTACAGCCACAGCTACATGGATGCCTTGCCCAACTTTGTCAAACTGGCTGAAGCTTACGGCCACGTAGGCATGCTGATTGAGCGTCCGCAAGACGTGGAGCCAGCATTGCGCGAGGCCCGCAAGCTCAAGGACCGTACGGTGTTCATGGACTTCCGCACAGACCCTACAGAGAACGTGTTCCCCATGGTGCAAGCCGGCAAGGGTATTACGGAGATGCTCCTGGGTTCCGAAGACCTGTAAGCAGTTTCACACATCTATTTTTTGACGAATCTATTGCCTGCCAAGCCCTGTTGTTACCGCAACAGGGGGAGGGCAGCGAAAAGAGGAATCGGTACCTATGAAACACATCATTGCAGTCTTGCTGGAGAACGAGCCTGGAGCTCTCTCCCGCGTTGTGGGCCTTTTTTCGGCCCGTGGTTACAACATTGAGTCCCTGACGGTGGCCCCCACGGAGGACCCCAGTCTGTCTCGCATGACGATCGAAACGCATGGTTCAGACGACGTGATCGAACAGATCACCAAGCACTTGAACCGTTTGATTGAGGTTGTCAAGGTGGTTGACTTGACCGAAGGTGCTTATATTGAGCGCGAGCTCATGATGGTCAAAGTGCGGGCGGTGGGCAAGGAGCGAGAAGAGATGAAGCGCATGGCGGACATCTTTCGTGGCCGCATCATCGATGTCACCGAGAAGAGTTACACCATCGAGTTGACGGGTGACCAGTCCAAGAACGACGCATTCCTCGAAGCCATTGAGCGTGCAGCCATTCTGGAAACTGTTCGCACAGGATCCAGTGGCATCGGCCGTGGTGAACGCATTTTGCGCGTCTGATTTTTTACTTTTTACAACGGAGAGAAGAGATGAAAGTTTTTTACGACAAAGATTGCGACCTCAGTCTGATCAAAGGAAAGACAGTAGCCATCATCGGTTACGGTAGCCAGGGCCACGCCCACGCACAGAACCTGAATGACAGCGGCGTGAAGGTCGTGGTTGGTCTGCGTAAGGGCGGCGCATCCTGGGACAAAGTCGGCAAAGCTGGCCTGACCGTGATGGAAGTGAACGATGCGGTGAAGTCTGCCGATGTGGTCATGATTCTGTTGCCTGATGAGCAGATCGCTGAGGTGTACACCAACAACGTGGCGCCGAATATCAAGCAAGGTGCTTCACTGGCTTTTGCACACGGCTTTAACGTGCATTACAACCAGGTCGTGCCCCGTCCAGACCTGGACGTCTGGATGGTTGCTCCCAAGGCCCCTGGCCACACCGTGCGCAACACCTACACCCAGGGTGGCGGTGTACCCCACCTCGTGGCGGTGCACCAGGACAAGAGCGGCAAGGCCCGTGATTTGGCGCTTTCCTACGCCATGGCTAACGGTGGTGGCAAGGCCGGCATCATCGAAACCAACTTCAAGGAAGAGACTGAGACAGACCTGTTTGGAGAGCAGGCTGTACTTTGCGGTGGTGCAGTTGAGCTGATCAAGATGGGTTATGAAACCCTGGTTGAGGCTGGCTACGCTCCCGAAATGGCCTACTTTGAGTGCCTGCACGAGCTCAAACTGATCGTGGACTTGATCTATGAAGGCGGTATTGCCAACATGAACTACTCCATCTCCAATAACGCGGAGTTTGGCGAGTATGTGACAGGTCCTGAAGTCATCAACGACCAATCCCGCGCTGCCATGCGTAACGCACTGAAGCGCATCCAGAATGGCGATTACGCCAAGATGTTTATTCAGGAAGGTCGCTTGAACTACCCCAGCATGACTGCACGTCGCCGCAATACGGCTGACCACAGTATCGAAGTGGTGGGGTCGCAACTGCGTGCCATGATGCCTTGGATTGCCAAGAACAAGCTGGTGGACCAGACTCGCAATTAACTTTCGGGTATCCAAGTTAAGGCCACTTAGGTCAAGCCGTTTCCTTAAAGTGTTGAAGAAATTGGGCCTACGGGGTAAAATTGCCTCGTGGGCTCAACGTTTTTCAGGACACTTTCTTGACGAAGAAATCTTCGTCAGCCCTTGCGGGGGCTGACTCTCCGGAAATAGACCCCTTCGACGCGGCCATCGAGGCTCACGAGAAAGACCTCGCGGAGATCAAGGCCGCCCGCATCCCGCCCGAGAGCGGCGGCATCCAGATCAACTTCTGCAAGAACCCCGCCTGCGAGAACTTCGGCAAGCCCGAAGAGGGCGATGTCGCCAAGTGGTCCAAGAAGGGCCAAGCCCGCTACAAGGTGTCCAGCGCCGGCAAGGCCTACCCGCACCTGACCTGCCGAGCCTGCGGATCAGCCTTCCCCATTAAGAGCAACCTCGGCATCCACGAGGAGCTCCAACGCATGGCGGCCTCCGCCGAGGCCTACGCGAGCGAGCCTTGCTGCCCGAACGAAGACTGCGAGCACCATGGGCTGGGCGTGTCCGTCGGCAAACCTTTCTACTCCTCCTTCGGCAGCACCAAGGCGGGATCGCCCCGCTGGAAGTGCATGGCCTGCTCCAAGACTTTCTCCACCCCGAAGGCGAGCACCCTGCGGCAGCGGGAGAGCCACAAGAACAAGCGGATCTTCGAGATGCTGGTCAACAAGGTGCCGCTGCGGCGCATCTGCGAGCTGGCCAAGATCGGGCCCAAGGCCCTCTACGGCAAGATCGACTTCTTCCACAGGCAGTGCGAGAAGTTCCTCGCCGCCCGCGAGGCCAAGCTCCCCGATCTCTCTATCCGCCGCCTGTATCTCGGCGTGGACCGCCAGGACTACGCGGTCAACTGGACCCGCCGCGAGGACCGCCGCAACACCGTCCTCTCCGCCGTCGCCACGGTCGACAACGAGACCGGCTACTGCTTTGGGCTGGAGCTGAACTTCGATCCGTCGCTGGACCCGGAGGAGATTGAGAAGTCGGCCTACGCCGCCCGCGACTACGCGGTCTTTCCGCCGTTTCGCAAGCACGCCCGGGTGTGGTTGGAGCAGGACTACGCGGCGGCGATGAAGAAGAGCCCCACGCCCGCGGCGGCGGCCTCCCTCCGCGAGCGGGTCGCCAAGGCCTACGCGGCGGCCGAGGCCCGCCAAGACCCCGAGGCGAGCGACGATCCAACCAAGGACGAGAAGCTGCCCTCGCAGGGCATGCAGATCCACTCCGAATACACGCTCTACGCCCACTTCCTGCGGATCAAGCAGGCCACGGCCGGCGCGGAGAAGATTCGCTTCTTCCTCGACCAGGACTCCGGCATGCGGGCGGCGTGCCTGGCCGCCTTCGCCGACGACATCAAGGCCAAGCGGCGCGTCGACGCCTTCTTCGTGAAGATCGCCAAGGAAATGACGGTCGACCAGAAGCGGCGCTTGAAGCGGAAAGCCGAAGAGGCCCTCTCCCTGTTCATGGAGGAGCATCCCGGAGCGAGCAAGAGCGACGCTATCCTGGCGATGCTCAAAGAGCGCCTCGCGGCCATGTCCCCGATCGGCGCGTGGAACGACCGTTGGGTGGACCATCCGTTCCCCGACATGAGCGAGCCGGCCAAGGCGGTGTCCCACCTGACCGACCTCGGCGACTACGACCTCGACCACCTCGCTTGGCTCTACAACAAGGCGAGCCTGCACGCGGTCGACACGATGTTCATGCAGATCCGCCGCCGCATCACGATGTTGGAGCGCGGCATCCACTCGCAGGGCAACGCCGGCCGCGTGTGGACCGGCTACGCCGCATACAACCCCAAGCAGATCGCCAAGATGCTGGTCATCTTCCGCGCGGTGCGCAACTTCGTGCTCGACGGAGACGACGACATGACCCCGGCGATGCGATTGGGGCTAGCCCGGGGTCCGGTGCGCTACGAGGACATCCTTTACTTCACTGGTGCGTGATTTAGCTAATTGTCTTTCTCACATGCCTAGCCCTGGCCCTCGCGACGCGTTCTTGGCAGAAGTTAACTTCGCCAACCTCTCTTGGCGCTCTTCGTGAAAACTCAAATCAGAGTGAGGGGCGCAAGCGACCGAGAGCAGCTTATCGAAAACAGCAAGGGCGGATTTGAAATCCGGTTTTTGAGCCCCATACACCATGACCTTGGTAAACCGAAGATATCCCTGGCGTCAATCGCAACCTTCTTTACTCGTTCATTCACCAAAATCGTTTCTTCGAATTGCTCTTTATCGAAGCCCTCAGCGATCAACGCGTCAACCACTTTCTGCTTCAACTCGCTCAGAGCGGAGCGCAGCTTTCCGGCAGTCAATGTTATGCCAGGCTTTGTGACTACTTTGATGTCGATGTCCTCTGACAGCCTGTCGAGCAGGCCATAGGCTTTCGATAGGCAAGTTCCTCCACAAAAAATCAGATCGAATGTCGGATCCTTGATTTTGGACAACGCGGCGAGGGCCGCGCCAACATGAAAGTCTTTTTCAAGAGCGAACGCGTCGATTGAAAGGCCATCCTCGTTGATCAGATCGACAATCTGATTCGCTTCAATTTTCTCAATCGACCTCATACACCACAGCCCTCTTTCCGAATCCAATCTTGCGACGAACCCTTGCCTTTCCGATAGAAATGATGGGCAGCATGGGAACTTGCGTGCTTGTGCCATCGCGCAATGCCCTTGCTTCCTTGCTTACATCGGCCTTGACGCCGAGTTTGCGCATGGCTTCCAACCCAATCGCCACGAGGGTGCCGTCGGGAACGACTTTGTCAGACAAGGATGACTTTCTGCCGCGCGCGTAAACCCCATATCCAACGCGAACGATCAACCCATCTTCAACAAGCTCTCTTACGGCACGGCTTACTTGCCGATAGTCGCCGAAGCGGTCGAACTCTTTGCGCAAAAATACGCCATCTTTCGACGCTTTGAGATTGTCGACAATCCTTTCTTTTACTGTTGTGGGCATGGCGGACTCCTGCAAACATGAGACATCAATGTCCTATTATTGCATGGATGTCCTATGTTTGCAAGCCCTTTCTTGAACTGCCTCCACGCCCTCCGCCAGTCTCGCGCCTCAGCGTCAGCCATCGCTCCCAAAAGTATGAGGTGTCTATACTGGGGATGCATCGCCATTGCGCCATCGCGTTTCGTGTGAGCAAGAATCACATTTAGGGGTAGCCATGAAATTGAATCGGGAGGCGGTGCTTATATCGTCCCAAGAGTTGGCCTGGGCGTAGTTGCCATGATCCTATCTATACGTTCGGCATTCCCGCGCAACGTCTTCGAGCTCATGGGCAAGGACGAGAACAGTGCCACATACGCGCTGGGCTGGGCTTTGGAACGCAGCCCGAGCTTCGCTGGGCTTCTCGTCGAATCCATTGCTGGGCGGCCGATCGACATCTCCGACCTGCGCATCGCCTTGCAGAAGAGCGGCGACGATCGCGGCTTCACCGACATCGAGCTGCGATGCGACAAGGCCCTGCATGCCATCGTCGAAGCCAAGCAAGGCTTCGAGCTCCCGGGCGTCGAGCAGCTCTCTCGGTATCGTCCCCGGTTGCGCGAGGCGGGCTTCGAGTCCGTCGCATTGGTGTCCGTGTCAGCGACGCCGGAGCCCATCGCGCGCATCAAATTGCCGAGCGAGGTCGGCGGCGTCCCTGTAAGGCATTTGTCTTGGGGCGCGGTCCGTGGAATCGCCAAGAAGGCCAGGAGGTCGGCCGCCGGGCTTGAAGAGAAGCTCTGGCTGCGCGAGTTGATCGACCATTTGGAGGATTACGCAGCAATGAACAGAACCCGAGACAACATGGTCTACGTGGTCTCGCTCGGCAGCGACGCCATGCGGGACGACTGCGACCGCACCTGGATCGACGTCGTCGAGCAGGACCGAAGCTATTTCCATCCGGTGGGCAACCACTGGCCCATGCAGCCGCCGAACTACGTCGCGTTCCGCTACCGCGGGCAGCTCCAATCGGTGCATCGCATCGAGGCTTTCGACATCGTCAACGACGTGTCGACGGTGAATCCCACCTGGTGCTCGACCGATGTGGATCACTTCGTCTACAAGCTCGGGCCGGCGATGAAGCCGGCGAAGCCTCTGCGGGCTGGCGGGCCCAACGATTCCATCAAACGCAGCGCGCGCGTCTGGTGCGCGATCGACACGCTGCTGTCGGGGCAGTTCGAGCAGCTCGGCCAAGCGCGCGATGAAACCAATCGCCGGACCAAGGAAGCCGAGGAAAGCGACGCGTAGGCGGACCTCGCACCAAAAGATTGGGCCTCTCCGGAGGCCCAATCAGGTCAATCAGCCGACCCCTAACATTTCAACACTTTAAGGAAACGGCTCGCACTTAGGTGGCCTTTTTATTTTCTGGAGCGGCAGTCGCACGGGTTTCATGCCTGACTTACACTCGAACACGCTGCTGGTTCTACTGATCAGCCGAGCAAAGGCTCCATGGGGTTTGGTGCCTATCGCGGGAACACATATATGTATGATGGAATTGATTCAACCGAAGTGGGCAACGAGGCTGTGGTGATTCGCAAGCGGCGCAAAGGTATTTATGTCTTGCCCAATCTGTTCACCCTTGCAGCCTTGTTTGGTGGCTTTTATGCCATTGTCATGGCAATGAATGGCCGCTTCGATCTCGCCGCCGTGGGCGTCTTTTGTGCCATGGTTCTTGACAGCCTGGATGGTCGCGTTGCACGGATGACCAACACACAGAGTGCCTTCGGCGAGCAAATGGACTCACTGTCCGACATGGTGTCGTTTGGTGCGGCACCTGCGCTAATTTCCTATGTCTGGGCACTCAAGGATCTTGGACGCTGGGGCTGGTTTGCTGCCTTTGTTTACTGCGCCTGTGCGGCTTTGCGTCTGGCCCGTTTCAATGTCAATACCAGTGTGGTCGACAAGCGCTATTTTCAGGGTTTGCCATCACCGGCTGCTGCCGCGCTGGTGGCGGGTTTTATCTGGTTGTCTACGGATCTGGGGCTTAAAGGGACTGATCTTGCTTGGCCCATGTTTGTAATCGCCTTGTATGCGGGGTTGACCATGGTCACCAATGTGCCGTTTTACAGCTTCAAGGACATCAGCATGAAACGAAGCGTTCCGTTCGCGGTCATTGTTCTGATAGCGCTGGGTATCGCAGTCATCAATATTGACCCGCCCACGGTCATGTTTGGAGTGTTTGTGATCTATGGACTGAGTGGTTATGTCATTTACGCAGTGCGTAAGGCGCGCGGCGTTCAGACAAGTGTCATCAGCACCTCGACAGATGAGCCTGATGAGCGTGGGTTGCACAAGTAAGGGCGGGTCTGGCAGTCATTGTGTGCTACATTGAGCATTATGAATGCATCCAGCCTGCTACTACCGCTACGCCGTTCCGGGCGGAAGAAATAGCGCGCGCATTTTTTCTACAGGGGCCCGTTCGCTAACGCAACGGGCCTTTTGCGTTCTGGCGGCAGGCTTCAGTAGTAAGGTTTTTTGAAATTACAGGAGAAAAGCATGACCGACAAACTGATCATTTTTGACACCACATTGCGTGACGGCGAGCAATCACCAGGTGCTTCTATGACGCGTGATGAAAAGTTGCGCATTGCCCGTCAACTGGAGCGACTCCGGGTGGATGTTATTGAAGCCGGTTTTGCAGCAAGTTCCAACGGGGATTTTGAAGCGGTTCAACTGATTGCCAATACGATCAAGGATGCCACCGTCTGCTCCCTCTCCCGTGCAAACGACAGGGACATCTCCCGCGCTGCTGAAGCACTCAAGGGGGCCAACCGTGCACGGATTCATACGTTTATTGCAACTTCGCCACTGCACATGGAGAAGAAGCTGCGCATGACTCCGGATCAGGTGTTCGAGCAGGCCAAGCAGGCCGTGCGTTTTGCACGCAATCTGGTAGATGACATCGAGTTCAGCCCGGAGGATGGTTATCGCAGTGATGTGGACTTTTTGTGCCGGGTACTGGAAGCGGTCATCAAGGAGGGGGCAACGACCATTAATGTGCCCGACACCGTGGGTTACGCTATTCCTGAGCTCTATGGCAATTTCATCAAGACTTTGCGGGAACGCATTCCAAACTCTGACAAAGCGATATGGTCGGTCCATTGCCATAACGATCTGGGCATGGCAGTAGCCAATTCGCTGGCAGGTGTCAAGATTGGCGGTGCTCGCCAGGTCGAATGCACGATCAACGGTTTGGGTGAGCGTGCCGGGAATTGCAGTCTTGAAGAAGTCGTCATGGCCGTGAAGACGCGCAGGGACTACTTTGGTCTGGATCTTGGTATTGATACGCGTCACATTCTGGCAGCGAGCCGCATGGTGAGCCAGACCACTGGTTTTGTAGTGCAGCCCAACAAAGCGGTGGTTGGTGCTAATGCATTTGCGCATGCATCGGGCATTCACCAGGACGGCGTGCTGAAGGCGCGTGACACCTATGAAATCATGCGGGCCGAGGACGTGGGCTGGACCGCCAACAAGATCGTTCTGGGCAAGCTCAGCGGCCGCAACGCGTTCAAGCAGCGCTTGCAAGAGTTGGGTGTGCAATTGGACAGTGAGTCTGAGATCAATGCCGCATTTACGCGTTTCAAGGAACTCGCAGATCGCAAGAGCGAGATCTTTGATGAAGATATTCTGGCGCTTGTTAGCGAAGAAAACTTGACTAACGAAAAAGAGCAGTACGGTTTTGTGTCGCTTTCGCAGCACAGCGAAACAGGTGAGCGCCCGGAAGCGACCATTGTCTTTACGGTGGACGGCAAGGAGGTCCGGAGCGCGTCCGAAGGCAATGGTCCAGTGGATGCATCTATGAAGGCCATTGAAAGTCACGTCAAGAGCGGTGCTGAAATGGTGTTGTATTCGGTTAACGCGATCAGCGGCTCTACCGAAAGCCAGGGTGAAGTCACTGTACGATTGCAGAACAGCGGCCGGGTTGTCAATGGCGTGGGTGCCGATCCGGACATTGTGGTGGCCTCTGCCAAAGCCTATCTGAGCGCCCTCAACAAATTGCAGAGCAAGGCGGATCGGGTAGCTGCCCAGGGGTAACGGCTGGGACTTACTTGTAACAATTGTTGAACTTTACCTTGCAAGTAGTTGATCTGGCGTAATTTTTTTGTTTACACTGTGCGCCTGCGGTGTCAAGAAATGGCCAGTCTGGTTGCTGGCGCGCCATTTCCAAATTTGTTGGGCCCTATGCTAAAACGATCAATTTCTTATCTTTGCGCAGTTGTTGTTCTGATGGCGACTGTGGCTTTACCAGCGCAGGCAGTGACTGCCAAGCGGCACGCCGTAAAGTCAAGCACAAAGAAACCCCTGCTGAAGACCAGTGTGGTGCGCAAGAAAGCAGTCCAAAAAGTCCCGGTTGCACGTTCCCCCTCTTTTGGGCAGTTAGCTGGGTTGCATGGAGCCGCCGATTCCCTGGCGTTGCGTTCCAGTGTGGCCCTGGTAGTCGATCAGGACACAAAGGAAGTACTTTTCAGAAAAAACGAATCTGCTGTTTTACCTATTGCCTCCATCACCAAACTGATGACGGGTCTGCTCATCAGTGAAGCCCAACTGCCCATGGATGAAGTCATTGCGATTTCCCAGGAAGATGTTGACACCGAAAAGGGCAGTTCTTCGCGCCTGCGTGTTGGTTCCGAACTCAGCCGTGGTGAGCTTTTGCACCTGGCACTGATGGCCAGCGAGAACCGTGCAGCCCATGCTCTGGGGCGTACGTATCCCGGCGGTATTGGCACCTTTGTCGGTCTTATGAATACCCGCGCAAAGACGCTAGGCATGAACGATACCCGCTATGTAGAGCCCACGGGCCTTTCCAGCAAGAACCAGTCCAGCGCACGGGATCTGGCAACACTTGTGAATTTCGCCTATGGGGATCCCTTGTTGCGGGAGTTGTCTACCTCCACAGGCTATCAGGTGGAAGTTGGACACAGGACCCTGCAGTACAACAACACAAACCGGTTGGTGAAAAATCCGGCGTGGGACATCGGCCTACAAAAGACTGGTTATATCTCGGAGGCCGGCCAGTGTCTGGTCATGCAGGCCAAGGTGGCTGGCCGAAAGTTGATCATGGTGTTCCTAGATTCCGCCGGAAAGCTTAGTCGCATTGCCGATGCTGAGCGCGTGCGGCGCTGGATTGAGTCCAACCCCGCTTCCTTGTCCAGAACTGCGCCCCTGGCCATGCAAGATACAGGTCAGCGGGTTGTTGCCGTAAACTAAGTGGACTAACGCTTTGCCGGGGGCTTGTGCCCCAGCGCGCTGGAAATCTGGTTGGCGGTTTCCTGGAGTTTGGGTAGCCACGCGTCTTCCAAGCGCCCCGATGGGGCCGAGATGGATAGTCCGGCAACCAGTTTGTTCTGGTCATCATAAATCCCTGCTGCCATGCAGCGAACACCCAATTCCAGTTCTTCGTTGTCGCTTGCCTGTCCATATTGGCGCACGCGAGACAACTCACGCTCCAGTGCATCCACCGTGGTGATGCTGTTTTTTGTATGGCCCTGCAGCCTCGTACGCGTGGCATAAGCACGGATACGCTGAGGGTCATCTTCGGCCAGAAATAGTTTCCCTACAGACGTAAGGTGCAAAGGTGCACGACCGCCTATGGCGCGCACAACCTGCATGCCGGAGCGTTCGCTGTAGGCGCGTTCCACATAGACGATCTCATCACTCTGCCGCATGCTGAGGTTGACCGGTTGCTGAATCAGTTTGTGCAACTCCCGCATGGGACCCAGTGCAGCATCACGGACGTTGAGTCGTACTTTCACCAGGTTCCCAAGCTCCAGCAGACGCATGCCCAAACGGTAACTGCCCGGGTGCGGGCGATCAACAAACCTGCCAGTTGCCAGGTCGTTGAGGATGCGATGCGCGGTAGAAGGATGTAATCCAGCTTTTTCACTGATCTCCTTGAGAGATATGGCTTCCTCGCGCGAGGCAAGTACATCAATCAGGGTAAACATGCGCTCAATAACCTGCACGGATGGCGTGGTGGGAATGTCAGGATCTTTTTTTGCCATAGTATGAATAACGGATCTTAACCCGCAGGCTGATGGTCTCTCCAGTGACCTTCGCGCAGTACCTGAAATGGCATGTAACGGGCCTTGTAGCTCATCTTCGCACTAAGCGCTATCCAGTATCCAAGATAGACATGACTCAGCCCGAGGCGACGGGCCTGCTCGATCTGCCACAGGATGCAGTAGGTACCAAAACTGCCTCTCTCCAAGGGTTCGAAGAATGTGTAGACCGCGGAGAGCCCGTCATCAAGCACGTCCATGATGGACACCATTTTCAAAGTGCCCAGTTGTCCATCGGTTGCCGGCTCCCGGAACTCGACCAGACGTGAGTTCACGCGGCTCTGCAGCAGAAACTGTGTATATTGCCCCACACTGTCTTCGTCCATGCCACCGCCTGCGTGGCGTTCACCCTGGTAGCGCAGGTACAGCGCATAGTGCTCAGCATCAAATCCGAGCCCCAGAATCCGTGGAACCAGTGCGTGATGTTTAATCCAAGCTCGGCGCTGACTGCGATCTGGACGAAACTCTTTTGCCATCACGCGTAAAGGCGTGCACGCCTGGCATCCGTCGCAGTAGGGGCGGTAGGTAAACATGCCGCTGCGGCGGAACCCCTTGGCGACCAGTTCCGAATAGGTCGAATTGTTGATGAGGTAGCTCGGTGTTGCGACCTGGGACCTTGCCATGCGTTGGGGCAAATAGCTGCATTCATAGGGCGCTGTGGCGTAGAACTGCAGGGTCTGGAGGGGAAGGTCTTTGAGGTCCGTCACGGATATTTGGTCACATTGCTCACGATGTGCGACCAGTATAGGGGGTTGAATTGCCACTCTGGCGCAGGCCGCTGTATTGCCGCGTGGACGTGCCGGATGAATGCTGAGCGAGGGATTGCAGCAGCGCCCAGGGACGCAAGGTGTGAGGTGTTTTGTTGGCAATCAATCAAGTCAATGGCATGAGCGCGGCAAAACGCCACCAATGCAGCCAGCGCAATCTTGGAGGCATCTGTTTGATGCGAAAACATGGATTCACCAAATACGGCTTTACCCAAGGCAACGCAGTAAAGGCCCCCCACCAGTTCGCCATGAACCCAGATCTCCACACTATGCGCCAGCCCAACTGCGTACAGGTCGGTGTAGGCGTCTACCATTGCCGGCACAATCCAGGTGCCGGGGTGGCCACGCCGTTGCACCGAGGAGCAGGCCTGGATGACCTGTTCAAAGACTGAGTCAAATCGAACTTCGCAGGCTGCGTCGCAGACAAAGCGCCTGAGGGTTTTTCTCAGGGAGTGGTGCAACTGGAAGTTGCTGGTCTGTAGCACCATACGCGGTTCAGGACTCCACCACAAGGTGGGTTGCCCGTCGCTGAACCATGGAAATATTCCATTGGCGTAGGCGCGGCGCAGAGTGTCCACTGAAAGATCACCTCCTGCTGCCAGCAAACCAGGAGCGTCCGACCCGGTGCCCCATGTATTTTCAACCGGAGGAAAAGGATCTTTAGGTTCGAGCCAGGGGAGAGGCATTTTTGGTGTCGACATGCGGTTAGAATACTAGCTGTCGGGGCGTAGCGCAGCCTGGTAGCGCATCTGCTTTGGGAGCAGAGGGTCGCGAGTTCGAATCCCGCCGCCCCGACCATTCTTTCAAGTCCAAAGGCCCTCAAGTGAAAACTTTGGGGCCTTTGTGCTTTGTGCCCGTAGCTCAGTCGGATAGAGCAACAGCCTTCTAAGCTGTGGGTCGGGGGTTCGATCCCCTCCGGGCACACCATTACTGGTTCATCTGCACCGATGCTACGTCGGTTTCGAGATGCAGCCAGCGTTGCACAGCCTCCTTCAGAGCATCAGGGTGCCCTGTGGTGTAGAACAGCAGCGGCTGATTTGTGGTCATTTCTTCCAGGAGTGCGTGCTGTTCCGCCAGCAAGCGCCTGGTTTGCCGGGCGACCGGGAGTCCACCCTCGAGCAGTGGAATATTGGGGCCTATTTGATCGGCCAGTACCTTAGCGGAAAACGGGTAGTGGGTGCAGCCAAGCACCAGGGTGTCCATCTCCCCATCCTTTGAACCAAATTGGCCCATAGCCCGCGTGTACTGTGCACAAAGCGCTTCGGTTTCTATAGCATCCGCACGTTCGATGGCATCGGCCAGACCGTCGCAGGGTTGCAATACAAAGGTCGCCCTGCCGTGCAGGGACTCCAGCAGGTTGCGGAACTTCTCGCTGTTGAGTGTGCCGCGTGTGGCCATGACGCCAATGACACCGGTTTTGCTGACGTGCGCTGCCGGTTTGAGTGCTGGTTCAATGCCAATGATGGGCAACTCGGGGCAGGTGGTGCGTAACACACGGATGGCTGCCGCTGTGGCCGTGTTGCAGGCCACGACCAGGGCCTTGATGTGGTGCTGTGCGATCAGCCAGTCTGCAATGGCATGGGAGCGCTGTAGCACGAAGTCGTCATTGCGTTCGCCGTACGGGGCGTACCCGCTGTCGGCTACGTAGACAAATTGCTCATGGGGCAGTTCTTGAAGCAAGGCGCGCAGCACACTCAGGCCGCCCACCCCGCTGTCAAAAACCCCAATGGGGCACATGGATGGGTTCAAGCGGACGTGACGGGAATAGACTTGAACTCGCCCGTGGCGATCCTTTTCTGCCACTCGGCCGGACCGGTGATGTGGGCGCTGGTGCCACCGGCATCCACCGCCACGGTGACGGGCATATCGACAACATCGAACTCGTAGATGGCTTCCATGCCCAGATCAGCAAAGCCGACCACTTTGGCGGCCTTGATCGCCTTGCTGACCAGGTAGGCAGCACCACCCACGGCCATCAGGTAAGCGCTCTTGTGCTTTTTGATGGCTTCAATCGCAACCGGGCCGCGCTCAGCCTTGCCGACCATCGAAATCAGGCCGGTCTGCGCCAGCATCATTTCGGTGAAACCATCCATGCGGGTGGCGGTGGTAGGGCCGGCCGGGCCAACCACTTCGCCCTTGACCGGGTCGACAGGGCCGACGTAGTAGATGACGCGGTTGGTGAAGTCCACGGGTAGTTTTTCGCCCTTGGCCAGCATGTCTTTGATACGCTTGTGTGCGGCGTCACGGCCGGTCAGCATCTTGCCGTTGAGTAGCAGGGTCTGGCCGGGCGTCCAGCTGGCGACTTCCTCCCTGGTCAGAGTGTTCAGATCAACTTTTTTACTCTTCACATAGTCGGGGGTCCAGGCCACGTCGGGCCAGGTGTCCAGAGAGGGAGGGGTCAGGTATACGGGGCCGGAGCCGTCCATCACAAAGTGGGCATGGCGGGTGGCGGCGCAGTTGGGGATCATGGCCACCGGCTTGCTGGCGGCGTGGGTGGGGTACATCTTGATCTTGACGTCCAGCACGGTGGTCAGGCCGCCCAGGCCCTGGGCGCCAATACCCAATGCGTTGACTTTCTCGAACAGCTCCAGGCGCAGCTTTTCAACATTGTCCAGTTCAGCACCGGATTGCGCTTTGGCCTGCAGTTCGTACATGTCCAGATCGTCCATCAGGCTTTCCTTGGCCATCAGCACCGCTTTCTCTGCGGTGCCGCCAATGCCGATGCCCAGCATGCCGGGCGGACACCAGCCGGCACCCATGGTGGGCACGGTTTTCAGAATCCAGTCCACTACCGAGTCGCCAGGGTTGAGCATGATCATCTTGCTTTTGTTCTCGGAGCCGCCGCCCTTGGCCGCCACGGTCACTTCCACGGTGTTGCCGGGCACGATCTCGGTGAAGATCACCGCAGGCGTGTTGTCCTTGGTGTTCTTGCGTAGGAACTCGGGATCGGCCACCACGCTGGCACGCAGGGTGTTGTCAGGGTGGTTGTAGCCCTGGCGCACGCCTTCGTTGACGGCGTCGTCCAGGCTGCCGGTAAAGCCTTCCCAGCGCACGTCCATACCGACCTTCAGGAACACGTTGACGATGCCGGTGTCCTGGCAGATTGGGCGGTGGCCGGTGGCACTCATTTTGCTGTTGGTCAGGATTTGCGCGATGGCGTCCTTGGCCGCAGCGCTTTGCTCGCGTTCGTAAGCACGGGCCAGGTGGGCGATGTAGTCGGCGGGGTGGTAATAGCTGATGTATTGCAGTGCAGCAGCAATGGACTCAATCAAATCAGCTTGGCGAATGGAAGTGGTCATGGTATCTAAAGAGTTGGGGAATGTGGGGCCAGTGCGGTCGTGCGCCTGAGTTTAGCCAATCCGCCTCACCGTCTCCTGACAAAACGGCATGGCGTGGGTAAAGTCAGTCGGAGGTAAGTCAGTGATTTGTAAGTGCGTGGCACCAACATCCGCGCAGTTTTCAATAATCCGAGGAGACTTTCCATGAGTGATACCGCAGCGACCGAAACCCACGTTTACCTTCCCAGTGCCGAATTCGTCAAGAACGCCGCCATCCCCAGCATGGCCGCCTATGACGCGCTGTGCAAGGAAGCCGAAACCGATTACGAAGGTTTCTGGGGCCGCCTGGCCAAGGAACTGCTGAGCTGGAAAGTGCCTTTCACCCAGGTGCTGGATGACAGCAATGCGCCGTTTTTCAAGTGGTTTGCCGACGGCAAGCTCAATGCGTCCTACAACTGCCTGGACCGCAACGTTGAAAAAGGCTTGGGCGACAAGACCGCCATCATCTTCGAAGCCGACGGCGGCGAAGTCACCAAGATCAACTACAAGGACCTGCTGGCCAAAACCAGCCAGATCGCCAACGGCCTGAAGTCCCTGGGCATCAAAAAGGGTGACCGCGTCGTCATCTACATCTCCATGTCTATCGACGGCGTGGCCGCCATGCAGGCCTGCGCCCGCATCGGTGCAACCCATTCCGTAGTGTTCGGCGGCTTCTCGGCCCAGTCGCTGCGCGACCGTATTGAAGACACCGGTGCCGTGGCCATCATCACCGCCGACCACCAGGTGCGTGGCGGTAAGCAATTGCCCCTGAAATCCATTGTGGACGAAGCTTTGGCCCTGGGCGGCTGCGATTCCATCAAGAGCGTGCTGGTCGTCAAGCGCAGCGGTTCCGAGATTGCCATGACCGCGGGTCGCGACAAGTGGATGAACGACGTAACTGCCGGTCAATCCACCACTTGCGAGCCAGAGTGGGTCGACGCCGAACACCCCCTGTTCCTGCTCTACACCTCCGGCTCCACCGGCAAGCCCAAGGGCGTGCAACATTCCACCGGTGGCTACCTGCTGCACGCAGCGCTGACCACCAAGTGGACCTTCGACCTGAAGGCCGACGATGTGTTCTGGTGCACCGCCGATATCGGCTGGGTCACTGGCCACACCTACATCACCTACGGCCCGTTAGCGCTGGGTGGCACCGAGATCGTGTTCGAAGGCGTTCCCACCTACCCGGACGCTGGCCGTTTCTGGAAGATGATCCAGGACCACAAGTGCACCGTGTTCTACACCGCACCAACTGCCATCCGTTCACTGATCAAGGCAGCCGAGTCCAATGACGCCGTGCACCCCAAGAGCTACAACCTCTCCAGCCTGCGTTTGCTCGGCTCGGTGGGCGAGCCCATCAACCCCGCCGCCTGGGAGTGGTACTACAAGCATGTGGGCGGCAGCAAGTGCCCCATTGTGGACACCTTCTGGCAAACTGAAACCGGTGGTCACATGATCACCCCCATGCCTGGCGCAACGCCCATGGTTCCCGGTTCCTGCACGCTGCCGTTCCCCGGCATCCAGGCGGCCATCGTGGACGAAACTGGCAAAGATGTTCCCAATGGCCAAGGCGGCATTCTGGTTGTCAAAAAGCCATGGCCTTCTATGATCCGCAACATCTGGGGCGACCCCGAGCGCTTCAAGAAGAGCTACTACCCCGATGACTTCAAGGGCAAGTACTACCTGGCTGGCGATGGCGCCATCCGTGATGAAAAGACTGGCTACTTCACCATCACTGGCCGTATTGATGACGTGCTGAACGTGTCGGGTCACCGTATGGGTACCATGGAAATCGAATCCGCTCTGGTGAGCTGCACCGAGCTGGTGGCCGAAGCCGCTGTGGTGGGCCGTCCTGACGACACCACGGGTGAAGCCATTTGCGCTTTTGTGGTGCTCAAGCGCCCACGCCCCACAGGCGACGAAGCCAAGGCAATTGCCAAGCAGTTGCGCGACTGGGTGGGTAAAGAGATTGGCCCGATTGCCAAGCCCAAGGACATCCGCTTTGGTGACAACCTGCCCAAGACCCGTTCCGGCAAGATCATGCGCCGCCTGCTGCGCTCGGTCGCCAAGAACGAGGCCATTACGCAAGACACTTCCACGCTGGAAAACCCGGCGATCCTGGATCAGTTGGGTCAGGCTTACTGAGAGAAGCAGCAAGGGTAGCGGATGCTATGCTCCGTGTCCCCCGGTCTTTGGCCTCCTCCTTTACCTGCGCAAAACATCCGCACCCCTTGCTTTAGTGGGGTGTAGACGTAAAAAAGCCCACCTAGGTGGGCTTTTTGCTGGGTACTGTGGCCCGGTGCAGGCCGCAAGAAGCCAGATTACTTCTGGCTCAGAACCCAGGCCACCAGCTTCTTGGCTTCGGCTTCGTTCACCTGGGGGTTTGCTGGCATGGGTACTTGACCCCACACGCCGCCGCCGCCCTTCATGACCTTTGCAGCCAGCCTGTCAGCGGCAGCCTTGTCGCCCTTGTATTTGGCAGCAACATCTTTGTATGCCGGACCAACAAGCTTCTTGTCAATTGCGTGGCAAGCCATGCAATTCTTGGACGTGGCCAAGGCCAAATCAGCAAAGGCTGGGGATACGGTGAACAGAGCAGTAGCGCTGAGTGCAACGGCAAAAACGGTACGTTTCATGGAAGGCCTCTCGGGTTAGTTTACAGTTCGATAACGGGATTGTATTGGGACAGGTTGACAATTGTCTTACCGCCCCACAAACGGATCGGACATAGCGATGTACTTTTTAGTTTTGGGTTTGACGCTGCTGGTAATGAAATACCTGGAATTCGGTCCGGTGGCTAACTGGTCTTGGCTGGCGGTATTCGCACCCTTTGGACTGGCGGTTGTTTGGTGGGCCTGGGCAGACGCATCAGGCTATACCAAACGCAAAGTTATGGAAAAGGAAAATGCCAGGCGTAAACAACGTATTGACAAGAACAAAGAGGCTATGGGTACGTTGAACAAGCGTCGCCGCTGATTAATCATGCTGATTCATCCCCAAATTAACCCTATCGCCCTGCAGTTGGGGCCTATTGCTGTGCACTGGTACGGCATCACTTACCTGGCTGCGTTTGGCCTGTTCATGTTTCTGGGCAGTCGCCGCTTGCGCCATGCACCCTATGCGGGCATGACGGGTGCGCAGGCCTGGGCCTACAAGGATGTGGAGGACATACTGTTCCTTGGCGTGTTGGGTGTGGTTCTGGGTGGGCGCATTGGCTACTGCCTGTTCTATAAACCTGGTTACTACGCAGCCCATCCGCTAGAGATCTTTGCCGTCTGGCAAGGGGGTATGAGCTTTCATGGCGGAATGCTGGGGGTGATTGCTTCCATGGTGTGGTATGCACATTCCCGTGGACGGCCGTTCTGGCAGGTTGCGGATTTTGTCGCGCCATGCGTGCCCACGGGCCTGGCTGCGGGGCGCGTCGGCAATTTCATCAACGGGGAATTGTGGGGGCGCCTGGCCGACCCGGACTTGCCCTGGGGCATGGTGTTTCGTGGTGCTGGCGATTTGCCGCGTCATCCTTCGCAGGTATACCAGTTCCTGATGGAGGGCATCTTGCTGTTCGTCTTGTTATGGTGGTACGCCCAGCGCCCTCCGAAGCAGGGGCAAGTGGCGGGTGCGTTCCTGCTGGGCTATGGCGTGTTCCGTTTTGTAGCCGAGTTTTTCCGTGAGCCCGATGCGTTTTTGGGACTGCTTTCGCTGGGTATGAGCATGGGGCAATGGCTGTGCATTCCCATGATTCTCGCTGGTGCCGGACTATTGTGGTGGAAAGGGCGTGTGCCAGTTGCCAACGAAATCGACCCACCGGCTGCATCCGGTGCGCACGGTAAGCTATCAAAATAAGAGCAAATTGCAAGCGCACTGTCGTTGTGAAAGTGCATTGATAAAAGGAGATAGACCATGAAGGAATTCAATTCAGGCTATTGCAAACACGCAGTGCGTCGTCGCGAAGTGCTGGCCGCCGGGGCGGTCCTGACTGCGGGCGCCGCATTGCCCGCTTTTGCGCAGAGCCGCTGGCCGGTCAAGCCAGTCACTCTGGTCGTACCGTTCCCGGCGGGCGGTGGCACCGACGCTTTTGCGCGGCCGCTTTCCGCCCAGTTTGCCAAACTGACGGGGACCCAGATGGTGATTGACAACCGGGGTGGCGCTGGCGGTACCCTGGGAGCCAGTATTGCGGCCCGGGCCCAGCCGGATGGTTATACGCTGTTTATGGGTGCAGTGCACCACGCAATCGCGCCGTCCATGTATTCGCGGCTTGACTACGACATTGAAAAAGACTTCGTTCCCCTGGCCTTGCTGGCCAATGTTCCACAGGTACTGGTTGTCAACCCCAAAAACGTTCCAGGCAATTTTGCGGCCTTTCTGGCCCAGGTAAAGGCCAACCCCGGAAAGATGAATTACGGCTCTGCTGGCGGCGGTACTTCCCATCACCTGGCGGGTGAGTTGTTCAAGCTGCAGACAAAAACCTTTATCACCCATATTCCTTACCGCGGAGCGGGACCGGCCCTGCAGGACTTGATGTCGGGGAATGTGGACATGATGTTCGATGGCCTGGGCTCATCCGCAGCCCATATCAAGGGCGGACGTATCAAGGCATTGATGGTTTCTGGCGCCAAGCGCAACCCGGCTTTTCCGGATGTCCCGTGCGCAGCGGAATTGGGCCTGCCGGATTACACCGTATCCACCTGGTATGGCCTGTGGGCCCCCAAGGGCACACCTGCCGATGTGCAAGCCCGGATCATCGAGGAGATCAACCGTGCTGCCCAAACCGACGAGATCAAGAGCGCCTGGGCCAATAACGGTGCCGAATTTGGCAAACTGACGCAGGCGCAATTTGGCGCATTCGTGAGTGCTGAAGTCAAACGCTGGGCCGCAGTGGTCAAAGCGTCTGGCGCCAAACTCGACTGACGGACAAGGGCGGGCAAAAAGCATGGCAGGTGACATTGCCGTAAGCGCCGATGAAACTGTGGCCTGGGTGACACTGCGCCATGCCGGCAAGTTCAACGCAATGTCCCGCGCCATGTGGCGTTCCCTCAAAGCCGTGTTTGACGACCTGGGCGCTGACCCGGCGCTGCGCTGCATCGTGGTGAAGGGCGACGCCGGGCATTTCTGCGCAGGTGGCGACATTGGCGAGTACCCCGGGTTCCGGTTCGATCCAGTGCTGTTGCAGGAATTCCATGAAGACGACGTTTGGGGTGCGCTGCAGGCCATGCTGGACTGCGATGTCCCCCTGATTGCCCATATTCAGGGCAACTGCATGGGCGCCGGGCTGGAAATTGCCAGTTGTTGCGATTTGCGACTAGCCAGCACGGTTGCACGGTTTGGTGCACCGATTGCACGCCTGGGTTTTCCCATGGCGCCCAGAGAGGCGGCTCTGGTTGGGCGTGCGGTGGGAGAGATGACAGCCCGTGCGATGCTGCTTGCCGCAGACGTGTTTGATGCTCCCCACATGCATACGCAGGGCTTTCTGACCCGGGTCCTGCCCGAGTCCCACTTGGCAGACCATGTGCAGGCTCTAGCGCAGCGCATTGCGGCCCTGGCGCCGCAGGCTGCGCGCATGAACAAGCAGACACTTCGGGCACTCAATGGACGTCTGGCCCTTGCCGGATGTGCACAGTGTGCTACTGAATTAATAGCAAATGACGCCGCAGCGTACGCCTATGCCGACAGTGCCGAGCACCGCGAAGGTGTTTCCGCATTTATTGAAAAACGCCCCCCCGGTTTTTGAGATCACCATGGACACCAAGCCTATCCAGTCAAGCCAGCCCCCGGTTAACGCCAACCTGTTTGCTGCGCTGGCCGCAGCATTCCCTGCCGATCGCCGCGCATGCGCCGTAGAAACCGACACCGGGCTTTTGTATTCCTGGCAGGACCTGCTGGACGCCACCGCCATGGTGGCCAATCTGCTGGAATCGCTCGACCTGGAGCCCGGCGCCCGGATTGCGGTGCAGGTCGAGAAGTCGGTCGAAGCGCTCATCCTGTACCTGGCTACCTTGCGCGCCGGGCTGGTGTATTTGCCGCTCAATACGGCGTACCAAAGCGCCGAGATGGCGTATTTCATTGAGGACGCCCAGCCAGCGGTGGTGGTGTGCGGCCGCAGCAATTTTGGCTGGATCAGCAAGATGGCGTTTCAGGCGGGTACGGCCCACGTGTTTACCCTGAACGACGACCGCACTGGCTCGTTGCTGGACCGCGCAGCACAGTTCTCACGCTCCCACACTATTGCACAGCGCCAGGCGGATGATCTTGCCGCCATCATTTACACCAGCGGAACCACCGGGCGCAGCAAGGGCGCCATGCTGACCCATGGCAATCTGCTCAGCAATGCGCGGGTGCTGCAAAAGTACTGGGGCTGGCGCACACCGGAGCAGGGTGGCGATGTGCTGATCCATGCTCTGCCGATTTTCCATGTGCACGGGCTTTTTGTGGCCATTCATGGTGCGTTGATCAACGGCAGCAAGATGCTCTGGATGGCCAAATTCGATCCCAAGGCAGTGCTGCAGGCCATGCCCCGCGCCACGGTCTTCATGGGTGTTCCCACGCTGTATGTGAGGATGCTGACCGAGCCGGGCCTGACGCGGGATGCGGTGCGAAATATGCGCCTGTTTATTTCCGGCTCGGCTCCCATGCTGATCGAGACCTTCAATGACTGGCAGCAACGCACCGGCCATGCCATTCTGGAGCGCTACGGCATGTCTGAAACGGTTATGCTGACTTCAAACCCCTGCCGGACCGAAGATGGGAAACGCATGGGCGGTACCGTTGGCAAACCATTGCCGGGCGTGCAGCTGCGCGTACAGGACGACGGCGGCAAGGCCGTGTCCGTGGGCGAGATTGGTGGCATTCAGGTCAAGGGCCCCAATGTGTTCAAGGGCTACTGGAACATGCCTGAAAAGACCGTGCAGGAATTTACCGCCGACGGATTCTTCAAGACCGGCGATGTGGGGCGCATGGACGACAACGGGTACGTGACCATCGTGGGTCGTAGCAAGGACCTCATCATCAGCGGTGGCTATAACGTGTATCCCGCCGAGATTGAGGGCTATATCAACAATTTGCCTGGCGTGGCCGAAAGCGCGGTGGTGGGTGTGCCGGATACGGACTTTGGTGAAGTGGGTGTGGCGGTGGTCATTGCAAAGCCGGGTGCCACCGTCGAGCCCGCAGCCATTCTGGCAAAGCTGAAAGCCACGCTGGCCAATTTCAAGATTCCCAAGCGCTGCTATGTAGTGCCAGAATTACCACGCAATGCCATGGGTAAGGTGCAAAAGAACCTTTTGCGCAACCAGTACCAGTCGACCCAGTAACCAGAAAGCACTTCATGCGCGTTTCTCAAGTGGTATTAACCAAGGCCCAGCCCGAGCCGCACGACCTGTCTGCACTTGCCGCACTCCAGCCAGCACTGGTGCTGGCTTTCGGATCAGTCGCTTTGCTCAAGGCGGGCAGCGCACAGCTGGCGCAGATTTTTCCGGATGCGCACCGGGTGGGTTGTTCTACCGCCGGGGAGATTTCCACGTCTGGCGTCACGGTGGACTCGCTGGTAGTCACCGCGATCGCGCTGGAAAAGACCCGTGTTGTGCAATGTGTAACCACGCTCCACTCCATGGACGATTCGCAGGCCGCCGGACGCAGGCTGGTTGCAGATTTGCCGCGTGAAGGTCTGCGCGCCATCGTGGTCTTTGGTCAGGGCGTGAACATCAATGGCAGTGCCATGCTGGCGGGCATGACCGAAGTCATCGGGAGAGAGGTGCCGATAACCGGTGGTCTGGCGGGCGACGGGGGAGCTTTCGTCCGCACCTGGGTGCTGGATGACCTGGGTGTCAGCAGCGATCGACTGGTGTGTGTGGGGCTGTATGGTGACGCTTTGACGGTATCGCATGGTTCGTTTGGTGGCTGGTCTCCTTTCGGTCCGGCGCGCAAGGTTACGCGTAGCGAAAACAATATTCTTTTCGAGCTCGACGGCAAGCCTGCTCTGTCGGTCTACAAAAGCTATCTGGGTGAGCACGCCAAAGGGCTGCCGGCATCGGGTCTTTTGTTTCCGTTCGCCATGCTAGGAAGCGACCACCATGAACTGGGCTTGATCCGGACTATTCTGGGAGTGGACGAGGCTGCAGGAAGCCTGACCCTGGCCGGCGATATTGAACCCAATGGCTACCTCAAGCTCATGCATTCCAACACCGATGCTCTGGTGGATGGCGCCGAGGCCGCTGCGCTTGCAGCGCGGGGTATGCAATCCCTACGCGAGCAGGGCCTTGCCTTGCTGGTCAGCTGCGTGGGCCGCAAGTTGGTGATGGGCGGGCGGGTGGACGAAGAAGTTGAGGCAGTTGGTGAAGTGTTTGGCCAGGGAGCTACCCTGACCGGTTTCTACTCCTATGGAGAAATCAGCCCGTTCGTCCATGCAACGGAGTGCAAATTGCATAACCAGACCATGACCATCACCTACCTGGCAGAAGAGGCCTGAAGTTTCACCGTACGGCCCCATGCACAAACTGCTCACCCGCCAAATCAGGCGTACTCTGAACCTGGATGACACCCAGTTTGCTGCCGTTTTGGACGAATTTTCAAATCTGTCGCCTGGCGTAGCATTGTCGCCACAGGCGATGGCAGCGCTCGGAGGCTTTGCGGCTCTTATGCAGCGGGTCGACGAGGCCTATGTCCAGAGCGACCGGGATCTGGAGCTCAAGACGCGCAGTCTGGAGTTGAGTTCAGTGGAACTTACTCAGAGCAACGCGCAATTGCGGGAGCAGTTGCAGAGTCGTACCCGCGCCATGGAGTCCCTGCGTGCTTCGGCCGTGGGTCTGATGGAAGTGGTGGATCTGGAGCAGCCGGCCTTGCTGGACGACAACCTGGAGAACCTGTCGGCGCTCATGAGTACGCTGGTGCAGCAAAAAGAAGAAGGCCAGCGCGATCTGCAGTCGGCGCTGACCGATCTGGCGCACCAGAAATTCGCGCTGGATCAGCATGCGATTGTCAGCACCACCGATATCCACGGCAACATCATTTATGCCAATGACAAGCTGTGTGAAATCAGCGGTTACTCGCGTGCTGAACTGCTCGGAAAGAACCATCGACTGATCGGTTCAGGTACCCATGATCAGGCATTCTTTGCCGATATGTGGGACACCATCACCGCTGGCAATGTGTGGCATGGTGAAATTTGCAATCGCAACAAGGCCGGCAAACTCTACTGGGTCAGTGCCACCATCGTGCCGTTGCGCGACGAGGCCGGGAAACCGTCGATGTTCATTGCCATTCGCACTGACATTACCGAACGCAAGATGATGGAGTCCACCATCCAGGCGGCCGAGGCACGGTTGCGGCGCATCACCAATGCGGTGCCCGGGGTGGTGTTTCAGGCCCACATGCTGGAAGACGTCACCAGGTACACCTTTGTTAGTGACCGGATAGAAGAGATTCTGGGAATTTCGTCGCCGGCGCTGTTGGCCGATCCACTGCTGATTCGCAACCAGGTGATTGAAATGGATCGCGATCGCATACGGCTTGGGATACAGGCTGCCGCCCGCAATCGTGTGGGCTGGCGGGGGGAATACCGGGCACGCCTTGCCAATGGGGCCCTGCGCTGGATCCGGGTGGAAATCAACCCTGAACCCGATTTGGCTCCAGGCGGTGCAACCGTGTTTACTGGCATCTGGCAGGATGTGACCGAACTTAAGGAGGCCGATGCACGCCTGCGGGAAGTGACCCAGAATGTGCCAGTGGCCGTGTTCCAGTACTACGTGGCGGCCGATGGCAGGTTCCAGATTCCATTCATGAGTGACGCCATCGAGACCATGTGTGGCGTGCGTCCCGAGGACATCGCGAACAACACAGACCTGCTGCGCCAGCGTGTGCATGCAGACGACCAGGCGCACTTCATGGCCTCGCTGGAGCCGGCGGGCGAGCAGGCGGTGCCCAAGTCACTGGACATGCGTATGGTGCATGCAAAAACCCAGGCGATCGTCTGGGTCCACGGCGAGGCTCACCCGCGCAAGCTCGCGCATGGCCAGTGGGTCTGGAATGGTTATTTCACCGATGTAACAGGTTCCAAGCTGGCCCAGGACGAGTTGCAGAAGGCCAAGGATGAGGCTGAGGCAGCAAGCCGCGCCAAATCGGATTTCCTGGCCAATATGAGTCACGAGATCCGTACGCCAATGAATGGCGTAGTTGGCATGACCGATTTGTTGATCGACACCGAGCTAGACGCTGAGCAGAGCGAATACGTGGCCATTGTGAAGTCGTCGGCCGATGCACTGTTGCGGGTCATCAACGATATTCTTGATTTTTCGAAAATCGAGGCTGGAAAACTCCAGATCGAACATATCCCATTCCATTTGGGCAGGACGGTCAGCGAGACGCTTAAGACTCTGGCATTGCGCGCCCACGACAAGGGGCTGGAACTGGTCTGTGACATTGCGCCGGATGTGCCTATGGCGTTGATTGGCGATCCTGGCCGCTTGCGCCAGGTGCTGGTCAACCTGATCGGCAACGCTTTGAAATTTACGGCCCGGGGTGAGGTGGTATTGCAGGTCCAACTGGAGCAAGACCCCGCGGGCGGGGCAACACTCCACCTGGCAGTGAGCGACACCGGCATTGGCATCGCGCCGGACAAACTTGGCTCCGTATTTGAGGCGTTCTCGCAGGAGGACAGTTCCATCACACGCAAGTACGGTGGAACCGGGCTCGGCCTGACGATTTGCACCCGGCTTGTGGAAGCCATGGGTGGTCGCATCTGGGTCGAAAGCGAGCTGGGGCGGGGGAGCGTCTTTCACTTCACCATGCGGCTGCAACGTGATCCATCCGGCGCCAGTGCGGAGCCGCAACCCATCGTTCTGGCCGGGCTGCAGATGCTGGTGGTCGATGACAACGATGTCAATCGCAAAGTATTGACGCGCAGTCTGCAGGCGGCCGGCGTTCGGGTCCACACCGCCGCATCTGGGCAGGAGGCACTGGCGTGGCTGGCCGCACACAACCAGACTGGCGCGCCCTGTGATCTGGTACTGCTTGACGCGCAGATGCCGGATATGGACGGTTTTGACGTCGCCCAGCGCATCGTGCAACTCGCCTACTGCGGGACCTTGCCGCTAGTGATGCTGTCATCGGCGGGTCTGAAAGGGGATGCCCAGCGCTCGCGCGATGCTGGCTTTGCGGGCTATGCCTCCAAGCCGATAGCGCGTGACGAATTGCTGTCGGTACTGGTCCATGTGCTGAAACTGGACTCTAGCGATTCACAGGCGCTGGTAACCCGCCATTCGGTGCGGGATGCGCAGGCCGGTCTGGACGTATTGCTGGTGGAAGATCACGCCATCAACCAGAAACTGGCCCTCACGCTGCTGGAGCGCTGGGGCCATAGCGTCGCCATCGCAGAGAATGGGCAGCAGGCACTGGATGCGCTGGCGCATCGGCAATTCGATGTGGTCCTGATGGACATGATGATGCCGGTGATGGATGGGCTGGAAGCCACGCGCCACATCCGCGCCCGTGAGTCCGGGCAACACATGCCGATCATTGCCATGACCGCCAACGCCATGGAGTCCGACCGGCAGCGTTGCCTGGAGGCTGGTATGGATGATTACATCTCCAAGCCCATCAAGGCGCATGAACTGCAGGCAATGCTGCAACGTGTTGCTGCAATGCCCCAGCGTTCTGGTGGTATGGGTGCGGTGGGCATCGTGCTTCCGGATGCGGTCGCGGAGTCTGCGGTGGACTTTGACTATGCTGCGGCGATGGCAGCGATGGACCAGGAAATTCTCGAAATCATCAGCCGGGCTTTTGTGGATCAGTGGCCGCAAGATTTACACAAGCTGCAAAACGGGATGCAGGAACGGGATCTGGTTACGGTACTGCATGTAGCGCATTCGCTCAAGGGTACCCTGTCCATGTTTGGCGCACGCCCGGCCAGTGAGCTGGCGCGCAGGATGGAGACGCTTGCGGGTCGCTCGGAAGCCGACGGAATCGCTGCCTTGCTGGGGCCTTTTTGCCATGAAGTGGAGAAACTGCTGACAGCGATCTCTGCCAGCTTGCTTTCGCGGTAGGCGCACTTGCTACCATGTCGTATTGAATCAAAGGACATACCACCGTGGCCCAACAGGTTTTGATCGTTGACGACACTGAAATCAATCTGATTCTTTTTGGCGCGCTCGTGAAAAAACTGGACGATTGTGAATCGCATTGTTTTGCAGACGCGCGCGCAGGCCTGGCATGGGCTCAGGACAACTTGCCCGACCTGGTGATAGTGGACTATATGATGCCGGAGCTCGACGGCTTGGAATTCATCCGGCGCCTGCGGGAAATTCCGGGGCGCGAATCAACCCCGGTGCTGATGATCACGGCCAACGATCAGAAGCAGATTCGTTACCGTGCGCTGGATACGGGTGCCAATGATTTTCTGACCAAGCCAGTCGATAAGGTGGAATTTCTGGCGCGTGCCAGGAATATGCTGACGCTCAATGACGCGCGCAAGAAAGTCGCCAATCAGGCAGCATGGCTGGCCGAGGAGGTCCGCAAGGCTACCCATGAGATCGTGGAGCGTGAGCGGGAAACGGTGATTCGCCTCTCCCGGGCGGCAGAGTTTCGGGACCCGGAAACGGGCGCACATATTCTGCGCATGGCGCATTTTTCCCAGATCATTGCACGTGAACTCGGCTTGTCGGAAGCCGACCAGTACTTGCTGCTGGAAGCTGCACCCATGCACGATATTGGCAAGGTGGGAATCGCCGACAGGATTCTGCTCAAGCCGGGTCGGCTGGACGCGGATGAGTTTGAGATCATGAAACGCCACGCAACCATCGGGCACGATCTGCTAAACGGCAGTTTGTCGAGGGTGCTGCAGGCGGGCGCTGAAATTGCCCTTGGCCACCATGAGAAATTTGACGGGTCCGGCTATCCGCAGGGGATTCAGGGCGAGAACATTCCTCTCTTCTGTCGCATCGTCGCAGTCGCCGATGTGTTTGACGCACTGACCTCAGAGCGGCCGTATAAGAAAGCCTGGGAGGTGGAGGCCGCCGTTGACTACCTCCATGCAGGTTCCGGCAGCCACTTTGACCCTGCTTGCGTGAAGGCATTCTTTGACGCGTGGGACGACATCGTGGCCGTGCGCGAACGCTTCAAGGAAGAACTGTAGCTTGCAGGTCGCCCTTAGGGGTTGTTAGATGCTATTAAAAATATAGCTGCCTGTGCAGATTCCATGGGGGCTAGGCAGCTATTTGATGCCTATTTCAGAATCAACACCGGGATGGCAGAGTGCGTCAGTACATGCTGTGTCTCACTGCCCAGCAGCAGACGTTTGATTCCTTTGCGGCCGTGCGACGCCATGACAATCAGGTCGCACTGGTGCTTCTTGGCGGCGGCCAGCAAAGCGTCTGACACCACATCGGACTTGACAGTCACCGCCTTGGTTGTCACGCCCTTGGCCAATGCCGCCTTTTTCACGGCGTCGACCACGGCCTGACCTTCGTCAGCCCATTTTTTCTCGACAGCCGCTACCTCGCTGGGCTGCATTGCGATACCGCCTTCAAAGTAGCTCTGGGGGTAACGCGGTACCACTTTCAATGCCACAAGCTCGGCGCCGCACACCGCAGCGAGGTCAATTGCGCTGCTGACAGCTTTTTTCGAGAGCTTGGATCCGTCGGTGGCGACCAGAATGCGTTTGTACATGGCGAGACTCCTTGTGGTTGTAAAGTTGAAAGGTTACGCTTCGCACGTTAAACGGCCTTGATCTGTATCAAGCATCATGCACCTGTCCACAGGCACACTCACTCGCTATGTCTGTTGTCACCCTTGTACCGCCGATTGTCACCCTGCTTCCAGAAGCCGGGGGTAGCGGTGCCCATGGCGAAGCTGGGGTCCAACCGGTCGTGGCACCCCACAGCGCAGATTCCTTGCGCTTACTGGACGATCCAGCGGAGTGGAGTGCCTTCAGCCGTCCCTCGGAGTGCGGTAATGGCTGCTGGGAGTCCAGTGTGGTGATTGAGGGCATGCACTGTGCTGCCTGTTCCTTGACAGTCGAGGACGCCATTGCCCGGGTTCCGGGGGTGGTCGAGGTGCAAGTCAGTGCTGCCAGCCATCGTGCCAGGGTGGTCTGGGCGTCAGGTACGGTTCAGCCGTCCGGTTGGATGGAGGCTGTGCAGGAGTCAGGCTACCGCGCAGTGCCGGCCAACGACGTGTTTGCCAGCGAGCGGCGTCGCCTGGAAACCCGCAAGGCGCTCTGGCGCTGGTTGGTGGCCGGTTTGTGCATGATGCAGGTGATGATGTATGCCTACCCGGCATATGTAGCACTCCCCGGTGATTTGAGTCAGGAAATGGAATCGCTCTTGCGCTGGGCGTCGTGGGTCTTGACGCTCCCGGTCATCCTTTTTTCCTGCGGTCCATTCTTCACCAGCGCGTTGCGTGATATCCGTCTGGCGCGTGTCAGCATGGACTTACCGGTGGCGCTGGGTATTGCGATCACTTTTGTCATGAGTACGGTGGGCACCTTTGAGCCCCAGGGCATCTTCGGTAAGGAGGTGTATTTCGACTCCCTGACCATGTTTGTATTTTTTCTGCTGACCGGTCGCTGGCTGGAACTGCGGCTGCGCGATCGTACGGCAGGCGCGCTGGAAGCCCTCATGAACCGATTGCCTGACAGTGTCGAACGTTTGAACGCTCAGGGGGCGTTCGAGCGTGTGGCGGTGCGCCGCCTGCTGGTGGGCGATTTGGTCCGCATCCAGCCGGGCGAGGCATTTGCTGCCGATGGTGTCGTTGAACTTGGTGAGACGCTGGTGGATGAAGCATTGCTCACTGGTGAATCACGGCCGCTGGGTCGTCAGACGGGTGAACAGGTGGTGGCAGGTAGTCACAACCTCAGCGCCACGGTGCAGGTGCGGGTGCAGCGGGTGGGTGCGGACACGCGCTTCGCCCAGATCGTGGCGCTCATGGAGAGTGCCTCTGCCACCAAGCCACATGGAGCGCAGATTGCCGATCGCCTAGCAAAGCCTTTTCTGATCGGGGTTCTTCTGGCCGCGGCACTGGCCTGTGCCTGGTGGTGGGGCAGGGACCCGGGCCACGCATTGATGGTGGCCGTAGCGGTGCTGGTGGTGACTTGTCCCTGTGCACTTTCACTTGCAACTCCGGCCGCCATGCTGGCGGCAGCGGGTTCGCTGGCGCGCAACGGCGTGATGGTGCGCAAACTGCAAGCGCTTGAAATGCTTGCCAAGGTCGACACGCTGGTTTTTGACAAGACGGGCACCCTGACCCAGGACGCCATGGTGCTGGATACAGTGCAGGTGCGCGATGGCATGACCGAGGCACGCGCACTGGCAATGGCCGCGGCCGTAGCGCAGCATTCCAAGCATCCAGCGTCCAGGGCATTGGTACGGGCCCACGGTCTGCGGTCAGCGCAGTCAGTGGATGGTCAGCAAGAGCGTTGGGTCAGCACTTCCATTACGGAGGCGGCGGGGCAGGGCGTAAGCGGCGAAGTCAGCCTTTCGGGTGCGGCCGCACAGCCAGGCTCGGTGATGGTCAGGCTGGGGGCGGCATCGTTTTGTGGTGTTGCGCAAGATGCCTCAGAGAGCCTGCGCGTGTTCTTGAGCGACGCACAGGGCTGGATTGCCACGTTTTCACTGTCGGAAGACATTCGGCCACAGGCCCGGCATGCGGTGCAAGCCCTTGCGCGGCAGGGAGTCGCAGTGCACATGCTGTCGGGCGACAGCGTCGATTCTGTTGCCCGTGTAGCGCAGCTGGTGGGCATTGACCTGGCGCGGGGAGGCTGTTCACCCGCTGACAAACTGGCCTTCCTCCGATCTCTACAGTCTGATGGGCATACGGTGGCCATGGTTGGCGACGGGTTGAACGATGGTCCCGTGCTGGCGGGTGCCCATGTGTCTTTTGCTTTTGGTCAGGCTGTGCCCTTGGCGCAGTCGCAGTCGGATTTCGTGGTCATGGGCGAGTCACTGGATAGTGTGGTGCAAACGCTTTTGCTGGCCCGTAAGGCTATGGCGATCGTTCGCCAGAACTTGTGGTGGGCCTTGCTGTACAACGCAGCCAGCATCCCGCTGGCGATCGCTGGCTGGATGCCGGCATGGCTAGCCGGATTGGGCATGGCGACCAGTTCCTTGATCGTGGTGCTCAATGCCCTGCGGCTTGCGCGGCCCGTGCCCCAACTGAGTGCGCAAGCGCACATGGAGAACTGATGGACATCTTGTATTTATTGATACCGCTGTCAGTGGTGCTCGTTTTTTTCATCCTCGGCGGGCTCTGGTGGGCTATAGATAGGGGCCAATTCGAAGATATCGAGTCTGAAGGTGAAAGGATATTGAAAGATTCTTGAAGATATGTAAAGTTTTTTGGCCGCGTTTGATATTCGTCAACCCTGGTCCACCCGGGTCCGTCAAAATTGCGCCAGAGTAATCTAAGAAGAGGTAAATATGGCATTTCCAAATCAGCAAGCGGTGACGTACAACGATACGGTTGTGCGTCAATTCGCCATCATGACGGTGGTCTGGGGGGTCGTGGGCATGCTGGTCGGCGTGATCATCGCCGCCCAACTCGCCTGGCCCGAATTGAATCTGGGCATTCCATGGCTCAGTTATGGCCGACTACGACCGCTGCATACCAACGCGGTGATTTTTGCGTTCGGTGGTTGTGGCTTGTTTGCTACGTCCTTTTATGTGGTGCAGCGTACCTGTCATGTGCGCCTGTTCAGCGACAAACTGGCATCCTTTGTTTTCTGGGGGTGGCAACTGGTCATTTTGGCTGCCGCGGTGTCTTTGCCCTTGGGATACACCCAGGGCAAGGAATATGCTGAACTGGAGTGGCCCATCGATATCTTGATTACCTTGGTGTGGGTAACTTATGCCGTGGTGTTCTTCGGTACGGTCGGCACCCGCAAGGTCAAGCACATCTATGTTGCCAACTGGTTTTTTGGTGCATTCATCTTGGCGGTGGCGATTCTGCACCTGGTGAACAGCGCGGCAGTGCCTGCCGGCTGGATGAAGAGCTACTCGGCCTACGCTGGTGTGCAAGATGCCATGGTGCAATGGTGGTATGGCCACAATGCTGTGGGCTTCTTCCTGACCGCCGGCTTCCTGGGCATGATGTACTACTTCATCCCCAAGCAGGCGGGTCGTCCGGTGTACAGCTACCGCCTGTCCATTGTTCACTTTTGGGCACTGATCTTCACTTACATGTGGGCGGGCCCTCACCACCTTCACTACACCGCTTTGCCTGATTGGACCCAGTCCGTCGGCATGGTGTTCTCCCTGATTCTTCTGGCACCCAGCTGGGGTGGCATGATCAACGGCATCATGACGCTGTCCGGCGCATGGCACAAGTTGCGTGACGACCCGATTCTTCGCTTCCTGATCGTTTCCCTGTCCTTCTATGGTATGTCGACCTTTGAAGGGCCCATGATGTCCATCAAGACGGTGAATGCCTTGAGCCACTACACCGATTGGACTATTGGCCACGTGCATTCCGGTGCCCTGGGATGGGTGGGCTTGGTGACCATGGGTTCCATGTACTACCTGATTCCCCGTTTGTTTGGCCAGAAGCAGATGTTCAGCGTGAAAGCCATCGAAGTCCACTTCTGGACTGCCACCATCGGTATCGTGGTTTACATCGCTTCCATGTGGATTGCCGGGGTGATGCAGGGTCTGATGTGGCGTGCCATCAACCCCGACGGCACCTTGACCTACACCTTTGTGGAGTCTGTGAAGGCCACCTATCCGTTCTATGTATTCCGTCTGTTGGGTGGTTTGCTGTACTTGACCGGCATGTTGATCATGCTGTGGAACACGCTTAAGACCGCAACGGCGGGTCGCGCGGTGACAGTAGATATTCCTGCTGCGGCAGTACACGCCTGAGAAGGGAGAAAATATGTCCAATAACCATAATTCCAGTTTGTCTCACGAGAAAATTGAGACCAACAACTTTCTGATGATCGTGCTTATCCTACTGGTTCTGCTGGTGGGTGGCTTGGTGGAAATCGTTCCGCTGTTCTTCCAGAAATCCACGACTGAACCCATCAAGGGCATTCAACCCTACACAGCGCTTCAGCTTGCTGGTCGCGACATCTACACACGCGAAGGTTGCTACAACTGCCACTCGCAGATGATTCGTCCCTTCCGCGCGGAGACGTTGCGTTATGGTCATTACTCGGTCGCTGGCGAGTCCGTGTATGACCACCCTTTCCAGTGGGGGAGCAAGCGCACCGGGCCTGACCTGGCACGCGTTGGCGGCAAGTACAGTGACGAATGGCATCGTAAGCACCTGACCAACCCGCGTGATGTGGTTCCAGAGTCCAATATGCCAGCCTATCCCTGGCTTGAAAAGAACTTGGTGGACGCAGCGGTAATGCCTGCACACATGACCGCACTGCGCCGAGTGGGTGTGCCCTACACCGACGAGCAAATCGCCAAGTCTGTTGAAGAAGTCAAGGGCAAGACAGAGCTAGAAGCCACCATTGCCTACTTGCAGGTACTGGGCTTGGCTCTCAAGTAATAGGGGAATGAAGATGGATATCAATGTTCTCCGCTCTGTGGCCACAGTGGTCAGCTTTTTGACCTTCATAGGGATTGTCTGGTGGGCTTACTCCAGCCGGCGTTCGTCCGATTTTTCGGAAGCCGCCAACCTGCCGTTTGAGCAGGATTGAACTACCGACTAAGGAATAAAAATGAGCGACTTTACAAGTAACTTCTGGGCCATGTATGTGGCAGGCATCACGGGAGTGAGTATCCTGGCCTGCGCCCTTTTGTTGTGGTTTAGTGGTAAGGCCAAGGCCATGACTGCCCACGACAACACAACTGGCCATGTATGGGATGGCGATTTGCGTGAAATGAACAACCCGCTACCACGCTGGTGGGTCTGGCTATTCGTGATCACCATTGTCTTCGCTGTAGCCTATCTGGCCATGTACCCTGGCTTTGGAAGCTCCCCCGGCAAGCTGGGTTGGACTTCTGCTGGTCAGCTTCAGGCAGAGGTGGACAAGGGCAATGCAGAAACTGCACCCATCTATGCCAAGTTCTCCGCCATGAAAATTGAGGATGTTTCCAAGGATCCACAAGCGCAGGCCATTGGTGAGCGTCTATTCATGAACAACTGTTCGCAGTGCCACGCATCGGATGCACGTGGCGGAAATGGATTCCCCAACCTGACAGACAACGATTGGTTGCACGGCGGTACACCTGAAAAAATCGTGGAATCCATTACCAAGGGACGTATTGGCCAAATGCCTCCCATGGCTGCCGCAGTTGGAACTTCTGACGATGTCAAGAATGTTGCCAACTATGTTCTTAGCTTGTCAGGTAGTCCCCACGATTCCGTGCGTGCCAATCTGGGTAAGGAAAAGTTTGCCGCTTGTGCCGCATGTCACGGAGCCGATGGCAAGGGTAACCAGGCCTTGGGTGCACCCAACCTGACCGATGACATCTGGCTGCATGGCTATGGCGAAGCCGCCATCATGAACATGGTAAACAACGGGAAAATCAACCAGATGCCTGCGCAAGGTGAGAAGTTGACCGAAGCGCAAATCCATGTGCTGGCTGCCTACGTCTGGGGCTTGTCGAATAACGCGAAGCCCAAGCTATAACGTTATTGCGAAAGCAAAAGACCATTGTCCCTGCCTGAAACTCCACAGCGCAAAGTCATCCCGATCGTCCCCAACCCGGACCGAGGCCCGATAGAGCCGCCACCGGGCGCGGACGCCGAGATGGTCTCGCTGTACGAAGCCCACAAGAAGATCTACCCCCGAAGCGTCTCGGGCCTGTTCTCCAAGTGGCGCTGGGCCATGGTCTGGCTCACCCAACTGGTGTTTTATGGGCTACCCTGGCTGGAGTGGGGTCAGCGACAAGCCGTGCTGCTCGATTTGAACGCACGGCGTTTCTACATCTTCAACCTGGTCCTGTACCCGCAGGACTTCATCTACCTCACCGGGATTCTGGTCATCTCGGCCTTCTCCCTGTTCTTGTTTACCGCGGTGGCCGGACGCCTCTGGTGCGGCTACGCCTGCCCCCAGACCGTCTACACCGAAATCTTCCTCTGGCTGGAGAAATTCACCGAAGGCGACCGCTCCGCGCGCATGCGCCGCGATGCCGGCCCCTGGAACATCGACAAAGTCTGGCGCAAGACCGCCAAACAGGTACTGTGGGTATCCGTGGCCCTGTGGACCGGCTTCACCTTCGTGGGCTACTTCACCCCCATCCATGAGCTTGCCCATGAAGTGCTGCAATCCACCCTGAGCAACTGGGAAACCTTCTGGATTGGCTTCTACGGCTTTGCCACCTATGGCTTTGCCGGCCACATGCGCGAACAAGTCTGCAAGCACATGTGCCCCTATGCACGCTTTCAGAGCGCCATGTTCGACAAGGACACCCTGATCGTCACCTACGACAAAGAGCGTGGCGAGCCCCGCGGTGCCCGCTCCAAAAAGGCCGACCTCTCCACCCTGAACCTGGGCGCCTGTGTGGACTGCAGCCTGTGCGTACAGGTCTGCCCCACCGGCATTGACATCCGCAAGGGCCTGCAATACGAATGCATTGGCTGCGGTGCCTGCGCCGATGTCTGTGACACCGTCATGGACAAGGTCGGCTACCCGCGGGGCCTGGTGAAATACTCCACCGAGAATGCGGTCAACCAGCACTGGACCAAAGCCCAGACCCTGCGCCATGTACTGCGCCCGCGGGTGCTGGTCTATGTGGCCATTCTGGGCGCGATCGTCGTGGCCATGGGCGTGAGCCTGGCCCTGCGCACCCCGTTCAAGGTCGATGTGGTGCGCGACCGGGGCACCATGGCGCGCATTGCCAATGGCGGCAAGGTGGAAAACGTGTTCCGCCTGCAGATCATGAATGCCACCGAAACCAGCCAGGACTTCCACCTGGCGGTGGATGGGCTGCCGGGACTGGCCGTTGCGTCGGAAGAGGACGTGGCCATCGAGTCCACCCAGGCGCGCTGGGTGGCGGTGCGGGTGCAGTTGCCTTTTGATGCGGCCAAGCCCGGGACCTACCCGATTCACTTCCACATCACAGCCAAGGCTTCGGCTGCGGTGGTCTCCGAGAAATCGGTCTTTATTGTTCCTCGTTAAGGATTCTTCATGTCTCAAACTGATACTCTTTCCAAACCCGCCTGGTGGCGATTTGGGCATGTCTGGCTGGTCATCGCTGGGCCTGCCATTGTTGTGGTCGCCAGTTTCATCACACTCTATCTGGCCGTCAAAGGAAAAGATCCCGTAGTGGATGAAGATTACTACCGCAAGGGTATCGAAATCAACAAAACGCTGGCCGATAACCCCACCAGTCTGGCGCCGGCAGTTCAGGCACGTAACCACGCCCAGACAGGGGTAAAGTCGAACCCCAAGACGCCATAAATCTTGCGTAATCGCAACCATCCACAGGGAGGTTCACCATGTTGAAGCAACGATTGATGTGGATTGTCTGGCCAGCCTTTCTGATGGCGGGCGTAATCGAGATGCTGGTGTTCTCGATGGTGGACCCCGAGGACATGCACTGGTTTGGCCACCAGCTGGAGTTCTCCCGTCAAGGCATCTATACCGTGTCGTTCTTTGTCTTCTGGCTGGTCACCAGCCTCAGTGGTGCACTCACCACGCTGCTGGCCCTGTCACCCTTTGAAGTGAACCGCTGCCCATTGCCGCAAGACGATAGGCCGGATGGCTGCCCCAAACAGGGCGCTTCCTAGCCCCCTTGCTCTAAAGAGAGCGATGTCAGTCGCAGACCTTCGGGTTCACGATGTCCTTGAGTGCATCCGTGTTCAGGATTCGTACATGGCGTTGCTTCACTTCGACAACGCCATCTTCCACAAATTTCGAGAAGGTGCGGCTCACAGTCTCCAGCTTCAATCCGAGATAGCTGCCGATTTCTTCACGTGTCATCCGCAGTACCAGTTCGGACTGGGAGAAACCGCGGGCATGCAGGCGCTGCACCAGGTTCAACAGGAAAGCTGCCAGACGCTCTTCTGCGCGCATGCTGCCCAACAGCAGCATGACACCGTTTTCCCGCACGATTTCGCGACTCATGATCTTGTGCACATGCCGCTGTAGCGCATTGACTTCACGCGATAACTCTTCGATGCGGTCGAACGGCATCACACACACTTCCGCATCTTCGAGTGCGACGGCGTCACAGGTGTGGTGTTCGTTGACGATGCCATCAAGACCAACGATTTCGCCAGCCATTTGAAAACCTGTCACCTGATCGCGGCCGTCTTCCGATGCAACGCAAGTTTTGAAGAAGCCCGTACGGATGGCGTAGAGGCTGGTGAACTTCTCCCCGTTGCGAAACAGGGTGGCTCCGCGTTTGATTTTGCGACGGCTGGCAACCACATCATCAATACGTTCCAGTTCCTCATAGGTCAGTCCCAGGGGCATACACAGTTCACGCAAATTACAGTTTGAGCACGCAATCTTGATGGCGTGTGGATGCATCTCCACAGTCTCGCAGGCAGGCTTGATGGGGATAGGGGCGTGGTTGTGGCTGGAGTGGTTGAGCTTGGCTGCCTGGTCGAACATAATTGTGTCCCCTGATTCAAGTCAATTGCAAGTGTACCCACCTTCTTGGTACTTGATACAGATCAAATAGACTTTGACCGACTTCGGGCACATTCGTGCAGCCTGTAATGGAGTTTTCATGAGTGCTGGAACCGAAATTGTCACCGATGAGTTATTGCGCCGATATGACGTATCTGGTCCGCGTTACACCTCTTACCCGACCGCAGACCGATTTGTCGAGGCATTTACGGCCGATGACTATGCCCAGGCCTTGACGCAGCGTCGCAGCGGTGCGGCCGCGCTGGCGTTGCCGCTTTCACTCTATATCCATATTCCATTTTGTGAATCGCTGTGCTATTACTGCGCATGCAACAAGATCATTACCAAGCACCACGACAAGGCAGCTGAATACCTTCGCTACCTGAGCCGTGAGGTGGACCTGCACACCCAGCGCATCGGCAGTGGGCAGGTGGTTAGCCAGTTGCACCTGGGTGGCGGAACCCCCACGTTTCTGTCAGACGATGAGTTGCGCGAACTCATGGCCATGCTGCGTCGCAACTTTGCTTTTACACCCGGCGGCGAGTATTCGATTGAGGTGGACCCGCGTACGGTGGATGCCGGGCGGCTCGATACGCTGGCGGAGTTGGGTTTTAACCGCCTGAGCTTTGGAGTCCAGGATTTTGACCCTGCCGTGCAGAAAGCGGTGCACCGCGTGCAGCCGGCAGAGCAGGTATTTGCGTTGGTCGCAGCGGCCCGTGCGCGCGGTTTCGAATCCATCAATGTAGACCTGATTTACGGCCTGCCCAAGCAAAGCCCCGAGTCATTTGATCGCACTTTGGCTCAGGTGGCCAAGCTGCGCCCCGACCGTATTGCGCTGTATGCCTACGCACACTTGCCGGAGCGCTTCAAGCCCCAGCGCCGCATTGCGACTGTGGAGTTGCCCACGGGGGGAGCCAAGATTTCCATGTTGTCCCGTTCTTTGGCTGCCTTTATGGCGGCCGGCTATGTGTATGTGGGAATGGATCACTTTGCGCTGCCGGACGATGCCTTGGCGGTTGCGAAGCGCCAGGGGCGCTTGCATCGCAATTTTCAGGGTTACAGCACGCAGCCCGACTGTGACCTGATTGCTCTGGGCGTATCCAGCATCGGCCGCATTGGTGCTACTTACAGCCAGAATGCGAAGACACTGGAGGAGTATTACGACGCACTGGACAACGGAAAATTTCCCATCGTGCGCGGTCTGGCCCTCTCGCGCGATGATCTGGTGCGCCGTGCCGTCATCATGGCGCTGATGTGCCAGGGGCATGTGCTTTTTGAGTCTGTTGATCTGGCCTACCTGGTCGATTTCCGTACCTACTTCGCCAAGGAAATAGAAGCCTTGCAGCCTCTGGAGGAGCAAGGCATGGTGGTGGTGGACGGACAGGGTATCCAGGTTACTGCGCAGGGCTGGTTTTTTGTCCGGGCCGTTGCAATGGTGTTTGACAAGTACCTGCAAACCGACCGCACGCGCGCCAAGTTTTCCAAGATCATTTAGCATCCCCGGATGCAATTTTCACTGGCGCTCACTGCGCTTCTCATGGGGCTGGCGGGAGGCCCCCACTGCGTAGCCATGTGCGGCGCGGCTTGTGCTGGCCTGGGTCAGGCAGCAGGCCCACGCAAGAATTTCGCGTTACTGAGCTTTCAGGCTGGACGCATCGTCGGTTATTCCCTGCTGGGAGGCCTGGCGGCAGCGTCGATGCAGGGCTTGGGCTGGCTCACCATCCAATCGGCTGCATTGCGCCCGGTGTGGACCCTGTTTCATGTGGCTGCTGCACTACTTGGACTGGTTCTTCTGTTCAAGGCCCGGCAACCGGTTTGGCTGGAGGCGGCAGGGCGGAGTCTTTGGGCCAAAGCCAAGGCACTGGGCGCCAGTTCCGGCGGTGCTCCACTGGTTCTGGGGATTTTGTGGGCGCTGTTGCCCTGTGGTTTGCTGTATTCGGCCTTGCTGGTGGCTGCCATGGCTGGAGGCCCGATGGATGGGGCCCTAGTCATGGCGTTGTTTGCGCTAGGTACCAGCATCACCATGACGGCGGCACCCTGGCTGTGGCTCAAGCTGCGCGGTGGCGGCCCGGGCAGTGGAGATTGGGGAATGCGTCTTGCCGGTGCTGCTCTGGCTGCCAGTTCAGGCTGGGCGCTGTGGATGGGGCTGGTGCACAATACCGCTCCCTGGTGCGCCACCTGAAACCATGCAAAATCCCGTTCGCCGTGTCCCCTGAATCCAATCCCTGGCGCCTTTCCGTGGCGCCGATGATGGACTGGACGGACAAACACTGCCGCTATTTCCATCGTCTTCTGAGCAAGCACGCGCTGCTGTACACCGAAATGGTGACTACGGGCGCGCTGATCCATGGCGATGTGCCGCGCCACCTGCGTTTCAATGTGGAAGAACATCCGGTGGCCCTGCAGCTGGGCGGTAGCGAGCCCGCCGACCTGGCGCAGTGCGCCAGACTTGGCCAGGAATGGGGTTACGACGAAATCAACATCAACTGCGGCTGCCCCAGTGAACGGGTGCAGCGCGGTGCCTTTGGCGCCTGCCTGATGAACGAGGCACCGCTGGTGGCGGACTGCGTCAAAGCCATGGTGGATGCGGTGGACGTTCCGGTCACGGTGAAGCACCGCATTGGCATTGACAAGGAAGAGCGCTATGACTTTGTGCGGGATTTCGTGGGCACGGTGGCGGACGCGGGGTGCAAGGTGTTTGTCGTGCATGCGCGCAATGCCTGGCTCAAGGGGTTGTCACCCAAGGAAAATCGCGAGGTACCCCCGCTCCGCTATGCCATGGTGTACCAGCTGAAGAAGGACTTTCCCCACCTCACCATTGCCATCAACGGTGGCATCACCACCAGTGCACAGGTTGCTACGCACTTGCAGCAGGTTGATGGGGTGATGCTGGGCCGCGAGGCGTACCACAACCCGTTCTGGCTGGCCGAGTGGGATGCCCAGTTTTACGGAGCGCCCCCGTCCGAGGCGACGCGGGACAGCATCGAAGCGCAGATGGTGGCTTATATGGAACGCGAGGCCGCTACGCACGGCACGCCCTGGTATTCCATTGCGCGCCATATGCTGGGTTTGCGCCACGGCCAGCCGGGTGCCCGGCGCTGGCGCCAGGTGTGGAGCGACCACCGTCTGAAAGGCTTGCCGGCACGCGAGGTGATGGCGCAAGCCCATGACCATCGGGCTGCCAGTATTTTGAATGAATAAGGGCGCTAGCCCTTTATTCATATGCACATCTAGCTATTAAATTAATAGCGTTTTGCGCCGCTCAGGCCGCCGCTTCGAGGCCGTTGGCAAAGTGCTGTTGCATGCGTTCCCGGGTCAGTGGTGCGTCCTGTGCGGCCAGGGCCTCCATGATGGCGCGGTGCTCGGCCAGCGACTCGGCAATGCGCCCGGACTTCAGCAGGGAGTTGTGGCGGTTGAGCTTCATCACCTTGCGCAGGTCGGCCACCATCTGGTCGCGCCAGCGGTTGTTGGCAATTTCCAGCAGCCGCATGTGAAAGCGCTCGTTGATGGCAAAAAACTGGTCTGCGTCTTCCTGGCCGGGTCTGGCGGCTGCTTCCAGGGCATGGTGCAGGTCCTGCAGTTCTTTCAGTTCGTCCTTGGTGGCCTTGCCAGCCACCACGCCGGCAGCATCGCTTTCGAGCAGGCTGAGCAGGTGGTACACATCGGACAGGTCCTGGGCGGACACCTCGGTCACATAGGCGCCGCGGCGTACCTTCATGGTGATCAGGCCTTCCGCGGCCAGCACCTTGAGCGCTTCGCGTAGGGGGGTGCGGCTGATGCCCAGTTCTTCGGCAATCTTCAGTTCGTCAATCCAGCTGCCGGGATCCAGCTCGCGCTTGAAAATACGGTGGCGCAGCAACTCGGCCACTTCCTCGTACAAGGCGCGGTGCGACAAGGAGCCACTCGGGCGGATATCGGACATTAATGCGGACATGGGCAGGAATTGTAAGCTTCAATCCATATTTTGAATGAATAATTATAAATAATGTAAACTCGTCGCCATCAAAAAGTGGCCAATCACCACACGGTTGCCACACTGCCGAACGGACTTCACCATGACTGACAAGACCCCTGAATTCAAATCCGCTACGCTGGAAGCCTGGGCCAAGGCCGCCGCCAAATCGGCTCCCGGTGGCAATGTGGATGCGCTGAACTGGGTGACGCCCGATGGCATCGCGGTCAAACCGCTGTACACGGCAGCGGATACTGCTGACCTGAAACACGCCGACACCTTGCCCGGTTTCGAGCCCTATCTGCGTGGCCCGCAGGCAACGATGTACGCGGTGCGCCCCTGGACGATCCGCCAGTACGCAGGTTTTTCGACGGCCGAGGAGAGCAATGCCTTCTACAGAAAGGCACTGGCGGCAGGTGGTCAGGGCGTAAGTGTGGCTTTCGACCTGGCCACCCACCGTGGCTACGACTCCGACCACCCGCGTGTGACCGGCGACGTGGGCAAGGCCGGCGTGGCGATTGACTCGGTCGAGGACATGAAGATCCTGTTCGACCAGATCCCGCTGGACAAAGTCTCGGTCTCCATGACCATGAACGGCGCGGTGTTGCCCGTGCTGGCCGGTTATGTGGTGGCCGCCGAAGAGCAGGGCGTATCGCAAGACAAGCTCTCGGGAACGATTCAGAACGACATTCTGAAAGAGTTCATGGTGCGCAACACCTACATCTACCCGCCCGCGCCCAGCATGCGCATCATTGGCGACATCATTGGCTACACCGCCAAGAATATGCCCAAGTTCAACTCGATCTCCATTTCGGGTTACCACATGCAGGAAGCGGGCGCCAACCAGGCGCTGGAGTTGGCCTTCACGCTGGCGGACGGCAAGGAATATGTGAAAACCGCGATTGCGACCGGGCTGGATGTGGACGACTTCGCCGGTCGCCTGTCGTTCTTCTGGGCCATCGGCATGAACTTCTACCTGGAAGTGGCCAAGATGCGCGCCGCGCGCCTGCTGTGGTGCCGCATCATGAAGGGCTTTGACGCCAAGAACCCCAAATCGCTGATGCTGCGCACGCACTGCCAGACCAGCGGATGGAGCCTGACCGAGCAGGACCCCTACAACAACGTCGTGCGCACTACCATCGAGGCGATGGCGGCGGTGTTTGGTGGCACGCAGTCCCTGCACACCAACAGCTTTGACGAAGCCATTGCACTGCCCACCGAATTCTCGGCCCGCATTGCCCGCAATACCCAACTCATCATCCAGGAAGAGACCCACATCACCAACGTGATTGACCCTTGGGCGGGCTCCTACATGATGGAGAAGCTGACGCAGGACATGGCCGATGCCGCCTGGAAGATCATCGAAGAAGTGGAAGCCATGGGTGGCATGACCAAGGCCGTGGACAGCGGCTGGGCCAAGCTGAAGATCGAAGCAGCAGCTGCCGACAAGCAGGCGCGCATTGATAGTGGACAGGACGTGATCGTCGGCGTCAACAAGTACAAGCTCAAAAGCGAAGACGTGGTCGAGGCACGCGACATTGACAATGTGGCAGTGCGCGAGTCGCAGGTCGCCCGCCTCAAGGAAATCAGGTCAAAACGCGATGCAGCCCGCGTGGATGCTGCGCTGGCTGCTATCACAAACGCAGCAGAAACCAACACCGGCAACCTGCTGGACCTGAGCATCCAGGCCGTGCGCCTGCGTGCCACTGTGGGTGAGGTAAGTGATGCGCTGGAAAAAGCTTTTGGCCGCCATCGCGCCGACACCAACAAGGTTTCGGGCGTGTACGCTGCCGCTTACGATGCCGCCCAAGGAGACACCATGGAATACTGGAACACCCTCAAGGCGGACATTGCTGCCTTTGCCGACAAGCAGGGCCGCCGTCCACGCGTGATGATTTCCAAACTGGGCCAGGACGGCCACGACCGTGGCGCCAAGGTGGTGGCTACCGCCTTTGCCGACCTGGGCTTTGATGTGGACATGGGCCCGCTGTTCCAGACCCCCGAAGAATGCGCCCGCCAGGCGATTGAAAACGATGTGCACGCTGTGGGCGTCTCCACACTTGCTGCTGGCCACAAAACCCTGGTGCCCGCAATCATTGCCGAGCTGAAAAAGCAAGGTGCCGACGACATCATCGTGTTTGTGGGCGGCGTGATCCCGCGGCAGGACTACGACTTTTTGTACGCAGCCGGTGTCAAGGGCATCTACGGTCCGGGTACACCGATTCCGGTGTCTGCACGCGATGTGCTGAGCCAGATCGAGAAAGCGCTGGGTCAATAAATGGCAATTGATAGATATCAAAGATACATATCAATTGATATATACTTTCGGTATCTATCGTGCCAAGGAGTCTGACATGAGCACCGCAACCGTCGATACCGCCAAAATTTTCACCACGGGACGCAGTCAGGCTGTTCGCCTGCCCAAGGCGTTTCGGTTTGCCACTAGCGAAGTCACCATTGAGCGGCAGGGCGACGCGGTGATCCTGCGTCCCAAGCTCGACAAAGCTGCATGGGCACAGCAAGTTTTGGCGGCTGTGGCGGCGTTTGAACCTGATTTCAAACTGGAACGCGCCGACGAGTGGACGCAATCTGATCGTGGGTCATTGCTCCCATGATTCATCTGCTCGACACCAACATCTGCATCTACATCATCAACGAGCAACCCACGCAGGTGTTGCAGCGTTTGATTCGGGTTGGTCGGGAATCGCTTGCCATTTCTACGGTGACGGTGGCTGAGTTGGCTTTTGGTATTGCAAAAAGTACCCGTGCAGATGCACGAGCAAAGCTTGAGAACTTTCTATCGAAATTTCCCATTCTGGACTGGGATCAGGATGCAGCCTGGGTGTATGGCAATGTGCGTAAGACTCTGGAAGCGAAGGGCCAACGTATAGGTGAAAGAGACTTGCTGCTGGCCTGCCAGGCCCTTGCCCTGGATGCCACCATGGTCACCAACAACACCCGCGAGTTCGAGCGTGTCGATGGTTTGAAGCTGGAGAACTGGGCAGCATGAAGACCCAAGTTTTTCTGATCGACTATGAAAACGTCCAACCAGATGTCCTACCTGCCTTGGCGTTAGAGGATGTTCTGGTGCTAGTTTTTGTGGGGCCACAGCAGAGCAAACTACCATTTGCTTTGGTGGACGGTATGCAGAAACTGGGGAGCAAGGCTGAATATGTACGCGTAGCGCAAGCTGGCAAGGACGCATTGGACATGCACTTGGCATTTCATTTGGGGCGCCTATGTTGCCAAATGCCTGAAGCCTACTTTCACGTCATTGCGAAGGACCGTGATTACGACCCGCTTCTGGAGCATATCAACAAGCCTCTGAAGCGGGCCGCGAAGTGGGGTAACTTGAACGACGTACCCATGTTGCAGCGCTTTCAGGCCAACACGCTTCCGGAACAGGTGCAGGCCACGGTACGCTGGCTGAAGGAGCGGCCTAAAAATCGACCATCTACGCAAAAAAAGCTTGCCAACACATTAACGAAAGCTGTTTTTGCAGAACGGCTGGACGAGGCGACGATTCATGAAGTCATGGCGCAACTGGAGAAGCGCAAGCTGCTAACTATCGAGGGCCAGAAGGTGCACTACGGTGGTGACTTGGAGGTTGTCGGTGTTTGACGCCATCATTCACGGCACCCCCATGGCCCAGCGCCGTGCCATGGCCAAAGCCATCACCCTGCTGGAGTCCACGCGGGCGGACCACCGCGCGCAGGGCGACGCGCTTTTGACAGCGCTGCTGCCCCACACCGGCAAGTCGTTCCGGCTGGGCATCAGCGGTGTGCCGGGCGTGGGCAAGAGCACGTTTATTGAAGCCCTTGGCCTGTACTTGATTGCGCAGGGCCACCGCGTGGCGGTGCTGACCATTGATCCGTCTTCGTCGGTGTCGGGTGGCTCCATTCTGGGTGACAAGACACGCATGGAGCATTTGTCGGTGCACGAAAAAGCCTATATCCGCCCCAGCCCGAGCAGCGGCACGCTGGGTGGCGTGGCTGAGAAAACGCGCGAGGCCATGCTGGTCTGCGAGGCAGCGGGCTACGACATCGTGATTGTGGAAACCGTGGGCGTGGGCCAGAGCGAGACGGCGGTGCAGGGCATGACGGACATGTTTGTCCTGATGCAGTTGCCCAATGCGGGCGACGACCTGCAGGCAATCAAGAAGGGCGTGATGGAACTGGCCGATCTGGTCGTCATCAACAAGGCCGACATTGATGCTGACGCCGCGACCAGGGCGCAGGCGCAGATTACATCGAGCCTGCGCTTGCTGGGCATGCACGGCAATCCGAACGACCCCCATGATGCGAAGCACTGGCAACCTCAGGTGATCAGTTTGAGCGCGCTGCAGGGGCAGGGCGTGGACCGCTTCTGGGCTGCGGTGTCGCAGTTTCAGGCATTGCAGAAAGCCAATGGCCTGTTCGACAACCGGCGCCGGCAGCAATCGCTGGCCTGGATGTGGGAGCGCATCGACGCCGGCCTCAAACAGGCGTTCAAACAGGACCCCACCGTGCGTGCGCTGCTGCCCACCCTGACCGCCGCCGTGCAGTCCGGGCAGATCGCGGCCAGCACTGCAGCCCGAAATCTGCTTGCAGCCCCCGTGAATAGTGCACAAGCAGCTACGAATTCAATAGCAAATTAACAAGCCCTATCAGCGACAGGAAAGAAGGAAACCATGCACGACATCCTTGAACAACTCGAAGCCAAGCGCGAACTCGCGCGCATGGGCGGTGGCCAGAAGCGTATTGACGCGCAGCACAAGAAAGGAAAGCTCACCGCACGTGAGCGCCTGGAAGTGTTGCTGGACGAAGGCACGTTTGAAGAATGGGACATGTTTGTCGAACACCGTTGCGTGGACTTCGGCATGGCCGATCAGAAGATCCCGGGCGACGGTGTAGTTACCGGCTACGGCATGATCAATGGCCGTCTGGTGTTTGTGTTCAGCCAGGACTTCACCGTGTTTGGTGGTGCCTTGTCCGAGTCCCATGCCGAGAAAATCTGCAAGGTGATGGACCAGGCCATGAAGGTGGGTGCCCCGGTCATCGGCCTGAACGACTCCGGTGGTGCGCGTATCCAGGAAGGCGTGGCATCACTCGGCGGTTACGCCGACGTGTTCCAGCGCAATGTGATGGCCAGCGGCGTGATTCCGCAGATCAGCATGATCATGGGCCCCTCAGCCGGTGGTGCGGTGTACTCGCCTGCCATGACCGACTTCATCTTCATGGTGAAAGACAGTTCCTACATGTTCGTGACCGGCCCGGAAGTGGTCAAGACCGTGACGCACGAGGAAGTGACCGCTGAAGAACTGGGCGGCGCTGTGACGCACACCACCAAGAGCGGTGTGGCGGATCTGGCGTTCGAGAATGATGTTGAAGCGCTCTTAATGCTGCGCCGCCTTTACAACTACCTGCCACTCTCCAACCGCGAAAAAGCGCCGGTGCGCAAGAGTGGTGACCCCTGCGACCGCCTGGACACCAGCCTGGACACGCTGGTGCCCGACAACCCCAACAAGGCCTATGACATGAAGGAACTCATCGTCAAGACCGTGGACGATGGGGACTTTTTCGAGATCCAGCCCGAGTACGCCAAAAACATTTTGATCGGCTTCGCTCGCATGGACGGCCAGACCGTCGGTATCGTGGCGAACCAGCCACTGGTGCTTGCAGGTTGCCTGGACATCAAGAGCTCGATCAAAGCCGCCCGGTTTGTGCGCTTTTGCGATGCGTTCAACATTCCTGTCATCACCTTTGTGGACGTGCCCGGCTTCATGCCCGGTACCTCGCAAGAGTACGGCGGCATCATCAAGCACGGCGCCAAATTGCTCTATGCGTACGCCGAGTGCACCGTGCCCAAGATCACCGTCATTACCCGCAAGGCTTACGGCGGCGCGTACGACGTGATGGCGTCTAAGCACCTGCGCGGCGACGTGAACTTCGCCTGGCCCAATGCCGAAATCGCGGTGATGGGCGCCAAGGGCGCTGTGGAAATCATCTTCCGCGAAGACAAGGGCGACCCCGCCAAGCTGGCCGCCAAAGAAGCCGAATACAAGGCCCGTTTTGCCAACCCGTTTGTGGCCGGCGCGCGTGGCTTTATTGACGACGTGATCCTGCCGCATGAGACACGCAAGCGCATCTGCCGTTCGCTGGTGATGCTCAAGGACAAGAAGCTGGAAAACCCGTGGCGCAAGCACGGGAATATTCCGTTGTAATTTTTTATGCGCGTGTCTAGTTTCCCTTATTGCGCAGGATCGGGCTGCCGCTCAGGCGCTGGCGTGGACAGCGCGGGCGTTTTGCTCCGTGTCCCCCGCGCTTCGCGCTCCTCCTTTACCTGCGCAAAACGCCCACGCTGCCCCCACCGGGTGACTGGACTTGCGCGTTTGAAATACAAAGCAAGTGTTTCGCAGCAGCAGGGTGGGGGTGCATACCAAAGTGAGGTAAAGGGGGAGGGCGCAGCCCGGAGGACACGAACGGCGGTGTGTACTCCCACCCTGTTGCGGGCCCAGAACTGCAAGTCCACCCAACACCAACATTCGCTGACCATATACCGTTAGGAGAACAATATGTTTACCAAGATTCTGATCGCCAACCGTGGCGAAATCGCCTGTCGCGTGATTGCTACCGCCCGCAAGATGGGCATCAAGACCGTGGCGGTCCACTCCGAGGCTGACAAGGATGCCCGCTTTGTGCTGATGGCGGATGAGGCCGTGCACATTGGCCCCGCTCCGAGCCGCGAGAGCTACCTGGTGGCTGACAAGATCATTGCCGCCGCCAAGCAGACGGGTGCCCAGGCCATTCACCCGGGCTATGGATTCCTGAGCGAAAACGCCGAGTTCTCCAAGCGCTGCGAAGAGGAAGGCATCACCTTCATTGGGCCCAAGCACTATTCCATCGGTGCCATGGGCGACAAGATCGAGTCCAAAAAACTGGCGGGCGCAGCGGGCGTGAACTGCATTCCCGGTGTCAACGATGCGATTGAAACTCCCGAAAAAGCGGTCGAAATTGCCAAGGGCATTGGCTACCCCGTGATGATCAAAGCCAGCGCCGGCGGCGGTGGCAAGGGCCTGCGCGTGGCGTTCAACGACAAGGAAGCCTTTGAAGGCTTCACTAGCTGCCGTAACGAGGCGCGCAACAGCTTTGGCGATGACCGCGTGTTCATCGAAAAATTTGTCGAGGAGCCCCGCCACATCGAGATACAACTCATTGGTGACAGCCATGGCAACGTGCTGTACCTGAACGAGCGTGAGTGCTCCATCCAGCGCCGTCACCAGAAGGTGATTGAAGAGGCGCCGAGTCCCTTCATCTCTGACGCTACCCGCAAGGCCATGGGCGAGCAGGCGGTGGCCTTGGCCAAGGCGGTGAAGTACCAGAGCGCAGGCACGGTGGAGTTTGTGGTTGGTAAAGACCAGAGCTTCTACTTCCTGGAAATGAACACCCGCCTGCAGGTGGAGCACCCGGTTACCGAAGCCATCACCGGCCTGGACCTGGTGGAGCTGATGATTCGCGTGGCTGCGGGCGAGAAGCTGCCACTCACGCAGGCTGAAGTGAAACGCAACGGCTGGGCCATGGAGTGCCGTATCAACGCTGAAGACCCGTTCCGCAACTTCCTGCCATCCACCGGTCGCCTGGTGCGCTTTGCACCGCCTGAGCAGACCATGTGGCAGGGCGACATCGACCATTTGTACGGCGTGCGCGTGGACACCGGCGTGCAGGACGGTGGCGAGATCCCCATGTACTACGACTCGATGATCGCCAAGCTTATCGTGCACGGTAAGGATCGGCTGGATGCGATTGCCAAGATGCGCGAAGCACTCAATGGCTTTGTGATCCGTGGCGTGTCCAGCAACATCCCATTCCAGGCTGCGCTGCTGGCCCACCCCAAGTTCGTCAAGGGCGACTTCAACACAGGCTTCATTGCCGAGCACTATTCCAAAGGCTTTTTTGCCGAGGATGTGCCGCATGACGATGCTTCGTTCCTGACCGCACTGGCCGCTTTTGTGCGCCGCAAGTCGCGTGAACGCGCCGCAACCCTCAGCGGCCAGTTGCCCGGCTACGCGGTGAATGCGGGCAAGGACTACGTGGTCGTGACACTGGCGGCCGACGGCCAGAACACCTACACCCCGGTGCATGTGGACGAGTTTGTGGGCGAAACCGGCTCTGCCCGTGTCAGGGTGGGCACAGACAGCTATGAAATCCGTAGCAACTCTCGCCTCAATGACATTGCTATTGACGGCACAGTGAATGGCAAGCCTTTCGTCGCCCAGGTGGAGCGCGGCACGCCCAAGAACCCCCTGGCCCTGCGCGTTCAGCACAACGGCACACGCACCGACGTGCTGGTGATGTCGCCCCGGATGGCCGAGTTGCATGCCCTGATGCCGCACAAGGCACCGCCGGACATGAGCCGCTATGTGTTGTCGCCCATGCCCGGTTTGCTGGTGGATGTGGCGGTGGTACCGGGCCAGAAGGTCCAGGCGGGCGAGCGTGTGGCAGTGATTGAGGCCATGAAGATGGAAAACGTGCTGTTTGCCGCGGCCGACGGTGTGGTGGGCAAGGTGCTCGCGGGCAAGGGCGAGAGCCTGACCGTGGACCAGCCGATCGTTGAGTTTGTATAAGAAAAATCAGGGAGCACAAACATGCAACGACCATTTCAAGTACTGGGTATTCAGCAAATCGCCATCGGCGGCCCCGATAAAAACCGCCTGCAAAAACTGTGGGTGGATATGCTCGGCCTGCAGATCACCGGCACGTTCAAGAGTGAAAAAGAGAACGTGGATGAAGACATCTGCGCCATCGGCAGTGGTCCTTTCAAGGTGGAAGTCGACCTCATGCAGCCGCTGGACCCCGAAAAAAAACCAGCGGTGCACACCACCCCGTTGAACCATGTGGGGTTGTGGATTGATGACCTGCCCACGGCGGTGGAGTGGCTCACCGCCCATGGCGTGCGCTTTGCACCGGGCGGCATCCGCAAGGGGGCTGCCGGTTTTGACATCTGTTTTCTGCATCCCAAGAGCAACGACGAGTTCCCGATTGCGGGTGAGGGCGTGTTGATCGAACTGGTGCAGGCGCCTCCCGAAGTGGTCAAGGCGTTTTCGCAGATGAACTTTCCGGGGCAGAGCCGCTGAAAAACTAGCTCCCGCGCTCCGCCGCTGCGCGTTTGGCGCGGGCGCGCTCCAGTGCGGCTTCAATAACTGCCCGTTTCTTGTCCAGCACGGTGGGGTCGGTGTGCTGGGAGTGGGCGGCCAAGTCGGCCAGCTTCATGCGGGCTTTTTCTTCCAGCCGTCTGGCGTGCTCGTCTTCTTCGCGCTTGCGGCGCACGCGGCTGAATTCGTAGCGTTTGCGGGCATTGGCGGCCTGCGCGGGTGACCATGCGTTCCAGCCAGTCGCGTTTTCGCTGGCATTCTCCACCACGATACAGTCGACGGGGCACACCGGCAAACACAGCTCGCAGCCGGTGCACTCGGCCTCGATGACCGTGTGCATGCGTTTGTTGCTGCCAATGATGGCGTCGGTGGGGCAGGCCTTGATGCACAGGGTGCAGCCGATACACCAGTTCTCATCGATAAAGACCACACTGCGTGGTCCCTCTGACCCAAACTCCGGGTCGAGCGGGGCCACCGGCAGGCCGGTGATGTGGGCCAGGCGGGCAACGCCCTGTGCGCCACCCGGAGGGCACTGGTTGATGTTGGCTAAGCCCTGGGCAATGGCCGCGGCGTACCCGGCACAGTCCGGGTAGCCACAGCGGGTGCACTGGGTTTGGGGCAGAGCGTCGAGAATGCGCTCTGCCAGAGGGCTGCCCGCGTCGGCCCGCTTGGTCACTTCTTGGCGGCAACCCGTTTGTTTGCTACCTTTTTGCTAGCTGGCCGAGCAGTCTTGACGGGGGCTGGCGCTGCAATCGCTAATTTTTTGGCCACGGGTGCAGCCTTCACGACTGGAGCGGTGGCTTCCTCAGAGGGCATTTTCTGGTGGTGCGACAGGATGAATGCCTTGACCACGGGGTACACATACTCGCGCCAGCGGCGGCCCGAGAAAATGCCATAGTGGCCAGCGCCTTCGGCTTCGAAATGCACTTGCTGCGACTTGGGCACGCCGCTGCAGATGTCGTGTACTGCTTTGGTCTGGCCGGAGCCAGAAATGTCGTCCAGTTCACCTTCGACCGACAGCAGTGCAGTGGTCTTGATGTCGGCAGGGCGCACCAACTCGGGCTTGCCATTGGGCGCACGCACTTCCCAGGTGCCGTTGACCAGGCTGAAGTCCTGGAACACCACCTTGATGGTTTCCAGGTAGTAGTCGGCATCCATGTCCAGCACGGCGTTGTACTCGTCGTAGAACTTGCGGTGGGTTTCCGCGCTGGAACTGTCGCCCTTGATCAGGTCCTTGAAATAGTCGTAGTGGCTATTGGCATGGTTGCTGGGGTTCATGGCCACAAAGCCGGTGTGCTGCAGGAAACCGGGGTAGACGCGGCGTCCAGCGCCAGGGAAACTGCTGGGCACACGGTAGATGACGTTGTTTTCAAACCAGCTGTGGCTCTTATTCATGGCCAGGTTGTTCACCGCAGTGGGAGACTTGCGGGCGTCGATCGGGCCGCCCATCATGGTCATGGACAGGGGAGTAAGTTCGCCCCGGCTGGCCATCAGGGATACTGCCGCCAGGACCGGCACCGTGGGCTGGCAGACGCTCATCACGTGGCAGTTGCCATACTTGCTTTGCACGTGGCGGATGAATTCCTGCACGTAGTTGACGTAGTCGTCAAGGTGGAATGCGCCTTCGGACATGGGCACCAGGCGGGCATTCTTCCAGTCGGTGATGTAGACCTTGTGGTCCTTGAGCATGGTCTTGACGGTGTCACGCAAGAGCGTGGCATAGTGGCCCGACAGGGGGGCCACGATCAGCACGGCCGGCTCATCCTTGATCTTGGCAAAGGTGGCGGCATCGTCAGTGAGGCGTTTGAAGCGGCGCAACTCGCAAAAGGGTTTGGTGATCTCCACCCGCTCCAAAATCGCCACATCGACACCGTTTTCGCTGATGGAACGGATGCCGAACTCTGGCTTTTCATAGTCCTTGGCCAGACGGTGCATCAGGTCATAACTGGCTGAAATGCGCTGGGCAAACGGGTTTTGACCGGCCAGTGACAAAGGATTGTTGTACACCTTGGCAGCGGCAAGAGCCAGATCAGAAAACGGCTCCATCAGGGAGCGTTGGGTTTCGTAAAGGTGGTACAGCATGGCGATCTCGCTTTTTGAAAAATGTTGCAGTGCAATATAACAGTTTTGGCGCGTTCAGGGTTGGGGGTTTGCCCTAAGGATTCCGCGCACCTCATTGCGGCTGTGGGCGCCGAAGTTACCCATCAGTTCCGCGATCGCTGCCTCCAGGCGCGCCCGGTCCGCAGGATCGCGTTTGGCCAGTTCAGCGCTCAGGTCGATGGTGTCTTCCTTGACGCCAAAATCAAAAGCAGGGTCAGACACATATCCTGGTGGCATGGTTGCCACCAGGGTGCTCGCGAGGGTGGTGCCTGCCGCGGCCGACTGGGCCGAGACCACATCGCGCACATAGCGGTCATTCCATTCAGGGTAACTGCGGTCCTTGTTCTGGTTGCGCAGGGATTGCTCAAGGGCGGTATCCCGTTTCGCTGCGGCAGCAGCGGCCAGAAGTTCGGTCTGGTACTTTTCAAGCGCCAGGTGCCGGTTGGACAGCAGAACCACCATGTTGTCCTTGGTCTGGGGCATGCCCGCCATGGCCAGGGCATTGGCGGCAATCAGTTTGAGGGTGGAGTCCCCGGGGGCTAGGCTGGCGTGGTAGGGCTGGGTCAGGTCCTGCAGATAATGCAGTGACAGGCCGGTGAAGCGCCAGCCCCAATAGGGATGGCCAGAGCGGAACGCCAGAGCCGCCAGACTGCTGTACTGGTAGGAGCGCAGCAGCGGGAAGGTGCGCTTGATAAATGGAGCTGCCATGTACAGCACCCGATTTTCGTGCATGAAGCCCATGTGGAAAGGCGCCTGCGTGGAATACGACAGCGCCGGATTGCCGAACGGCAGGGTGCCAAAGCCGTACACCTTGCCCCAGTCCGACGGGCTGTCCTGCCAGAGATTGATGTCCAGACCATAGTCGGGCTCATCCGAGGCCGAAGCCAGCACCGCCAGTGCAGGCAGTGTGTCCCCCGGCTTGAGTGCAATGAATTTCTGGGTGTATTTGAGCGGCTCCGGCAATGTGTTCACCGCGCCGTACGGCAGGATAGGGCCCAGTGCCGTGGGGTTCAGCGGGTCAGGCTGGTAGTACAGGGCCAGTTTGGCGTTGGGCGCCACACGCAGGGCCATCAGGAAGGCAAGGCGCCTCGCTTCGTCACTTTGTGCGGCATCAGCCTTGAAAGCCAGCATGGCGGGTCTGGCGGGGTATTTTTCGAGATTGGCCGTAGCCCAAGCCTCCTGGCTGGCGAGCAGGGCCTCCAGCGTAGTTTCCTCGGCCCTGAGAAAACTCTCCAGTGTCTCGACTGTGACCATGGGTGCGTTGGCCACTTCAGGCATTTTCTCGAACGCGCGGTAGGCTGCCAGACTGTGGTTTCCCCAGGCAAAAACCGGTTGCGCGGCCATTCCAACAAGCAGGGCAATTGCGATCCCCATTTTTTTCATAGTGCTGTCTCCTGTCCGTTCCACACTGGATTATGCTGCCGCGTGGCCCCATTTCGACGCCCTACATTCCTGCTGCTGTGGACCGGCTGCAGCGGTTTGTCGCCATGGCACCAACGGTGTGGCGGTGCCCGGCGATCGGGCGGTAGCGGCGTATGGCCGCTTTTTTGCGTGCGTGCCAAAGCACTGCTGAAAACACTACGGGCCGAAAAACTGATCTGGTTTTCCGGCCCGGTGATGCTATTGTATTAATAGCATATTGTGCATAGCCCATGAGGGCGGTAGCTCAATTTCATTCGATTTTTACATTACTTTGGCAATCGCGGCGCAGACGTAGTCAATGTTCTTGCTGTTGAGCGCAGCCACGCACATCCGGCCGGTGTCGGTGCCGTACACGCCAAATTCAGAGCGCAGACGCACCATCTGGTCTTTGGAGAGGCCAGAGTAGCTGAACATGCCAATCTGGGTGGTGATGAAGGACATGTCCTGCTTCACGCCAGCGGCTTTCAAACCGTCGACCAGCTTTTGGCGCATGGCCTTGATGCGCACGCGCATTTCGCCCAATTCCTTCTCCCACAGAGCGCGCAGTTCGGGGTTGTTGAGCACGGCCGCCACCACGGCACCACCATGGGTGGGAGGATTGGAGTAGTTGGTGCGGATCACGATCTTCAACTGGCTCAGTACGCGGCCGGCTTCTTCCTTGTCCTGGCACAGCACCGACAGGCCGCCCACACGCTCGCCGTACAGGCTGAAGCTCTTGGAGAAAGAGGTGGACACAAAGAAGTTCAGGCCGGAGGCGACAAACTTTTGAATGACAGCGCCGTCTTCGGCAATGCCGTAGCCAAAGCCCTGGTAGGCCATGTCCAGGAAGGGGGTCAGGCCCTTGGCCTTGACCACAGCGATTACCTGGTCCCACTGGGTTGCAGTGATGTCATAGCCGGTGGGGTTATGGCAGCAGGCGTGCAGCACGACGATGGTGCCCGGGGCCGCAGCGTTCAGGCTGGCCAGCATGCCTTCAAAGTTCACGCCGCCTTTGCCACCGTTGGCTGCCGCGTCGAAGTACGCGTAGGTGTCGACTTCAAAACCGGCGTTGGTAAACAGCGCGCGGTGGTTTTCCCAACTGGGGTCGGAGATCAACACTTTGGCTTTGGGGCTGACCTTCTTCAGGAAGTCGGCGCCGATCTTGAGGCCGCCGGTTCCGCCGATGGCCTGCACAGTGGCCACGCGGCCGGACGTGACGGGTTCGCTGTCGCCGCCAAAGACCAGACCTTTGACGGCGTTGTCGTAGGCCACGATACCGTCGATGGGCAGGTAGCCGCGGGCGGTGGGCTTGTCCATCATGGTCTTTTCCGCGGCTTGCACGCATTGCAGCAGAGGCAGCTTGCCGTTGTCGTCGAAATACACGCCAACACCCAGGTTCACCTTGTTAGGGTTGGTGTCGGCGGCAAATTGCTCATTCAGGCCCAGGATAGGGTCGCGGGGGGCCATTTCGACGGCGGAAAAAAGAGACATGGACGGATCCTGTGAGGGGTTGGGGAAAACCCGGTATTTTACCGATGCGGCAGCAGGGAGGCCAGTTCGCGTGTCAGGTCGGCCGCCGGAACGGCTTTGCAGGCGATGGCATTCTGGCCACTCCACAATGGGGTGAAGTCGCTACAGTCCTGGCTTTCCGCCCTGGCGCGCAGGGGGGCAATGGAGGTTGTAGCCAGCGGGAATTGGGGTGCAACTGCGCTCAGGGGGCCCAGTTCGCGAATCACCCGGTTGACGATTCCGCGCGCCGGGCGACCGGTGAACACATTGGTGAGCGCAGTATGGCGGGCGGCGGGACTTTGCAGGGCGGTCCGGTGCAGTGCACTGGTGGTGGCTTCCGGGCACAGCATGTAGGCGGTTCCCACCTGGGCAGCGCTGGCACCCAGGGCCATGGCGGCGGCCACCCCACGCGCATCGGCAATGCCACCGGCTGCGATGACGGGCAAGTTCACCGCCTGCAAGATTTGCGGCAACAGCGCGAAGGTTCCGACCTGGGTCGTAAGGTCGTCGGTGAGAAACATGCCCCGGTGGCCGCCCGCTTCCAGCCCCTGCGCGATGATGGCGTCAGCGCCGTGGTCCTCCAGCCACACGGCTTCATCCACCGTGGTGGCAGAGGACAGCACCTTGGCGCCCCAGTCCTTGACCCGTTGCAACAGGTCCGGGTGGGGCAGTCCAAAGTGGAAGCTGACCACGGCGGGTCGGAACTCCTCGACCAGCACGGCGGACTCCTCGCTGAACGGGTTGCGACCTGGGCCAGCGGCAATTAACGATACATCAATGCCGTACTCGGCGTAATAGGGGGCCAAAGCGCTGCGCCAGCGCGTCTCGCGGTCAGCGTCGGGCACGGGAGGCGTGTGGCAGAAGAAATTGATGTTGAACGGCCTGTCGGTTAACCGGCGCAGTTGTGTCAGTTCGTTTCGTAGCTGCTGCGGACTCAGCATGGCACAGGGCAGGGAGCCCAAACCACCAGCGTTGCAGACGGCCGCGGCTAAGGCACTGCCCTGCACACCGGCCATGGGTGCCTGGATGATGGGTAAATCGAGGTCCAGAAAAGCGGGGACTTGCATAGAGATCGGATTGAATATGTCAACCTAGTCTACAGTGTCGGGTTTGTCATTTGCATCACTTCATGTTCGCACCCACCCCTTTGGCAGTTGCCACTTCTGATGACGCAGATCAGGTCCGCACGGGCACGTTTGTGCGCTTCCCAGGGTCGCCTTTTGAGTTGTACCAACCCTATCCGCCGGCCGGTGACCAGCCCGAGGCCATTAACCAGCTGGTCGAAGGGGTGGAAGACGGCGAGGTGTTCCAGACCCTGCTGGGCGTGACTGGGTCGGGCAAGACCTTCACGATGGCCAATGTCATCGCAAGGCTGGGGCGACCCGCCATTGTGTTTTGCCATAACAAGACGCTGGCAGCGCAGCTTTACAGCGAGTTCCGCGAATTTTTTCCGAAGAACGCGGTGGAATACTTCGTCAGCTACTACGACTACTACCAGCCCGAGGCCTATGTGCCGCAGCGCGATTTGTTCATCGAGAAGGACTCGGCGATCAATGAGCACATTGAGCAGATGCGCCTCTCGTGTACCAAGAGCATCCTGGAGCGGCGCGATGTGGTCATCGTGGCCACGGTGTCTGCCATCTACGGTATCGGCCAGCCAGAGGCCTACCACAAGATGATCATGACGTTGCGCACTGGCGACAAACTGGGCCAGCGCGATGCGATTGCCCAACTGGTGCGTATGCAATACCAGCGCAACGACATGGATTTTTCGCGCGGCACGTTCCGGGTGCGCGGCGACACCATTGACATTTTTCCCGCCGAGCACAGTGAGATGGCGATTCGGCTGGAACTGTTTGATGACGAAATCGAGAGCCTGCAACTCTTTGACCCGCTCACCGGCAAGATTCGTCAGAAAATTCCGCGCTTCACGGTGTACCCCAGTAGCCATTACGTCACGCCCCGTGAACAGGTGCTGGCGGCGGTGGAAACCATCAAGGTGGAGCTGGCCGAGCGGCTGAAGTTTTTTGTGTCTGGGGGCAAGCTGGTGGAAGCCCAGCGCCTGGAGCAGCGCACCCGGTTTGACCTGGAAATGCTGTCGGAGGTGGGTCACTGCAAGGGCATTGAAAACTACTCGCGCCACCTGGCCGGTAGCGCACCGGGCGACCCGCCGTCCACGCTGGTGGACTACCTGCCACACGATTCGCTGATGTTCATTGACGAAAGCCACGTCACCATCGGCCAGTTTGGGGCCATGTACCTGGGTGACCGTTCCCGCAAGACCACGCTGGTGGAATACGGCTTTCGGCTACCCAGTGCGCTGGACAACCGGCCGCTCAAGTTTGACGAGTTTGAGCAGCGCATGCGGCAAGTGGTCATGGTGTCTGCCACCCCCGCACAGTGGGAGAAAGAGCATTCGGGCAGGGTGGTAGAACAGGTGGTGCGCCCTACGGGGCTGGTGGACCCCGAAGTGGAGGTTCGGCCGGCTACCCATCAGGTGGACGATGTGCTGCAGGAAATCCGCATCCGCGTCGAAAAGAGCGAGCGCGTGCTGATCACCACGCTGACCAAGCGCATGGCCGAGCAACTGACCGATTACCTGACGGACAACGGCGTCAAGGTGCGCTACCTGCACAGCGACGTGGACACGGTGGAGCGGGTGGAGATTCTGCGCGACCTGCGTCTGGGTACGTTTGATGTATTGGTGGGTATCAACCTGCTGCGTGAGGGCCTGGACATCCCCGAGGTGTCGCTGGTTGCCATTCTGGATGCCGACAAGGAAGGCTTCCTGCGTTCCGAACGCTCATTGATCCAGACCATTGGCCGGGCGGCGCGGAACCTAGAAGGCAAAGCCATTCTGTACGCCGACAGGATCACCGATTCAATGGAGCGGGCTATCGGCGAAACGGAACGCCGCCGCAAGAAGCAGATCGCACACAACCTGGAACGAGGCATCACACCGAAAGCGATTGTGAAGAAAGTGCGCGACCTGATCGATGGCGTCTACAGCGAGAAGGCCGGCAAGGAGGCCGAGCGTCTGGAACGCGATGCCCAGCAACGTGCCCAGGTCGAGGACATGAGCGAGAAAGACATTTCCCGCGAAATCAAGCGCCTGGAGAAGTTGATGATGGAGCACGCCCGCAATCTGGAATTCGAAAAAGCGGCGCATGTGCGGGACCAATTGCACATTTTGAAAGAGCAGGCCTTCGGTGCGCCAGGTGCAGACAACGTCGTGGTTTTGTAAAGTTGATTAAAACTATCGACTACATAGACTGATCGGTCTGCTTATCCGAGCAATGTTGAGGGATTAGTGCTATAGTTGAGCGAGTTAGTCAACCAAATGTTCGCGTGTTTCGCGACTGAAGGAGCCTGCCATGCGTCTCACCACCAAAGGCCGTTTTGCGGTCACCGCGATGATCGATCTGGGTCTGCGCCAAAGCAGCGGCCCGGTGACCTTGGCCGCTATCAGCCAGCGCCAGCAGATATCCTTGTCCTATTTAGAGCAGCTGTTTGGCAAGTTGCGTCGCAACGAACTGGTGGAGTCTACCCGTGGACCCGGTGGCGGCTACACCCTGGCACGCAAGGCTTCCGACATTACTGTAGCGGACATCATTGTGTCGGTGGACGAACCCATTGATGCCACCCAGTGCGGTGGCAAGGAAAATTGCCTCGGTGAGGGCAACCGGTGTATGACGCACGATCTGTGGGCATCCCTGAACACCCGCATGGTTGAGTTTCTGGAGTCGGTTTCCTTGCAGAAACTGGTGGATGACCAGTTGGCCAAGGGCGTGCATGTGGAAGACAAGCCCAGCGTCAAGCGCGCCATCCAGGCCATGCCCATTTCCAAGCCGATCCGCATCAACGCGCCCAATTCCGTTTTTGCCCTGGGCAATGCTTTCTCCAAATCTTGACTTTTTGACCGCTATGGATTCGACACCCCACTTCCCCATTTACATGGACTACAGCGCCACCAACCCCTGCGATGAGCGGGTGGTGGATGCCATGGTTCCCTGGTTGCGCACCCATTTCGGCAACCCTGCGTCCCGTAGCCACGCCTGGGGCTGGGAAGCAGAAGCTGCAGTAGAAAAAGCGCGTGAGCAGGTGGCGGCCCTGATTGGTGCTGATCCCCGCGAGATTGTCTGGACTTCGGGGGCCACCGAGTCCAACAATCTGGCTCTCAAGGGTGCGGCGCATTTTTACCAGTCCAAGGGCAAGCACCTCATTACGGTCAAGACCGAGCACAAAGCGGTGCTGGACACCTGCCGCGAACTGGAGCGCCAGGGCTTTGAGGTCACCTACCTGGATGTGCAGGAAGATGGTCTGGTAAATCTGGACGCTTTCAAGGCAGCGATTCGGCCCGACACGATTCTGGCCAGTGTCATGTTCGTGAACAACGAAATTGGCGTAATCCAGGACATTGCGGCCATTGGCGCAATTTGCCGCGAAAAAGGTGTGATTTTCCATGTGGATGCCGCACAGGCAACCGGCCGTGTGGCTTTTGATCTGTCCCAGCTGCCAGTGGATCTGATGAGCCTGACAGCGCACAAGACCTATGGCCCCAAAGGCATTGGCGCGCTGTTTGTGCGTCGCAAGCCCCGTATTCGTCTGGAAGCGCAGATGCATGGCGGTGGCCACGAGCGTGGCATGCGTAGCGGCACGCTGCCTACCCACCAGATCGTGGGCATGGGCGAGGCCTACCGTATTGCCAAAGAAGAAATGGCTGCTGAAAATATGCGCATTCAGGCCTTGCACGACCGCATGCTGGCTGGCCTGGAAGGTATTGAGCAGGTGTTTATCAACGGTCACAAAGACAAGCGGGTACCTCACAACCTGAACATGAGCTTCAACTATGTGGAAGGCGAATCGCTGATTATGGGCATCAAGGGCCTGGCGGTGAGCAGTGGTTCGGCCTGCACTTCGGCATCTCTAGAGCCCAGCTATGTGTTGCGTGCATTGGGCCGTAGCGATGAGCTGGCCCACAGCAGTCTGCGCATGACGATTGGCCGCTGGACCACTGAGGCCGACATTGATTATGCGGTGGACACCATCAAGAAGAATGTGTCGAAACTGCGCGACTTGAGCCCTTTGTGGGACATGTACAAAGAAGGCATCGATATCAGCAGCATCCAGTGGGCTGCGCATTGAAGAGGTAAACAAAATGGCGTATTCAGAAAAAGTTGTTGATCACTACGAAAATCCCCGCAACGTCGGCAGCTTTGAAAAAGGTGATGAATCTGTGGGCACGGGCATGGTGGGCGCCCCCGCTTGCGGCGACGTCATGAAGCTGCAGATCAAGGTCAATCCGCAAACCGGTGTGATTGAGGACGCGCGCTTCAAGACCTATGGTTGTGGCTCGGCGATTGCCTCCAGTTCCCTGGTTACCGAATGGGTCAAGGGTAAAACACTGGACGAAGCGGCTGCGTTGAAAAACAGCCAGATTGCGGAAGAGCTGGCGTTGCCCCCGGTGAAAATTCACTGCTCGATCTTGGCTGAAGATGCCATCAAAGCCGCCGTAGATGACTACAAGAAGAAGCATTTGAACTGATATGGCCGTTACTTTGACCGAGGCCGCGGCGCGGCATGTCACCCGTTATCTCGCCAAGCGAGGAAAAGGCGTGGGTGTGCGTCTGGGTGTCAAGACCACGGGTTGCTCTGGGCTGGCTTACCAACTGGAATACGTGGACGAACTGTCGCCTGAAGATCTGGTGTTTGAAGGACATGGCGTAAAGGTGCTGGTCGACCCCAAAAGCCTTGCCTACATTGACGGCACTGAGCTGGACTTTGTGCGTGAGGGATTGAATGAAGGTTTCCGCTTCAACAACCCCAATGAACGCGACAAATGCGGCTGCGGTGAGTCGTTTCGGGTGTGAATTTCCAGGCGGACGATTTTGAGCTGTTTGGCATTGCCCGGCAGTTCACGCAGGACCGCGCAACACTGGATGCGCGGTGGAAAACGCTTCAGCGTGAAGCGCATCCCGACAAATTTTCCTCCCAGGGTGCAGCTGCGCAGCGAGTTGCCATGCAGTGGTCGGTACGCATTAATGAGGCGTACCAGCGTCTGAAAGATCCGCTCAAGCGCGCAGCCTATTTGTGCGAACTCCACGGTGCCCCAGTGAATGCCCATAGCAATACGGCTATGCCCGCGCCATTCCTGATGCAGCAACTGGAGTGGCGTGAAGCACTGGATGAGGCGCAGTCTGCAGAAGCCTTGAATACTTTGCTCGATGAAGTGCAGGCCTATCGACAGCAACTGCTGCAACAATGTGAAGCTTTCCTGGACCAGCAGCACGCGTATGCCAAGGCGGTAGAGCCAGTGCGTTCAATGATGTTTGTCGAGAAATTCACCCAGGACGTACACCAGCGCTTGGACCAGTTTGAATAGTTATCACCATGGCGCTTTTACAAATTTCAGAGCCGGGCCAATCGCCCAATCCCCATGAGCGCCGAATTGCCGTCGGTATCGATCTGGGCACAACGCATTCGCTGGTAGCAGCCGTACGCAATGGAGCAGCAGAGTGTTTGCCCGATGGGCAGGGAAGGGTCATTCTGCCCAGTGTGGTTCGCTATATCGACGGCCAGCGACGTCAGATCGGTTTTGAGGCCCAGCAGAATCAGACCACCGATCCCGGAAACACGATTGCCTCGGTCAAACGGCTGATGGGTCGTGGTGTCAAAGACATCGCCCATGCAGATAAGTTGCCGTATGCGCTGGTGGACGCGCCCGGAATGGCCCAGATACGCACCATCGCTGGAATCAAGAGCCCGGTCGAAGTCAGTGCCGAGATTCTGGCAACGCTGCGTTTCCGTGCGGAAGATACGTTCAACGACGATATCTATGGTGCGGTCATCACCGTGCCAGCCTACTTTGATGATGCGCAGCGACAGGCCACCAAAGACGCGGCACAACTGGCCGGGCTGAATGTCCTGCGCCTGATCAACGAGCCCACCGCCGCTGCCATTGCCTACGGGCTGGACAACGGTGCAGAGGGTGTTTATGCTATCTACGATTTGGGTGGCGGTACTTTTGATATCTCCATCCTGCGCCTTTCAGCTGGGGTATTTGAAGTGCTGGCTACCGGTGGCGACTCGGCGCTGGGTGGCGACGACTATGACCGGGTGTTGGCCGAGTGGCTACTGGCCGAGTCCGGCATCCAGGCGCAATCTCCTGAAGACCAGGCGCAGTTGATGGCGCAGGCGCGCCAATGCAAGGAGGCGTTGTCTTCCGAAGACATCGTGACAGCCGAGGTGGAACTGTCTTCCGGTGCTATTGACCTGTCTCTCAACCGGGAACAGTTTGAGGCGGCAACTGCCGCGCTCACCACGCGTACCTTGCAAGCCGTTCGGAAAGTCCTGCGGGATGCTTCCCTGGGTAAAGACGACGTCAAGGGCGTGGTGATGGTCGGTGGCTCCACACGGATGCCACAGGTTCAGCGTGCCGTGGCTGATTTTTTTGGGCAGCCGCCTTTGACCAATCTGAATCCCGATGAAGTCGTAGCCCTGGGCGCCGCCATCCAGGCCAACCAGTTGGCGGGCAATAACCCCAAAGGTGATTTGCTGTTGCTCGACGTGATCCCACTGTCTCTGGGCATAGAAACCATGGGGGGGCTGGTCGAACGCATTGTTCCCCGTAACCAGACCATTCCGACGGCCATGGCGCAGGACTTCACCACCTACAAGGATGGGCAGACCGCGCTGGCTTTGCACGTGGTGCAGGGGGAGCGGGATCTGGTAGCAGATTGCCGAAGCCTGGCCCGGTTCGAATTGCGCGGGATTCCGCCCATGGCGGCCGGCGCTGCCCGAATCCGCGTCACGTTCACGGTCGATGCAGATGGCTTGCTCAATGTGTCCGCCCGAGAGCAGGTCAGTGGCGTGGAGGCACGCATTGACGTGAAACCTTCTTACGGTTTGAGTGACGAACAGATTGCGAAGATGCTGTCCGAGAGCTTCACCACAGCAGAATCCGACATGCGTGCACGTGCACTGGTCGAAGCGCGCGTAGATGCCGATCGGCTGATTCTGGCTACCCAAAGCGCGCTGGATGTGGATGGAGATTTGCTCGACGAACGTGAACGCGCTGCGGTGGATAAAGTCATGCAAACCTTGGGCCAAGTTCTCACCAGTGAAGATGCCGGCCTGATCGAAGCCGAATCCAAAGCTTTGGCCCAAGCTACGGAGGCATTTGCTGCCATGCGGATGAACCGCGGGATTGCCACTGCCCTGGCAGGCAAGAATATCGAAACCCTCTGAAGTCGCAAAGCGCCTGACCATGCCCACCATCAAAATACTGCCTCATCCCGAATACTGCCCACAGGGCGCGCAGGTGTCTGCGCCAGCGGGAACCTCCATTTGCGAAGCGCTACTGGATAACCACATCAATATCGAACACGCCTGTGACATGAGTTGCGCCTGTACCACCTGCCATGTGGTGGTGCGGGAGGGCATCGCGTCTCTCAACGAACCTGACGAGACAGAAGAAGACCTGTTGGACCGGGCTTGGGGACTTGAGCCCAATTCCCGCCTGAGTTGCCAGGCAATACTTGCGCAGAAAGATCTGGTGATCGAGATTCCCAAGTACTCCATCAACCATGCCAAGGAAAATCACTGACCATGCGCCAGGTATTTCTTGATACCGAAACGACCGGTTTGTATCCCGAACAGGGCGACCGGTTGATCGAAATTGGTTGTGTCGAACTGGTCAACCGCAAATTGACCGGCAACAACCTGCATCTGTATGTCAACCCCGGGCGCGACAGCCATGAAGAGGCGTTGCGCATCCACGGTATCACCACAGAGTTCCTCCGGGACAAGCCCAAATTTTCAGAGATCGTCGAGCAGCTGTTGTCGTATGTGGAGGATGCCGAGATCATCATCCACAACGCGTCGTTCGATCTGGGCTTTTTGAACAAGGAGCTGGAGCTTCTGGGGCGCCCCCGTTTCAAGGACTATGTTTCTGGTGTGGTGGACACCCTTGCCATGGCCAAAGAAATGTTCCCGGGCAAGCGCAACAACCTGGACGCCTTGTGCGACCGGCTGGAAGTGGACAACTCTGGCCGGACCCTGCACGGCGCTTTGCTGGACGCCGAGTTGCTGGCCGATGTGTATATCAATATGACGCGCGGGCAGGATGCCCTGCTGATGGAAACGGTGGCCAGCGAAGAAAAACATGTGACCTCGGTGTCCGTGGACTTGTCCGGCGTGGACCTTCCGGTGGTGATGGCAAATGCGCAGGAGTTGGGGCTTCACGAGGAAGTGCTGGGACAGCTGGACAAGTCCAGTGGTGGCAAGACGGTCTGGAAGATGGCGTTGGAAAATGCCGTATAATCGCAGACTTTCCTGAACAGATTTCAGGGCGGTTAGCTCAGGGGTAGAGCACTGCATTCACACTGCAGGGGTCGCAAGTTCGAAACTTGCACTGCCCACCAATTTATTGGTTAAAAAAGGACTTGCGAAATATTCGCAAGTCCTTTTTTTTACCGTAAAAAGTGGTGGTTTTACCTTGTCAGAGGTGCACCATTACAATCCGACAAGTTCATGTAGGCGGGGCAACACCATGGTCGAGCAGGCATTACCTTCCAGCGCAGTTGATTTCGCCGTTGGCGATCAGGTCTTTCAGTTGGCCGCGGACTTGTTCCGTGTATTGTCCGCACCCATGCGCCTGCGCATCATCAAGAGCCTGTGCGAGCATGAAAAGAATGTGAGTGAGTTGCTGGTCGAAATCGACACGACGCAGCCCAACATGTCGCAACACCTCAATACCTTGTATTTGTCTGGAGTGTTGGCCAAGCGCCGTGACGGCGTGCAGATTTACTATCGTATTGCAGATGCCCGTGTTGCTGACCTGTGTCGCGTTGTCTGCAGGCAGGTCGCGGTTGACGCAAAGTTAGCCTCCGCTTGATTACACGAACTTGACAGTCTGGGGCAGGGTTTTCACCGGACGGTGGTAGCTCGTTAAAGTCGTACATTCAGAGTGAATATAAGAGACCGTTGATGAAGTGCCCCCTGCTCTTGGCAGGGAGCTTGTTGACAGTTTTTATTGTTTCACTTTACACAGGAGAGTCACCCGTGAAATGGACATTTCTTGCGGTTGCCGCTGTTCTGGCGCTTGATTTATCTGCTGTGCATGCGCAGAGCATTGACCCCTTGCAGGTACGTGGTTGGGCAGCAGCGTGTGCTAACTGCCACGGGACCAACGGTGTGGCGCAAGCCGGCAACGAGTCCCTTGCCGGCGTGAACAAGGACGATCTTCTGAAGAAGATGCGTGATTTCAAGACTGGCAAAAAGCCGGCCACCATCATGCACCAACTCTCCAAGGGCTATTCCGACGAGCAATTGGCCGCCTTGGCCGGCTATTTCTCAGCACAAAAGAAATAAGATGGGCCAAATCATGTTGAAACGTCGTCAATTCGTTCAAAGCGTTGGTGCTGTCGGCTCCCTGGGCGCGCTCGGTCTGGTTACGGGCTGTGCCACGACAGGGGGAGCTAGCGGCCCCAAGGTGGTTGTGGTAGGTGGTGGCTACGGCGGTGCTACCGCGGCCAAATATGTTCGCATGTGGTCGGACTATGGGATTGATGTCACCCTGGTCGAACCCAACAGCAGCTTCATTTCATGCCCAATTTCCAATTTGGTGCTGAGCGGCAGCAAGACCATGGCCGATATCACCACACCCTATGACAACCTGGTGCTTCGACATGGAGTGCGTCTTGTGCAGGACATGGTCACTCGTATCGACCCTGACAAGCGGGTGGTCATGCTGGCAGGCGGTGGCGAGTTGCCATTTGACCGACTTATTTTGTCCCCGGGCGTCGACTTCATTTGGGAAGGTCTGCCCGGCATGGCTAAAGATGGCGCCAAAGACAAGGTGTTGCATAGCTGGAAAGCGGGCGCCCAGACGGTGGCATTGCGCAAGCAACTCCAAGCCATGCCCGACGGTGGTGTGTATGCGCTCTCTATCCCGATGGCGCCCTACCGTTGCCCACCTGGGCCCTATGAGCGTGCATGCCAGGTGGCACATTATTTCAGCCAGGCCAAGTCCAAGAGCAAGGTGCTGATTCTGGATGCCAATGACGACGTAACTTCCAAGGGACCCCTGTTCAAGAAGGCGTGGAAAGAACGTTACGAAGGGATTGTCGAGTACCGCCCCAAGCACAAGGCAGTGGACGTAGATGTAGCCACAAATACTCTGAAGTTCGAGTTCAACGAGGATGTCAAAGCGTCAGTGCTCAACGTTATCCCTGAAATGTGCGCCGGCGACATTGCCGTCAAGACGGGGCTGGCTACGGCCAACAAGCGCTGGTGCGAGGTGGATTTCCTGACTTTTGAGTCTATAGCAGTCAAAAACGTACACGTGTTGGGGGATTCCATCCAGATTGCTCCCGCCATGCCCAAGTCCGGGCATATGGCCAACCAGCACGGCAAGACCTGTGCGGCTGCGGTGGTGGCCTTGCTGACGGGTAAACAGCCCAACAGCATGCCCATTTACAACAACACCTGCTACAGCTTCGTGAGCGACGAAGATGCGGTGCACGTTTCCAGCGTGCATCGCTATGACGCCGAGAAAAAAACCATGCTCACAGTGGCCGGTTCGGGTGGCGTGTCTGCTGCGGCCAATGAGCTGGAGGGACGTTATGCGCTGGCTTGGGCGCGCAACATTTGGGCCGACACATTGGCTTAACGCATCAGGAGAGACGATGAAAGCGGTGTTTCATTGGGGTGTTGCAACGATGGTTGCGCTGGTTTGCGGTGGGGTGATGGCGCAGGCTGACGAGGCGCGCGCCAAGAAAATTGTCTCCGGCGTGTGCTCGCTGTGCCACGGTGCAGATGGTGAGTCTTCCAGTGAAGTATTTCCCCGTCTGGCGGGTCAGCACTGGGAATATATTGCCAAACAACTTGAAAACTTTAAGTCTGGTAAGCGAGAAAGTACTGCCATGTCGCAAATGGTTGCCAAGCTGACCCCTGATGAAATGGTGGCTTTGGGCAAGTATTTTGAAAAGAAAAAAGCACCTGCAGAACCGGCCAAAGATGCGGCTTTGGCCGCTGTGGGTCGGTATATTTATGTTAGCGGCAACAAGTTTAGCGGTGTTCCTGCCTGCGCGGGCTGCCATGGCCCGGACGCATTGGGGACCAGCAGCCTGCCGCGCTTGGCTGGTCAATATGCGACTTACATCGAGAGTCAGTTGAACCAGTTCAACAAGCGCCAGCGTACCAACGACAACGCTGTGATGCACTCCATTGTGGCGAAGATGACGCCGCTGGAAATGGCTGCCGTTGCGGAGTATCTCAGCTCCAAATAGTGGCCAATTGACAGTACGCCAAAGCTCCTCAGGGGGCTTTGGTCGCCTCTGGGGGAACGTCAAAGACCTGTTGTTCCATCGACTGGCCGTCCAGTAATTTGTCCATGAGGCCAGCGCCTACCCACATGCCAATCAAAGTGATCCACGCTGTCAGCGCGAAGATTGCCCCGCCGGTCATGCCAGCGCCGACAGCGCAGCCGCCCGCCAGCATGGAGCCAAATCCCATAAGCACCGCGCCGGCGATGTAGCGGGTCATGCTATAACCATCCTTGAAGCCCTCAAGCTTCAAATCGCGGCCAAGCACGGCACCCAGAAACGAACCAGCGAACACTCCGGGCAGCAGTCCGAATTCAAAACCAATTTTCGGTGCCGGGGATGACAGAACCCGCATCAGCCACTCTGCCGATGGTCCGCTAAAGGTCAGCCCCTGGACTTGAATGGGTTCGAACGATTGTTTCGACAGATAGTAGCTGAACCACCAGGCGGCCGCTACCGTCAAACCGGTGCCCACGGCCCCCAGCCAGACCCACACGCTGTGACGCGGACTACGCCAGGAAAAGTACAGGGCTGCTGCCATCCACACCAGGCCAGCAACGAGTCCACCCCAAGGCCCCACACCGGTAATGGCCAGCAAATCACGTGCTGGACCCGCCTCGACAGTCCACCATTCACTGATGGTTGCTCGAAGCGGGGATAGAGCGCCCGCCAGGGAGGCCTGCGCTGTCACGGCAAAGATCAGGCCGGACAACAGCGCACGCAAGTTACCGTTGGCAGAAAGCACCAGCAGACGGCTTGCGCAGCCACGTGTCATGATCATACCGGCACCAAAGACCAGTCCGCCAATGAGTGCACCAGACAGACTGCCGCGCGTGGCGATTTGCCGTGCGGAACTGATATCCAGATTGTGGGCAAGCATCAGAGCCTGAACCACAACGACCGCGGTGGAAAAAGCCAGCAGCCAGACCGACAGCTTTTCCCCGAAATTGTGGTGCCAGAACTCAATGACCGCGGCGCGCAGACAAAACCGGGAGCGCTGGGCAAAATACCCAAACAGACCACCAATCACCAAACCACCAATGGCCAGAACTGTGCCATCGCCATAGCGCTCAAGAATGGTTGCCAGATCCACCATAGTCCCCAATAATTCGGTAAAGACTTATATTAAACGTATAGGACGGTATCAGGGGCATTTGCGTTTGATCGATATCAAGCGACATGCATGCTGATCTGGCATTGTTAACCAAAGACAACTTCCACCTTGGATCTAGGAGACGAAATGCACGCAACAATGCGGCGATTGATGAACGGAAACCCTATCCGTCTGGCTCTGGCCAGCGTTCTATTGTGTGTGGCTGCCAACGTAGCCACGGCGCAAAATACCCCGCCGAGTCGGCCTGATATGCAGGCCGTCAAGGTGTCAGCCTCCTCCTGGTATGTCGAGGGGCTTTCGGCATTGGGCAGCCGTGCCAATCAGAACTTCATATCCAACGCCGCCTTTGTGGTGACCCCAGCGGGTGTGGTGGTCATTGATGCGCTGGGTTCTCCTGCACTTGCAGACCGCTTGATGGAAGAGATCCGCAAGGTCACTCCGCTACCGGTAACCCACGTGCTCGTGACCCACTACCATGCAGACCACATCTATGGTTTGCAGTCCTTTAAGGCAAAAGGTGCCCGCATCATCGCCCACACCGCGGCGCGCGAGTACCTCAACTCGGACACAGCACGGCTGCGGCTGATCGCTTCCCGGCAGGATCTGGCACCCTGGATTGACGGGTCTACGCAACTTGTGCCAGCAGACCAGTGGATTGATGGCCCAACGGAGTTGGTAGTTGGCGGCGTGCGGTTTGTATTGCAGCCCGTGGGGCCTTCCCATACACCTGAGGACCTGGTGGTGTATTTGCCCAGCGAGCGGGTTCTGTTTGCGGGCGATCTGGTGTTTCGCAGCCGCATTCCCTTTGTCGGTCAGGCTGACAGTGGCCACTGGATCAAGGCGCTCGATACCCTGCTAGCGTTCGATGCCTTAGTCGTCGTGCCGGGTCACGGTCCTCTATCCAGCGAGGCGCGCAAAGATATGGAGCTGACGCGCGACTACCTTGTTTACTTGCGCAGTTCCATGGGGCAGGCTGCGAAGAATATGGAGCCTTTTGACGATGCCTACAAAGCGACTGACTGGATGAGGTATGAACACCTGCCGCTGTTTCGTGCGGCCAACCGCATGAACGCCTATAACACCTATCTCCTGATGGAGAAGGAAGCGCAATGACGGATCCGCATGCAATGCTCCGTCGCAGCGTCCTGCTTACTGCAGGTGCTTGCATCGCAGCGTCAGGGGTGATGCCATTGGCATGGGCGGCTGGCGCAGCATTGCCTGCACCGCAGTCCATGGCAGATGAACTCGCCCGGGCGATCATGGTCGGGCAGCCGCTAGTCGTTATGGTCAGCCTTGAGGGATGTCCGTTTTGCCGGGTGGCCCGTGACAGCTATCTGGGGCCCCTGCGCCGGCAGGAAGGCGTTCCCGTGGTGCAAATTGATATGCGTACATCGACCACTGTGCGGGACTTCAATCGCAAGGCGGTGACCCACGACGAACTGGCGCGTGCCTGGGCTATCAAGGTGGCGCCGACAGTGCTGTTCTTTGGCCCCGGTGGCAAGGAAGTGGCCGAGCGGCTGGTGGGCGGGTACATTGCCGACTTTTACGGCGCCTATCTCGATCAGCGCATGCAGACTGCACGCGCAGCCATCCGGCCATGATCTATCGCATTCCCCTCATCTGGCTGGCGCTCGTTGCTGGCTGGCTGGCGGTGGCGCCCATCACACCGGAGCCGCACCTTGTGGAGAAGACCCGCATGCTACTCGCTGGAACGCTGGTGCGCCCCATCGATATTTTTGACCTGGCGCTGCATTCCGTCCCGCTGATGCTGCTGGTATGGCGCCTTGCCCGCATGGCATGGTCGCGCACATCCCAACTTGAATAGACACCATGAATTCCCCCTTGAACTTCTGGGATCTGCGCTTTGCCGAGCCTGGTTTCAAATACGGCACCGAACCCAATGCATTCCTCCAGGAGCAGGCATCGCGTCTGTCGCCGGCCAGCACCGTGCTGGTGCCCGGCGACGGGGAAGGGCGCAATGGCGTCTGGCTGGCCGGGCAGGGCCACCGCGTCACCTCGGTAGACAGCTCCGCAGTGGGGCTGCAAAAAGCACGTGAACTGGCCGCCAGTCGTGGCGTTGCCCTGGCTACGGAACTGGTCGATCTGGGGGACTGGAGACCTGCGCCAGACAGCGCCGACGCCGTCGTCCTGATTTACACGCACCTTCCCGATTCCATTCGACGCAGTGCCCACCGTTGCCTGGCCCACAGCCTGCAGCGTGGTGGTTACCTGATACTGGAGGCCTTCCATCCCGCGCAGTTGAAGTACGCTAGCGGAGGTCCCAAGGATGCCGACATGCTTTACACCCCGGAGCAAATGGATGCCGACTTTGATGGCCTGCTGCAACCAATGCTGTCCTGGAGCGGTGAGGTGACCCTGGCCGAGGGACCGGGCCATCAGGGGCCCGCCTTTGTGACCCGTTGGCTGGGTGTACGTTTGTAGTTAAATAGGCCTACAGCCCTTGTTGGTTATGCATAGTTAGCTATATTTTTGATAGTAATTTTTCAGGAGTGAATCATGAAAACAGCCCACGATCTTGTTGCCGCAGCCAAATCGAAAGTCCAGGAAGTTTCCGTGGCCAACGCGGAGCAGACCGTTCGCGATGCCGATGTGCTGGTCGATGTGCGGGAAGGCGACGAGTTTGCCGCTGGCCACATTCCCGGTTCTGTGCATTTTTCCCGCGGCATGCTGGAATTCAAGTTCAGTGGCAATCCCGCGCTGCAATCCCGTGACATCAAGATCGTGCTGTATTGCAAGACCAGTGGTCGCGCCGCGCTGGCTGCGGCCGCATTGCACGATATGGGTTACCTGAATGTGCAGTCCATCGCCGGCGGTTTTGATGCCTGGGTCGCTGCGGGCAAGCCGGTGGCCAAGCCGGAAACCCCTTCATTCGAATAGCGCATCACAGATCACGCCCTTCGCCGGCTTCCTCGTAGGTGTGCCCATCTCGGATGTGGTAAATGCGTTTGAAGGTGGGGATGATTTTTTCGTCGTGCGTCACCACAATGATGGCGGTTTGCGCATGCTGGGCCATCTGATTGAGGATGCGCATGACCCCCAGAGCGCGCTCGCTGTCCAGGGGGGCCGTAGGTTCGTCCGCTAGGATGACCGGCGGACGGTTGGCCAGCGCACGTGCAATCGATACGCGCTGCTGCTCTCCACCGGAGAGTTGCGCTGGCTGGGCTTTGGCGCGGTGCTGCACATCCAGCGCGGTCAGGAGTTCGAGTGCGCGCGATCTGGCCTGACCATTGGGCATACCGGCCAACATAGGTAGCAGTGCCACGTTGTCGGTCACGTCGAGAAAGGGAATCAGGTACGGGGCCTGGAATACAAAGCCAATACGGTCGCGTCGCAGGCTGCGCAGGTCGCCAGTCTTCCAGGCGTTGTCATAGATGACATCGCTGCCCAGAGTCATGCGTCCCGCAGTGGGTTCTATGATGGCGCCCAGGCATTTGAGCAGTGTGCTTTTGCCCGAACCTGAGGGTCCGACCAGGCCGACAACCTCGCCGGGGGCCACGTCCATGTTGACGTTTTTCAGGGCCTCGACGGCGGTGTCGCCCGCGCCATACACCTTGCGCAGACCTTCGATCCGGATGCCACCGGTCATCATCCAATGGCCTCCGCAGGGTCCACCTTAAGCGCTGCCCGAATGGCCAGGGTGCTGGCCAGTGCACAAATGATCAGCGTGACCACAAGACCCTTGACGGCATCCTGTGGCAGCAGGAGTACAAACTTGGGGAACACCGGTGCCCACAGAGTGGCGGCCACCTTGCCGACCAGAAACCCGATCAGCCCCAGACCCAAAGCCTGTTGCAGGATCATGCTGGCGATGGTGATGTTTTTGGTGCCAATGAGCTTGAGCACCGCGATTTCACGGATCTTGCCCAGCGTCATGGTGTAAATGATGAAGGCCACGATGGCTGCGCTCACCACCGCCAGAATCACGAGAAACATGAAAATCTGCTTCGCGGCGGTGGCAATCAGCTTGGCGACCAGAATCTCTTCCATGCCCGCACGCGTGAACACCTGCAGATGCTTCCAGCGGCGAATCGGTTCGGCCGCCTGTTCGGCGTCCAGGCCGGGGGCAAGTTGCACCAGCACGGCGTTGACGTTGTGGCTGCTGGTTTGCAGGCCCTGTATCGCATCCAGCAACCCAGGTACGCCAGGGCGGTTGAAGGCCGGATTGGCTGCAGTGCGGGTGCGGTCGTTGACGATGGTGTCATTGTCCTTGAGGAATTGCACTTCCTGGGCGTCTTTTAGGGGGATGAACACCATGGGGTCGCCGCCCGATGACACCATGCGCTGGGTCAGACCCACCACGGTGTATTCATGGCGGCGAATGCGAATGCGCTCGCCCAGTTCAAAGCCGGTTCGGATGTCGGCAATGGCTTCATAGTGGCCGCGGGTGATTTGGCGCCCCGCCAGCAGATAGCCAGGTTCTCCCGGCTGGCCGGGTTCCATACCGACCACCATCACGCGTGAATCCACGCCGTCGCCGCCTTGGACCTGCATGGTGAGGTAGGCCACATTGGCCGCCTGCGCGATGCCCGGCATAGCCAGGATGCTGCGCACCACATCGTCCTTGATGCTGGAGGATTCTGCATACGGGCCCTGCGTATCCTTTTGCACCACCCAGAGATCGGCCCGGCTGTTGTTGAGCAGGGCATGGGCATCGTCCACCATGCCGCGGTACACCCCGGCCATGGTGAGCGTCACGCCAATCAGCAAACCCAGGCCCATGCCCGTGAAGACGAATTTCCGCCAACTGTGCGCAATGTCTCGCCCCGCCAGGCTGATCATGGCGTGCCGTCCTGGCCCGTTGCTTTGACAAGGGCGTCCACGACTTTCACCCGGGCACCGGATGTGAGCGCCTTCTGGCTGTAGACCACGATGGTGTCACCCGCTTTAAGTCCTTCGATCACCTGGACCTGGCCGTTCAGACTGCTGGTCCCCAGGCGGACGGGTGCAAATGCGGGCTTGCCACCGTCCAGCAACCACACGCCCGTCTGGCCCTGCTGCCGCTGCACGCTGGCGTTGGGCACCACCAGTGTGGACGGTGTATTCGGAAGTTGCAGCGTGACTTCGGCCATTTCTCCAACAGACACGTTTGCCCCCGCGCTGGCGGGGAGTGCATCAAACCCAATCTGTGCAATGCGTTCCTCGGTCACGCTGTCTGCCATCAGTTCAACACGGGCGACGTGACCAGGCAGCACGTTGCGTGGTTGGGACCGCAGGACGATGCCTGCTTTGAGACCATTGACCAGCCCGGCGGAACGCCCCTGGTCCACCCGTAGCCTGATCCACAGACTGCTGGGGTCGATCAGGCGCAGCACGGGTTGACCTGCCACCACCGTACTGCCGGCTTCTGCATCGCGGCTGGTCACTATGCCGTCGGCAGGGGCCAGCAGGCGCACATTGCTACGTTGCTGAGCCAGCGCGGCTCGCTCGGCTCTCTGGCGTACAAGGTCCTGACCAGCGCCTGCCAGATTGGCCTGTGCGGCCTGTAATGCAGCGTCTGCAGAGGCCTTTTCCTGAAGCCGGGATTCCAGTGCGCCCGGGCTGATGAAGTTTTGCGCCGCCAGTTCCTGGTTGCGTTTGACATTGGTGGCTGCCAAGTCACGACGTGCCGTGGCATCGGCCACTTGGGCGAGGGCTGCGGCCTGCGTGCTGCTGGCCCGCGTCAGGGCCGCGTCGAGCGCAGTCAGGCGCTGGTCCAGATCGACCGGGTCCATTTCTGCCAGCAACTGCCCGGTCTTGACGCTGTCACCAACATCGACCCGGACGTTGAGAACACGACCTGCAACCGTAGGACCCACCATCCAGTTGCGTCGGGCTTCCACGGTACCAATGCCAAATAGGGACGGGCTCAGTTGCCCTTCCCGTACCGTGGTGACAGTCACCTGGGTTGGCGCGAGCGGGCCCGCGTTGAGCAGCAGGTAGGCCACGCCACCAACCAGTGCAAGTGCCAACGCGCCCAGACCAGTTCGGCGCAGCAGGGTAGGGTGCTTCATGAAAATTCCTTGCATGTAATTCCGCGCAGATAGATCGCAAAAACTCCCTGGGCCTGCGTCGCCATGGCCTGCACCTGGCCGCTCAACATGGACTGCATGACCAGTCCTTGCACAGAGCCCATGAAGAGAACGGCGGCAGAGGATATGTCGGTGTCTTCCGCCAGCAACTTTTGTTTCTTTGCATCCTGCAGAAGACCGGTAAGGAGAAGCCGGTAGCTTTGCATCAGTGTTCGAACGCTGGCTTTTAATGCGGAGTCTTGCGCGTGCTGCAACTCCTGAAAAATGATGCGCGGCACGCCCGGGTATTCGATGACAAAGTCCACGTGCGCCATGAATACCGATTGCAGGGCAGACAGAGGGTCGGATCGTGCTTTTGTTTCCGTCGTCTTTGTGGTGGCAGCTGCCTGCAAACGTGCCATCAATATGCTGGTGGTCCAGTCGATCACCGCCAGCCAGATAGATTCCTTGCTTGAGAAGTGCCGGAACACGGCCCCCTGTGTGATGCCAACGGCTTGCGCAAGTTCAGCGGTCGTGATGTCTGCCGGACTTCGTTCGGCCGCCATGGCCAGGGCAGCATCTACCAGACCGGCCTGGCGCACTTCGGTGGCCAGCTTGGGGCGTTTGGTGAGCGTTTCCATGCAAAAGTAATTGATTAATTACTTCAATTGTAGATAGAAAACATACACATGGGGGTATATTTTTATCATGCAGCGATTTTCGCTGCTTCGGTCGGGTCGTGTGTCTGCGACACGGACGGTCGGACTTCCAGGGCGGCCGGTTGCAAGGGCAGGGCTTGCGACTCGGTTTAAAAAACAAATACCTTTGGCATACCGGTAAATTCAGCCATGCCACAATGCATCAGTGAAAGCAAATATAGACAGTTGACTATCGCCCCTCCTCTTTTGTAGGACTTCTTTTCACCGAGGCAGCATGATCCCTATCAAAACCGAATCCGCCTGGCGCGGCACCTCCGATTGCCGGAATTGTGGCATTCGGGACATGGTGCTGTTTGCCGATCTGAATGAGCAGGATTTCGGCATGATCCATGCGCCCATTGACGATCTTGAAATCGGTGCGGGCCTGTCGGTGTTTCAGGAAGGGGCGTCGGCCGTCGGGATATTCACCTTGCGCACCGGCATGATCAAGCTGGTACGCAACACCAGCGATGGCCGTCAGCGGATCGTACGTGTACTGCGGCCTGGTGATGTGGCGGGACTGGAGGCACTGGCCCATGGCCGGTATGACACGGATGCCGTCGCTTTGACGGCTGTGTCTGTGTGCAGGATTCCACTGTCCGTCATTCAGGCGCTGGGTGCCCAGTCGCCACGGTTGCACCAACGCCTGATGGAAAAGTGGTCGCGAACCTTGCGCGAGGCCGACGACTGGCTGGCCGATTTGAACTTCGGTACGGCGCGCAACCGTGTCTGCAACTTTGTGCTCAAGATGCGCAGCGCCACCGATGCGCAATTCGTCACCCTGTTTGCCAGGGAAGACATGGGTGCGATGGTCGACCTCAAAATGGAAACCGTCAGCAGGGAGATCAGTGCCCTCGTGAGAGAAGAGGTACTGGAGCCGCTCGACAAGAGCGGCAGGGTGTACCGTCTGCTCAAGCCGGAGCGCCTCCTGGCGGAGTGATCAGCCCCTGCCAGCGGGCTCGGGCAGCAAGTGCCCACCGTGCGGCTTACTTGCCTGCCGCTGCCTTGGCGTCCTCGTCCATCTTCCGGTTGAAGTAGCGCACGAAAAACACGCCCATCCCGAGCATGAAGACAATGCCGCCGATGCTCATCAGGCCGTAGTCGGTGGAGAAAAGGTCGTGTAGTGCTTTCATGAAAATTCCCTTCGGTTAGTTGCACGCAGTGTGAACTTCCATCCAGTTTTTCGATTGATATCCATCAGTCGTCCGGACATGCAGGGTATTGATTGCACAGGGGTTGATACAGGTCAATCTCATACCGGAGCTTGAACGCGGGGAAATCCCTGTCTTGAGCAGGTTTTAAAAATTACCTATACTGGTATTGGTATATAAATATTGGAGATGAGTCGCAATGTCCTTGAGTTCAGGTGTTCACTACCGTGACGTAAAACCTTTCTGGTCGCCCTTGCTGGCCGGGGTTGCCCTCGGTCTGGTTCTGTTGCTCACATTTGTGCTGACCGGTCACGGTCTGGGTGCCACTGGTGCCAGCACCCGTTTGACGGCGTGGCTGGGCTTGCATGCAGCCCCGACAGCCACCCATGCCAACGCTTACCTGGGACCCATGGTGGAAAACGGCAATCCCTTGTCCTCCTGGATCAGCTGGCAGGTCATTGGTGTGGCCATTGGCGCGCTGGCCGCTTCGTTTATGGCGGGGCGGTTTCGCATTCAGTTTGATGGCGTGCGCAGTGTGGGCGCTCCGCGGCGTCTGATGACCGCTTTGGCCGGTGGTCTTATGGCGGGCTTTGGGGCGCGTGTGGCGGCAGGTTGTACCAGTGGCCTGGGCTTGTCGGGTGCTGCCACGCTGGGGGTGGCCGCATTTGTGTTCCTCGGATTGTTTTTTGCCACGGGCCTGGTTGCCAGCCGTTTGGTCAAGGGGGTTTGACATGTTTCCACTCAATGACGCGGGTGTGATCTCTGGCCTGGTGTGTGGCGTGCTCTTTGGCTTCGTTCTGGAAAATGCCGGATTTGGCAGCCCTGCCAAGCTGACGGCGCAATTTCAGTTGCGCGACTGGTCGGTTTTCAAAGTAATGTTTACTGCCATCGTGGTTGCGGCTTTCGGTCTGTATGGGCTGAAGTTTGCTGGCCTGTTGCAATCAGACGCGGTTTTTGTTCCGACCTCCTTGCTCATGGCCAGCGCCGTGGGTGGCGCGCTGGTCGGTGCGGGTTTTGCTGTGGGGGGCTATTGCCCTGGTACCTCGGTCGTGGGTTTGTTCTCGGGCCGTCTGGATGCGCTGGTATTCCTGATTGGGCTGTTGCTGGGCACCGTGGTGTTTGCGGGACTGTACGGTCCCGCAGTCGAAGCGGTCATGGGCATGTGGGAACTCGATTCCGGCGACACCATGACCGATGCCTTTGGCATACCAGAGCTTGCCATGCTGGCCATCCTGGCTGCAGCACTTGTGGCCGTGTTCTATGCCGGTTCCTGGTTTGAGCGTCGCTCGGCCGGCCCAGTGACCGCAGAACAGGCTGTCAACGGTGCGGCGCGCACGGTTGACCAGTAACTTTTTTTAATTACGCAAGGAGATTCTGATGAAAAAATCCATTCCCAGTCGCCGTAAAGTCGCTGAGACCCTGGCTGCGTTGATGATGGCTACTGCCCTCGTGGCTCCGGCCCACGCCGCTACGCCAGCTGACATGTCAGCGTCTGCGCCCAAGGATGGCAAGAAAGCAGCCAACCCCTGTGGTCCTGACAATCCTTGCGGTCCTGCCAAGAAAAAGAAGAAGAAAGGCTCTGACAATCCTTGCGCGCCGGCCAACCCATGCGCTCCCAAGAAATAGGACACCATGGAACAGGCAGCGCTGGACGCTCTGGCCATCCCGCTGCGTTATGCCCGCGCAGGCACAAGCCTGGTGCAGGCTGCCATGGCGGGAACGCGGCAATGTGTACAACTGGAACACTATCCGCGGCACGACATTGTCGACACAGTGCACCACACCCGCCTGTACTACCACGCCCATGATTCGCGTCGCAAACCGGATGCCGAGCACGGCCACTTTCATCTGTTTTCCCATGGAACGCAGGCCGGGGACTACATGCATCTGGTGGGCATTTCGCTCGATGCCGTGGGGCAGCCCATCCGTTTGTTCACCACCAACCGCTGGGTGACCGGTGAAGTCTGGAATGACGCGCAGAAGGTGGAAGCCGCATTGGCACGTTTCGAGGTGAAGACCCTTGGCCGTATGGCGCCCGTTGCGCGATGGGCCACGGCCATGGTGCAGCTCTATTTGCCGCAAATCGTGCAACTGGTGCGGCGTCGTGATGCAGTCATGGCGCAACGCAGTACCCAAACGGACTGGGAGACGCTGTGGGAAGACCGCCGCCTGGACGTAGTGACGCAGAGCCAGATCAGTCTGGTCCAAAGAATTCAACAACTTGGTTGCTGACGCAACCTATTTTCAGGAGAAAACGATGAGACAACTCTTTGTGAAAACCAGCGCAGCGCTGGTCACCGCCCTGGGCGTATTGGCTGCGCATGCCGGCATACTGCCCGGTCCGGTAGTCAGCACCAAGTGGCTGGCCGAGAACCTGGACAAGGTGCAGGTGGTGGAAGTGCGCTCCAACGTGAAGTCGTTCACAGAAAAGCCCGAAGTTGAAACCGATGCCAAGACCGGCAAGAAAGCCGTCACCGAAGTAGGCGGCCATATTCCCAACTCCCGCCTGGTCGACATGAAGAACATGCGCACCGAGCGCACCTACGGCGACCTCAAGGTCAAGTACATGATCCCCGAGAAGACCGTGTTCGAGAAAGCCATGCAGGCCGCTGGTGTGGACACTGCCAAGCCCATGGTGCTGGTAGCGGTGGGCGCAGATGCCACCGATCTGGACGATGCCCTGCGTGTCTACTGGCAACTCAAGGTCTATGGTGAAGACGACATGGCCGTTCTTGACGGTGGCATGGCCACCTGGCTGCTCGAAGGCCGCGAGTACAGCACCGCCGCAGCGCCTGCCAAGACAGGCACTTGGGTTGCCAAGGCAGACCGCTCTGCCCAGTACTTTGCCACCTCGGAAGACGTGGCCAAGGCCATAGCCGATAAGAGTGCGGTGCTGATCGATTCGCGTGATGCACGCCAGTACCACGGACTGGGCAAACGCGACTACGTGTATGCATACGGTCACCTGGATGGTGCCAAGCTGTATGGCCCCGACCTGATGGTCAACGCCTCGGCTGGCACCGTCAAGTTCATGGCGGCCAACACCTACCGTGGTCTGATGGCTGCGCAAGGTATTGACCCTGCTGCTCCCGCTATTACCTACTGCAACAGCGGACACCTGTCCTCCGGCCCCTGGTTTGTGGCCTCAGAAATCCTCGGCAACAAGTCCGCCAAGCTGTATGACGGCTCGCTGCACCAGTGGACCCTGGAGAAGCGTCCTTTGGTGGGTGCGGTTTCCCTGAACTGATGCCGTGGTCGCAGCAGGCTGGCAGAATCGGGGAATGACTGAATCTGCCATGCCCGATCTTGTCGAACTGCTTAACAGCGAATGCTTCTGCATCAGCCTCGACAACCAGGCGCTCAAAAGCGCACTGGAATCCGAAATAGGGCAGCCCGGACTGTTTGAACTGGTCCGCGAGCGCTGCCCCCATCTTTTTGCAGCCAATCCTGTCTTCGTATCTCCGCAGCACATGGCGCGTATGGCCCAGGTGGTGCGTGCGGTGGAGTCGGTGGTTGCGTTGCCGGCCTACCGCGCCCAGGTGCTCGCACAGTCACCCGCCATTGCGCAGGAAGACCCGGGTGGCGCCCGGGGTGCCTTTTTTGGCTATGACTTTCACGTGACCGAAAGCGGCCTGGGGCTGATCGAGATCAACACCAACGCCGGTGGCGCCATGCTCAACGCGGTGTTGGCGCGGGCGCAGCGGGCCTGTTGCGCCCAGATGGAACCCATGGTGCCGCCCCCGGCTTCCGCGCAGGCCTTTGACGAGGCCATCATGGCCATGTTCCAGCAGGAGTGGCGTCTGTCTGGCCACATCAGGCCCCTGTTGAGCATTGCCATCGTCGACGAAGACCCGCAGGGCCAATACCTGTACCCGGAGTTCCTGCTGTTCCAGCAACTCTTTGAGCGCCATGGCTTGCTGGCGGTGGTGGCGGCTCCGCAGGATTTCACTTTGCGCGATGGCGCGTTGTGGCATGGCGATGTGCGGATCGATCTGGTCTACAACCGGCTGACCGACTTTTCACTCGACACTCTGCCCAGCAGCGTACTGCGGGCCGCCTATCTGCAGCGGGCGGCCGTGATCACCCCCCATCCGCAGGCCCACGCCCTGTATGCCGACAAGCGCAATCTGGTGGTGCTGAGTAGCCCGGACCAACTGGCCGCACTGGGCGTGCCGCAAAGCACGCGCGAACTGCTGCTGGCCAACATTCCACGCACCGAGTTGGTGGACCCCGCGAACGCAGAGCGCCTGTGGCGTGATCGCAAAAGCCTCTTCTTCAAACCCTTTGCGGGCTATGGTGGCAAGGCGGCCTATCGGGGTGACAAGCTCACCCAGCGGGTGTGGCAGGACATTTTGGCAGGCCACTATGTGGCACAAGCCCTGGTGCAGCCCGGTGAACGCACCATCTCGGAACAGAGCGAATCCGGGCCTGCACGGGTGTTGAAGTTTGACGTGCGCGCCTATGTCTACGATGCCCAGGTGCAATGGGTTGCCGCCCGCATGTACCAGGGACAGACCACCAATTTCCGCACGCCCGGTGGCGGCTTTGCGCCGGTCTTTGAAGGACCCGCGCTGTGAGTGCGCATGACCACTCCCATGCGCACACCCACGGCCATGGACACGACCATGGCCCGGCCACATTCAACCGCGCCTTTGCCATCGGCATTGCGCTGAACCTGGGCTTTGTCCTCGTTGAAGGGTTCTACGGCTGGCATGTCAACTCGCTGGCGCTGCTGGCAGACGCCGCACACAACCTGAGCGATGTGGCCGGTCTGGTCCTGGCCTGGGGTGGGGCGCTGGCCGGTAAGCTGCAGCCGGATGCGCGGCACACCTATGGCTGGAAGCGCGCCTCCATCCTGGCAGCGTTTGCAAATGCGGTGTTGTTGCTGGTGGCCATGGGTTCGCTGGGTCTGGAAGCGGTGCAGCGGTTGCAGTCGCCCGAGGCCACGCAGGGCTGGACCATCATGGGCGTGGCCGCAGTGGGCATTGTTATCAACACCGCCACGGCGCTGATGTTCATGCGCGGGCGCGAGGGGGATCTGAACATCCGCGGAGCGTTCCTGCACATGGCGGGCGATGCGCTGGTGTCGCTGGCTGTGGTGATTGGCGGTGCGCTGTATTTGTGGCGTGGCTGGGCCTGGCTGGACCCGGCCATGAGCCTGGCCATTGCCGTGATCATTGTGGTGGGAACCTGGAGCCTGTTTGTCCAGAGCCTGCACTTGTTGTTTGATGGGGTGCCCGCGGGTATTGACCTGGAAGCCGTTCGCAAGGCGCTTTTGGCCTTGCCGGGCGTGGACGATGTGCATGACCTGCACATCTGGGCCATGGGTACTTCCCACAATGCCCTGACGGCGCATCTCGTACTGAGCGAGCAGGACGTGGACCAGTCCGCGCTGCTGCACCAGGCCGAGCATGCGCTGGAAGACGACTTTGGTATCGGGCAGGTCACCCTGCAACTGGAGTCCTGCTCTTATGCTGCGCGGTGTCCCCTGAACGGTTTGGCCAGCGCCTAGGATTTGCTACTTATTTGATAGCAGCTTGCGCAGATTCTGTAAGGGCTGGAGCCCTGTATTACCAAGAATCACCGTAAGCGAAGTGCGCCCGATGCGGTGTTGCCCAATTGAAAGGACGCCGCCACTTCGGCGAGCTGGCGTGCCTGCTCCTGCAAGGCGCCCGACGCGGCGGAGGTTTGCTCCACCAGGGCGGCGTTTTGCTGGGTCACACTGTCAAGCTGCGTAACGGCCTGGTTGATTTCGGCAATGCCGGCGGACTGTTCACGGCTGGCGGAGGCGATCTCGCCCACAATGTCAGCCACGCGCTGAATGCCCTGCACGATTTCCTGCATGGTGCTGCCGGCCTGGGCGACCTGTTCGGTGCCTTTGCCTACCTTGTCGACCGAATCGTCAATCAGGCTTTTGATTTCCTTGGCGGCTTCCGCACTGCGCCCCGCCAGTGCACGCACCTCGGAGGCCACCACTGCAAAGCCGCGACCCTGCTCGCCCGCGCGGGCAGCTTCCACTGCTGCGTTGAGCGCCAGGATATTGGTCTGAAATGCAATCCCGTCAATCACGCCAATGATGTCCATGATCTTGCGCGACGACGTGTTAATGGCGCTCATGGTGTCCACGACCTGCGCGACGACTGTGCCGCCGCGTGTGGCCACCCGCGATGCCGAGCTTGCCAGCTGGTTGGCCTGCGCTGCGCTGTCGGCATTGTGCTGCACCGTGCTGGACAGTTCTTCAGTGGCGGAGGCGGTTTTTTCCAGTGAACTGGCCTGTTGTTCGGTGCGGTTGGAAAGATCCAGCGTGCCCGTGGCCACCTCACTGGCAGCGCTGGCAATGGCATCCGACCCGCCACGCACCTGGCTGATCACCCGGTGCAGGTTGTCCCGCATGATGCCCATCTGGCCCAGCAGATGCCCGATCTCGTCCTTGCCGGTGGATGCCACAGAATGGGACAGGTCTCCGCCCGCGATGGCGGTCGCGGTTTCATCGGCCAAGGCAAAGCCGGTGCGCATGCGCCGCATGAGCAGCAGGCTCATGAGGGTGGCCGGAACGCCGCCCACGATGGCTGCGAAAAGGAATACGGTCAGTGCTATGTAGTAGCGGCGCTCTGCCTGATCGGCGGCTTCGTTAGCCACTTTCACCTTGTAGTCGCGCATGTCTTTCAGGGACTTGATAGCCGCCTCGCCTTCCTGGCGGCCTGCTGCAAGAAACTGTGCCATGGTTTCCGGTGAAAAGTTGTTGGCCTTGATGGCGTTGACCGCCGAGTCGAGCTTTTCACGCCATGCGGCCCGGGTGCTTTTTACTGCTTCCAGCAGGACCTTTTCTTCGGGTCCATTCAGGGATATGGAGATCGATTCAAACAGGCGGTTGGCTTCTTCACGGTTCTTTGCAATGGCGTTGATATGCAGAGTGGTCGGGTGGTCGTGGATTGCCGCAAGGGGGCCGTTGGGAGCATGCTGGAAGGCCAGCAACACCTGCAGGCGGTTTTGCGTGATCTTGTCCATGGAGTCGGATATCTGCAGCACCGGCACCATGCCTTTTTCATGTGCGTGGCGCAAGGCTTCGCGTGCACTGGAGAGCCCCCAATAGCTGACGATGGCGACCGCTGTGAAGGACAGCCAGTAAGCGATAAGCACGGCAGTAAATCGCTGCGTGATCCGGAAATTGTCAAACATGTGAAAGCCCCAACCAATGTATTAGCCGGCAATGATACGTGTGTCTGTTGATTCTTGACTCTCAGTGCGTCAGGCTCACAAACAGCCGGGTCAGCTTTTCGGGTAGCTGCTCAATGCGGTCCACCACCGTCGCGTGGTGGCCAAAGATGTCGTGCACATAGGCATCGGCCTGCGGGTCCAGGCTGATGCAGTGGGTGTGCATGCCGCGCTGACTCAACTCTTGCACCGCCTGGCGGGTGTCGGCCACCAACGCCTGCTCGTCGGACACATCCACATCGGACGGTCGCCCATCGGTGAGTACCAGCAGCAGCTTCTTGTCGGCGCTCTGGGCACCCAGGTAATGGGCCGCATGGCGAAGTGCGGCGCCCATGCGGGTGGAGTACTGACCCTGTAGTGCAGCCAGGCGGGCTTTGGGTGCAAGGCCCCAGGCTTCAGCAAAGCCCTTGATGTGCTGGTAGCGCACATCGTGGCGGGTGTTGGAATGAAAACCCGCCAGTGCAAACGGATCGCCCACCCGGTCAATAGCCCAGGCCAGCAACGCAACCGCCTCCTGGCTCAGGGAGAGTCGCGTCTGGCCGGTGCAGGGCACGGTGTCATTCAGTGATTGCGACAGGTCCAGCAGCACCATCACGGCAATGCTGCGGTCGTCAGAGCGGTGGCTCATCAGGATGCGCGGGTCAGGTTGCTTCCCTGCGCGCCAGTCGACCAGCGAACCCAGTGCAATATCCAGGTCGAGTTCGCTGCCTTCTTCCTGGTAGCGGATGCGCACCCGGCTTTGGGGTTTGAGCACATCAAGCAGCTGCGATAGCTGGCGCGCCAGACCGGCGTGCTGGCTCAGCAAGGCATCAATGGCGCCAGTGTCGCCGCTGGGGTGCACGGCTTCATACACGCTGACCCAATCCGGTCGGTAGCTCTGGCTGCCCACATCCCACTCCGGGTAATGGCGCGGAGGCAGGCCAGACACTTCATGGGGAGTTGGGGCGCGGTTTTCCTGGAAGTTCTCTTCTTCGTCCCCGGCCTCAATGAACTTCCAGAGGTGCCGGTTGTCGTCGCGGTAGCTGACCACGGTGTCTTCGAAAAAAACGCGGGCAAGCTGATCGCTCTGGCGGCGCGTGCGGGCAGCATGTCGCAGCGCCAGTGCCTGTATGGCCTGGGTGGAGGACTCACTTCCGGACAGCAAGGAATGAAACGCATCCACACAGTCGTTCAGCGTTGCATCTGCATAGCCATGCAAGGGATCGAGCAGCGCACGTGAGAGCATGGCCAGGCGGTGGCGCAGGCAGCTGACGACCTCTGGTTTGCAGGCGCCTTCCACCGGGCGTGGATGCAGGGTCAGCAGGGCAGGGCGCAGGCCAGGGTAATGGCGCAGCAGCAGGTGGTCGATGCGTGCGTCCTCCAGGCATTCCACGGTCATGCGCTGCAGGGGGCTCAGGTTGTCGGCCACCAGCGGCTGGCTCCAGCGGCGGTGCGCCGCCATATGGGCCAGGGCCACGCGGTAGCGGTCCAGGCCGCTCACGCCGCAATAATCGTCATACACATCTGGCAGGCAGATGCTGTCCTGGCCCGTGTGGTGTGTGCTCCACGGGGCGAGGGTGGCTGCATCCTGCATACCGGTGGCAAACGCGCGCAGGGGAACTTCTATCTGCCACAGTGCGCGCAGCGTCAGTCCCAACTGGCTCTCGACATCGGCAAACAGGGTGCCATGGCGCTCGCGCAGCAGTACTGCGCGGCTGTCGGCAGATTGCAGCGAAAAGTATTCGCGCTGGCGTTCGGGGTGGTGCTGGTAATGGCGCGCACCGTAAGCGGCCCATTTGGCAAGGCCTGCCACCGTCAGCTGGCCCAGCAGCTGCGGAGCCTGCTCCAGCAGCACCGGAAGTCCGGGGCTGGCAAAGGTGGTGTGGTGGCCGTGGATGGACACCGAAGTACGTGCCATCACCTCGCGCACCACGCGCAGGTAGTGGCGCAGCGGATCTGCTCCCTGCAGGCACCGTGCCACGGCGGCCAGGGTGTTCAGCAGCGGCGCCATGGCAGCGCTGTTGGGGGACTTCTGCATGGCGTGGAGCAGGGCATCTACATCGGATAGAACTTCTTCACCCGCGGTGGCTGCAACTTGCGGCCACTCCTGCAAAAAGGCCAGCACCGGTTCAGGGCCACGGCCCAACTTGCCCAGCGCACGCGCGCAGTCCAGGTAGGCGTCCAGCCCCGCCGGGCTCAGCGTCTGGCTGGCCTCTGCCATGCAATCGGAAAAAACCGCCTGCACTGCCGGAAAGGCACACGCCAGCTGGGTACGCCAGGCTTCTAATTGTTCTGGCGTTGCGGCCATGGACAGCACGCTCAGGCCAACACAGCGGCGATGGTGTGGTCCAACGTCTGGCGGATGTCGGCGTCGTCGGTGATGGGGCGCACCAGTGCCATGCGGCAGGCATCCGCCGGTGCTACGCCGCCCATGATCAACGTCGCTGCATACACCAGCAGACGGGTGGAAATCCCCTCGGTCAGGCCGTGCCCCTTGAGCTGGCGGGCGGCATGGGCAATCCGCACCAGTTGCGCTGCGCGTGCAGTATCCAGCCCGGTCTCGGTGCAGACGATCTGCGCTTCCAGTTCGGCCGTGGGGTAGTCAAACTCAAAGGCGGCGAAGCGCTGCTTGGTCGAAGGCTTCAGGTCTTTGAGCAGGCTCTGGTAGCCTGGGTTGTAGGAGATCACCAATTGAAAATCCGGGTGGGCGTGTACTGTCTCCCCCTTTTTGTCCAGCGGCAGTTGGCGGCGGTGGTCGGTGAGTGGGTGAATGACCACCGTGGTGTCCTGGCGCGCTTCGACGATTTCATCGAGGTAACAGATGGCGCCGGTACGGGCAGCGACAGTCAGCGGGCCATCCTGCCAGCGGGTACCGTTGGCATCCAGCAGAAAACGCCCCACCAAGTCGCTCGCCGTCATGTCTTCGTTACAGGCCACGGTGATGAGTGGCCTGCCAATGCGGTGTGCCATGTGCTCGATGAACCGCGACTTGCCGCAGCCGGTTGGCCCCTTGACCATGACCGGCAGACGCGCTGCATAGGCCGCCTCAAACAACGCGACTTCATTGCCTTGTGACTGATAGAAGGGCGCAGCGCCAGGGACATTCAGAGTAGTCATGGTGGGCTAAATTAGCGGTGCGTTCCGATCTTCTCGCGCCAGCCTGGGAACAATTTGTCCGCGTCCCCAGGGAACGACTCAAACGCGCGGGCAAATTCCTTGTGCTCCTTGGCCCATTCGATCGGGTCAGCACCCGCTTTCCAGCATTCATAGGCCTGGCGCAGGGAAGTGGCACCTGCAGCGGGGCTGTCGATGTGACCGTACGAGCCTCCACCGGAGGTGTTGATCACATTGCCATGGCCCAGGTTCTCGAAGAAGCCTGGCAGGCGCAATGCGTTCATGCCGCCCGAGATGATCGGTGTGGTGGGCTTCATGCCATACCACTCCTGGTGGTAGGCCGGGCCGGTGTAGCTGTCGCGCTCGATGATGTAGGCAATGGCGCGGTCGTCCTGGCTGCCTTCCATCTTGCCGTAGCCCATGGTGCCCACGTGGATGCCGGAGGCGCCTTGCAAACGGCTCATCTTGGCCAGCACATAGGCGTCGTAGCCGCGCTTGGCGCTAGGGCTGGTGACTGCACCGTGGCCGGCGCGGTGGTAGTGCAGATACTGGTTGGGGAAGGCGCGGCGTGCGGTGGTGATCATGCCGGGGCCGCCCACATAACCGTCGACCAGGAAGGCCACTTTGTCGGCGTCGGGGCCGAATGCACGCAGGATGAACTCGCCGCGTGCCAGCATTTCGTAGTGGTCATCGGCGGTGATATTGGCGGAGAACAGCTTGGCTTCGCCGGTTTCGTCCATGGCGCGCTTCATGGCGTCATACACCAGGGGGATGGTTTTTGCCATCGGCGCAAACGTCTGGTTGCCCTGGGGTTCGTCGTTCTTGATGAAGTCGCCACCCAGCCAGAACTGGTAAGCCGCTGCCGCAAACGGCTCAGGACGCAGGCCCAGCTTGGGCTTGATGATGGTGCCGGCAATGTAGCCACCGTCCTTGACTGGGCGACCCAAAACACGCCACATGTCGCTGATGTCTTTGCTTGGGCCATCGAACAGCTGGATGGCGCGTGGGGGCATGTAGAAGTCGTAAATCTTGGCGTGCTGAATGTCGCCCATGCCCTGGTTGTTGCCGATCACCAGCGTCAGGAAGGACACGATCATCATGCGTCCATCGGTGATGTTGCGGTCGAACAGGTCCAGGGGGAATGCAATTCGCATCTCTTCGGTGGCTTCGTCGATCAGATAGACCAGCGCGTCCACGCCCTTGGTGAATTCGTCGGTGGTGGACACCTCGACGTTGGTGCCGGTGGATGACTCGGCTGCAAAGTGCGCGGCGCATTGCAGGTAGCTGCCATGCCCGGCCTTGGGTTTCATCTTGTAGGCCACCAGGATGTGGCGGCCGCCGGCGATCAGGTCTTGTTCCTTGAGGCTGAGGTCGGCGTAACGGTTACTTTGGTCCATGTGAAGTCTCCAGTGGTTGCGTGTTGGGCCCCGCCTGGAGCTGCGCCGGACGGGCTGCTTTCAGTAGGGATGCGGCAGACTATAAAAAATAATGTTCATAAGTAAAAGTAAATTTTTATCAATTAATAATAAGATAAAACTTATTAATTTGAGTTGTGCGAACAATCACGCCCAGGAATCGATCAGCGGACCTCCCTGTTCAATCAGGAAGGCCTTGAATGCCTGGGCGGCAGGCGCCAGGCGCTTCTGCCGCAGATGGGTCACATACCAATTGCCCACCATGGGCATGCCGGTGACATCCACCAAGGCAACGTGCCCGCTAGCCAATTCGTGGCGCACGGTGCGCAGCGACAAAAAACTCAGGCCCATGCCAGCCATGACCGCCTGTTTGATAGTTTCGTTGCTGGGCATTTCCATCACCACCTTGAGCGGCACTTCGTTTTGTGCAAAAAGGCGCTCCATGGCGGCCCGGGTACCGGAGCCCTGCTCGCGCACCACGAAACCATAATCGGCAAGCGCACTGAATGGCAGGTGTTTTCGCCGCGAGAGCGCATGGTCCGGTGCCGCGACAATGCTTAAGGGGTTGGTGGCAAAGGCAGTGGCCTCGCAATCCAGCGTCTTGGGCGCGCGGCCCATGACCACCAGATCAGCCTCATTGCGGGCCAGCATGCCAAGAATGTTTTCGCGGTTGTCGATGTTCAGCGAGATATCCACTCCAGGGTAAAGCTTGGCAAAGCGGACCAGCAGCATGGGTACGAAATACTTGGCGGTGCTCACTACCGCCAGATTGATGTGGCCTTTTTTCATGCCCACGTGCTCGGCCATCACGGCTTCCAGGTCCTTGAGCGCGCCCGCGGCGGCAATGGCGTGGGTGAGAAAGGCCTCGCCCGCATCGGTCAGGCGGATGTTTCTGCCGGCGGACTCCACCAGGGCAATGCCAAACGCATCTTCGAGTTGACGCAACTGCATTGAAACCGCAGGCTGCGTGACAAACAGGCGTTCGGCGGCTTTGGAAACCGAGCGCTCACGTGCCACCTCGATGAAGGTCTGGATTTGCTTGAGGGTGTAATTTCGCATGGCTTTAAATATCAGATAAAACTGATTAAATAAAAAATAATCGTGATTAGAGTTTATGTGTATTGCCGGATAAAGTAAATCCGCCGTCACTGATTTCGAGCGGCTGACACAACCCGAAAAGGACTCTCTTCATGTTGAACGCCCTGATTTTTGATGTGGATGGCACGCTGGCCGACACCGAAAGTGCGCACCGCGCGGCGTTCAACCAGGCGTTTGCCGAAGTGGGGCGCGACTGGGTATGGGACGAGGATACCTACAAGAAGCTGCTGGAGGTGTCTGGGGGCAAGGAACGCATCCTGCATTACTGGCAGCAGGTGCAGCCCGATATCAAGGCCATCAACAACTCCGGTGTGCAGGACACAGTGGAGCGCATGCACGAACTCAAAACTGCGGCCTATGAGCGTGCAGTGCAGGACGGCGCGGTGCAGTTGCGCACTGGCGTGTTGCGCATGATCGATGCCGCGCACAAGGAGGGCTTGCGCCTGGCGATTGCCACCACCACGTCACCGGTGAACATTTCTGCGCTGCTGCGCGCCGCCATTGGTCCGGACTGGGCGCACTACTTTCAGGTGATTGAAGATGCCAGCACCGCACCCATCAAGAAGCCCAATCCACAGGTGTATATGCAGACCCTGAGGCGCCTGGGCTTGCGTGCGGCCGATTGTCTGGCGTTTGAGGATTCGGCCAATGGACTCAAGGCCGCCATGGCCGCCGGCCTTCCCACCATCATCACCCCCAACAGCTTTACCGAGCACCAGGACTTTACCGGTGCCCTGCGCGTGCTGCCCAGCCTGCAAGGGGTCACCGTGGCCCACCTGCGCGAGTGGCATGGCCGCTGACCCCTTGATTATTTGAAAGTCTGCCATGTCCACTTCCGAAAAGCCCATCCTCAACCCCATTCTGATCGCACCGTCCATCCTGTCGGCAGACTTTGCACGCCTGGGTGAGGAGGTGCGCGCCATCGAAGCTGCCGGTGCCGACCTGGTGCACTTTGACGTAATGGACAACCACTATGTTCCCAACCTGACCATAGGCCCGCTGGTGTGCGAGGCCATCCGTCCCCACGTCAAGATTGGTATTGATGTGCACCTGATGGTGGAGCCGGTGGATGCGCTTATCCCCTTGTTTGCCAAGGCGGGCGCCAACCTCATCACCTTTCACCCCGAAGCCAGCCGCCATGTGGACCGCACCTTGCAGCTCATCCGCGACCACGGCTGCAAGGCCGGTATCGCGCTCAACCCGGCCACTCCACTGGGCTGGATGGACCATGTGATGGACCGGCTGGACATGGTGCTGCTGATGAGCGTGAACCCCGGCTTTGGCGGGCAGAAGTTCATCCCCTCCACGCTGGACAAGCTGCGTGACGCGCGCCGGCGCATCGCTACGCACACGGCTGCCGGTGGCCAGCCCATCCTGCTGGAGGTGGATGGCGGCGTGAAGACCGACAACATTGGCGTTATCGCTGCGGCCGGGGCCGACACTTTTGTGGCTGGCAGCGCCGTGTTTGGTGCGCCCGATGCCGGTGGTGGCTACAGCACTGTCATGCAGCTGTTGCGCCGCGCTGCCATCCAGGCTTGACGCCCGGTCACCCCATTTTGTCATTCAGAAAGCCCACCATGACTACTCGTCGCCGCTTCACCCTGACCCAATACCTGATCGAGCAACGCCGCCGATTTCCGTCCGCCAGCGGGGACTTCAATGCCTTGTTGCTGGACGTTGCATTGGCCTGCAAGGCGATCGCCCGATCGGTGGCCTTTGGTGAACTCGGAGGCGTGCTGGGCAACCCGAGCAACGAGGTGGCCACTACCGTCAACGTGCAGGGAGAGCAGCAGAAAAAACTCGATGTCATCAGCAACGAATACTTTACCCAGATGACCGAGTGGGGCGGTCACCTGGCGGGCATGGCCTCCGAGGAAATGGACCTCCCCTACCAGATTCCCGAGAATATTCAGCGCGGCAAGTACCTGCTGGTATTCGATCCGCTGGACGGCTCCAGCAATATCGATGTGAACGTCACTGTGGGCAGCATCTTCAGTATCCTGCGCGCGCCGCAGGACGTGATTGACAGCGGGCGTGATGTGGTCGAAGCTGATTTCTTCCAGCCCGGCACGCAGCAAATGGCGGCTGGCTACGCCTTGTATGGACCCACCACCATGCTGGTGCTGTCCGTGGGCAACGGCGTTGCAGGTTTCACGCTGGACCCGAACCTGGGCCAATTCATGCTCACGCACCCGCAGTTGCATGTGCCCGAAGACACCAATGAGTTTGCTATCAACGCTTCCAACAGTCGTTTCTGGGAAGCGCCAATCAAACGCTATGTAGACGAGTGTTTGGCTGGCAAGACTGGCCCGCGCGGCAAGGACTTCAACATGCGCTGGATTGCCAGCATGGTGGCAGAAGCCCACCGCATCCTGATGCGCGGCGGTGTCTTCATGTACCCGCGCGACACCAAGGATGCCAGCAAACCCGGTCGCCTTCGCCTGCTGTACGAGGCCAATCCCATCGGCTTCATCATGGAACAGGCGGGGGGCAGGGCGTCCACTGGCCAGAAGCCCATGCTGAGCGTGCAGCCCACGTCCTTGCACCAGCGCATCGGCCTGGTGTTTGGTTCCAAAAATGAAGTGGAGCGCATTGAGCGTTACCACGCGGAACCCGCCAAGGACGTGGAAATTGACAACCCGCTGTTTGCCAAACGCAGCCTGTTCCGCGATTGAAGGCGCAGCTGATCGCTACCAATTCAATAGCTGCCTGTACATATTCCACGGGGGCTAGAGGTCAATTTTATTTAAAACCTTCCAGGAGACAAGCACTATGTCTGAACGCCACCCCATCATCGCCATCACCGGCTCCTCCGGTGCTGGCACGTCCACTGTGACGCGCACGTTTCAAAATATCTTCCGGCGCGAAAATGTGAAGGCCGCCATCATCGAAGGTGACAGCTACCACCGCTACGACCGCAAGGAAATGAAGATCAAGGCCGCTGAAGCCGAGAAGGCGGGCAACGTCAACTTCAGCCATTTCGGTGCCAATGCCAATCTGTTTGGCGAAATAGAAAGCCTGTTCAAGACCTACGGCGAAACCGGTCAGGGCAAGAGCCGCAAATACCTGCACAACGCCGAAGAAGCAGCCCCCTACAAGCAGGATCCTGGCACGTTCACGCCCTGGGAAGACTTGCCCAAGGATACCGACATGCTGTTTTACGAAGGCCTGCACGGCGCCGTGGTCACGCCCGAACACAATGTGGCGCAACACCCGGATCTGCTGGTGGGCGTGGTGCCCGTCATCAATCTGGAGTGGATTCAAAAGCTTTACCGCGACAAAAACATGCGCGGCTACAGCGCCGATGCGGTCACCGACACCATCCTGCGTCGTATGCCCGATTACGTGCACTACATCACCCCGCAGTTCGAGCACACGCACGTGAATTTTCAGCGCGTGCCCATCGTCGACACATCCAACCCCTTCGTGGCGCGTGATGTGCCCACGGCCGACGAGAGCATGGTAGTGATCCGCTTTGCCAAGCCCAAGGGCATTGATTTTCAGTACCTGCTGAACATGATCAATGGTTCCATGATGAGCCGTGCCAACACCATCGTGGTGCCCGGCGGCAAGATGGAACTAGCGATGCAACTGATCTTCACGCCCTTTATCTGGCGAATGATCGAGCGTAAAAAACGCGCAATGGGAGCCCATTGAAATGACCACCCCTACCCCCGATATGGCCAGCCAGATGGCCACTGCTGTGCGCATGCTGGCTGTTGACGCCGTCGAGAAAGCCAAGTCCGGCCACCCCGGTGCCCCCATGGGCATGGCCGACATTGCCGAAGTGCTGTGGAACCGCCATCTGCAGCACAACCCCAGCAACCCGCATTGGGCCAACCGCGACCGTTTTGTGCTCAGCAACGGCCACGGCTCCATGCTGCTGTATGCGCTGTTGCACCTCACGGGTTACGACCTGTCGATGGAGGAAATCAAAAAGTTTCGCCAGCTGCACAGTAAGACGGCGGGCCACCCCGAAGTGGGCCTGACGCCCGGCGTGGAAACCACTACTGGCCCGCTGGGTCAGGGCATTACCAATGCCGTGGGCATGGCGCTGGCCGAGAAACTGCTTGCGCAAGAGTTCAACCGCGACGGCCACGCTGTGGTAGACCATTTCACCTATGCATTCCTGGGCGATGGCTGCATGATGGAGGGCATCAGTCACGAGGCCTGCTCTCTGGCGGGAACATTGCGTCTGTCCAAGCTGGTGGCGCTGTATGACGACAACGGTATCTCGATTGACGGCCACGTGGAGGGCTGGTTCACCGACGACACGCCCAAGCGTTTTGATGCCTATGGCTGGAACGTGATTGCTGATGTCGATGGGCATAATCCCGCGGCGATTGACGCAGCCATCCGTGCTGCCCAGGCCCAGGCCAATTTGCCTGATGGAAAGCCTACCCTGATTTGCTGCAAGACCGTCATTGGCATGGGCTCCCCCAACAAGGCGGGCACCCACGACGTGCACGGCGCTGCGTTGGGGTCCGCTGAAACTGCTGCCACCCGCGAAGCGCTGGGCTGGGACGCTGCACCGTTCGAGATTCCTGCCGATATTGCTGCTGCATGGAATGCCGTGGAGCGTGGCCAGGCTGCAGAGAAGGCCTGGCGCATGCGCTTTGAAGCCTATCGCACAAGCTATCCGGCCCAGGCCGCGGAGTTTGAGCGCCGCATGGCCGGTGACCTGTTGCCCGCGTTTGCCGACAAGCTGCCCGAGGTGTTTGCCGCCATCGCGGCCAAAGCCGACCCGGTGGCCACCCGCAAGGCCAGTCAGAATGCGCTGGACGTGCTGGCGCCCTTGCTGCCCGAGTTTTTTGGCGGCAGTGCCGATCTGACCGGCTCCAACCTCACCAACTTCAAGGGTTGTGTGAAAGCCGGGCGTGACGCCTGGGGTAACCACTTGAGCTACGGCGTGCGTGAATTCGGCATGGCCGCCATCATGAATGGCATTGCGCTGCACGGTGGCTACATCCCTTACGGTGGCACCTTCCTTACCTTCAGTGACTACAGCCGTAATGCCATCCGCATGGCCGCACTGATGAAGACGCGGGTAATCCATGTGTTCACCCACGACAGCATTGGCCTGGGCGAAGACGGCCCGACGCACCAGAGCGTCGAACACATTCCGTCCTTGCGCATCATCCCGAACATGGATGTGTGGCGTCCTGCCGATGGCCTGGAGACGGCGGTGGCCTGGGCCAGCGCTGTGGAACGCAAAGACGGCCCCAGCGCACTGTGCCTGTCGCGCCAGAACCTGCCACGCCTGACCGATGTGGCACAAGTGGACGCCATTCGCCGGGGCGGCTATGTGCTGTCGGACATGGAAGGGGCTCAGGCCGTGATTGTTTCCACGGGCTCGGAACTGGAGTTGGCCATGGCCGCACAGAAAATACTGGCCGCGGAGGGCATCGCCACCCGCGTGGTGTCCATGCCTTGCACCAATGTGTTTGACCGCCAGTCAGACGCCTACCAGGAGTCGGTGCTGCCCCTGTCGCTGCCTGCAGTGGCCATTGAAGCCGCGCATCCCGATTTCTGGCGCAAGTATGTGGGCCGTACCGGTGTGGTGGTGGGCATGCCCACGTTTGGCGAATCGGCTCCGGCCAAGGATCTGTACGCGTATTTCGGCATCACGGCGCAACGCGTGGTAGACGCAGCACGCACGCTGGCCCACCGTGCCGCGCACCGCCGCGAGGTGCCGCTGCCCGACCAGATCGTGCCAAGCATCAACTGAAGGCGCGGTATGGAAAGGACTTTTGATCTGGTCATGTTTGACCTCGATGGCACGCTGATTGAAACCGCACCCGAAATCATGGATGCGGTCAACGACACGCTGCGCCGTTTCGATTTGCCCGAGGTGACCCAACAGCAGGTGAACGACTGGATTGGCCACGGCACCCGCGAGCTGCTGATCCAGGCGCTGGCGTATACCGGCAAGACCGATGTTGAATCCGTGCGCGCCAGCGACAGCCTGGGACTGATTGCGCTTGAATTCGACAAGCACTACCAGCGCCGGTGCGGTACCCGCAGCCAGCTGTACCCGCAGGTACTCGAGACACTGGTGGCGTTGCGGGAACAGGGCGTCAAGACAGCCGTGGTGACCAATAAGGAAGGGCGCTACACGGCGACCGTGCTGGACGCGCACGCCTTGATGCCCCTGCTGGACTGTGTGGTCAGTGGCGATACGCTGCCCACCAAAAAGCCCACTCCCGCAGGCATAGAGCACTGTCTGGAAAAGTTTGGTGTGCCCAGAAACCGTGCGCTGTTCGTGGGTGACTCCAGCATCGATGTGGCCACAGCACGCAATGGCGGTGTAGCGGTCTGGGCATTGCCCTACGGCTACAACATGGGCCAGCCGATAGCGGGCTGCAACCCGGACCGGCTGATTGCCGACTGCTCGGCGCTCCTGAATTCATAGCTGCTTGTGCACTCTGCACAAGGGCTACAAGCTTATTGCATTTAAGAAAACCACCATGACCATCAAAATCGGCATCAACGGCTTCGGCCGCATCGGACGCAACGTACTGCGCTCGGCCCTGCAAAACTTCAGCGACATCGAAGTCGTCGCCATCAACGACCTGCTCGAGCCCGACTACCTAGCCTACATGCTCCAGTACGACAGCGTGCACGGCCGCTTCAAAGGCACCGTCAAGGTCGAAGGCAACACCCTCATCGTCAACGGCAAGAAAATCCGCCTCACGCAAGAGCGCGATCCTTCCAACCTCAAATGGAACGAAGTCGGCGCCGACATCGTCATCGAATCCACCGGCCTGTTCCTGGACAAAGCCTCCGGTGAAAAACACCTGGCTGCCGGTGCCAAGAAAGTCATCTTCTCCGCCCCCTCCAAAGACGACACCCCCATGTTCGTGTTTGGCGTCAACGACAAGACCTACGCCGGCCAGACCATCATCTCCAACGCCAGCTGCACCACCAACTGCCTTGCACCCGTGGCCAAGGTCCTCAACGACAAATGGGGCATCAAGCGCGGCCTCATGACCACCGTGCACGCCGCCACCGCCACCCAGAAGACGGTAGACGGACCTTCCAACAAAGACTGGCGCGGCGGCCG
>JAGWUS010000037.1 GCA_028868305.1 Burkholderiales bacterium | reverse complement strand
GACGAGGGGCTGGCCATGTTCGACGACGCGTCGTTTGACGTGGTGCTGCAGATCGACACCCTGCAGCATCTGCGCAATGCCGAAGTCATGTTGCGTGAAACGGCGCGTGTGGGCCAGGTGGGCATAGTGGCTTTTCCCAACTTCGCACACTGGCCCAACCGGCTGAGCATCCTCAAAGGGCGCATGCCGGTGACCCGCCGCCTGCCCTACCAGTGGTACGACACACCTAACATCCGTGTCGGAACCCATGCCGATCTGGCGGTTCTGGCCGCGCGCACCGGCCTGCGTGTGCTGGACAGTTTTGGTTTGCAGGAAGGCCGCACTGTGCGCTTTGCACCGAACCTGCGCGCCGGTACGTCGGTCTACAAACTGGCGCGCTGAGCCGGTGCTGTGGTAAATTGCGCCTATCGGGGTTTCAGCTCCCCGGTGTTGGGCCTTTACGGCTCCAAGATGGTGTCCCATCCAAATGCTGGTGCCGCAAAGGAGCATTCCATGGACACCCAAAAACCGTCTGATTTTTCCATTCCCCCCCAGGACTTCAATGACCGGCTGGGCCGTGCCGATGCACCCCTGGTGCTGGATGTGCGTCGCGAGGCCCGCTTTGCGGAAAGCCCACGCCTGCTGGCTGGTGCCATCCGGTGCGCACCCGAGGATGTGGCGGCACGGATTGCTTCGTCCCAAGCAAGCAGTGTTGCTGTGTACTGCGTCTACGGCCATAACGTGAGTGAAGACGCAGTGACCGCGTGCGTGCGCAGGATGAGCCGCACAGTTGGAAACCCGAGACCATGACGGGAGTGAAGGTATGAGCGATGTCATGCGCGAAAAGGAAGCCCACGGTGTCAGCTTTGGCGAGGCGCTGAAGTTCTGGTTCAAGCTCGGCTTGATCAGCTTTGGTGGCCCTGCCGGACAAATTGCCATCATGCACCGCGAGCTGGTGGAGCAGAAGCGCTGGATTTCCGAACAACGCTTTCTGCACGCCTTGAACTATTGCATGCTGCTGCCTGGCCCCGAAGCGCAGCAGCTTGCCACCTACATCGGCTGGCTGATGCACCGCACCTGGGGCGGGGTGATGGCGGGGGCGCTGTTTGTGTTGCCCTCCCTGCTGTTGCTGATCGCCTTGAGCGGGCTGTACATGGCCTTTGGCAAGGTGCCAGTGGTGGCTGCGGTGCTGTGGGGCATCAAGCCGGCGGTGGCTGCCATCGTGCTGCAGGCAGTGCACCGCATGGCGAGTAAAACACTGAAAAATCCGCGCAGAGCCCCCGTCCTGCCAGCACTGGCAGCTATGAGTTTTGTAGCAATTGCGTTTCTGGCCATCCCCTTCCCTGCTGTGGTTCTGGCGGCGGCTGTGTGTGGTTGGGCCGGGCAGCGCTGGTTGCCCGGGCAGTTTACTGGCGGTGGCGGGCATGGTGCCGCCAAGGCTGCGGCCGACCGCTTGCCTGCCTGGATAGACGACAACACGCCTACGCCCGAACACGCCCGCTTCAAACCTGCGCGTCTGGCGCGGCTGCTGGTGGTGGGCGCATTGTTGTGGTTGTTGCCCATGGCGGCGCTGGTGGCCTGGCAGGGCTGGCGTGGTGCGCTGGCGCAGATGGGCTGGTTTTTCACCAAAGCCGCGCTACTGACGTTCGGCGGCGCCTATGCGGTGCTGCCTTATGTAGTCCAGGGTGCGGTGGAGCATTTTGGCTGGCTGACTGCTGCGCAGATGATGGACGGACTGGCGCTGGGCGAGACCACGCCCGGGCCGCTCATCATGGTGGTGGCCTTTGTGGGTTTTGTGGGAGGCTGGGGCCAGCAGGTGTTGGGGCCGTATGCTGTGGGGTCGGGCGTGCTGTTCTGGAGCGGCGCACTGGCGGCCACGGTGGTGACCTGGTTCACCTTTCTGCCATCCTTCCTGTTCATCCTGGCCGGTGGTCCGCTGGTGGAGTCCACCCACGGCAAACTGCATTTCACCGCGCCGCTGGCGGCCATCAGCGCCGCCGTGGTGGGGGTGATCGCCAGTCTTGCTCTGTTTTTCATAGTGCATCTTGCACTGCCCACGGGGGCTGCAGGCCCGGTTGATTACAAGGCCTTGCTGCTGGCGGTGTTTGCGGCAGTGGCCTTGCTGCGCTATAAAGTGGGCATCATCCCCGTCATTGCTGCCTGCGCCGTTGCGGGCTGGCTGGTCAGTCTTATTTAGAAAACGCCCATGCCCCGCTTCGCCGCCAATCTGAGCCTGATGTACACCGAGTTGCCGTTTCTGGAACGCTTTGCAGCGGCGGCCAGTGACGGCTTTGTGGGGGTAGAGTACTTGTTTCCCTACGCGTGGCCTACGGTGGAATTGGCCGCGCGTCTGGCCGGCAACGGCTTGCAGCAGGTGCTGTTCAACGCAGCGCCCGGCGGTAACAACGTGGGTGACATGGCCACCGCCTGGGATCAGGGCGCACGCGGAACGGCTTGTCTGCCCGGGCGCGAAGCCGAGTTTCGCGCATCGGTAGAGCACGCACTCACGGTTGCACACACCCTCCAGTGCCCGCGCGTGCATGTCATGGCCGGTTGTCCATCGCACGAAGTCCCGGTGGAGCAGGCCTACGACACCTATCTGGGCAACCTGGCCTGGGCGGCTTCACTGGCAGGCACAGCCGGGGTAGAGTTGCTGATCGAACCCATCAACACCCGCGACATGCCGGGCTACTTTCTGACCCACCAGGGGCAGGCCCATGCGGTGGTGCAGGCCGTGGGTGCACCGCATCTCAAGGTGCAGATGGACCTGTACCACTGCCAGATCATGGAGGGTGATGTGGCCAGGAAACTGCGCCAGTACCTGCCTGGCGGCGCCGTGGGCCATATCCAGATCGCTGGCGTGCCAGAACGCCACGAACCGGACATGGGCGAGCTGCATTACCCCTATCTTTTTGGTGTCATAGATTCGCTGGATTACGCGGGCTGGATCGGTTGTGAGTACCGGCCCCGGCGAGGACCGGTGCCCGGCGCAACCCGTGCCGGTCTGGGCTGGCTGCCGAAGTAGGCCTGGCACGTGGCATGATGCAGGGTTTCTGACCGCCGCCATCGATGGCCCCCACCACCATGAATGCTCGCGTTCCACTCAGTGCGCTCAATGCTGCTCAGGCTCTGGCAGAGGTGAGTTCGGCCTGGGACGACTCCATCGTCCCGCAGTTGAAGGACTACATCGCCATACCGGCCAAGTCCCCGATGTTCGATGCCAACTGGCAGGCCAATGGCTATATCGACACCGTGGTGCGCAATACCGCCGCATGGATTGCGGCGCAAAAAGTTTCCGGACTGACGCTCGAAGTGATTCGCCTGGAGGGCCGCACGCCAGTACTGTTTTTCGAAGTGGCCGCCACGCAAAGCCAATCGACACAAACCGTGCTGATGTATGGCCACCTGGACAAGCAGCCCGAGTTTTCCGGCTGGCGCAACGATCTGGGTCCCTGGACGCCCAAAATGGAAGACGGCAGACTGTACGGCCGAGGCGGTGCGGACGATGGCTACGCCGCGTACGCTGCCATCGCCGCCATTCAGGCACTCACAACGCAAAATGCAGCGCATCCCCGCATCGTGGGGCTGATCGAAACCTGCGAAGAAAGCGGCTCTTACGATTTGCTGCCCTACATTGATGCGTTGAAGGTGCGCCTGGGCGATGTCGGTCTGGTGGTGTGCCTGGACTCAGGCGCTGGCAACTACGACCAGCTGTGGCTCACCAGCAGCCTGCGTGGCATGGCCAGTGGCGTCCTCAAGGTAGAGATATTGACCGAAGGTGTGCATTCGGGAGACGCCAGTGGCCTGGTGCCATCGAGTTTTCGCATCATGCGCCAGGTGCTGGACCGCCTGGAGGACAGTGCCACCGGTCGCCTGCTGCCTGCCAGCTTCCACTGCGAAGTGCCCGCCGAGCGGCTGACCCAGGCCAGGGCGACAGCGGCCATTCTGGGCGAAGAAATTTATCGCCGCTTTCCGTGGGCGCACTACGACTGTGGCGGCTCCACGGCATTCGCCTTGCCCACCACCACCGACCCGCTGGAAGCCCTGCTCAACCGTACCTGGAAGCCCACACTGAGCGTGACCGGCGCCGACGGTTTCCCGACACTGGGCAACGCAGGCAATGTACTGCGCCCGTACACCGCATTCAAACTCTCGCTGCGTCTGCCACCGCTGGTAGAGGCCAGTACGGCGGTGCAAGAGCTGAAAACCCTGCTGGAGGACAACGCGCCCTACCAGGCCAAAGTGACCTTTGAAGGTATGTCCAGCGCCACCGGCTGGAATGCCCCCGATACGGCCCCCTGGTTTGAGGCTGCCCTGAACGACGCTTCCAGCGCCCACTTTGGCGCGCCCTGCGGCTACATCGGCCAAGGCGGTACCATTCCGCTGATGAACATGCTTTCCAAAGGCTTTCCCAAAGCGCAGATGATGGTCTGCGGTGTGCTGGGGCCCAAGAGCAATGCGCACGGTCCCAATGAATTCCTGCATGTGCCCTACGCCAAGAAGCTCACTGCGGCAGTGGCGCAAGTGCTGTCTGCCTTTCCCGGGTAATTGGCCATGTACACCCCGCCCAGTACTTCGTCCCTTTCGACATTCATTGCCAGCGACGGTGCCAACCTGATCGTGCAGGAATGGCCGCTACCTTCGCATGTACCCAAGCGTGGCATGGTCATCATCGTCCACGGCCTGGGCGAGCACGCTGGTCGCTACAACCATGTGGCGGCCAAGCTCAACGAGTGGGGTTTTGCAGCACGTGGCTACGACCAGTGCGGGCACGGTGAATCGGAAGGTCTGCGGGGTAGCCTGCCCTCGGACAACCGGCTGCTGGACGATCTGGCCGACATAGTGGACAGCACCCGTGCGCAGATGCCGCCCGGTATGCCGCTTTTCCTGCTGGGGCACAGCATGGGGGGGCTGGTGGTGGCCCGTTTTATTTCGCTGAACATGCGTACGGTGGATGGCGTTATTTTGTCGTCCCCGGCGCTGGACCCGGGCCTGAACGCTTTCCAGAAGTTTCTTGTGGCGGTGTTACCCAGGATTGCGCCCAATTTGCGTGTTGGCAATGGCCTCAAGCCGCAATACATTTCGCATGATCCGGCCGTAGTGATTGACTATAAGGCGGACCCGCTGGTGCACGACCGCATATCGGCCCGTCTGGCGCGGTTCATTGCCACTGCTGGTCCGGCTGCGCTGGCCCATGCACCGCATTGGACGGTGCCCACGCTGCTCATGTATGCGGGCGACGACCGCCTTCTCAACGCCGATGGTAGCCGGGCTTTTGCTGCGGCGGCACCCAAGAGCATCGTGACCGCGGTGTGCTTCGACACGCTGTACCACGAGATCTTCAACGAATACGACGCACGCCCGGTCTTTGCAGCCTTGAAGCAATGGCTGGACCGGCAGGCAAGAAAGCCTGCCGGAACCTGAGCCATTACGTGCACTCAGGATGTTGGCAAGCGTGATCGCTGCTGCAACGCCAGCCAGCCCAATGCCAGCACCATCAGCGCCACCGGCACCAGTGACCCCAGGTTCAGCAGTGTCCAGCCCTGGGTGGTGATCAGGGCGCCAGAGGCGAACGAGGTCAGGGCCATCACACCAAATACACAGAAGTTGATGGCCGCTTGGGCCCGGTCTTTTTCTTCGGGCCGGTAGGCACCCAGGGACAGCGTGGTGCTGCCGGTGAACAGGAAATTCCAGCCAACACCCAGCAGGAACAGCGCGATCACAAACTGGTGCAATTCCACACCCGACAACGCAAACGCAATGCACGCCAGGTTCAGCATAGCGCCAACACCCATGATGGTCAGCGTGCCAAAACGCTTGATCAGATGCCCGGTGAAGAAGCCGGGTGCAAACATGCCAATCACGTGCCACTCCAGCACCAGCGCGGCATCATCAAAACCCAGACCGCACTGTTGCATGGCAAGCGGGGTGGCTGCCATAAGCAGGTTCATGACGCCATAGCTGAGTGCTGCGCTGATGCAGGCCACTGCAAACACAGGCTGACGCATGATGGCCCACAGGCTGCGTCCACCCGTGGCCTTGCCCTGCGGAGTGGCGGTGTCCGGAAAGCGGATAAAGGCCATCAGCACCATGGCGGCCAGTGCGACCACGGCCAGCACAATGTAGGCTCCGGCAAACTGCACTTCCAGCAGGTTGCGTGTGCGGGCTGCCAGATTCGGGCCCGCAACGGCCCCCAGCAGGCCACCTGCCATCACCAGGGAAACCGCCTTTTCGCGAAACGCGGGCAATGCCAGTTCCGCAGCGGCAAAGCGGTAAAGTTGTCCGTTGGCGCTGTAGTAGCCGGCGATCACGGTGGCCGTCACCAGCAGCCAGAAGTGGTGCCCAAACACAGCCCAGGCGCCCAGCAGCGCCGAGCCTGCGGCTACCGCCAGGCCAATCTGGAACGAGCCACGTCGCCCGAACCGTGACTGTGTTTTGGCCACGAGCGGTGTACTCAGGGCGCCACCCACCACGTAGCCCATCACCGGCAGGGTGGCCATCCAGCCATAGGGCGCCAGCGCCAGACCCACCAGGCCATTGATGGCAATGAAGGTGACGTTGTTGGTGAGAAAGAGTCCTTGGCACAGGGCCAGCAGCCAGAGGTTGCGGTTCATGCCAGCAGTGTAAGCGCTGCCAGCGCGGCGGTTTCTGCACGCAGCACCCGCGGTCCGAGTGAGACGGGCGCGAAGCCGGCCTGCATCGCCGCGTCCTCTTCGGCCGGGCCCAGGCCGCCCTCGGGACCACTGAGGAACAGTGCGTCCGCAAGCTTGGGCGCAAGCGAATGCAACGCGCGTGATCCCTCGCGTAGCGAGAGCAGCAGGCGGTGTGGGTGTGCGGGACTGGTGGCGTCGTGCGACACGCCCGCTTTGAGCCACTGTGCCAGTGTCTGCACGGGATGGACGGCGGGCACCCGGTTGCCGCCGCATTGTTCGCACGCGGAAATGGCCACGCTTTGCCAGTGCGCCACCTTTTTGTCGGCGCGCTCACCCGTCAGGCGCAGCACACTGCGCTCGGTCATCAGGGGCTGGATGCTGGCGACACCGAGTTCGGTGGCCTTTTCCACCAGCCAGTCCATGCGGTCGTTGGCGGGCATGCCCACCGCCAGATGCACGGCACGGCTGGCCTCCCGCTCGGTCGCGTGGTGGGCGCCTACCTGCACCTGCACGTCGCTGCGCCCCATGCGGGTGACGGTGGCGTCAAATTCGCCACCCGGAAAAGGCCCGTCCCAGCCGGGGCCGTGGTTGAACAGGGTGATGCTGTCGCCGGGCTGCAGGCGCAGCACCTGCACATGCCGCGCTGCTCCCGCAGGCAGGTCCAGCAGTGCATCGGTGGAAAGTGCAGCGGGGCAAAAGAAACGGGGCATGGGAGGTGTGACGGTATGCTATCAAATATATAGCTAGTTGTGCATGTCCTATAAGGGCTAGAGCCCTATCTGGCTTGAGGTTTGTTGTAGGCCAGAATGTTGGCGGATGCTATGCCTTCGACCGTTTCTAACAGGCGCAACAGAGGCTTGAGCTCCCGGTAGCGGGCGCAGGTGGAACGGATATAGCCGATAAAGCGCGGCGTGTCGGCCAGGTACTGCGGCTTGCCATCGCGCAGGGTCAACCGCGCAAAAATGCCGGCGACTTTCAGGTGGCGCTGCAGGCCCATCCACTCCACGCCCCGGTAAAACTCGCCAAAGTCGTCGCCCACCGGCAGGCCCGCCTTGCGGGCTTTCTCCCAGTAGCGGATGGTCACGTCCAGACAGAAGTCTTCGTCCCAGCTGAGAAACGCATCGCGCATCAGGCTGGCAATGTCATAGGTGATGGGGCCGTATACCGCGTCCTGGAAGTCCAGCACCCCGAGATGGTTATCCGGGGGCGCAGAGAGTTTCGCCGCCGGGCCGCCCCAAGGCGAAACAGCCCCCTCGGGGGGCAGCGGACCACACCCAGTGGGGAGCGTGGGGGCCATCAGGTTCCGGGGCATGAAATCGCGGTGCACATAGACGCTGGGCCACGCCAGGTTGTTCTGGATGATGCAGGCAAAGGCTTCGTCCAGCGTTTTGCGCATGTCTGCGTCGATGGTGACCTTGCGGTGTTCGGTCAGGTACCACTGGGGGAACAGTTCCAGCTCGCGGCGCAGCAGGGCTTCGTCGTAGGGCGGCAGTTCGCCGGGTCTGGAGGCCAGTTGCCATTGCAGCAGCGTATCGACGGCCTGCAGGTACAGCCCCAGTGGCGGCGCAGCATTCGGGTCGATCACCTGCATCATGGTCATGCTGCCCAGGTCGCTGAGCAGCATGAAGCCGTTGGACTGGTCCCAGGCCAGCACCTGGGGTACCTTCAGGCCGGCGGCCTCCATCAGGCGGGCTACATGCACAAAGGGTTGGCAGTTTTCTTTGTCGGGCGGCGCATCCATGATGATGCGGCTGCCTTGCGCAGTTTCGACCCGCAGGTAGCGGCGAAAGCTGGCGTCTGCAGAGGCCAGCCGCAGTGTGGCATGGCTCAGGCCCTGCGCATCCTGCACACTGGCGAACCACTGTTCAAACAGTGCCTGGCGGCTGGGATCAGCCCATGCGACAGCGGCAGGGGACGGGAAGGAGGTAGGCGTGGAGCTCATGGATAATCCATTCTACAAACCCTGTCTCTGGTCCCCATGCGTCTTTCTTTACGCGAAGCTCTGGTTTCGCAGCCCTGTCCCCGCACCAAGCTTAGTCCCGTCGCCCTCGTGGTATGCGCGGCGCTGGGTTCGGGCGCGTGGGCGCAGCCAATGCCCGCCGAGTCGGATGTCGGTCTGAACCTGCGCCCCAGTAGCCTGCTGCAGGAGGAAATTCCCGCTGAGCAGCGGGATGCTGCTCCGGTTTTTCTGCAGGGCGAGCACCTGTCGGGGCGGACCGACCTGGAGACAGTGATCGAAGGCGAAGCAACGTTCCGCAAGGCAGGTACCACCATCAAAGCGGACCGGCTGGAATACGACCAGCCCACGGACCAGGCCAGGGCCAGCGGCAACGTGCGCATCAACCGGGGCGGCAATGTGTACGAGGGGCCCTTGCTGGAGCTCAAGGTGGAGCGGTTTGAAGGTTTCTTTAGCCAGCCGCGTTACCAGTTTCTGCAAAACGATGCCCATGGTGAGGCAGACCGGGTTGATTTCATCGACGAGGACCACGCAGTCATCCACAACGCAAGCTACACCACCTGCAAGCGCCTGCCCGGGCCGGGCTGGATGCCTGACTGGATCCTGCGTGCCACCACCATCACACTGGACAACGCTGCGGAGGAGGGGGTAGCGGATGGCGCCATGCTGAGTTTCAAGGGCGTGCCAGTGCTGCCTGTGCCTGCCATCAGCTTTCCGCTGACCGACAAGCGCAAGTCGGGTCTGCTGCCTCCGACCATCGGTGTGGATAACGTCAACGGCGCCGAAGTGGTGGCGCCCTACTACTGGAACATCGCACCCAACCGCGATGCCACCATTACCCCCACGCTCATGACTCTGCGGGGTGTGGATATGGGGGGTGAGTTCCGCTACCTTGAGCCCGGCTACAGCGGCACTGTGCGAGCCAACTACATGCCCACAGACAAGCTGCGTGGCGCGGACCGCTGGGGCCTGGCCTATCTGCACAATGGGACCATCAGCACCGGCGTCGATGCCATAGGCAATGTGGGGCTCTCGGTGAACCTCAACCGCGTGAGTGACGATGATTACTGGCGCGACTTCACCCGCAGCAGCGCCACCCTCACGCAGCGATTGCTGCCCAGCGATGTTCTGGCAGGCTGGGGCCGTGGGGCTGTCAGTGCCAGTGCGCGCTTTCTGCGGTGGCAGACCCTGCAGGATCCAACAGCCCCTATCGTGCCGCCCTACGACCGCGTGCCGCAACTGGCGGCTCGCTATGCGCTGGCCAATGTACGGGGCTTTGATTTTTCGGTGGATGGAGACTTCACCCAGTTCGAGGCAGACCGTTTCAAGACCCTGCAGCCCAATACCCAGCGCACCTTCACCCAGTTGCAGCTCAGCCGGCCCTGGCTTGCGCCGGCAGGTTTCATCAGTCCGAAGCTGCAGTTGCATGCTGCAACCTACCAGTTTGATGCCCTGCTGCCCAATGGCAGCAACACGGCCGACAGTGTGGTGCCGACGTTCAGCCTGGATAGCGGTCTGGTGCTGGAGCGTGAAACCTCCCTGTGGGGTCGTTCCATGGTGCAGACCCTGGAGCCGAGGGCGTTCTATGTGTACACGCCCTACCGCAATCAGGCAGCCCTGCCCAATTACGACACGGGTGCAAACGACTTCAATTTTGCGACCATCTTCACCGAGAACGCATTTGTCGGGCATGACAAGATTTCCGACAATAACCTGCTCACCCTGGGGCTGACGACCCGCTATCTTGACGAGCAGACCGGTGCGCAGATTGCCCGCTTCGGGGTTGCCCAGCGCCTGCGTTTTGAGGACCAGCAGGTCACCCTCAACAGTGCCGCTGCGCCTGCCTTGGCAGGCTTTAGTGATGTGCTGATGGGTGCGTCTTTGAACGTTAGTGACCGCTGGGCGCTGGATTCGACGGTGCAGTACAACGCCAAGACCGATCAATCCGTGCGTTCCACCATCGGTGCCCGCTATAACCCCGGCAATTACCGGGTGATCAACACCGCCTACCGGTTTCAACGTGATGTGAGTGAGCAGCTCGACATGAGCTGGCAGTGGCCGCTGAATGACCTGTGGGGGGATCGTGGCCAGGACCTGGGCAGGGGCCGCGGACAGGGGTCGGGACGCTATTACAGCGTGGGCCGTATGAATTACAGCCTCAATGAAGGCCGTCTGGTCGACACGGTGCTGGGCGTCGAGTACGATGCGGGCTGCTGGCTGGGGCGTCTGGTGTTCGAGCGGGTGCAGACCAGTACGTCAAGCGCCACCGAGCGCCTGATGTTCCAGCTGGAGTTTGTGGGTTTTACCCGGCTGGGCATCGACCCGCGCAGAACCTTGACACAGAATATTTCCCGCTACCAGAATTTGCGTGATACCGGCGGCAGCAACAGCCGCTTTGGCAACTACGATTAAACAGATTATGAATTTTCGCGTGTGGGCTCTGGCCCTGGCTTGTATGGGTGGCTTCGGTGGTACGCTGGTGCAGGCACAGGCAGCCCGTCAGGCAGATTTCATCGTGGCGGTGGTGAACTCCGAACCCATTACCAATAGTGAAGTGCGTGCACAGGTGCAGCGTGTCACCGCTCAAATGGCGCAGCAAGGTCGGAAACTGCCTGCTGCCGACGAATTGCAGCGAGAAGTGCTGGAGGGCATGATCAATGAGCGTGCGCAGTTGCAACTGGCCCGCGAACTCGGCATACGCGTTGACGATGCCGCGGTGGACCAGGCCGAACTGATGCTGGCCAACCAGAGCCAGATGGATGTCGCCGAGTTGCGACGCCGACTGGCCAAGGATGGAACTGACCTGGCCACATTTCGTTCGCAATTGCGCGACCAGGTGCTGATCAGCAGGCTTCATGAGCGTGAAGTGGAATCGCGTATCCGCATTTCTGATCAGGACATCGACCGTTACCTGCAGGAGCAGTTGACCGGCAATACCGATCCCTTTTCCCGTGAAATCAATTTGGCCCAGCTGCTGATCGCAGTACCGGAAAAAGCCACGGCCGAGCAGGCGGCCGTGCTGTACCAGCAGGCCAAAAAAGTGCTGGGCCGGATTCGTGCCGGCGAGGATTTCAACCGCCTGGTGCAGGAGCTGTCGGCCGCTGATCGCAGCAATGGTGGTCAGATCGGATTGCGGCGAGCCGACCGCTATCCACCTGCATTCGTGCTTGCTACACAAGCCGTAGAGGTGGGTGGCGTGTCCGAAATCGTGCGAACGGGCGCGGGCTTTCATATTCTGAAAGTGCTGGAGCGGCGCGCCCCGTCGGTCTTGGTGCAAACGGTGGTGCAAAGTCATGCACGCCACATTCTGCTGCGTACCAGCCCCCAACTGACCCAGGCGCAAGCGGTGGCACGACTGGCAGACTACAAGCAGCGCATTCAGGCTGGCAAGGCGGATTTTCAGAGCCTGGCACGTGAGTTTTCTCAGGATGGCAGCGCAGCGGACGGCGGTGATCTGGGCTGGGTGATGCCGGGCTCTTTTGTGCCCGAGTTTGAAGAAGTGATGAACCGGCTGAGTGAGGGCGAAATCAGCAACCCTATAGTGTCGCGTTTCGGAGTGCACCTGATCCAGCTGGTAGAACGTCGCCGCGTCGATTTGTCGCAGCAGCAGATGCGCCAGCTGGCGAGTAGCAAACTGCGGGCAGCACGCTATGCCGAAGCCTATGCACTGTGGGCCCGGGATGTGCGTGAGCGTGCTTACGTCGAAATGCGCGACGCCCCCCAGTGACCGTGACCGCCACGCCATGAAACATATCGCCCGCAAGCGATTTGGGCAGCACTTCCTTTCCGATGGCGGCATCATTGATGCCATCGTGCGCGAAATAGCGCCCAGGCCTGGCCAGCGCATGATCGAAATCGGACCGGGTCTGGCGGCATTGACACAACCGCTGGTCGAGCGCCTGGGGCACCTCACGGTGATTGAGCTTGATCGCGACCTAGCCCAGCGCCTGCGCGCGCATGGGCAACTTACGGTCATCGAGTCGGATGTGCTGAAAGTGAACTTTGCCCTTATCCAGAGCGCACCGCCAGCTATTGAAAACATAGCAAATCAGCCACTGGTTCCGGGCGTTGGCAAGCTTCGCGTGGTGGGTAATCTTCCTTACAACATTTCGACTCCAATCCTGTTTCACCTGCTGCAGTACGTGGACGTGATTGAAGACCAGCACTTTATGCTGCAAAAGGAAGTGGTGGACCGTATGGTGGCCAGGCCTGCCACCTCGGATTACAGCCGCCTGAGCGTGATGCTGCAGTGGCGCTATGCCATGGAAAACGTGCTGTTTGTGCCGCCCGAGAGTTTTGATCCGCCGCCGCGGGTGGACAGTGCGGTGGTACGCATGCTGCCCCTGGCCGAGCCCCCCGCTGTCAATTCGGCCTTGCTGGGGGAGTTGGTCCAGGTGGCCTTCAGCCAGCGCCGCAAGCTGTTGCGCCATTCCCTGGGCAAGTGGCTGGAGGCCAAGCATTTTGGTGGTGAGTTTGACTTGCAGCGGCGCGCAGAAGAGGTGCCGGTTGCGCAATATGTGGGTTTGGCGCAGAGCCTGCAGGACATCAAGCCCACAGCAGCGTCAAATTCAAATTGAATAACCCAAAAAAAAGCCCGTCTTGCTGACGGGCTTTTTTTTATTGAGAGTGCAGTAGCTTCAGGCCGCTGCCAGCCAGTACCCTGCGTTAAAGGGACTGCTCATGCGCAGCGCCAGTGGCGATACGTCCAACAGTTTGTCGGTAGGCATTTTTTCGCCCGTCTCCGTAACCAGATCGATGCCTGCAACGCACTCGGCGTGTGCAGTTTCGCTGTTTGCCTCGTTCGCCCGTTCTGCTTGGCTGGTGGATGCAGAACGGGCTACAGAAAAGAATAGAAGCACCTGAACGGTATCTTCCGGTCTCCCCAGTAGTCGGCGGTATCGCGGAAGATGTCGAGCAGTTGCTCGCGCGCTTCCTTATCGAACTTCACGTTGGCAGGAATATGCTCCAGCACCACGATGAAGCCTGGCTGTGGGCCCGACTTGTGCACCGGGTCGGTCATGCTGTCGTACAGGGCATCAAAGTTCTTGCCGCCCTGGGTATTGAGCATGAATTGCTGTCCGATCAGGTCCAGCACGTCCTGTTTGGACTGGGCATTGGCCAGATTGGCGTACAGGAAGTGGTGCCCCAAACCTTGGGCAGCCTCCTGCAGGTCCTGCACCCGGAAGGCGCGTATCGATTGAACGATATTGTTTCTGACGGTTCGAAGTGGCGTATCCATCCCCGATTCACTTTCTTAAAGTACAAAACTCGATTCAGGGCACGATCTTGCGAAAACTCGCATAGTGATCGGCCGTGTAGTAACAGGCATCTGGCGTTGTGGCAGGCCCTCCGCACACGATTCGCCGCTCTCCCCGGTCCCGCGAACCTGGGGTCTTGACGGTGTATTCACGGTAGTAGCCACGCTTTTCGAGCGGGAGTAAACGCTCCCGGTTACCGAAAACAATGCCGTCCTTCTCGTAAGGAAAAGGGCCGCCTTGCTGGATGCGCTGGTAGGTTGCACGGCCTTGAGGTGGAAGCTGTTCGACACTGACGGAGGCGTTGACCGATGGTTGCACCATCTCTTTGGCCATGACGCCACTCCACGCCAGCGAAGTTATAACAACCAAGCCAGTGAGCGCTAACTTAACCACGCTCTGGTGCACTGCAAATTCTCTCACGCTACTACGGGTAAACCCGAAAAATCAAGGTTTGTAGTGTCGCGTATCCTGGCCAAAAAAGCAAGGCCTTGCCCAAGATTTAAGCAAGGCCAATGCGTAAATAAATGCAGTATGTATGCGCTAACTTATTGTTTTGATTTTACCGGCTGGCGTTCGCATCTGCCACAGTCAAAGCTGTCATATTCACAATCCGGCGCACGGTCGTACTGGCCGTGAGGACATGCACCGGTTTGGCCGCACCCAGCAGCACGGGCCCAATCGCAATATTGCCGCCGGCTGCCGTCTTGAGCAGGTTGTAGGCAATATTGGCCGCATCAATGTTGGGCAGAACCAGCAGATTGGCATCGCCATGCAGGGTGCTGTCGGGCATCACTGCCTTGCGGGCAGCGCCGTCGAGCGCAACGTCACCATGCATTTCGCCGTCAGCCTCCAGCCAGGGGGCCTGTTCGCGCAACAGTTCCAGCGTGCGGCGCATCTTCAGGGCGCTGGGGGTGTCGCTGCTACCAAAGTTGGAGTGGCTCAGCAGCGCCGCTTTGGGTTTGAAGCCAAAGCGCATCATTTCTTCAGCAGCCATCACCGTGATCTCGCAGAGCTCTTCGGCGGTGGGGTCGTAGTTGACGTGGGTGTCGACCAGGAAGACCTGCCGGCCAGGCAGCATCAGGCCATTCATGGCCGCGTAAATGTGCACATCCTGCGGGGTGCTGGGGCTCCCACCGGGCCGTTTTCCAATGACCTGGTCGATGTATTGCAGGTGCAATGCCGTGTTGCCCCAGGTGCCGCAGATCATGCCGTCCACATACCCCTTTTGCAGCAGCATGGCACCAATCAGCGAGAGGCGCCTGCGCATCTCGATCTTGGCCATGGGGATGGTGACACCCTTGCGTGCTGTCATCTGGTGGTAGGTTTGCCAGAAGTCGCGGTAGCGCTCGTCCTGCTCCACGTTGACCACGTGGTAGTGCTTGCCTTCCTGCAAGCGCAGACCGAACTTCTCGATGCGCTCGGCGATCACCTTGGGGCGGCCAATTAGCGTGGGGAAGGCCAGGTGTTCGTCCACCACGATCTGTGCGGCGCGCAGCACGCGTTCGTCTTCGCCCTCGGCGTAGGCCACGCGCTTTTTCAGGGCCTTCTTGGCCGCCGTGAATATCGGCTTCATCATGGTGCCCGAGGCATAGACAAAGCTTTGCAATTTCTCGCGGTAGGCATCCATGTCGGCAATCGGGCGCAGGGCCACGCCGCTGTCCGCGGCCGCTTTGGCGACTGCGGGGGCAATCTTCATCATCAGGCGCGGATCAAACGGCTTGGGGATGAGGTACTCGGGGCCAAAGGCCAGCTCCTGACCCACGTAGGCCGCGGCAACTACTTCGCTCTGCTCGGCTTGGGCCAGTTCGGCAATGGCGTGCACTGCGGCGATTTCCATCTCCAGCGTGATGGTGGAGGCACCGGCATCCAGCGCGCCGCGGAAGATGTAGGGGAAGCACAGGACGTTGTTGACCTGGTTGGGATAGTCGGTGCGGCCGGTGGCCATAATGGCGTCATCGCGCACCGCCTTGACTTCCTCCGGCAGAATTTCGGGCGTGGGATTGGCCAGCGCAAAAATCAGTGGCTTGGCGGCCATGGTGGTCACCATGTCGGCCTTGAGTACACCGCCAGCCGACAGGCCCAGGAACACGTCCGCGTCCTTGATCACATCCCGCAGGGTGCGTGCATCGGTCTTTTGTGCGAACTGGATCTTGTCTTCGTCCATCAGCTCGGTGCGGCCCGCATACACCACGCCGGCCAGGTCGGTCACATAGATGTTTTCGCGGGGAATACCCAGCTTGACCAGGAGGCCCAGGCAAGCAAGTGCGGCAGCACCCGCGCCGGAGGTCACCAGCTTGATTTTCTTGGGATCCTTGCCCACCACCTTGAGGCCATTCAGGATCGCTGCGCCGACCACGATGGCTGTGCCGTGCTGGTCGTCGTGAAAGACTGGAATCTTCATGCGCTCGCGAAGCTTGCGTTCCACGTAAAAGCAGTCAGGCGCCTTGATGTCTTCGAGGTTTATGCCGCCAAAGGTCGGTTCCAGCGAAGCGATGATGTCGACGAGTTTGTCCAGGTCGTGTTTCTCGTTGATCTCGATGTCAAACACATCGATGCCTGCGAACTTCTTGAACAGCACGCCCTTGCCTTCCATCACCGGTTTGGCAGCCAGCGGGCCGATATCGCCCAGGCCCAGCACTGCGGTGCCATTGGTGATGACGGCAACCAGGTTGCCGCGGCTGGTGTATTTGAAGGCGTTGTTCGGGTCTTTGACGATTTCTTCGCAAGGGGCCGCCACGCCGGGGGAGTAGGCCAGCGCCAGGTCGTGCTGGTTAATCAGCTGCTTGGTGGCTGCAACCGCAATTTTTCCGGGGGTGGGGAACTCGTGGTACTCCAGGGCAGCCTGGCGCAGCTGTTCCTTTTTTTCCACGGAGTTGGAGACGGGGGTGAAATTGGGCAGATTTTGCATGGTGCATCCTCAGGCGAGGGCTAGTGCAACGGTGCATCCGCCCTACTATTGTTTGGGTGCTGGATTGTAGACCTCGTCCCAGGATTGCGGCAGTGTGGAAAGCCGCAGTTTCATGCATAGCAGTTATGACCTAGTTCAAGCCAATGTGGTTCTGGCCATCTCCATGCGCCGTGTGCCCGGCGTCCTGCTTGTGGAACGCGCGCACGTGTAGGTGAAGCCGTACACAATGCACAGAGAGATTTTCATGGCGCTACTTTCAAAGACTCAGGGTCAAATCAGGTTTTAGCCCATGTACGGTGTGGACAGGCAGCTATCAAAATAGAAGCGTTGTTTGCTGGTAGGGGTCTGTTATCAGCATGGACGCAATCAAAAAACAAACCATTGTTCGGGGCTATGAATAATCTGGAAACACGCTTTTCACAGGCGTGTCATGCGGGCTGGAAATACTGGCGTTTTTCGGAACGGAAAACCTGCCATGCACAAACCCACTGTTTTGTTTATTGCTCTTATCGCTGTTATTGCCATCCCGGTGTCGGGTCGCGCCCAGCGGGTCTCCCCCGCCAAGCTGGTCGGCCGCGCCGTGCCGCCTTCCACGCGCCTGAATGCTGATTCCAAAGAAGCCCATGCCGTCGCTCAGTGCGGGCGGTGTTCGGCCACGGCCACCAGCGTGACCACGATGTTGGATGCCCGTTAGCACGCTACCGCGCCCTTAATCTGATCGGTCTCTCCATGGGGCTGGCCGGAGGAATAAATACCTACGGGGGATCGTTGAGCTTGAGTACCAATTCCAGTCGGCTGGTCACGCCGTGGAATGCCAGAACGGACGAGACATACTCCTTAACGGTATGTGCAGAGAGCTCAAGGTCTCGCGCAATCACCTTATTGGAGGCTCCACGCAACAAATAGGTTTGCACCTGCTGCAGGCGCGGCGACAGTTTGCGCTGGGCATCCAAGGCAACCGGGTGGGTTCGCAGAAGATCGCTCAGATCGGGAGGCAGATAGAACTCACCCGAAAGTACAGTTTGAAACCCCTGCAACACGATATCGGGTTCGGCAGTTTTGGGAATAAAACCTCGTGCGCCCGCCGCCAAGGCAGTGCGAATCAGGGTGTGATCGGCGCCGGCAGAAATGAGTACGGTACGGTCTATCCAGTGCGTGGCGCACAAGCTATGGAAGAAGCGGTGTCCTGGATCTTCGGGCAGGTTGATATCCAGAAATACCCAGTCGGGTGTGGGCAATCGCTGTAGCGCCGCATGTGCCTGTTCTGCAGAGTAGGCGTTTTGCACCCTCGCATCAGGCTGGGTTGCCGACAGCAATGCGGCGAGGCCCTGGCAAGTCAGAGGGTGGTCGTCGATGATGAGAATATTCATGGAAGTCGCTCTACCGATCGGCGCTCTAGAACGGCGCTAAGCGTTGAGTACAGTGTCTGCGGCGGTACAGGTTTGGAAAGCACCAGATAACCAGCCTCTTCGGCCTGCGTGTAAACATCTTTTGCCATTTCGCCTGTCTGAAGAATACCTACGGCGTCCGGGTATCGCTCCAGCAACGCATCCAGTAACGCAATGCCATTGTGCGGACCTGGGAGTCGGAAATCACTGACGATGCACTCTGGCGTCCAGTCCGGATCGCATTGGACCAAAACGGCGTCGTCAGCGCCACCATTGCAGCGCAAGTCCATTTGCCACTCCCCAAGCAGTGCCTGCATCGCCTGCAAAACCATGGGATCGTCATCAATGAGCAGAATGCGGCGGCCAGCCAGGATTGTGCCTGGCAGCCGAATAGATTCCGATAGCGCAGCCGGCATGGAAACGGGGGCATCTTCCTGCACCAGTGAAGAGGGAATATGCAGGCGAAAGCAGCTGCCGCGTCGCATGCGGGAGTACAGCATCAAACGCAACCCCAGCAGTTCGGTGGCGCGACGTACGATAGCCAGGCCAAGGCCCAATCCTTTGCTGCGGTCACGCTCGCGGTTGCCAATCTGGACATAGGGATCAAATATGCGTTCTTGATCGACCTGCGCAATGCCCATCCCGGTGTCCCAGACTTCGAGCCATAGGCCGTCACTGCCATGTGACTTGCGTAGCGCCAGCAAAACCCCACCTTGGGACGTATAGCGAATGGCATTGCTCAGCAGGTTGCCCAGAATGCGCTCCAGCAAGACCTTGTCGGTGTAAATGGTTGCGTGTGCCAGAGCTTCACTGACAAAGGTCCGCAAGGCCAATTGTTTCTGATCTCCTTGCGGCCGAATATTGTCGATTGCGGTCTGCATGGCCGCTCGGAGTTTGATCGGCACCGGACGGGGCTTTTCTGTCCCACTTTCCAGGCGAGATAGTTCCATCAGCGCGCTAAAAAGGCCATTGATAGACTGACCGGCTGCAGCGATCTGCCGTACCAGGGGGTGGCTGGCGGCTTTCGGGTCACGCTGGCGGTAAGCCTCGATGAGCAGTAGTAGGGCATGCACGGGCTGGCGCAGGTCGTGGCTGGCCGCGGCCAGAAACTCGGATTTATCCCGGTTTGCTTTCTCAGCCAGCGCCGCTTGGTGTGCATTGTCGACGGCCAACGCCTGGTTGCTCATGCGCAAACGAATGGTTTCACGCATGGCAGCACTGGTATTTTTGACAACAACCGTCAGAACCGCTGAATACAGGATGGTCATGATGCTCAGCGCGGTGGCTTCCCTGCCAAATGCTGTGGCCAGTTGCGATACCAGAATTCCCGACGAAGCCACAGCCGAAACCGCAAAGCCCCGAACATCGTTGGCGGTGTTGCTCGCTGCTGAGTAGCCCACCATACCTGTAAAGGCCGTCATGATCACGATGTTGTGCATCTCGGCCCCTGGCACCAGCAGAAACCCGAGGCCACCCCATCCGGCAGCGCTGAATAGCTGAAGCGTCTGGCGGTGCATGCGCCAACGCTGGAGTTCGTGAGGTCCGGAGATATCGCCCCGCGCATAGGAACGGAAGTTCCAGTGCTCAAATCCATAGAGCGCCCCAATGGTGAGCATATAGCCCAGCCACCATGCCAGTGTTGAATTGTCGACAGTGCCTGCGGCAGCCCATACCGTCAGGATGGAAAGCAGACTGTGGCCAACACCGGTAACCGGCAGATTCTTGTAGCCGAGCAAGAAAAGCTCGTGGTTGACGGCGTGCCGGGTCGCGACGTGGTGGGTGGATGGTTTCACGGAATTCTGCAGCAGATGCGCAAGTATCAGTGAATCATGGGCTACCAGTCACCCCCCAACGGAGGGGTACACAGCGATCGCCGCGGTTTGTACGCTGCGTGCAACCAATTTCAGGAGGTTGAATATGCGTCCGTCAGTTCGGTATTTATTGTCTGCAGCACTCGTGGCGGGTTTATCTGCCTGCTGAGGCGGAGGCGGAGGCGGAGGGGGCGGCAGCGCGACCAGTGGTGGTGCTTCCTACGGTTTGTTGAGCGGACTTGCCGCAACCGGGGCCGCCATCGCCAACGGAGTGGTTGTAGCCAAATGCGTTGCCGGCGCGCCCCTGACGGGCACCACGGATAACAATGGCGCCTTTGTTCTTGCGCTGACGGCTTCCCACACGGCACCGTGCATGCTGCAGGTTACGGGGGGCACACCGAGTGTCACCCTGTACGGTTTTGCAATGTCAGCGGGGCATGTCAACATTACGCCTTTGACGGACCTGGTGATTACAAAGGCACTTGGTAGCAGCGGCGATCCAGCCACGGCTTTCGGTGCCTTTGGCGTTTCCTTTGGCAGTGCCATTTCCAACGGCTTAGGGGGAGCAAAAACCTACGTCAATACCCAGATGGCGGCTATTGCCGGAGCGGCGCCGAGCGTGGACCCTATGACGGGAACTTTCACGGTGGGCGACGCCAATGACAGGTTGCTCGATGCATTGGGCGCGGCAATGACCGCTGCAGTCAAATCGATCGCTGATTTGCGCACCGGCGCAGCAGGTGGTGCAGCGCTGGCGGGCACCGTGCCACCGTATCTCGCCGCACCAACAGGCGTTGCGGCGACAGCCAACAGCGCAAGCCAGATCACTACGAACTGGTCTGCTGTGCCTGGTGCAACCCGTTACGACGTCTATCGCTCAACCACTCCCGGCACGCAGGGAAGCTTGTTGACGACGATACAGGCACCTGTGCTCTCGTATGTGGACACCGGCCTAACGGCAAGCACTGCCTACTACTACACGGTCAAGGCCGGAAACACGGTCGCCACTGCGAGCGCCGCCTCGGTGCAAGCCAGTGCCACGACCCAAAACCCGTTGGTTGTCGTGACGATTCCATCTGCCCCAACCGGTCTTGTTGCAAGCGCAGTGAGCGATACGCAGATCGCAGTGCGCTGGACAGCGGTGTCTGGAGCTACGAGTTACAACATCTATCGTTCCACTGCGCAAAACGTTCAAGGCAGCAAGGTCGGAACCAGCGCAGCACCCAATATCGCCTACGCCGATACTGGACTCACCGCCAGCACTCCGTACTACTACACGGTGACTGCCGTCAATTCGGCAGGTGAAAGTGGGGCAAGCGTGGTCTCTGCAACGACCAATGCAGCAAGTGTGGCTTCTGGCTCGTCCTGCCTGATTACAGCTTCTGCGTCCGGGGTACCCAATCCGGTCCGTTATTGCTACCCGAGCTTGCCCCAGCCATTCACTTGCGACGCTGCTGGCATGGGTTTCAGTGCCTCGTACATGGGCACCGCCCTGAATACTGCCTATCCAAGCTCGGGGGCAGCCACCTATACCTTCACACCACAGGCAAACTGCACCAATGTGCCTGCGGGCACGCAGACCGGAACCATTTTCAAGACCATCGATGGAAATGGCACGGCATCCACGCTCTCTGGCATCTCGGCAACAGCATCTTCCGGTCTTGTCCTGACGGATGGCACCGCTTCCGCTGCGCGCTTCGCATTCGCGTCCTCTTCAGGATTCAGCGCGTCCAACAAGAGTATCAATACTTCAGGCATGGTGTCTGATGGGACCTATCTGTATGCCGTTGACCAAGGCAACTCCAAGATCCGCAAGATCAGTATCGCGGATGGTAGTGTCTCGACGATGGCGCTGGTTGCTGACGCGTCCGGCACGGATGCAACGAATCTTGCGTGGGGCCAACTGGCCGGCATTGCCATCAATCCAGCCCACACAGACCTGTTTGTTACAGGCATGAGGATGATCCGCAAGATCAACATTGCGACCGGAGTCGTGTCATTTATTGGTGCCACTGGCGCGAGGTACTACGATAACGCGCTGGGTTTATATTCTTACAAAACTACGTTCACCAATACCACCAGCGGAAGCACTACGGACTCCTTCGCTTACTACGGTGATGGCATTACAACCGATGGAACCAGCGTGTATGTCACTGACTATGTCAGCGCACAAGTAGGGCGTGTACTCAAGATCGATATTGCAAGCAATGCGGTCAGCACACTGGTCGGTCTGAGTAACTTCCAGTCGCTCGGTTCATTTGCCCACGCGATGACCAACGATGGCAGCAATCTGTATATCGTCGGCGACAGGGTGGTGCGCAAAATCAATATCAGCACGAAAACAGAAACGATACTGGCCGGCAATAACGTTAGTGGTTCGATCGGCATTGATGGTGTGGGCACGACAGCATCCTTTACTTTGCATATGCAAGGCATAGACACGGACGGAACTTACCTCTACATCAGTGATGACACCGCAATACGCAAGGTCAATATCACGTCGGGATTGGTAACAACACTCGCTGGCTCGGAGACTTACGGCTACGCTCAGGGCACCGGTGCAGTAGCAAAATTTGACAATCTCGGTGGCCTGGCTGTGGTTGGCAAAACAGTTTATGCAACTGACAACTACAGCGCAATAAGAAAGGTCCAGCAGCCCTAAAGAGCGATGTACCAGCGGCATCCATTCCGGAGGCGCGCGCGCAAAGCAAACCGCCCAATTCTCTGGCGTGCCCGATGGGCGTCAGGCCTACGTGGCGCTGTCCAACGCGTTGAAAATCCGCATCAGACTTGCGGCAGCAAAAAGCGCCGCTCCCAGGCGCTGACTTCGTACAGGTAGCTGTCGTATTCCACGCCCTTTGCGGCACAGAAGCCGGTGACAAAGGCATCACCGAGCAGACGCCGTGCCGAGGCGCTGGCCGCCATGCGTTCGTGCGCGGGCAGGAAGCTGCGCGGCAGGCCGTAGCCCAGCGTGCTGGCGTTGTCCGAGATCAGCAAGGGTGCTGTGGGCGTGAGGCGTTCGTCCATGCCGGCCAGGCCGGCCGCCAGCGAGGCGGCCATCGCCAGGTAGGGATTGGCGTCGGCGCCGGCAATGCGGTTTTCCACCCGGCGCGCAGCCGGGCCGCTGACTGGAATGCGTAGCCCGGTGGTGCGGTTGTCGTAGCCCCACTGCAGATTCACCGGTGCCTGGCTGCCCGACACATAGCGCCGGTACGAGTTGACGAAGGGCGCGAAGATCAGCATCAGGTCAGGCACATAGGTTTGCAGTCCGCCAATGAAGTGGTGGAAGGCCTCGCTCTCGGTGCCGTCGTCCAGGCTGAAGATGTTGCGCCCGCTGGTGTCCACTACGCTCTGGTGCAGGTGCATGGAGCTGCCCTGCGCACCTGAAATCGGTTTGGCCATGAACACCGCATTGAGTCCGTGCTGGATGGCAATCTCCTTGGCCGCGTACTTGAACAGAAACGCCTGGTCGGCCACCGCCACTGGGTCGCCGTGCATCAGGTTGATCTCGTACTGCGTGGCGCCCACTTCGTGAATCCAGGTGTCGGCCTGCACGCCCAGACCATCCAGTGCGCTGCGGAAGGCGTCCCAGAACGGTGCCAGTTCGTTGAGCATGTTCAGGCTGAACGCCGACTGGCCGACCTCGGCGCGGCCATTGCGTGCCACCGGTGCGGTCAGCGGCTGGTTGGGGTCAGCGTTGGGTGCGGTCAGGTAGAACTCGATCTCGGGTGCCACCACGGGGGTGAGGCCCTGTGCGGTGTAGCGCGCCACCACCTCCGTGAGCAGGGAACGGGCCGAGAACGCACAGGGCTGGCCGTCCAGCTCAACACAGTCATGAATAGCAAAGGCGCGCGGCACGCTGGACCAGGGCGACACCTTCAGCGTGCTGTAGTCTGGCACCAGCCGCACATCGGGGTCCGAGTCCGGGAAGATCGGATCGTAGGAATAGTCGCCGGTCACGCACTGCATGGGAATCGCCTGCGCAATGCGCAGCTCGGTACCCGCCGCAAAGCTGTGCGCTGGCATGAGCTTGCCGCGCGGATAGCCTGACATGTCGGGGAACAGGCACTCCACATCACGGATGCCATGCTGGGCGAAAAAGGTTTCCAGTTCGGTGCGCTGTGCTTGTTTCATGCAAACATTCTAGGCTGGATTGGCCTACAGCCCCCGAATGTATTGCACAAGCAGCTATCAACTTGATAGCGCATTCTGACTGGTCACGGCTTGCCGTTGGGCCGCACCTCAATGAACTGGCGGACCTGCAAGACCCCATCAGTGGCCCGCACGAGGCCCAGCACGGTGGCGAGTTCCTGGCGCGTCTGTGCCCGGCCAATCAGGTAGACCGTGCCGCGCACGCTGCGCCAACGGTAGTTCACTGAAGTTACGCCTCCGGCACTGATCAACTGGGCAGATATCTTGGTTTCGATCCACATATCGCCCACCACGCGTTCGGCCCCCTCACGTTTGCCTGGCGGGGTGGTGCTGGCGGCGCGCCGGCGCGCTTGCTCCTCCTGCGACACAACCTGGATTTCGTCGTACACCTTGAGGATGCGCCGGTCCGCCCGGACGCGGCGCACCAGATCCTGGCGTGTCTGGTGGTCCACCACGGTACCGGTGAGCAGCACACGCAACTCCCAGACGTCGGCACTGACATCCAGTAACAGTCCTTTGTCCTTCTCGCCAAGCGCGGAGAGTACGCTGCTGGCAATCTGCACGTCGGTCCACTGCTGGTCAGTGGAACGGTCTTCGTGGGCCTTTTTGGCGGTTTCCATCACCACGGCCGTGCATCCACCCAGGCACAGCGTGGCGACACACGCAACCGCAGCGGCCCAGCCTCGTCGCACCTCAGAATCCCAGACTCTTGCCAGCGCCAGCCAGCGTAGCAACGCCCAGGATGGCAAAGATGCCGGCAGCAATCGAGTGCACCAGCTTCATCGGAATCTTCGCGGCAAAGCGGTCACCCACGAACACAGCGGGCACGTCGGCAATCAGCATGCCCAGCGTCGTGCCGATGACCACCAGAATTGGGTCAGGAAACTTGGCGGCCATGGCCACGGTGGCAATCTGGGTCTTGTCACCCATTTCGGCTAGAAAGAAGGTAATCAGTGTGGCGCCAAACACGCCCAGGTGCTTGGCGACCTGGGTTTCTTCCTCCTCGATCTTGTCGGGAATCAGGGTCCAGATGGCCATAGCGATGAAGGACGCGCCCAGCACCCAGCGCAGGGTGTTGCCGCTGAGCGTGGTGGTGATCCAGGCGCCCAGCGCGCCAGCCAGCCCGTGGTTCACCACCGTGGCGCACAGGATGCCGGCAATAATGGGCAGTGGCTTCTTGAAGCGCGCCGCCAGGATGAAAGCCAGCAGCTGCGTCTTGTCACCAATTTCGGCCAGTGCCACAACGCCAGTAGAGATGAGAAGGGCTTCCATGGGAGGGTAAAGTGGGGAAGCGCGATTCTATCCCTGCACCCAACACACCACCGTGACACGCCCCCACACCCTGACCCAACTGCAAGCCCACTACGGCCTGCGCTACCGCTGGTTGCTGCTGCTCACCGTGATGATTGGCACCATGGCCTCCATCATGTCGTCCACCATCATCAATGTGGCGGTTCCCGACATGAGCCGCTTCTTCGGGCTGGGGCAGGACCGCCTGCAGTGGGTGTCGTCGGGCTTCATGGTGGCGATGACCGTCTCCATGCTGACGACACCCTGGCTGCTGGCGCGCTACGGCTACCGCAAGACCTACTCCGGCGCGGTGGGGCTGCTGCTGGCAGGCGGCGTGGCAGGTGGTCTGACCAGCAACTTTGAGCTGGTGCTGCTGGCGCGCGCGGTCGAGGGCTTGGCGTCAGGGGTGCTGCAACCCATACCGGCCATCATCATCGTGCGCGCGTTTGGTTCGGGGGAGCAGGGCCGTGCCGGCGGCATCTTTGGTATGGGTGTGGTGCTGGCGCCCGCCATTGGCCCGAGCATTGGCGGCGTGCTAGTGGACTGGTTTGGCTGGCGCGCCACTTTCTTCATGGTGGTGCCGTTTTGTGTGGCCGCGCTGGTGATGGCGGCCCGGTTTGTCCCGGCCCTTATTGCTGCCAGGGAGAACCAACATGGCGACAAGGCCACATTGGACTGGCGCGGCCTGTTGCTGGTGGTGTTTTCCACCCTGGCGCTGCTCAATGGCCTGGGCAACCTGCATAGTGGGGCAACCGGGCAGGCTGCGGCCTTGCTGGCGAGTTCGCTCCTGACCCTGTGGGTCTTTGTCCGCTTGCAGCGCCGCTTGAGCCATACGCACCGTGGCAACCATCCGCGCATGCCGCTGATGAATATGGCGCTGTTTAACCACCGCCAGTTTTCTATGGGCAGCGTGGTGTCCTTCATCTATGGCGCAGCGCTGTTTGGTTCTACCTACCTGTTGCCGGTGTATCTACAAATGGGGCTGGGCCTATCGGCCTCGTATGTGGGCACCATGCTGTTGCCTGCGGGGCTGGCGCTGGCGGTCACCATTCCGGTGGTGGGGCGCATGGCAGACAAGTACCCCACGCATTGGCTGGTGAGCACGGGCCTGGTCTTGCTGGCCGCCGGGTTTGCGTTGATGGTGACCGTGAACCTGCAGACTGCCATCTGGGTGATCGTGCTGTGGGTGGTTGTGGGACGCGTGGGGCTGGGTTTTATCCTGCCGTCCCTGAACCGCGGTTCCCTGTTGGGGCTGGGCAAGCACCTCCTGCCGCAAGGCTCCAGCAGCATCAACTATGTGCGTACGGTGGGCGGTGCGGTGGGGGTGCAAATGTGCGCCATCGCGCTGGACTGGCGTCTGGCGGCCCACGGCGAAACACTGGCCCACCCTTCCACCAACCCGGGCCGGCTGCTGGCATTCAACGAGGCCTTCCTCATGCTGGCGCTGACCTGTGCCCTGGCCATTGGGGCGGCCTGGAACTTGCGTGGCGCGAAGAAGGCTGCGCAGGGCGCTCCGTAAGCCGCTTCAGTCGCGCATCAGCGCTTCAATCGCGTCCGCCTCCACCGGCACGCCACGCGTGATCAGCTCGCAGCCGGTCTCGGTCACGATGGCATCGTCTTCAATGCGGATGCCAATATTGTGGAACTGCTCCGGCACCCCCTCGGCCGGGCGCACATAGATGCCAGGCTCGATCGTCAGCACCATGCCGGGACGCAGAATGCGCGCGGGCCGGTCGACGATGGTCTGGCCGGTGAGCGCGTCCTTGCGCTCGCTGGTTTCGCCGATCTGGCTGGGCTCGGTGTAAGCGCCGCAGTCGTGCACGTCCATGCCCAGCCAGTGGCCGGTGCGGTGCATGTAGAACTGGAAGTAGGCACGTTTCTCGATTACGTCGGAAAGCAGGCCCACTTTGTTTTTATCCAGCAGGCCCAAGTCCAGCATGCCCTGGGCCAGTACTTTCACCGTGGCGTCGTGCGGGTCGGTAAAGCGGGCACCCGCTTTGGTGGCGTCCACCGCGGCGGTTTGCGAGGCCAGCACCAGGTCGTACAACGCGCGCTGCGGGCCGGTGAATTTGCCATTGGCCGGGAAAGTGCGGGTGATGTCGCTGGCATAACCATCGAGCTCGCAGCCCGCGTCGATCAACACCAGCTCGCCATCGCGTACCAGCCCTGCATCGGCGCGGTAGTGCAGCACGCAGGCATTGGCACCGGCGGCCACGATGGAGCCATAGGCCGGGTACTGCGAGCCTTTGCGGCGGAACTCGTGCAGCAGCTCGGCGTCCAGGTGGTATTCCCGCACTTCGCGGCCCTGGCGCAGCATGGCGGCGCATTTCTGCATGGTGCGCACATGGGCGTTGGCGCTGATCTGGCTGGCACGGCGCATCACGTCCTGCTCATGGGCGTCCTTGACCAGGCGCATTTCGTCCAGCGGGCCGCACAGGTCGCGCTGCTGCTCGGGGGTCAGCGTGCCGTAACGCACGCGGGCGCGCAATGCACCCAGCCAGCCGTCCACGCGGGTTTCCAGCCCTGTGTGTGTGGCAAATGGAAACCACACGGCATCACGGCCGTCCAGCAGTGCGGGCAGGCGGGTATCCAGTTCGTCCACCGAATAGGCGGCATCTAGGCCAAGCGCGGCCGGTGCGGCGTCAGGCCCAAGGCGAAAGCCGTCCCAGATTTCGCGCTCCAGATCCTTGGGCTGGCAAAACAGCGTCGTTATGCCATCACCGGTGACCACCAACCATGCCTTGGGTTCGGTGAAGCCGCTGAGGTAGTAAAAGTAGCTGTCGTGGCGGAACAGGAAGTCGCTGTCGCGGTTGCGCTGCTGCTCGGGCGCCGTGGGCAGGATGGCAACACCCTTGGGGCCGATGTGGGCGGCCAGGGCGGCGCGGCGTTGGGCGTACAGGCGGTGTGTCATGGTGTCGTTGTGGTGTGCGTATTCGGATTCAGGCGTTGAGCTGGGCCAGGCGTTGCGGTGTGCCGACATCTGTCCAGCGGCCCGTGTAAAGCTCGGCGCTCACTTTACCGTGGTCCATCGCCTTACGCAGCAGCGGGGCCAATGCCGCCTTGGTGCCGGTGGGGTTGCCTGGAGGAATTTCGCACCAGGGCGCTTCAAACAGGCCACGCCGGTACAGGCCGATGGTGCTGTAGGTGTAGCGCGGCTGCGGTGTGTCCTTGGGCAGGTTCAGGGCCAGGCCTGGCAGCTTGTCGACCACAGCGCCCAGACCAAAGTCACCCGCCGGGTTGTGCTCCGGGTTGGGCACCAGCCACAGGTGGGCCAGCATGTCGCTTTGCACAAAGCGCGTCACCGCGTCCTGCGAGAACGCAAAGTCGGGTGCATACACGTCGCCTGCCAGCACCCAGAACACCTCGCCCAGCTGGGGCAGCGCACGCGCAATGCCACCGGCCGTTTCCAGCGCGCAGCCAAAATCGTGGCCTTCATGCGAGTAACGGATCTGTAGGCTGCCCGCTATTCGCTCCTGATTTGATAGCTGTTCGTGCACATTCGACCGGGGCTGGAGGCCAAAAACACTTCCAAACTGCTGCTCAATCTGTTCGCCCAGCCATGCGGTGTTGACCACCACCTGTCCTAAGCCGCCGCGGGCCAGCGCTTCCAGGGGCCACTGCATCAAAGGCTTGCCCTGGACCGGTAGCAGCGGTTTGGGGCAGTTGTCGGTCAGCGGGCGCATGCGCTCGCCACGGCCGGCGGCCAGCAGCATGGCAGAGATAGGTAGTGGGGTGTTCACAGCGGGTTCAACAGGGAGAGTTCAAATCGAGCATAGCCCATCCCAGAGCATGGTTGTGGGTCAGTCGGTCCTGAGCCACCTCCCGGTATCGTGGCAAACATTGGCGCGGGCGCTGCCAAGCCAGACTTGTTCTTCATCCAGTTGCAGGCTGGCCGCTGGGTCGGTATCGAAGGTGATCCCCAATGCCTGTGCGACATGGGCGTTCTCGATGGGCAATTCCCAGGTCAGGAACATCTGGGTGCAATCCTGTTCGGGAGCAAAGTCGGCCACATCAAAGCCGGTGCCGTGGCGCGCGATGACGGCGTGCGGCAGGCCCGTATCGAAGACCAAAACCGTACCCCGGACCAAGGGAATGCGAAGGCCGGTCGATGGGAAATGCACATCCAGCCCCTTGTCCTCGGTCAGGAAGAGATTGCAGAAGGCCGCACCACCGTAGTGGGCTGCGTCATGGTGGTACTTCGCGCCACGGCAGGCCATGAGGGCCAAGTCGCTGGACGCCAGCAGATTGTGAAGACCTTGCGCGCGCGTCCAGTCGGATACCGCCTGTACACAGCGTTGGTAGTCCGGCCAGCGCACGCGTGCGCGCGGCAAAGACAAGGCTTCGACGTCGCCGGGTTCCAGGCCCATGCGCTCCGATGTTTCCCGTTCCCAATCCGCAAGCAGCCTGGCGGGCAGTGCAGGGATGTCGACCGTGCCGTCCAGCACGACATCGCTCACGCTGCGACTGCGCAGAACATCTCCACTCCAGAAATAGGAGGTAAGGAGGCCGTGCGTGGGGTCCGGTTGAGGGGGGCAACTCATCGGAACCAGTGTATTCAAAACAAATTCTAGGCCGCCACATCTAAATTGTTGCAATGCAACAAAAACTACTTGCAATTGCGCACCAGTGGCCTAAGATACGTCCATGCTGCACTGCAACATTTATTTACCCAAGCGGGTTTGTAGCGCAGAACTTTCTTAACCCACTGGAGAAACTCATGACTACATTCAACGCAGAACAACTCGTCGCCGCCAACAAGAGCGCTGTTGCCGACATGCAAGCCCTGACCGCCACCGCGCTGGCTGGCTTCGAAAAGCTGGTTGACCTGAACATGGCCGCTACCAAGTCCGCCTTGTTTGACACCAGCGCCGATTTCATGGCCGCTTTCGGCGCCCAAAACCCCACGGACGCTCTGGCTGCCCAGGCTTCCCTGGTCAAACCCCTGGCCGAAAAGTCCATTGCTTACAGCCGCGCGCTGTACAACATCGTTTCCGAGACCAGCGCCGAACTGACCAAGTCCGCTGAAGCCAAGATGGCCGAGCACCAAAAGCTTGTTGCCTCTGCCGTGGCTTCCATGGCCAAGAATGCTCCCGCTGGTAGCGAGTCGCTGGTGGCGATGTTCACCACCGCAGTGAACGCCGGCAACAACGCTATCGACGCCGCCAAGACGTCTGCCAAAAAAGCAGTTGAAGTCGCTGAGAAGCAAGCCAATGCTGTGGTTGACAGCGCCCTGAGCTCGGTCAAGACCACTTCCCGCAAGAAGTAAGCATCAAGCCTTTCACCCCGCTTTCCGCTGCAAACCCCGCCCCGCCAATTGCTGGCTGGGCGGGGTTATTTTTTAGCGCATGCCGATGGATACCTTGCCGAATATGGCCTGTGCCTCGCGCGGCAGGCAGCGCCAGTAGGCTTCCTTCGCGGCAACCGTGCCGCCCAGCGCAGCAGCAGCCTGCCATCCCCAGCGGGGCTGGTATAAAAAGGCACGTGCCAGCGCAATCAGATCCGCATCCCCTGCTTGCAGAATGGCTTCCGCCTGCTGGGCTTCGGTGATCAGCCCCACAGCCATCGTGGCCATGCCGCTCGTTGCGCGAATCTGCCGTGCAAACGGCACCTGGTAGTTGGGTCCAATGGCGATCTTCTGCAGCGGCGAGACCCCTGCGCTGGAGACGTGAATGAAGTCGCATCCGGCGGCCTTCAGTCGCTGGCTCAGTGCTTCACTCTGACCCACATCCCAGCCACTCTCCACCCAGTCGGTGGCGGACAGCCGCACGCCCAGTGGCCCCTGAAACACAGGACGCACGGCCGCAAATACTTCCATCACCAGGCGAATGCGATTCTCAAAACTGCCACCATAGGCATCGGTGCGCTGATTGGCCAGAGGTGACAAGAACTGGTGCAGCAGATAGCCATGGGCCGCGTGCAGCTCAACCGCGTCAACGCCTATGCGCTGGGCCCGCCGGGCAGCCGCTGCAAAGGCTTCCCGCACCGCTACCAAGTAATCCGGGGTCATCGCCGTAGGTGGCGCTTCATGGGGCAAATGGGGCAATGCCGATGGACCAAATGCTTCCCACCCACCCTGCGCTTTAGTAAGTTGCTGACCACCATGCCAGGGCGCTGCGCTGGACGCCTTGCGTCCAGCGTGTGAAAGCTGGATGCACACCGGTATGGCGGGTGCGAGCTTGCGGGCGCGGTGCACGGTGTCGCCCATGGCGGCTTCGGTGGCATCGTCCCACAGGCCCAGGCAACCGGGGGAAATGCGGCCTTCGGGCAGCACGCCCGTGGCTTCCACGGTGAACAGGCCCGCACCCCCGTTAAGCAGGTTGCCCCAATGCATCAGATGCCAGTCGCTGGCGTGTCCGTCCACTGCGGCGTACTGGCACATGGGGGCAATCACGATGCGGTTCGGCAAAGTCAGGCCCCCGCGGGGCGACGGCAGGGTGAAGGGGGTAAAGAGCAGGCTCATGGGCAAACTTGGTCAATGTTGAAAAGAGGTGGCTTATTCGCCGGTGTCATCCAGTGTGCCCGCCGCGCCGCGCGCATGTTCCACCAGGCGGGCCAGCAGGGCGTGAAACTGCCGGGATTCGGCGGCACTGAAGCAGGATTCGATCTCGGCATTGCGCCGCTCCACCACCGCCATTACCCGTTGCCAGGTGCTGCGCCCCAGCGGCGTGAGCGACAGCACTACGCCGCGCGCATCGCTGGCGCGGGTGGTCTTGAGAACGAGGCCCTTGTCCACCAGCGCCTGCACCGCGCGGCTCGCCTGGCTCTTGTTCAGGTTCGATTGGCAGGCGAGCTCATTCACCGACAGGGGGCTGAAGGCGCCAATGGCCGCCAGACAGCGCCCCTCGCTGATGGGGATACCGGCGTCGTCCAGATAGGCGGCCTGGCTGATGCGGTCCGTGATCTTGGTGAGGGTATGCAGCCGATGGGTAGTGGTCTGGTCCAGCGGTGTGAAACTGCGACGGGGTGGCGACACGAAAGAGTCCTGTGAGAAAAGGGGTGCCGCATCTTAGGCCCTGGCTGCAAACTTGGTGAAAACCCCAGCGTGGAAACCGGGAATCCTGGTTATAGTAGTTGCGCTCGCAACCAATTTCTATGCACCAACCCATCGCCCAGGCCCGTCCGTCCATTTACTACCGCTACCAGGTGTTCAAGCCCTGGCTGCCCTCAGCCCATCCTGGGCAGCAGCGCCATAACGTGGCGATTGCGGGCTCAGGTCCCGCCGGCATGGTGGCTGCACTGGAGCTGGCGCGCCACGGTGTGGCCAGCGTGGTGCTGACCTCGGAGTTGCAGTTCTCACAGGGCAGTCGGGCCATTGTGTTCACCCGCCGTTCCATGGAAATCCTGCAGCAGGTGGGTACTGCAGACCGCATGACCGAGAACGGTCTGCCGTGGCGTTTTGGCAATTCGTATTACCGTGGCCAGCGCGTTTTCCGCATGGAGGCACCGCATGACCCAGATGACCGCTTCTTCCCCATGCTCAATATCCAGCAGCAGTACACGGAGGAATACCTGTATGACGCATGCGCAGCCAACCCGCTGATCGATTTCCGCTGGGGCAACAAAGTCGTGCAGGTGGAGCAGGACGCAGACGTGGCCCATGTGACCGTGGACACCCCGGAGGGCACCTATGTGCTCGACACCGACTGGCTGGTGGCCGCCGACGGGGGCCGTTCGGATATCCGCACTGCCATGAAGTTGCAGATGGAGGGCGCCTCGTACGAGGGATTTTTTGTAATCGCCGACATCCGGATCGATTTGCCTATGCCCACCGAGCGGCTGGCATATTTCGATCCTGAGTGGAATCCTGGCAACACCATCCTGATGCACCGGGAGCCGCACGGTATCTGGCGTGTGGACTACCAGTTGCCGCCTGGAGAAACTCCCGAGGAAGCGCTCAAACCGGAATCACTCACAACCCGTATTGACGCGCAACTGGCCATGATCGGCCACGCTGGCACCCCCTGGGAAATGGACTGGTGCTCGGTGTATTCCGCACGCACCCTGACGCTTCCGGATTACCGGCACGGCCGTGTGTTGTTCACGGGCGATGCCGCACACTTGCTGCCGATTTTTGGTGTGCGCGGCGCCAACACCGGTTTTCAGGATGCGCAGTCATTGGGTTGGCAACTGGCCTGTGTGGTCAAGGGCTTAGGGAGCGAGAAGCTACTGGCCAATTACAGCGCCGAGCGCGTGGGTGCTGCCCGCGAAATCATTGAGGAAGCGGGCAAAAGCACACGTTTCATGGCACCCCCAAGCAGGGGTTTCAGGCTGCTGCGCGACGCGGTGCTGTCGCTGTCCCTCACCCAGGCGTTTGTGCGCCCGCTGTACCACTGGCGCACTTCGCGGCCGCATGCATACACCCACTCCATGCTCAACAGCACGGGTGATGACAACGGCCTGTTCACGGCCGGTCCGGCCCACGGAGCGCCGCCGCAAAACGTGCGCCTGGCTGCCGATGATTTTTTGCTGGACCACATCGGTGGCGGCTTTGATTTGCTCTACTTCACCGAACAGGCGGCCATTCCCGAGGTCCTGCAGGCGGTGGTGAACGCTGCCCGTGTCCGCGGGGTTCCGTTGCAAGTAATTGCAGTGGGTGCAGCGCAACCCGTGGCGGGCGCGGACACCACGCTGGCCGATGCCGATGGCCATGTCCGCCAGCGCTATGGTGTGCAGGCTGGTGGCGCTGCCTACCTGCTGCGCCCCGACCAGCACGTGTGCGCACGGTGGTTAACCCTGGACGCCACCCGTCTGCAAGCGGCCCTGCAGACTGCCCTGCCCGAAGTAAGGAAAGCATTTGATGACACACGCCAATAACGCCCTCACTAACAGCACCCTCACCATTGCCGGCCTGGAAACGGTGTACGACCGACTCGCCACCGCCATTGACCAGGCCGGTCAGGGCAAGGCCGAACTGTTTCTGGTCAAGCTTGCATTGCTCAATGCCAATGCGCTGGGCGACCCCGCGGTATTCTGCGACCATCTGCAAGCGGCCCTGCAAGACCTGTAAACCTCCGTCAACCAAGTAATTCACCATGACCCCCTTGAACGAAACCCATAACCCCGCATTGCGCAGCTGGCTTGCATCGGCCCATGTGGCGGGATGCGACTTTCCTTTGCAAAACCTGCCGTTTGCCGTATTCCGCCGCCAGGGCTGTGCGGAAGCGTTTCGGGGTGGCGTCGCGATTGGCGACCAGATCGTGGACCTGGTCGCGCTGGCGGACAGCGGTACTTTGGCTGGTCTAGCCCAGACCGCTTGCCTGGCTGCAGCGCAAAGCAGCCTGAATACCCTGATGGCATTGGGTGCCGAGGCGTGGTCCGCGTTGCGGCTGGCCCTGTCGCGCGACTTGCGCGAAGGTGCTTTGCAGCAAGCGGCGGTGCAAGCATGCCTGGTGCCGCAGGCCGGTGTGGAATACACCGTGCCTGCACGCATTGGCGACTACACCGATTTTTATACCTCGGTCTACCACGCGACCAACATCGGCAAGCAGTTCCGCCCGGATAGCCCGCTGTTGCCCAATTACAAGTGGGTGCCCATTGGCTACCACGGCCGTGCGTCCAGCATTGCGGTGTCGGGCCAGGCGTTTCACCGGCCTGTGGGCCAGACCATGCCGCCTGGCGCGACCGTGCCCACTGTGGGGCCCTGCGAGCGCCTGGACATTGAGCTGGAAATCGGCATCTTCATCGGCACCGGCAATGCCGTGGGCGACGCCATTGCCATCACCCAGGCCGAGGACCATGTGTTTGGGGTATGTCTGCTGAACGACTGGTCGGCCCGTGACATACAGGGATGGGAATACCAGCCACTGGGCCCGTTCCTGTCAAAGAACTTTGCCAGCACCATTTCGCCCTGGATCGTGACCATGGAGGCCTTGGCGCCCTACCGTGCGGCCTTTACCCGGCCGGCGGAGGATCCGCAGCCACTGCCCTATCTGGACTCGCCCGCCAACCGCGAACAGGGTGCGCTGGACCTGCAACTCGAAGTGTTGCTGCAAACGCCGGCCATGCGCGCCGCGGGACAGCCAGCCACGCGCCTGGTGCAGACCAACTACCGCCACGCGTACTGGACCATTGCGCAAATGGTCACGCACCACACCATCAATGGCTGCAACCTGCAGCCGGGCGACCTGTTTGGCAGCGGTACGCTGTCCGGCCCCACGCTGGACCAGGCCGGCGCCTTGATCGAACTGACCCAAGGGGGCAAGCAGCCGGTGACCCTGCCCAATGGGGAAGTGCGTACCTACCTGGAAGACGGCGATGCCATTACGCTGCGCGGCTGGTGCGAACGGCCCGGCGCGGCGCGCATCGGCTTTGGTGAGTGTGTGGGAACCGTGTTGCCCAGCAAAACCTGATTGCCAATGGGTGTCTGGAAGCTCCGGCATCGCAGCTGTCAGGAGTCGATGGGCGCCCCCCGGTAAAATGCCGGGTTTACCCCAGCCCCCAATCTCCTTTTTTCCGGAGTCGCCCCCAACATGGCCAATACCCAACAGATGGCAAACGCAATTCGTGCGCTTGCAATGGACGCAGTACAACAAGCCAACTCCGGGCACCCCGGCGCCCCCATGGGCATGGCCGACATGGCAGTCGCTTTGTGGGGCCAGCACCTCAGCCACAACCCTGCCAACCCCCACTGGCTGAACCGTGACCGTTTCGTGCTGTCCAACGGTCACGCCTCCATGCTGATCTATGCGCTGTTGCACCTCACCGGGTACAAGCTCCCTATGGCCGAGCTGAAGAACTTCCGCCAGCTGGGTTCCAAAACTGCCGGCCATCCTGAAGTGGGCCACACCCCCGGCGTGGAAACCACGACCGGACCTTTGGGCCAGGGCATCACCAATGCCGTGGGCATGGCGCTGGCCGAGAAGCTGCTGGCGTCCGAGTTCAATCGCGAAGGCCATGCTGTGGTGGACCACCACACCTATGTGTTCCTGGGCGACGGCTGCCTGATGGAGGGTATCAGCCACGAAGCCGCATCGCTGGCAGGCGCCTGGAAGCTCAACAAGCTGATTGCGCTGTACGACGACAACGGCATTTCCATTGACGGGCAGGTGGCACCCTGGTTTGCCGACAACACCGCGTTGCGTTTTGTGTCCTATGGCTGGAATGTGCTCGGTCCCATTGACGGCCACGATGCCGCCGCAGTTTCCAAAGCCATCGTCGATGCCAAGGCACAGACCGAGCGCCCCACCCTGATCATCTGCAAGACGCATATTGGCAAAGGAAGCCCCAACCGCGCCAACACCGCCAAGGCCCACGGCGAACCCCTGGGCGCCGAGGAGATCAAGCTCACGCGTGAATCCATCGGCTGGAGCCATGCACCCTTCGTGATCCCCAAAGAGGTCTATGCCGATTGGGATGGCAAGGAAAAAGGCAAGGCCGTGGAGGCTGCCTGGAAAGACAAGTTCGCCGCCTACCAGGCTGCCTACCCGGCACTGGCCAAGGAACTGCTGCGTCGCATGAAGGGCGACCTGCCCAAGAACTTCGTGCAGACCGCAGTGGACACGGTCATCGCAGCCCACAAAAAGGCCGAGACGGTGGCCAGCCGCAAGGCCAGCCAACTGGCGCTGGAGTCTTTCACCGCTGCGCTGCCCGAAATGCTGGGCGGCTCGGCCGACCTGACCGGCTCCAACCTGACCAACACCAAGAGCACGCCCAACCTGCGTTTTGATGCCATGAGTGGTGCTGTCGTCAAGACCGAGGCCGCAAATGGTGACAAGGTTGGTGGCCGCCACATCAACTACGGCGTACGCGAATTCGGCATGGCCGCCATCATGAACGGCGTGGCCCTGCACGGCGGTTTCATCCCCTACGGCGGTACCTTCCTGACCTTCAGCGACTACAGCCGCAACGCCATCCGCATGGCCGCGCTGATGAAGCAGCGCGTGATCCATGTGTTCACCCACGACTCCATCGGTCTGGGTGAAGACGGCCCCACCCACCAGTCCATCGAGCACGCAGCGTCCTTGCGCCTGATCCCCAACCTGGACGTGTGGCGCCCGGGCGATACGGCCGAGACCGCCGTGGCCTGGACCGTGGCCCTGCAGAACAAGGCCAAGCCCACCGCCCTGTTGCTTAGCCGCCAGAACATCAGCTACGCGCCCAAGGCCGAGTCCGCTCTGGCGCCCGAAGCCTGCGGTCTGGACGCGATCAGCAAGGGCGCCTATGTGCTGGCCGAGCCTTCCGAAGTGGGCCTGAAGAAAAAGCCCCAGGCGGTCATCATCGCCACCGGTTCTGAAGTGCAACTCGCCCTGCATGCCCAGAAGGTGCTGGCCGAGCGCAAGATTGCCGTGCGCGTGGTCTCCATGCCCAGCACCACCACATTTGACAAGCAAAGCGCTATTTACAAATCCTCCGTGCTGCCCGCCGGCCTGCCCCGCGTGGCGGTGGAAATGGGTTCGACCGACTGCTGGTGGAAGTATGGTGTGTCTGCCGTGGTAGGCATTGATACCTACGGTGAGTCCGCACCCGCACCGGTGCTGTTCAAACACTTTGGATTCACCCCCGAGAATGTGGCTGATACGGTGCAATCCGTGCTGGCAAAGAAGTAAGCAGTTTTTCAGTAAGCAGATTATTTTTTAAGGAAACCACCATGACCATCAAAATCGGCATTAACGGCTTCGGCCGCATCGGACGCAACGTACTGCGCTCGGCCCTGCAAAACTTCAGCGACATCGAAGTCGTCGCCATCAACGACCTGCTCGAGCCCGACTACCTGGCCTACATGCTCCAGTACGACAGCGTGCACGGCCGCTTCAAAGGCACCGTCAAGGTCGAAGGCAACACCCTCATCGTCAATGGCAAGAAAATCCGCCTCACGCAAGAGCGCGATCCTGCCAACCTCAAATGGAACGAAGTCGGCGCCGACATCGTCATCGAATCCACCGGCCTGTTCCTGGACAAAGCCTCCGGCGAAAAACACCTGGTCGCCGGTGCCAAGAAAGTCATCTTCTCCGCACCCTCCAAAGACGACACCCCCATGTTCGTCTATGGCGTCAACGACAAGACCTACGCCGGCCAGACCATCATCTCCAACGCCAGCTGCACCACTAACTGCCTTGCACCCGTGGCCAAGGTCCTCAACGACAAATGGGGCATCAAGCGCGGCCTCATGACCACCGTGCACGCCGCCACCGCCACCCAGAAGACGGTAGACGGACCTTCCAACAAAGACTGGCGCGGCGGCCGCGGCATTCTGGAAAACATCATCCCCTCCAGCACCGGCGCCGCCAAGGCCGTGGGTGTGGTCATCCCTGAGCTGAACAAGAAGCTCACCGGCATGTCCTTCCGTGTGCCCACCAGTGACGTCTCCGTGGTCGACCTGACTGT
>JAGWUS010000036.1 GCA_028868305.1 Burkholderiales bacterium | reverse complement strand
TCTTCCTGTTGAGCCGGGACCAATTCGAGGATCCGGGTTAAAGGATACAAATCTTGAACCGTCTTCAGGTTGTTGAGCTGCTCACTGGCGCCTTCAGCGTGCCAGTTTTTAAGAAGCTCGGAAAGCGGCGCCGTATCAATAGCAACATGAATTCCGCTGGGCAGTTGTGGCATAGCTTGTTTCTTCCTTGCTAAATGTCTTGAAATTGAATGTACAAACTGACCGGCTCACCAGCTGAGCCCGGGACTTGAATAGCCGAAATAATCTGCACCGTTCACTTCCGCCGCCCATTGCGGACCAACCACGGCTTTTCCCAGGGGAGCAGTGCAAAACTTGCTTTGCTTCCATCGAATGAGGAGCGGTAACCTGCATTGAAAAGATTGAACTTCGGGTCCTGCGTAAATGTATGAATGGACACCGCGATGTAATGCCTTTTGGGGTAAACGCGGCGCACATAAACTTGAATACGCTGCCCAGCGTCTGGTGTTTCTATCCAGCGAACTTTTTCACCGGGTTCGTGGTCCAGGCTGTCGTCAATATCTGCGAAAACTCCGCCATCCAGCAAGACCTTGCCACCTTTAGATTTGCTGCGGATGACCGTGGCACACACCACATCCCCTTCCTTATGGATTCGTATGAACCGCTCAAAGGCCTTTGCTTGTTGCTGGTCCTCTTCCTCCTGCCGTATCTGCCGGCGACCGGGGATCTCGCGTGACGGCCGCACACCAAGCACGACATCACGCAGTGACAGTCTTCGTGGGCTTGCATACATAAAAGATCCTCAGTCAGTAGTGTCCCAACGTTTTCACATCAGAGCGTCGTAAGTTAATGATTTTCTTGAAGAATTTGGTGTTTTTGTCTGGTGACGATTTGAACGTCGAACGTCAGACTTATGGTCTTTTGCGCTCATGCGCGAAGGAGCACCATGCACCAAGGCAAACTCGTGTTTTCGCAATTGATGGTTCACTTGCCGTTGAACGTGTTTGCGCGCTGCGTGGCCGCTCATCGGGGAGATCACAAGGTTCAGAACTTCTCCTGTCTGGATCAGTTCTTCGCCATGTCGTTTGCACAGTTGACTTATCGCGAGTCCTTGCGCGACATCGAAGTCAACCTGCGCGCTCAGGTCAAGCGGCTCTATCACATGGGGTTTCGTTGTTCGACGATTTCTCGAAACACCCTGGCCAACGCGAATGCCACACGACCGTGGCAGATCTACGCGGACTTGGCCCAACACCTGATCGGCATAGCGCGACCGCTTTACGTCAACGAGCCCCTGGGCATCGATCTGGATGCGACCGTCTATGCGTTCGACGCCACCACCATCGATTTGTGTCTGTCGGTCTATCCGTGGGCACCGTTTCGTCGCGCCAAGGCGGCTATCAAACTGCACACGCTGCTCGATCTTCGGGGGGCTATCCCCAGCTTCATCCATATCACCGACGGCAAGACGCACGAGGTCAACGTGCTGGACGATCTGGTGATCGAGCCCGGCGCGTTCTACCTGATGGACCGGGGATACTTGGACTTCGCCCGGCTGTTTGTTATTCACCAGGCGCAGGCATTCTTTGTCACTCGCGCCAAGAGCAACACCAAGTTCAAGCGGCGGTACTCGCACCCGGTCGATCGCGACACCACGCAAGTCGTCTGCGACCAGACGGGCGTACTGACGATGTTCTATTCGAGCAAGGACTACCCGGCAACGTTGCGCCGCGTAGTGGTCAAGGACGACACCGGCAAGCGCATCACGTTCCTGACAAACAACTTCGCTTTGAAACCGGAACTGATCGCCGCCCTGTATCGTCAGCGCTGGCAGGTCGAGTTGTTCTTCAAGTGGATCAAGCAGCATTTGCGTATCAAGACGTTTCTGGGCACGACCGAGAACGCGGTGAAGACACAGATCTGGATAGCCGTGTGCACCTACGTGCTCATTGCCATCGTCAAGAAACGCCTGCATTTGCCGCATAGCCTCTACGAAATCCTACAAATCCTGAGCTTGACCATGTTCGAAACAACCCCAATAAATCAACTACTTACGCAACCCTCAACCGACTCGGACTCCGGAATCGAGCCTCAACAGCTCGTTCTACTCTGAAAAACGTTGGGACACTACTGATTGCAAATAGAAAACCGGCCGGGGCACCAGGTGCCTCAGCCGGCTGTGAGTGCTTTTAACGGTTAGGCGATGCTGGCGCCCAAAGCGGGGAACACGTCTGTGAACAACAAGGTAATCAGTTGCTGACCGGCGGGCGTAGACCAGTCTTGTGCAATCTCAGCCATCAAGGTGTTGGTCGCAGTGAGCACCACGCCTGCGTCGTGCATGCGCTGGCGGGCGAACTCTTCCGACAAATCGCTAGGCGAGCCGGAGGCATCCATCACGGCCTGCACGTTAAAACCCTCCACTGCTGCATCAATCGCCGGAAAAATCATGCATACGTCCGTGGTAACGCCAGCCATGATCAGATTTTTACGACCAGTGGCCAGCACGGCCTTATGGAAGTCTTCATAGGCCCAGGCATTGACCACGCCGGGGCGCTTGACGCGAGCAGCAAACGCTTCGGGCAGGATGTCCGCAATCTCCGGCAGGATGGGGCCTTGTGCGTTCTCTTCCTGGCTGGACGTAATGACGACCGGCAGATTCAGAATCTTGGCCATTTTGGCCAGCGCAATGGATTGCTTGGCGGCCATGTCCTTGTCGATGTTCTTGATCAACTTCATGGTGCCGACCTGGTGGTCGATGAGCAACAAAGCCGAGTTTTCTGCGGTGAATCGTTCTACTTTCATGGTGTAACTCCTAAGTACAAAAAAAGTGGCGAGCTTTTAAAGCGTTCCCATCTCGCCACGGTGGTATGCGGCGGTTGCCGCGATGAGGTGCTCCTGGCTTGCGAAAGCCATGGGGCCGTTGGAAAAAAATGCCTGTTGCAGGGGCACGCCGATAAAGACGGCAAACTTGGTGTTGCCTGCGTGGGCTTTGAGCTGGTAGGTGGCGTGTTCGGGGCCAGCCGGCATGTGCGGCACACTCATGTCTTCCAGCCCGAACTCCATGCCATTCAGCATGGCACGCCCCATGACGGGAAGCACGAAGGCTTGGTGACCCAGCGGAATAGGCAGCAAAAATTCGGCCCCATCTTCCAGTGACACATCCAGCAAGGTCAAATCAGTCGGAGGTGCAAGAGGCGACCGCGCATCTGCAAACTGCCCTAATGGCACCCGCACCTTGACACCGGGGTACTGCACCACAGGCACGTCACCGGGCAAAAGCGTCAATGCAAACGGCGCCTCGTTCTGCACCTGCTGGGGCAGGTTCACAAAGATTTGCAGCAGGTGGGCAGCGCGGCCAGTGATTGCAGGGTTCTCTTCATGCACCACGCCAAGGCCAGCGGCTGTCCAATGCAGGCCACCGGGCTCGATCAGTGTGCGGTTGCCATTGGAGTCGCGGTTCTGGATACCGGTTTCGGAATCGAGAAACAGATAGGTCACAGCTGAGAACCCGGCATGGGGGTGCGGGGGAAAGGTGGGTGCACTCATCCAGGCGTGGTCGATGCCGATGAAAGGGTCCAACTGCGCAGGCGATGCACCATGGAACCGATAGGCCTGAAAGTGGCTTCCCCGGTTGGCGTGTTGCATGCGGGCAATGGTGGTGGTCATGGCAAGAGTCCTTTCTGATGACAGGCGCTGTGGGCCTGTTGCTGCAATGCCTGCATCTTCCATTAGCCCATTGAAAAGATAAATACGGCAAAATGGCATTCATTGATCCATAATTGGCTCAATGAATCGCAGATTTAGGGGAGAGTTCGATGGAACTGCTGAACGACATGGCCTTGTTTGTGGAAGTCGCACAGATACGCAGCTTTCGGCGTGCGGCAGACGCTACCGGTGTGCCCAGCTCCACGCTATCCAGGCGCATCAGTGCGTTGGAGAAGGCTATCGGCCTGCGGCTTTTGCACCGCACCACGCGTCGGGTGGAACTCACCGAGGCCGGCCAGATTTACTACGAGCGCTGCCGCCGCATCGTGGATGAAGCGCGTATTGCCCACGAACAGCTCGGGGAACTACTGGCGCAACCCAGCGGGGTACTGCGGGCATCGCTTCCGGTGGACTTCGCGACGAATTACATGGCACCTTTGGTGCCTAAGTTCGCTGCGCGCTACCCCGGCATCAGCTTTGACTTCGACCTCACGCCACGCCGGGTCGACCTGATCTCGGAGCCCTTCGATGTGGCCATTCGCATGGGGGAATTGAATGACTCCAACCTGATTGCCCGCTTGTTGGCCAAGTTGGCGGTGCATGCCTACGCCTCCCCCGAGTACTTGCAACGGGCAGGCACCCCACAACACCCGGCAGAGTTGGCAAACCATGAATGCCTGGGGTTTCCGAAAACAGCCGTGTGGCAACTCCACAATGACTCAGAAACCCTGGACGTTGCGGTCGGCGGCAAGGTCCGGGCCAATAGCGTGGGCATGCTGCGTCGTATGGCCGCACTGGGCATGGGGGTCGCACTGCTGCCTGTGGAGATTGCCGCTGACGATGTGGCGGCGGGGCGGCTGGTGCACCTGCTCACGCCGTGGCAAGCGAAACCGATTCCGGTCTATGCCCTAACGGAGACCCGATTACTACCTGCCAAAACCCAGCGGTTCATTGAGTTCTTGCAGGAGCACTTGAGCGGTGGCCATGGCGCTTGATATTGGGCCAATGGCAAGAGCTTATGTACGGCTGCTTTTGAGCACTGAATTTCGATCAACAGAAGGCCGCTTTGGATCGATTGCAGACCAGATTTCCCCACTGCAGGCGCAGCGCCTCTGGACAGATTCAGATCAGCGAATCTATAAAACAAATAGCTTCCAGGTCACGTTGAATATGCACACCAAGCTATTGATTTTGTAGCACTTCTGCAAACATACTGCTGTCCACATTGCTGCCGCACAGAGTGACGCCCACGGTCTGCCCCGCCAGGGTTGCGCGCTCCTGCATGGCTGCGGCAAAGCTGGCCGCGCCGGCACCCTCGGCCACGTTGTGGGTGCAGGAAAAAATGTCGCGCATGGCCTGGGCCACCTCTGCGTCGGTGACCTGCACGATGTGGTCGATCTGGCCTTGCAGGATGGCCAGCGCGTCCGGGTCGGCCACACGGCAGGCCATGCCATCGGCCAGCTGGGTGGTGACCGGCGCTTCCACCACATGGCCTGCGGCCAGGGAGTCAGCATAGGTGGTGGCGTGTGCGCTCACCACACCCACGATGCGCGCTGTGTGGCCCAGCGCACGCCGGGCTGCAACTGCCGCACACGCGCCGGAGCCCTGGCCAATGGGCACGTACACCACGTCCAATTGCGGCACTGCCTTGAAGAACTCCCACCAGTAGGTGGCCACGCCGCGCAGCAAGTCCGGATGAAAGCTGGGCACCATGTGGGCGCCGCGCTCCCGGCTCAAGGCCATGGCGTGCTCGCGGCTTTCCTGAAAGTCGGAGCCGTGCTCGATGAGGTGCACCCCCAGGGCGCGCATGGCGGCATTCTTTTCAGTCGAGTTGCCATGCGGCACGACGATGGTGCACTGCACGCCGTGGGCGCGCGCTGCCCAGCCAATGCTCTGGCCATGGTTGCCGCGTGTGGCGCTGATCACCTCGGCAGGCAGGGCGCCGCGCTGCTTGAGCTGGTCAAAGTAGTTCAGGCCACCGCGGATTTTGAAGGCGCCCACCGGGGTGTGGTTCTCGTGCTTGACCCAGCAGGTGGTGCCCAGCTTGCTGCCCAGCAGGCCCCACGCGTATTGCGGAGTGGCAGCAAATTCGCGGTATACCACCTGGGCAGCGGCTTCAATGTCGGCCAGTGTGGGTAGGGTGTGCAAGGTCATTTGGAATGCTCCAGGGTATTGGTCAGCCAGAAGGCGCAAGCCAGCGCCAGCAGACCAAAAATGGTGGCGCCCGCCGCCTGGCCCGCCAGCACTTCCACCGGGCCGTACTGCGCGCCCCACCAGGCAAAGGGGATGGTGCCCAGCGTGGCGCGGCCCCAGTTGAAGCCGGTGGACCACAGCGGGCGGCCCAGGTTGTTGAACGTGGCGTTGGCCACGAACAGCGCGCCCATGAAAAAGAAGCTGGCCGCGATCCAGCTGCAGAAGGCGTGCAGCATCTGCGCCGCCATCCCGTCCAGTGAGAACGCGCGCACGATGGGAGTCTGCAACAGGGCCAGCAGCAGCCAGGCCACCGCGACCGCCACCACCATGAACCAAATGCTGGCGCGCAGGCTCTCCCGTACCCGGTCAAACCGTTTGGCGCCCAGGTTCTGTGCAAACACCGGCCCCACCGCACCGCTAAGCGAATAGATGATGCCAAAGGCCACCGGTGTCAGCCGTTCGATGGTGGCCTGACCGGCCACGGCCGAGGCGCCAAAGCCGGCAATGCTGTGGGTCACATAGGCGGCGCCCACTGGCGTGGCCAGGTTGGTCAGGACGGCCGGGCCCGCCACGGCAAACAGGGTGTGTGCGTCGCGTCGCAGCCGCGTGCGATCAAACCGGGCCAGCAGGTGGTGCACCCGCCAGGCCCCGTTGAGCCCGACCGCCAGGATCACGAGGCGGGCGATGTCCACCACGATGGCGGCCCCGTCGAGCCCCAGGCCGAGCACAAATATGAAAACCGGGTCCAGCATGGCGGTGACGATGGCGGGCACCAGTGTCACCATCATGGAGCGGCGCGCGTCACCCACCGAGCGCAACAGCGCCGAGCAGGCCATACCCAGGCCCAGCAGCGTGGTGGAAGGCAGGGTGATGAGCAAGAAACGGTAGGCCAACTCCAGCACCCGGTCACGCGCACCCAGCAATTCCAGAATGGGGTGTAGAAAAAGCAGGGTCAACGTTGTCAGCACCACCGAGATGCCTGCGGTGATCACCAGGCTGGAGGTGCCCAGCGCATGCGCCTCCGCGGTCTGGTGGGCTCCCACCGCGCGTGAGACGGTGGCGGTGATGCCAATCAGCAGACCAATGAAGATCGACATGTGGAAAAACCCCACCACCCCGGCAAAGCCCACGGCTGCCGCAATGGCCTGCTCGCCCAGCATGGAGATGTAGAGCAGGTTGATCAGATCCACCGCAAAAATGGCGACCAGGCCAATCGCACCCGTGCCCGCCATCACCACGATGTGGCGCATCAGGGAACCGGTAACAAAGCGGGGAGGTTGCGGGGAAGTCATAGGGTGACCATACCCGAGATGCAGATCACCGTGTCGCCACCGACCCATACCTGACCCTGCGCGTCCCGCCGGATGTGCACGCGTCCGGCGCGGCCCAGGCAGGCGCCCTGTGCAGCGATGTACTGCGCCGGGACATGGCCCTCGGCGATCAGCCACTGCGCCAGGCTGGCGTTGAGGCTGCCGGTGACCGGGTCTTCGTTCACGCCCAGGGGCGAGGCAAAGGCGCGCACCTCCACCGTAGGCGTGGCGGTGCGAGCACCAAAAGCGCGGGCTTCGCGGTTGGCGCGTGCTATCAATTGAGGAGCTGCCTGTGCAGGTTCCACGCCGGCCAGGCCCACTTTTTGTCCTAAATCCTTGAGCGCGGCATGGTCGGGCCGGACGTCCAGCACGGTCTGTATGCTGTCCAGCAGCAGGCCCAGCCACTGTGGCCCGTTGTCCAGGTGCTGGGCGGCCAGAATCTGCGCAGGATGCAGCCCCAGGGCCGCGCTCACCCGGGCCAGATGCTCGGGCGTGGGCGTGCTGCGCTTCAGGGTCGGTGCGGCAAAGGCCAGGCGCGTGCCGTCGCGTGCGATGGACACCAGCCCGACGCCGCATTCCTGCACCACCAGGTCGGCACGCTGCGGTGTGCCACCGGACTCCAGCCAGGCGTAGCAGGTGCCCAGCGTGGGGTGACCGGCAAACGGCAACTCGCCACCGGGCGTGAAGATGCGCACCCGGTAGTCCGCGCCCTGCGCCGCTGCTGCTTCCGTGGGCGGCAGCACAAAGGTAGTCTCGCTCAGGTTGGTCCAGCGCGCAAAGTCCTGCATCTGCGCCTCGCTGAGTCCGGCGCCGTCCAGCACCACGGCCAGCGGGTTACCCAGGTAGGGCTGGGCAGTGAACACATCAACCTGGGCAAAAGGGCGCTGTTGGGGCACGGGTGGCTTTCTGAAAATGGGGTGGGGCTACGAGAGGGGAAGGTCCAGCACGCCGCGGGTGGCGGGGCGCTCGAGGATGCTGGCAAACCAGCGCTCCAGATGTGGCCAGGCCGGCCGGGGCTGGGGCAGCCCAAACCAGCGGTGCACATCACAGGCCACGGGAATGTCGGCCATGCTGAAGTGCGCGCCACCCACATAGGCGCGGTTGGCCAGGTGGTCGTTGAGCTGGGCCATCGCCGGTTCGGTGGCTGCCGTGGAGCGGGCGATAACACCTGCGTCGCGCTGGTCGGCCGGGGTGCGGAACCACTGCGCAAATGCACCACCGCTGTCGCGGTTCAGCGTGGTCTGTTGCCAGTCCATCCAGCGTTCGGCATCGAAGCGCTGTGCCAGATCGGCGGGGTAGAGCCTTGCATCACCATACTTGGCGCACAGGTAGCGCACGATCACATTGCTCTCCCACAGCACCAGCTCACCGTCCTGCAGCGTGGGCACCAGGGCGTTGGGGTTCATGGCCAGGTACTCGGGGGTCTTCACCACGCCGTAGGCCAGGCCCGCATCGCTGCGGGTGAAGGCCACGCCGGTTTCCTGCGCGGCCCACACCACCTTGCGGACGTTGAGAGAGGACAAGCGCCCCCAGATGTGCACGGCCATACTCAACTCCGTTGGGCGTGGATGGCTTCGGCCAGTGCCGCCACACCGCGGTGGATGTCTTCCACGCTGGGCGTCACAAACGAGAGGCGCATGGTGCGGGCATCGCCATGGTCGGCGTAGAACGGAGCGCCCGGCACAAAGGCCACACCCTTGTCGACGGCATGGGGCAGCAAGTCCACCGCGTTCATGCCCACCGGCAGGCGGGCCCACAGGAACATGCCGCCAGCGGGAGTGTTCCAGGTGAAGGTGCTGTCGGCGTTGGCCGCGTGGGGGCCTTGCGATTCGGGGAAATGCTTGGCCAGCGCCTGCAGCATGGCATCGCGCTGGGCCTTGTAGAGGCTGCGGATGGTGGGCACGTGGCGGTCCAAAAAGCCGTTTTGCATCACTTCATAAATCAGGCGCTGGTTGAAGCCGGGGCTGTGCAGGTCGGCGGCCTGTTTGGCCTGCAGCAGCTTCGGCGAAACTGCCTTGGGCGCCACGAGAAAGCCCATGCGCAAGCCGGGTGCCAGCACCTTGGAGAACGATCCCAGGTAGATGCCGCCTTCGGGGTTGCGTGCAGTCAGCGGAGCAGGGGGAGGCTGGTCAAACCACAGGTCGCCATAAGGGTTGTCTTCCATGATGGGCAGGCCACTGCGGATGGCTTCAGCGCTGAGGGCGGCGCGGCGCGCCTCGCTCATGCTGCGCCCAGTGGGATTCTGGAAGTTGGGCAGCACATACAAAAAGCGTGCGTCCTGCGACTTGCTCTGCAAGTCAGCAATGTCCACGCCCTCATCGTCGTTGTCCACGCTCACCACATGGGGCTCCATGGGGGTAAACGCCATCACCGCGCCCAGGTAGGTGGGCGATTCCACCAGCACCCGGCTAGCCGAGTCGATCAAGATTTTGGCGACCAGGTCCAGACCCTGCTGCGAGCCGGTGGTGATCAGCACCTGGGCGGGGTCCACGTTCCAGGTGACCCCAGCGGCAGCACTCTGTTGCTTGAGTTGCTGGGCCACCAGTTCACGCAGCGGGCCGTAGCCTTCACTGGCAGCGTACTGCAGGGCACCCGCCGGGTCGTCCTTGAGCACCTTGGCGCAGGCGGCTTCAAATTCGGCGACTGGAAAAGTCTTGCTCGATGGCAGGCCGCCGGCAAAGCTGATGATGCCGGGCCTCTCGGTGACCTTGAGGATCTCGCGGATCACTGAGGGGTTCATTTTTGCGGCGCGTGCGGCCAGGGTCCAGTGGGTTGTAGTGGGTGTCATATTTTCTTTCCGTAGGCTTTTTCGACCAAGGCCACGCGCAGTTCATAGTGTTCGTACCACTGGGCTTTGCCGGTTTCTTGCGCCACGCGGTGTTCGGCGTTGGCGCGCCAGTGGGCAATCGCCTCCAGGCTGGTCCAGTAAGAGACGGTGATACCAAAGCCATCGGCACCACGGGTGCTCTCGGCGCCCAGGTAGCCGGGCTGGTGCTGGGCCAGCACCACCATGCGTTCGGCCATGTGGGCGTATTCGTCCGGCCCTGCGGAGGTGCGCAGGCTGGAAAAAATCACCGCGTAGTAGGGCGGTGTGGGCAGCGATGCAAAGGCCGAGGGTGTTGTCGTGGTCATGGGTGTTGCGCGGCTGCACACTCGGTCAGGTTGGGCTGAATGTGGGCGAGGGCCCGCTCGATGTAGACGTCTTTTTCCCCGACGGGGGCGAAATAGTGCAGCACCTCCCGGGCTTGCTCGAGGCCCTTGAGTCGCGCAACCAGCCACGCCGAAATGTACTGGGCCGACAGGCATCCGCCCGCAGTAGCGATATTGCCGCGTGCAAAAAATGCCTGGTTCACCACATTCACACCTGCGGCCTGCACCCAGGGTTTGCTGGTGAGGTCGGTGCATGCGGGGATTTGGCCGGTGAGGCCCAGCTTGGCCAGCAAAAAGGTGCCGGAACATTGCGCGGCGATGAGCTGGCGCGTGGGGTCGAGTTGCAACTGGCCAAGGAGGGCCGCATCGTTGGCGACCTCCCGGGTTTTCATGCCACTGCCGATCAGCACCGCATCCGCACTGTTGGCTTCGTGCAAACCGATATGCGCGGCGATGGTGAGCCCGTTCATGGAGGTGACGCGGGCTGTGGGGCTGGCGATGCTCACCCGCCACTCTTTGTTGCCCAGCAGGCTGATGCGGCTCAACATGCCGTAGGCGATCAGCGAGTCCAGTTCGTTGAAACCGTCAAAAGTTAAAATCGCGATGTGAGCAATGGGCATGGTTATTTCACTCCAGTGGGGCGTGCGGGCATGGCCAGGCGCCGACCGATAAACACCGTGGTCACCACGGCCATAGCAAAGCCCAGGGTCACGGTTTCCAGCGGCTCGCCCAGCAGGGGCACTGCCGCAAGGATACTGAAGAACGGTTGCACCAGTTGCGTCTGACTCACCTTGAGCGCACCGCCCAGGGCCAGCCCCCGGTACCAGGCAAAGAATCCTGCCCACATGGAAAACACACCCACATAGCCCAGCGCGAGCCAGCTGCTGGAACGCACCGCGTGGTCGGGCCAGGTCAGCAGTGCGCCGGGTACCGACAGCGGTAGGGCCATTACGCACACCCAGCAGATCACTCGCTCCGCCCCCAGGCTGGGCGTGACCTGCGCGCCATACACATAGCCCAGCGCCGCAGCCACCACGGCGCCGACCAGCAGCAGGTCGGCCCATTCCAGCCCGAAACCACCGCTGTGCTGGTAGGCCCGCAAGAGCGAGAACGCGACCACCAGCAGACTGCCCAGCACCGCACAGATCCAGAACGCAGCGCGGGCCCGCTGGTGCAGCACCAGCGCCGCCACCACGGCGGTGGCCAGTGGCAGCAGTGCGGTGAACACGGCAGCATGGCCCGAGGTGACCTGGCGCAAGGCAAAGCCTAGCAGCAGCGGAAAGCCAATGGCATTGCCTAGCATGGCGTAGAACAGCGGCTTGCGCTGCGCCACCGTGGGGCGCGGTGCGCGGGTCAGCAGCAGAAATGCCACCGACAGGCCCCCGGCCAAGGCCGCCCGCGCAAAGGTGATGAACCAGGGCGAAAGCTGTGGGTCGCTGACCGGGCCGGTGGCCAGTCGCGTCATGGGCAGGGTGACCGCAAAGATGGCCACGCCCAGCAGGCCCAGCCAGAGCCCCAGGGTTTCGTGGGGATGCGTTGGTGGGTGGGTCATAGCGTTGCCATCCACGCCGCGGTGACCACCAGCACCAGCGCCATGCAGCGGTTGAACCAGCGCAGGCGCAGCGCGGTAGCCACACCGGCGACCACCGGGCCCGACAACCAGTCGCGCAGCAGTGAACCAATGGACGCGTACAACAGGTTGCTGAAAAAACCAAAAACCAGCATCAGCGGCAGGGTGATGGCAAAGCGCGCCAGCGCGTCTTCGCGGCCAGCCAGCCAGCCCGCCACCACGGTGAGCGCAAGCATCCAGGCCTTGATGTTGAGAAACTGCAGCGCCACACCCTGCCAGAAGGTGACGTTCAGACGGGCAGCATCCGCCTGCACTAGCGCACCGCTGCGTGCCAGTTTGGTTGCCAGCCACAGCAGGTAGGCAATGCCGGCGAACTGGATGGCGGTGTTGAGCAGCGGCACGGCCACCACCAGCGCGCCCAGGCCGCCTGCGCACAGCGAAAACAGCAAGCCCCAGCCCACGGGTACCGCCACCACAAAGCGCATGGCGCGGCGCAGACCCAGATTGGCCGCCAGTGCGGTGGACAGCGTGGTGTTGGGCCCAGGCGTGAAGCTGGTGGCGGTGGCGAGCACCAGCAGGGCGGTGAGCTCGGACATGGGCATGGCAGCGGCTTGCATGGAACCCACTGTATCCGCTATAACAGCACACTTGCAGTACAGTTTTTATGAACAATTTTGAAACTGTATTGCCCAAACCGGTGGCACATGACCGCCACAGAAACCGCAAGGATGTCGCCATGCTGATGAAAACCGCCTCCCAGACACTGACCGAGCAACTGGCCGCGCGCTTTGCCCAGCGCATTCGCGACCGGCTGCTGGCGCCGGGTGCGCGCCTGCCCTCGGTGCGCCTGTGCGCGCAACAGCAGGGGGTGAGCCCCTCCACCGTGGTGGGGGCCTACGACCAACTGCTGGCGCAGGGGCTGGTCGAGGCGCGCCGCAACCGGGGGTTTTATGTGCGGGAAAGCACGCTAGCCCCCGCAGAACGTGCACAGGCAGCTACAAAAAATGTAGCAAGTGAAGGGGCGGAAAATCCTGCCGGCCAGCGCCACAAGGCGCCGGTGAGTGCTACCGCGCTGATCCGCGGTATGTTTCATGGCATCAGCGACAAGCCCCAGCCTGGCATGGGTGTGCTGCCACCGGAGTGGCTGCAATCCACTTTTCTGGCCACCGCCGTGCGGCGCCACTGCAGTGTGGATGCGCTCAACGCGTTTTCGCTGCAGTACGGCGAGCCGGCCGGGGATTTGGGGTTGCGCCGGGCGCTTAGTACCAAGCTCTCGGGCCTGTCGATTCAGGCCACGCCCGAGCAGATCATTACCACCGTGGGTGCCACCCACGCGCTGGACGTGGTGAGCCGCACCCTGCTGCGCGCCGGCGATTACGTGATGGTGGAGGAGCCTGGCTGGGCCATCGAGTTTGCGCGGCTCGACGCTTTAGGCATGCGCATTCTGCCGGTGCCACGCCGCGCCGACGGGCCCGATCTGGAGGTGATGGCGCGCTATTGTGAGGCGCTTGGCGAAGCGCACAAACCCAAACTGTTTGTTAGCGTCAGCGTGTTCCACAATCCCACCGGTTTCTGCCTCTCGCCCAGCAGCGCCTACCGCATCCTGCAACTGGCCCATCAACACAATTTCCATATCGTCGAAGATGACACCTATAGCCACTTTGCGCCCGAGCATTCCACCCGCCTGTGCGCGCTTGATGGCTTGCAGCGAACCATTTACGTGGGGGGCTTTGCCAAGATTTTGGCGCCCAACTGGCGTGTGGGCTACATGGCGGCGCCCACCGCGCTGGCCGAGCGGCTGCTCGACACCAAGCTGCTGTCCACGCTGACCACGCCTGCGCTGCTGGAGAAGTCGCTGGCCTGGTGCATCGACCAGGGGCAGTTGCGCCGCCATGCCGAGCGCATCCGCACACGGCTGGATGCAGCGCGCAGCCGCAGCGTCAAGCTCGCCCTGCAGCATGGCTGCACTTTTGCGTCGGAACCGGTAGGCTTGTTTGGCTGGGTGGATACCGGCGTGGACACCGACGTGCTGTCCCAGCGCATGCTGGATGAAGGGTATCTCCTGGCGCCCGGCGCGCTTTTCCATGCCGATCGCGCGCCCGGTAGCCTGATGCGCATCAACTTTGCGACTACGCAGGACGCGCAGTTCTGGGACACCTTCGCGCGCTTGCGCGAAGAGCAGGGCTGATATGCTGCTTTTCCCAAAATCTGGAGACGAACAATGACCACTCTAAACATGCGCCGGCGTCACCTTCTGGCAGCCAGTGCAGCGGCTTCCTCCACACTGCTGCTGCCCTCAGCGCATGCCCAGGCCGCATGGCCGGTCAAGCCGCTGCGCCTGGTGGTGCCCTTTGCGCCGGGTGGCAGCTCCGAGATTGTTGCGCGCGCTGTGGCAGGGGAGATGGCCAAAACCATTGGGCAGAATGTGTTCGTGGAGAACAAGCCGGGTGCTGCCGGCAATATCGCCATGCAGGAAGTGGCCAACAGCACCGATGAGCACACCTTCATCCTGGGCCACATTGGCACGCTGGCAGTCAACCCCTTCATTTTCCCCAAGCTGTCCTACGACGCAAATCGCGACTTTGTTCCGATGACCCTGCTCTCCAAAGTGCCAAGCCTGTACGTGGTGCATCCGGACTTGCCTGTCAGAAACCTCAAGGAATTTGTTGCCTACGCCCGCGGCCGGCCGGGTCAGCTCAACTATGGTTCAGCGGGGAATGGCAGTGCAGGCCACCTCGCGTTTGAATACCTCAAGATGGTCAGTGAAACCTTCATGCTGCATGTGCCTTACCGTGGAACCGGCCCGATGCTGACCGACCTGATGGCGGGGCGCCTGCAGGCGGCGTCCGTGGGTGCACCTGCGCTGCTGCCATTCATCAAGGCAGGCAAATTACGCTGCATTGCCACTGGCACGTCGCAGCGTTTGCCACAGTTGCCGGATGTGCCTACAGTCGCGGAACAGGGCTACAAGGGGTTCGAGATGACCCAGTGGTACGGTTTGCTAGCGCCCCGGAAGTGGGCCAAAGCCAATCTCGAAAAGCTGGAAGCCGAAGCCATCAGGGCCGCCCGTGGCAGTGTTGTGAAGGACAAGTTGTCACAGGAGACTGCGCTGGCAGTGGGCAACACCGGAAAAGAGTTTGACGCCTTCATCAAGGCCGAACAGGCGCGCTGGAAGCCGGTGATTGACCGCGCGCAAATCAAGCCGGACGGCCTTGGCTAAACGCCCTGCCGGTAGCGCCTAGCTGATGTAGTTGAACAGCGACAGTTTCTGCACCTGCGCGTAGGACTGCAGCGCTGCCTGGTAGCCGGTCTGCTGTTTCTGAAAGTCAGACACACCTTTGATCATGTCCAGGTCTTCCGCACGAGAGCGGTCAGCTTCCAACTGGATCGACCGTGTTTGCTGGTTGGAGGTAATGCGGTCGGCGCGATTGAGCAGATCGCCCGCTTGGCCGCGCACGGCGGAAATACGTGACATGCCAATGTCGATGTTGTGCAGTGCCTGGCCCACAGCCTGTGCGGCTGCATTGGCATTCACCGCGCCCCCAATATCCCGGATGGCATTGTCGAGCACGCTGAAAACGCTGGGATTGGGGGAGATGCTGATGGTGTCTCCCACCGCCGGCGTGCCTGTCAAGTTCAGTGTCAGCCCCGGCATGGCCGTTACGGTGATGGTGCCGGGCTGTGCGCTCGGATAGCTAGCCGTCTGGGGCGCGATGGGACCGCTGACACTGGGGTTCTCGGTCACGCTATAGGTCACGGTGGTAGTGCCCGGCACCGTGGTGGTGTCCACTGCCGAAATGCCCAGGGTGTAGGCTGAACCTGTGATCTGAGCCGGGTTGCTGACCTGTACGCCACTGGTCTGCAGGTTGCGACTGCCGGGGATGGTGCTGGTCGTCACGTTGAATACGCCATCGCGTGCGCTATGGTGCATGAATGCACTGTCGCCGTCCAAGGTAAAGGGAATTGTTACATCAGTGCTGACCCGCTGGCCGGGCAGCCCGGCGAAGGTGTAGTCCGGCGCCGCCCCCTGAGGGCCGACGAACGGTGTCATTGCGCTGGCCAAAGCGCCAAACAGGGGCATGCCGTTGGTGTCCTTGCGGTTGGCGTAACCCAGGATTTGTTCGCGCAGTCCGTTGAGCTGCAGCGCAATGGTCTTGCGCTCTTCGGCTGTATGCGTTCCATTGCCGGCAGTGACCACCAGTTCGCGGAAGCTCTGCATGGCATCGGTGATGTTGCCAAGTGTGCTCTCGGCCATGGCAATGGAGTTGCGTTGCGCTTCCAGCGCACGCTGGTCCGTCGCGATACGACTCAGGCGGGTGAGCGATCGTTCGGCCTGGGCGGCGCCAGTGGGGTCGTCGCTGGCCACCACCACGCGTTTGCCGGAGGTGAGGTTTTCCTGCAGACTGGCCAATGCGGACTGGCGGCTCTGGATATTGCGCAAGGCGTTGTCGTAGGTATTGGCCGTGCTTAGCCGGCTGAAACTGGTTTCTGCCATGGTGTAACTCCTGCCGGGCCTTAGCCGCCCATTTGCCGAATAATGGTATCGAAAATCGTCTGCGCAATCTGGATTACCTTGGCCGAGGCTTGGTAAGCCTGCTGGTACTGCAGCAGATTGGCGGCTTCTTCGTCCAGATTCACGCCGGACACGCTGGTGCGGTCGCGCTCCACGTTGGCGGCAATGGTAGTAGACACAGTGGCCGCATACTTGGCGCTCTGCGTGCGAATGCCAATTTGCGAGATCATCCCTGCGTAACCGTCGGTTACGGCTGCACCGTCAAACATGGCTACGTCGCGAAGGTCCATCATGGCCGTGGCATTGCCAGCATTGAGCTTGGCATACGCCGCTGGCATGGCTTGCACCGTGAAGGTGTCATTGGCCTTTGGAAATCCCTGCAGCGTCACAGACCATTGTGACAGTGGCGTGGTGGCCGGCACCGTGCCTTCAATGGCCTTGCCTGGGGTATAGGCAAACACACCAGCTACATCGCTGCGGGTATAGGTGGTGGCCGAAGTGAAGGTCAGCGTGACCGGCACATTGGTCGGCGGATTGGTGCGGGCAGTGAGTGCTACCTGCTGAAGGCTGCCGGTGTTGTTAGTGCCCATGGCGCCTGCCACCGGGCTGGCAACCGCCAGCGCCCGGGGTGTTGAAAAAACACTGCTGATATTGCTGGCGGAAGTGGCAAAGGGCTTGAACAGAAAGCGGTCGCCGGCCACAGCCGTGCCGGCGTTGGCGTCGGTGATGGTGATTCCATCGAGTGTGATCGCATTGGGTGGCAGACTGAAGTCGAATGCCGTCACGACCCCGTCGGAGCGCCGTGTAATAGTGCCTGCAGACGCGGAGCTGAAATTGAGTTCGTAGTCCGAGGCGGCAAACTTGCTGGGATCGGCAATTGTCAGCGCCAGATTACTGGCACCCGCATTGAGTTTGGAAGGGGCAACCGGTCGCAGCACGTTCAGACCATTGAAGGTGGTGGGAGTAAAGATGTCACCGCCGACTTTGCCATCCAGATCAAGCCCCAGCTTGTGCTGTTGGTTCATGGCGGTGGTAATGCCCAACGTCAGACGGCCCAGCAGATTGCGGCCTTCGACCAGATCATTGTTCTGAAAGCGTAGCAAGCCAGGTACTTCGCCACCGCCCAGCGCATTCTCGTCCAGGGTGACCTGGACGCCGTCGCGGCTTATGGCCAACTTGCTTTTGAGCGGGTCACCAAAATCGTCCTTTACCAGGCTGACGGGGGATACTGTGGTGCCCAGTACCAGCGCCTGGCTGCCGCCCACAAACACACCCACAGTGCCATCGTTGGCGGCAATGGAGGTGGTCTGCACATAGGTGTTGAGTTCGCGGATCAGCTGGTCTCGACGGTCCAGCAGGTCGTTGGGTGGCTGGCCCAGGCCGTTGACCTTGGCAATCTCGCCGTTGACGTCTGCAATGTTTTTGGCAAGGCTGTTGATGGCATTGACCTTTTCGCCCAGCTCCTGCACTACGCCAGCCTGCAGGTCGTTCAGACTCTTGGCAGCACCGCGCATACGGGCGGCGGTTTCATCCACCCGGGTCAGCACCACGGTGCGGGCGGTAAGGTCGGTGGGGGCACTGGCAACGTCCGAGAAGGCGTTGAGCATGTCGCTGACAGCGGCACCCAGCCCGCTGGCACCACCTTCGAAAATGCCTTGCAACTGCGCCAGCTTGTTGGCGCGTGTCGTGTCAGCCGACTTGGTGGCCGAGGCCAGCGTGGACTGGCGCGTCAGGAAGGCATCAAAGTTGCGCTGGATGGTCTGGATGGAGACACCCTTGCCGATGTAGCCGCCGCCGGTGAACTGACCCTGCACTGTCTCAAGAATGACCTTTTGCCGCGAATAGCCCGCCGTGTTGACGTTGGCAATGTTGTTGCCCGCTGTCTGCAGGGCAACCTGGTTGGCCTGCAGGGCTCGGGTGCCGATATTGAGAATGCTCATGCGGATGTCCGATCAGACCTGGACGCGGCGCAGTTGCAGCGTGGTGTTGATGGCGCGGCTGAGCTTGGCGGCGTAGTCGGGGTCGGTGGCGTAGCCTGCCTTCTGGAGGCCGTTGGCAAACGCATAGGCAGAACCGGTCTGCGCTTTGGCTTTGGCGTAGCGCGGGCTCCCGGAGATCAGGTTGGCGTAGTCCTTGAAGGAGTCTTCGTAGGAGTCATAGGCCCTGAATTTGGCGATCTTCTTCTGGGCAACGCCGTTGACGTATTCGGTGGTGGTGACCTCGGCGACTTTGCCGGTCCAGCCAGCCCCGGCCTTGATGCCAAACAGGTTGAAGGACGGTGCGCCGCCCTTATGCTTGATCTCGAATTTGCCCCAGCCGGTTTCGTGTCCGGCCTGGCCCAGCATGAAGCTGGCCGGAATCCCGCTGGATTGTTCGACTTTGCTGGCAATGTCCGAATGCTTGCGTACGAAATCCGCCTGGCTGGCCGTCGGCTGATGAGCCGCTTTGCTTGCCGGTGCGGGCGAGGCCGCAGGTGTGGCGTGCTTGAGAACTGCGGATGAAGGCGCCGCTGAGTCCAGGGGGGCGAGAGCATTTGCGGCGGCCAGTGGATCGGTGTTGCCGCCCATCTGGCGTGTCAACTGCGCCTCGATCATGCCCGAAAGGCCGCCGGGTTGGCCGGACATCTGCACCGCAAACTGCTGGTCCAGCAGGTCGGTGCCCAAGTCGCTGCCGGGGTTGTCCAGCATGCCGGATTTCATGGTGGCATCGCGCATGCTCTTCAACAGTTCCCGCATGAAGAGCGACTCGAACTGTTTGGCGGTTTCCTTGATGGCTTCCGGGCTGTTCTTGCCCGCTGCCATCTTGAGGTTGCCCAGCGACTGGGCATCGGCGGCCAGACTGTTGGACAGCGAGGGAGTGCCGTACGGTGAGGTGTAAGCCATGTCAGATTACCTCCAGCTCGGCATTGAGCGCCCCGGCTGCCTTGATGGCCTGCAGGATCGCCAGCAGGTCCTGGGGCGTGGCGCCCAGTGCGTTGAGGGCTTTCACTACATCGGATAGCTGGGTGGCCGCAGGCAACTGGATGAGCTTGCCGGGTTCCTGCCGGATGTTGATGCTGGCCTTATCTGCCACCACCGTCTGGCCGCCCGACAGCGGATTGGGCTGGCTGACGATGGGGGTGGATGAAATGCTGATGGAAAGGTTACCGTGCGCAATGGCACAGGCACTCAATGTGACGGCCTGGTTAAGCACGATGGAGCCAGTACGCGAATTGATGATCACCTTGGCTGCGGCTATAGTGGACTCCACAGGCAAATCCTCCATCTCCGCGATAAAGTTGACACGAGCGTTCGGATCCAAGGGTGCTTTGACATGCACGGTCCGGCCATCTAGCGCCTGGGCCACACCCTCACCAAATTTGCGGTTAACAGCCTGTGCCACCTTGTGTGCTGTCTGAAAATCGGACGAATTCAGGCTCAGGCTCACACTGTCGCCTTCCTGTAACGAGGTGGGAACGGAACGTTCCACCTGTGCACCCTCCGGAACACGGCCTACGCTCAGGTGATTGACGGTGACTTTGCTGCCGCCTGCGGCTGCGCCGGCGCCGGCCACAATCAGGTTGCCTTGGGCAAATGCGTACACCTCACCATCGATACCTTTGAGCGGCGTACCAATCAGTGTGCCGCCCTTGAGGGATTTTGCGTTACCCATCGAGGATACGTTGATGTCCAGCGTCTGGCCGGGACGGGCAAAGGCGGGCAGTTGGGCTGTGACCAGAACGGCAGCCACATTTTTCATCTGCAGTTGGGACAGTTGGGCCGGAGCCAGGGTGAGTCCCAACTGCTTCATGTAATTGCTTAGGCCCTGAGACGTGTAGGGCATCTGGGTGGTCTGGTCGCCGGTGCCGTCCAGGCCAACCACCAAGCCAAAGCCAGTCAGTTGGTTGCTGCGTACACCTTCGATAGAGGCCACTTCCTTGATACGGGCGGCGTGGGCGCTGCCGAACGTCAGCCAGAACGCCATGGCCATTGCGGCCAGTGACCGCAGGCCAGGGCGCAGAGATGGGTGGGTCCGAGTTTTCATGTGCAGAGTCAGTAAACGGGGGGGTCCGACCGGATCCTTTACCCCTCGGCACTATTCTGGAGAACTTTAGAACGGGTGAAAGTTCAAAAAGAACCGGGATAACCAGCCAACTGTCTGCGCTTCACCCTGCGGGCCTCGGCCACGGGATTCGACGCGCACATCGGCCACCTGTGTGGAGGAAATCACATTGTTGGGTTGCAGCAGCTTGGGGTTGACGGTGCCCGAGAAGCGCATCACGTCCACGTTCTGGTTCACACCGATCTGCTTTTCGCCAGCCACAACCAGATTGCCGTTGGGTAACACCTCGATGACGGTGGCGGTGATCGAGCCGGTAAAGGTGTTGGCCGCCTCGGTTCCACCCTTGCCGCTGAAGTTGTTGTTGGTCTTGGCTGCCATCTCCAGGTTCTTCAGGTCGGGACCAATGATGCCTGGAAGAGGCGGAGTAATGGCAGTGTCGATCGACGTATTGCGGTTGACGGTGGACTTGGACACCTGGCTGGCTGCAAGACTTTCCACAATCTGGATGGTGATGATATCGCCCAGATGCCGGGCACGGCTGTCCTCGAAGGTGGGGCGGTAGCTCACCGGTTGGTAAATGCTGCCGGTGGCCGGTCGGGGTGCGATGGCAGCGGCGACCGGTGCCGTAGCGACCCTGGGTACGGCAAAGTCCACCGTCGCCTTTTGCGGAATGCCCTGGCAACCGGTCAATCCCAGCAGGCTGCTGACAAAAACAAGGGAAAAAAGGCCTCTAGCCCCCTTGGAATGAGCACAGTCAGCTATTGTTTTCATAGCAATTCTCACAGTTGACCGAGCTTTTGCAGCATCTGGTCCGAGGTCTGGATGGCCTTGGAGTTCATCTCATAGGCACGCTGGGTCTGGATCATGGTCACCAGTTCTTGCACCACGTTGACGTTGGACGTTTCCACAAAACCCTGCATCAGACTGCCCAGACCATTGGCGCCGGGCGTACCCGCATTGGGCTGACCTGAGGCCGCGCTTTCGGCATACATGTTCTGGCCCTTGGGCTCCAGGCCGGCCGGGTTGATGAAGCTGGCGGTGGTGATGGTGCCGATGGACTGCGGACCCACTGTGCCGGGAATCGAGGCGGTCACCTGGCCGTCCGCACCAATCGCCACGGCGGTGGCGTTGGCCGGCACCGTAATGCCGCCTTGCACCACCAGGCCCGAGGCGGTGACCATGCGGCCCTGGCTATCGAGTTGGAAAGCGCCGTCGCGGGTGTAGCCGGTGGTACCGTCCGGCATGGTGACCTGGAAGAAACCATTGCCCTGGATGGCCACATCGAGGTTGTTGCTGGACTGCTGCAGATTGCCCTGCGAAAACTGGCGGCTGGTGGCCACAGTGCGCACCCCCAGGCCGACCTGCAGACCCGTGGGCAGGGTGGACTGATCTGAGGTGTTGGAGCCGACCTGGCGCAGGTTCTGGTACATCAGGTCTTCAAACACCGCGTGGGCCTTTTTGAAGCCGTTGGTGGAGACATTGGCAAGATTGTTGGAAATAACGTCCAACTGCATTTGCTGGGCTTCCATGCCGGTTTTCGAAATCCATAGTGAATTGATCATGGTGCGTCCTTTTAATGGTTAGCCTTGCAGGTTGAGCAACTTTCCGGCGGAGCGGTCATTGGATTCGACGGTCTGCAGCAACCTCATCTGGGTTTCAAACTGGCGAGCGGTCTGGATCATTCCGACCATGGTTTCCACGGCGTTGACGTTGGAGCCCTCAACCACACCCACCTGGAGCCGTGCCGTCTCGTCCGAGCTCAGGGCATCGCCTGACAGGGCGCGAAACAGGCCATCGCTGCCACGCCTGAGCGGGTCTTCGGGGGTGGGGGTAACCATCTTCAGCTTGCCAATGCTGTTGGCCGGTTGGTTGCCCACCTTGGCGCTGATATTTCCGTCGTGCCCTATAGAGAGTTCGGCTCCGACCGGCACACTAATGGGCGAGCCGTCGCTGGACAGGGCCGTGAGGCCGCCCGCGGTCTTGAGGGTGCCGTCTTCGCCTACTTCGAAGTGGCCGTTGCGGGTGTAAGACTCATTGCCATCGAGCGCCTGCACGGCAAACCAGCCATTGCCATTGGGCATAGCATCCAGGCTGCGGTCGGTGCGAATGGCTGCGCCGGGTTTATCGGAGTGGCCTGCGGTGGATTCCAGCGCAAACACGCGGGTGGTGGCACCTTCGCCGCGTAGCGGTACCGCCCGGTAGGTGGCAAGCTCGGCGCGAAAACCGTTGGTCGAGACATTGGCCAGGTTGTTGGACAGGACCGCCTGACGGTTCGCAGCCGCGTTGGCTCCTGTCATTGCCGTATAGATGAGGCGGTCCATGCTGGGTCAGTCCGTTTAACGCAGGTTGACCAGCGTCGACATGATCTGGTCCTGGGTCTTGATGGTCTGGGCGTTGGCCTGGTAGTTGCGCTGGGCCGTCATCATGTTGACCAGCTCAGCGGTCAGGTCCACGTTGGACTCCTCCACCGCACCGGCGCGCAGTTCCCCAAACCGGCCAATACCGGGGTTGCCCAGAACAGGTTGACCGGAGGCAAAGGTCTGCAGATATTCACCCGAACCTGCGGGGGTGAGGCCCTGCGTGTTGCGGAAGTCGGCAAGTGCTAGTTGGCCGCGGTGCTGGGTTTCGCCGTTGGAGTAACGGGTGGTGATGACGCCAGAGGGTTCGATGGAAACGCCGGTGAGTTCTCCGGCGGTATAACCGTCCTGGCTGAGGTTGGACACGTTGAAGCCCACACCGAACTGGGTCACTTTGGATACGTCCACGGACACGGTGAAGTTCGGTACGATGCTGGTCTTGGGTGGTGTCAGTGAGGCTGCGTAGGTGGAGGGTGACAGGGTCAGGGTGTTGACTGTAGTCAGTCCCGTGTTGAGTTTGCCGGTGGCATCAAAAACCAGGCGACCCACGTTGTTCAGGCCGGCGGAGTCAGTGAATACATTCCATTGGTCGGTACCTGCGGTGGCAGGAGTTACCTTGCTGAAATACAGGTTCACCGGCAGTGCGACACCTTGGGAGTCGTAGGTGGTCAGCGAAGTGCCGTAGGTAGAGATCGGTGTGGGCGGCGTGGCATTGGCGGCAATGATGGCCCGCGCATCCAGATTGAATTCCGCCGTAATTTTGGTGGAGGCCTTGGCGGGAATGGGCGCCGAGGTGGGTACGCTCAGGGGCAAGGGCGTCACGCTCGTGGGGACGCCGGTGGTGATGTCGGTGGCATAGCCCATGACAGCGGCACCGGTGTTGGTGATGATGTTGCCATTCTTGTCGAGCTTGAACTGGCCGTCACGGGTGAACGCGGTGGAGCCATCCGGGCGGGTCACTTTGAAGAAGCCGTTGCCGTTAATGGCTACATCCAGACTGTTGCCGGTGATTTTGATGTTGCCTTGGGAAAACTGTTGTGCCGCAGTGGCGACGGCCACGCCGATGCCGGCGCCTGCTCCGTTACCGCCGGAGCCGAGCGAAGAGGCGACCAGGTCGGCGAATTCCGCACGCGATGATTTCATGCCCACGGTGTTCGCATTGGCGATGTTGTTGCCGATGACATCCAGGCTTTTACTGGAGGTGTTGAGGCCGGAGAGTCCTGTTTGAAAGCTCATGGTCGTGTCCTTGTGTGCAGATAAATGCGGTTAAAGAATGGCCTTGATAGCGTCGTAGGCAATGGATTTGCCGGTCTTGAGCGTCAGGCTCATTGCGCCCAAGTCGGCGCTGATGGCTTCGACGGTGCTGCGTTCCAGCGAGGTTGTGCTCACAGCCTTGCCACCTTGGGAGGCAGACACCTTGAAAACGGGTATTCCGCTGCCGGTGTAACTGGATGCATTCCATTCAAAGTTGTGGCGTCCGGCAGCCATCGCGCCCAGATTCAGGGTGTCGAGCAACTGGCCGCCCGGGCTGAGTACCTGCACCGTCACCTGGCTGGCATCTGCAGACAGATCGACGCCTGCTTTGCCCACGTTGTTGGCAATAGACAGGCTGTTGCCCTCGGTCATGACATCGCGACCCACCATAGAGGCCCCCTGCAACGTCTGCATGGCCGTGTATTGCGCGGCCATGGACTTCATGGTGTCGTTCAACTGCTGGATCCCGGACACAGTGTTGATCTGCGCCATCTGGCTGGTCATCTGCGCGTTGTCCATGGGGTTCATGGGGTCCTGGTTGTTCAACTGCGCAACCAGAAGTTTCAGGAAGCGGTCCTGCGACTTTGCGGCGTCGGATTGCGCGGCGGCCGTCTTGGTGGATGTCAGGCTGGAGGTGCTGGCCGCAGCGGTGTTGAGATTGGTGGTGCTGGTAAGCATGGCGTAGGTCCTGGCGGTCTATTGACCCATCTGCAACGTTTTGAGCAGCAGGGTCTTGGCGGTGTTCATCACCTCTACGTTGTTCTGGTAGGAGCGAGATGCAGAAATCATGTTCACCATCTCTTCCACCGGATTGACGTTGGACTGGTTGACATAGCCCTCGGCGTCAGCCAAGGGGTGGGTCGGGTTGTGCACCCGCTTGAGCGGCTCATTGCTCTCAATAATGGAGCTGACCTTGACGCCAGACGAAGCCTCGGAACCCATGGGGACCGTCTGAAACACCACTTGTCGAGCCTTGTAGCCCTGACCATCGGGGCCCGCCACCGCATCGGCATTGGCCAAATTGCTAGCTACCACATTGAGGCGCTGTGACTGCGCACTGACCGCACTACCGGACACACTGAAGATGGAAAACATGGACATGGTTTATTGCCCCTGTATGGCGCTCAAGATCGTTCTGGAACTGCCGTTAATAAAGCGGAGAGTGGCTTCGTAGCGCACTGAGTTGTCAACAAAGTTGGCGCGCTCACGGTCCATGTCCACGCTGTTGCCGTCCATGGCCGGTTGGGTCTGGGTGGTGTAGTCCAGTCTGTCTCGTCCCAGGGATCCAGCGATACTTTGCAGCGGGATGTGCCGGGGGTCGGTGCCGCCTTCCGAAGGGCTGCCGGTGGGAGGGCTGAGGGTCAAGGACAGGGAGTTCCCGCCAAGGGCAGCGTTCATTGCGTCCCTGAAGTTAATGTCTCGGCCGACGTACCCCGGCGTGTCGGCATTCGCAATGTTGCTGGCAAGGACTCGCTGCCGGTCGGCACGAATCACCAAGGCTTTGGCCTGAAAGTCCAGCGCATTGGTCAGATTGGGCAACATAGAACACCTCGTGTAGTAGCTCGCGTGGTCAGGAGCAGTCCAAACCATTCGACGTAGAACGATTATGGAAATACTTAAATTTTTTTAACCTGGGAATAGTGGGCGGAATGGCGGCCAATTGTGTGGTTTGCTCACTGATCGGATGCCTATAGTGTTGGCATCAACAAGGGCGTATGTGCCTGGAGAAACCTGATGCTCCGTCCTCTTTTTTACATTGGTAGCAAGCGTGAAGCGCGGGCCGTGCCCCTAGTTTTGGCTTTGCTTGCTCTGTTTGCAACAGACGTCAGCGCCGGAGAGCCGGATTACCAGGCTATGGCACTGAATTGGGCACGCCAGTCTGCAGCAGTAGCGCAGCAAACGGTCGGCCCTGCGTTGCGACTGGAGGTCAGCGTAGGCGCACTTGATAGCCGGTTGCGACTGGCACCGTGTGGCCATGTGGAGCCGTTCTTACCGTTGGGCTCGCGCCTGTGGGGCAAGACCCGCGTGGGGCTGCGCTGTGTGGACGGCGTGACGCGCTGGAATGTCTCCGTCCCTGCCACGGTCAAGGCTTTTGGTCCGGCGTGGGTCGTCCGATCGCCCATCCTGGCGGGAGCCGCCGTTGGGATGACCGATGTGGTGGAAACCGAAGTGGATTGGGCAGAGGACTCCCAGCCAGTGCTCGCGGACGCGGCAGCATGGAATGGCTTGGTGGCGGTGCGCCCCCTGGGTACCGGGCAGACCCTGCGCCAGGGCATGGTGCGTGCCCCCCAAGTCTTTCAGGCGGGAGCCCAGGTACGGGTCATTGCGCAGGGTCCAGGATTTCAGGTTTCTGCTGAGGCGCAAGCCCTCTCTGCCGGCGTGGTCGGGCAGCCCGCGCGGGTGCGAATGGAGGGGGGGCGTGTAACATCTGGTGTGGTACTGGATGTACGTACAGTAAAAATCGAACTTTAAATGGCGGTCGAGATGCAAAAAGCCCTAAAGTCCGTTAGATTCAGGCCGATAGCAATCGTACGAGGCTACGCGTATTGTAGTTTTGGAGTACACGATGAAAATTCCGCCATCCCTAGAAACGCCTGGTTCGACCACTTCGGTCAAGAACAATGCCGCCCCAAAGCCGGGGCATGGCGCGCCTGCGAGCGCGGCGTCGGCGGCAGCGCAAAGCACCCGTTCTGCCGGGGTAGCCGTCACCGTGTCTACGTTGGCGCGCACGATGGAAAAAACCGAGGCGTCGCATCCTGCAGACATCGACACCACCAAAGTGGCCTCGGTCAAAGCCGCCATGAAGAATGGCACCTATGCGATCAACGCGGAAGCGATCGCGGACAAACTTCTTTCCAACGCACAGGAAATGCTCAACCGCACGAAAAGTTGAGTGGGGCCTGTGCGTGCTTGCATGTACAAAGGCCCTGAAATGACACCCATTGCATTCCTGGATCATCTGGACCTCGTTGAGCAACAGTTCAACGAGGTAGCTGTCGTTCTGGCGGAAAGCAACCCTGCCAGGCTTGAGATGGCCAGTGCTGCATTGCATCGACTGGCATCGGAACTGGTGGAACTGCTGCGCACCGCCCACGGAGGCGAGGCGGTGCGACGGGCAACGGTGCAGCGTCTGAAAGCGCTGTCGCAGGGTACCCTGCTGTTGCGCTCCCAGTTGCACCGACGGGTTGCACTGGTTGAGCAGGCTCTCAAGGTGGTCATGCCCAGCGAGCCAGTATCCACCTATTCCGATGGCGGACCTTATGGCTCGGCCATGCGCCAGAGCGGAGCTTTCAAGGTACTAGCAGCCTGATCAGTGCGCGCGCATCTTGGCGCGCAGGCGGGCGATGGACTGGCTGTGGAGCTGGCAGACCCGGGATTCGGTCACATCCAGCACTGCGGCGATTTCCTTGAGATTCATGTCCTGCTCGTAGTACATGCTCATGATGTACTGCTCGCGTTCAGGCAGGCCTTTGATGGCCTTGACCAGTGATTCACGCAGGCGCTGGTCGCGCAGCATGTTGAGTGGATCGGCATCGGTGTCGGCTACGTGGCGGTCCAAGAAGGTGTCGTCGTCTTCATTGCGACCTGTCATATCTTCCAGGTACACGAGCTGGGTGCCGCGTACTTTGCCCAGAAGGGACTGGTAGTCGGCAAGGCTCATGCCCAACTCGGCAGCAATTTCCGATTCGGCGGGGCTGCGGCCCAACTTGTGTTCCAGCCGGCGCATGGCGACTTCGATGTCTTTCTGGCTCTTACGTGAGCCGCGCGACATCCAGTCGTTTTCGCGCAGTTCGTCGAGCATGGCGCCCCGAATCCGCTGGGTGGCAAAGGTCTCGAACTGTACACCTTGCGATGCCTCGAAGCGCATCAGCGCCTCGGACAGTCCGATCAAACCTACCTGGATCAGGTCGTCCACCTCTACGCTCGGCGGCAGCTTGGCCATCATGTGGTGTGCCAGACGACGTACCAGAGGCTGGTATTGACGGATCAGGGCGTTGCGATCGAGTTGGCCTTTTGCGGTGTACATCAATGGCTCCCGGCAATCCCGCTGGTCAATGGAATGTCAGAACACATGGACTGCGTGGACCAGCCTTTCACCAGGGGGATGGCGTTTTCGATCATGGACAGTGCCAGGCGCTGCACATCCATGGAGGGACGGTCTTCACCCGCAGGTGCGACGATGGTCACGATATTTACCTCGAAGTCCAGGAAGTTCCTGGCACAGTCACACAGATTGCTGGCAACCGCGCTTTCCGTCTCCAGAGAACGGTCCGCATATTGAACCACATTCGCAACCACCGGCTCAATCCCTCCCTTGAGCAGAAGGCGCTTGAGAGCCAGGTAGCTGGTAAGCAGGGATGTTCTGGCGGTCGAGAGCGACAGCAACGGCCGGACGCCGCTGCGGGTCAGCAGTCGGGAGAGCACTTGGGCGTTGCTGTAGGCAATGACAAAGCCTTCGTGCTGGAATGCCTGGCCCAGTGCACTCAGGCAGTGGGCGGACGGGTTGGCGAACGCGCCCAGTGCCTGCAGTCCCTGCATGGAAGGCAGGATATTCCACGTGGGACTTTCCTGTGGGCTTTCGCGCCAGGTGCTGAAGTCCAGCAACTGCTCCAGACCCGGGTTATCACCGGCTTCCTGCGTGGTGCCATCCAGCACCGTCACGGGGTAGCCCAGATCCACCATGGCTGAGCAGAGTTTCCAGAGCAGCGGCAATTCAGCTTGCGCATCGCCGTGACTGACGAATGCAGTCAGACGCGGAAACTGATTGCGTGCCAGGCCCATCAGTCCGGCCGCCTGGTGCACGGGCAGATCACGCATCCAGATGCCCCCTTGCCATGTTGCGGTCAGCAGGCTGGCTGAAGAAGAAACCCAGGTCATTGATCGTCGGATCAAAGGCCGAGGTGTTGACCGATCGCATCGACTGACGAACCAGGTTGGTGGCGATGGCTGGCTCCCAGTCTTCAGGGACGCGCTGGCCGGTCGTAACGCCGCGCAGAACCAGTTGGTGACGGATCGCCGCGTCAATGGCCGGGCCGAGCTTGACGGCCTCATCCGTTTTTGAGAGCAGTGTGTGCTGGGCACCGCCGATCTTGAAGCAGCTGATGGCGTCGTCCAGTGTGTCTCCATGGCCACCAGCGTTCAGCACCAGCAGACGTTTGATTTCCGGGAGGTCTAGCAAGTCCATCAACTCACGCTTGCGCGGGTCGCGGGGTGCAATGCCGGTGGTATCAATTAGCACCATTTTTTTGTTGGAGAGCAGACCCAGCAGGTCCTGCAGGGCGGCCTTGTCGTGCGCGAGGTGGGCGACAACGCCCAGTATTTTTCCGTAGGCGCGCAATTGCTCGTGCGCGCCTATGCGGTAGGTGTCCAGCGTGATCAGGCCCACGCTACCGGGGCCATGCACACTGGCGCAAAGGCCAGCCAGTTTGGCTGCGGTGGTGGTTTTGCCAACGCCCGTGGCTCCCACCAGCGCGAAGACGCCGCCCTCGTCATGCAGGGCTGGCGTGCCCTCATCGGTGTGGAGATTGCGTGCCAGCACGTCCATAACCCAGCGCAATGCGCTCTTGGCGTCAGTGTCTTCGGGCATACGCTCCAGGATGGCCCGGGCCAGCGTGGGGGAATACCCGGCGCGGATCATCTTGAGCATCATGTTGGCTTGCACCGGGTTTTGGCGTGCCTGGCCCAGCCAGGTCAGGGTGTTGAAGCGGTCTTCAATCAGATCCTTCATGGCGTGCAGTTCGTTCACGATACTCTGGGGAACGACGGGCGCAGCCTTGCGCTCTGGCACAGGAGCGGCTTTTCGGGTGGGGATGTCCAGTACGGTTGTCGTCTTGCGCACCGGCTCGGCGACGGTGCGCACAGGCGCCTGTTGCGTCACCGGAGCTTCCTGCTGTGCTGCATCGTGGCGTTTGCGGGCCATCCGCTCACGCACATAGTCCTGGAAAGACAGTGTGCTCATGGCCAGTTGGTCGGCATCTTCTTCCACCTGGCTTGCAACTTCCTTGAAGCTGGGTTGTGCGGCGCGCTGCGGGCTGGCTGCAGGTTTGGCAGAAGGTGACTGGCCACCGTTGCTGAGGCTGACCAGTGTGTCTTCTGCGGTGGCCACCACTTCGACGCCATGCTCCGTGGGACGGTTGGACAGGATCAGTGTGCCGTCCCCAAAAGCCATGCGGGCTTTGGCGAGGGCTTCGCGGGATGTAGCGGCGGTAAAGCGCTGGATGTTCATGCTGCACCTCTAAGAATGGGGCCAATGCGGATGGAATGGGTTTCCGGGATTTCGCTGTGTGCCAGTACCTGCAGGCGCGGTGCGACACGGCGTACCAGACGGGCAATGGAGCCGCGGATCTGGTCTGGCACGAGCAAGCAGGCAGGAATGCCGACTTCTTCCTGCTTCAATGCGGTTTCGGCGGCGCTTCGGGTCAAAACATCGGCCACGCCGGGGTCCAGTGCAGGGCCCGACGTGCTGCCCAGGGCCTGCACCAACAGGCGCTCCAGCCCGGGGTCGATGGCGATGACGTTGAGTTCGCGGGTAGGGCCGTAAATCTGTTGCACGATGGCCGGTGACAGGGCTACCCGGACACGACGCGCCAGTTCGGTCGGGTCTGTGGTGGAGGTGGCGTGCTCGGCAATCGACTCGATGATGGTGCGGATGTCGCGAATGTGGACGGCCTCGTCCAGCAGCAGTTGCAGGACCTTCTGGAAGACTGCGAAGGAAACCATCTTGGGGACGACTTCCTCAATCAGTTTGGGGGCCAGTTTGGCAACGTGTTCCACGAGTTGTTGGGTCTCTGTACGGCTGAGCAATTTGGAGGCTTGAACTTGCATCAAGTGTGACAAATGGGTCGCCATGACGGTCTCGGAATCAACCACGGTAAACCCGGCCAATTGCGCGGCTTCCTTCTGCTTCTCGTCGATCCAGTGTGCAGGTAATCCAAATGCCGGGTCGGTGGTGGGGGTGCCGATCAGTGGCGTCGAAATGCCGCCGGGGTTGATGGCCAGGTGCATGCCAGGGAAGGCCTCGCCTTCGCCCACAATCACGCCACGCAGGGTGATGCGGTAGGCGCTGGGCTTGAGTTCCAGGTTGTCGCGCACATGGACGGGTGGTGGGAGAAAGCCCACTTCCTGGGCGAATTTGCGGCGCACGCCCTTTATGCGGTTGAGTAGGTCGCCCTGGCGGGCCTTGTCTACCAGGGCAATCAGGCGGTAGCCCAGCTCCAGGCCCAGTTGGTCTACGGGTTGCAGGTCGTCCCAGGAGGCCTCACCGTCATGGGCCGCGGCCGGTGCTTGCGCCGGCGCATCTTCCACCACCGGTTTGTTCGCCAGCATCCACGCCCCGTAGCCGAGCACCACGGAGATGGACAGAAACACAAAGTGGGGCATGTTGGGGATCACACCGAGAATGAACATGATGGTGGCAGTGATGCCCAGCACTTTGGGGGACACAAACATCTGGCCCACAATCTGTTTGCCAATGTCTTTGTCTTTGCCGACGCGGGAGACCACCATCGCCGCGGCCACAGAAATCAGCAAGCCAGGAATCTGCGCCACCAGCGCATCACCCACTGCCAGCAGGATGTAGGAGTTGGCCGCCTGGGAGGCGGTCAGGTCGTGCTGCAAGATGCCGATGGCAAAGCCACCAAAGATGTTGATCAGTAAAATCAGGATGCCGGCTACCGCATCGCCACGCACAAACTTGGACGCTCCGTCCATGGAGCCGAAGAACTCCGCTTCCTCGCCAATTTCTGCACGACGGCGTTTGGCTTCCTTTTCCTCAATCAGTCCGGCATTCAGGTCTGCATCCACAGCCATCTGCTTGCCGGGCATGGCATCCAGGGTAAAACGGGCAGACACTTCCGCAATGCGTTCGGAGCCCTTGGTCACCACCACAAAATTGATCACCACCAGGATGGCAAAAACGATTAGACCGACCGCAAAGTTGCCTCCGATCAGAAAGTGGCCAAAGGCCTCAATCACTGCGCCAGCGGCACCCGGACCCGTGTGGCCCTCCAGCAGCACGACGCGGGTGGATGCTACGTTCAGGGACAGGCGCATCAGCGTGGTGAGCAACAGCACCGAGGGAAATGCCGCAAAGTCCAGCGGACGGATCATGTAGGCCGCGACCATCATCACCATCAACGCAACGGCAATGTTCAGGGTGAAAAAGGTGTCCAGTACCAGCGGGGGCAGTGGCAGCACCATCATGGCCAGAATGGCCACCACCAGCATGGGCGCTGCAGCGCCGCGCACATGTGCCGAATTGGTGCCAAACCATTGCTGCAGACTTTTCAGTTGGGGGTTCATGTGTCAGCTGCCTTGTGTGTCTTGGTGAGCGGATCGAGTTCTGGAGGGACCGCGGGCTGGGGGATGTCGCCGGGCATGGGGCCTTCACCGCGCAGGGCGGCCCGCAGGCGATAGACATAAGCCAGCACCTGTGCCACTGCGGTGTACAAGGTAGAGGGGATATCCTGATCGATTTCTGCGTTGGCATACAGTGCACGCGCCAGCATGGGCGACTGCAGCACCGGGATGGCGTGGTGTTTGGCAACGTCACGGATCTTCATCGCCAGCAGATCGGCTCCCTTGGAGATCACGCGGGGTGCGCTCATGGTCTTTTCGTCGTACCGGATAGCCACGGCAAAGTGGGTCGGGTTCATGACCACAAAGTCGGCCTTTGGTACGGCGTTGACGCTGCTCTTTTGGGACAACTCTCGCTGACGCTTGCGCATCTGCCCCTTCATTTGAGGATTGCCGTCCGACTCTTTGCCTTCTTCCTTCATCTCCTGGTGGGACATCTTCATCTGGTCCTTGTGCAGGAATGACTGCAGCGGGACGTCCACCATGGCGGCCATCAAAATGACCAGCAGCAAAAGACCGACGCCACCCGTGATCCACTGCGTCAGATGCGCAATGGCGGAGGTGGAGGGCTGGAGAATCAGCGCCGCAACGGTTTGCAGTCCATTGACCAGGATGACACCCGCAATGGCGAACAAGATGCCCATCAACACCAGCATCTTGGCGGTATCCACGAACTTCTTCTTGGTGAACAGGTTGCCAAAACCCTTGAGCGGGTTCACGCGGCTGAAATCCGGCATTAAGGGTTTGAGGCTGTTGACCCAGCCGCCCGATGCTACGGCAGACAGGATGGAGGCGACCGTCACAATGGCAGCAAACGCAGCACAGCCAGCAATGCCCAGGGTGGTCGAGTCACCCAGACGTGTCAGCATGGCGCCGGGTTGCAGGACGCTGGCGGCATCAAAGGTCAATTTGCGGGTGATATCGAGCTTGAGTTGTTCAAACAGCAAAGGCGATAGCAGCATGACGGCCAGTGCCCCCGCGCCCAGGACTGCCAGGTGCGAGAGATCTGTTGAACGGCTGACCTGGCCATCATCACGCGCCTTCTTGAGCTTGCGTTCCGATGCCGGGAGGTTGCGATCTTGGCTGCCTTGTTCCATGGTGGGAGAGACTCTTGAGTTCCCCCCATTGTGGCCAGCACTCCCTGAAACTAAAGGCTAAAAAGAGGGGTGTTTACCCCCCTGGTTTGTTCAGACTAGAAACCCAGGCTGGCCAGCAAATCATCCACCTGGGATTGGTTGGTCACCACATCCGGATTGCCGTTCGCATCCACCACGGGGCCGTCCAGTGCGGGCACATAGGGCGCGTGGGGTGTGGTAGGTGTGAGCGCTGCATCGGGCGGTGCAGTCTGTATCAGCAGCAGCACCAGTTGCTCTTCGATGGTGGCGGCCAGGTTGACAACCTTGGCGATGACCTGGCCCGTCAGGTCATGGAAGTCTTGCGCCATCATGATCTCGGTAAGGTGCCCATCCAGCTTCTGGCCAGTTTGCACGATTTCCGAAATGAATTTTGCGATGTCACCACGCGCCACTGCTCCGGCAGCGTCCTGGCTGAGCAACTGGCCCACCCGTTGGGCTTCGCTGGCCATATGTGCATGCTGGGCCTTGGCCTGGTCGACCTGGTTCAGTACTTTTTCAGCGGCTTCTCCGGTCAGGCGGGCAATGTAGGAGAGCCGGCTCTTTGCGTCTGGCAGTTCGCCAGCCCAGTCCTTGACTTTTTCGGTCAAGCCCAGTCCGTTGAGAGAGTCGTGCAACTGGCGCGTCAGTGCACCAATCTGCTGGTGAACGTCAACCGCCGGGCTTGACATGGTTATTTCAACCCTGCCTTGGTCAAAATGTGGTTGACCTTGTCTTCCAGCGTGGCCTTGGTAAAGGGCTTCACGATATAGCCGGCGGCGCCCTGCTGGGCCGCCATGACGATATCTTCTTTGCGGGCCTCGGCGGTCACCATCAGTACGGGGAGGTGCTTGAGCTTGTCGTCTTTCTTGATTTCTGCCAGCAGCTGGAAGCCATTCATGTTGGGCATGTTGATATCGCTGACGACAAAGTTGAAATTACTGTTGCGCAGTTTCTGCAATGCGACCACACCATCCTCTGCCTCGTCCGCATCGGCGTAGCCGCTTTCCTTGAGCAGATTGCGCACAATGCGGCGCATGGTGGAGAAGTCATCAACGATTAAAAAACGCAATTCTTTTGACATGGGGCAGACCCTTTCGCGGGCGATTTCCGTATTGAGGCAAGTATGACTGAATTCTCGCAGACTTAATTGGGAGGAGGCTTTGCCGGTGCTGCCACGGGCTTCTGGGGTTCAGTGCTCACCTCCAGCGGAACATTGTTGGCGCCCAGCAGGCGCTCCTCGGCCTCCTTGGTCATGACCAGAATGCTGATGCGGCGGTTGCTGGGGCTCAAGGGGTTGTCCGGTTCCAATGGCAGGCTGGACCCCATGCCCACGACCCGCGCCAGCTTTTCATCGGGCATGCCGGCGGCGGCCAGTTCACGGCGTGTCGCGTTGGCCCGGTCTGCGGAAAGCTCCCAGTTGCTATAGCCCCGAGCAGCATTGCCGTAGGCAGAGCGGTCGGTGTGACCGTCCAGGCTGATCTTGTTCTCCACATCTGTCAGTGCAATACCGATTTCGCGCAGGATGTCGCGCATATAGGGTTTAACGGACGCGCTGCCACTGTCAAACATGGGTCGGCGCTGGTCATCGACGATCTGGATTTGCAGCCCATCAGGGGTGATTTCCAGCCGGATATTCGAGCTGAATTCGGAGAGTTTGGGGTTGTTGGAGATGACACTGGCAATTTTTGCGCTTAGCGCCGCCAGCTTCTTGGCGTCGCGCATGGCGGTTTCCACCTTGTTCTTGTCGCCAGACAGCTTTTTGGCGTTCTTGTCTGCGCCGTCCCCCCGTTTGGATTGACCGGCTGACTGGGTCAGGTCATTCCCGCCCCCGTTGATCACGCTGTTGCTGGCGCCGGCACCCGAGCCGCCTTGCATGGCCACCTTGAGTGGCGACTGGAAATAGTCCGAAATGCCCTTTTTGTCGCCTTCCGAGGTACTGCCCAGCAACCACATCAACAAAAAGAAGGCCATCATGGCCGTCACGAAGTCGGCGTACGCAATCTTCCAGGCACCACCGTGTGAAGCGTGACCCGCTTTCTTGATCCGCTTGATGATGATGGGCTGAAGCTTCTTCCCTTCTGTTGCCATGCTCAGCGTCCCATAGCCTTATTTCTTTTTGACGTGGGCTTCCAACTCGGCAAAGGTTGGTCGTTCAGTGGAGTACAGCACCTTGCGTCCAAATTCAATGGCGGTGGAAGGGTTGTAGCCCTGCATGCTGGCCAGCAGGACCGTCTTGATGCACTGCAGCTCTTTGCTGCCCTCTTCGTTCTTTTGTTCCAGCAAGCCGGCCAGTGGCTCGGCGAAGGCATAAGCCAGCAAAATGCCCAAAAAGGTGCCGACCAGCGCCGAGCCGATCATGCCGCCAAGCACTGCGGGGGGCTGGCCCACCGATCCCATGGTGTTCACCACGCCCAGCACGGCGGCCACAATACCGAAAGCCGGCAGTCCACCGGCAACGCGCTGAATGGCGGCCACGGCCGCGTGTTCTTCGTGGTGGTGGGTCTCAATCTCGCTGTCCATGATGGATTCGATTTCGTGGGCGTTGAGGTTGCCAGACACCATCATGCGCAGGTAGTCGGTGATGAATTCGACCACATGGTGGTCTGAACCCACCGTGGCGTATTTCTTGAACAAGGCGGATTCGTGGGGGTTCTCTACATCGCTCTCAATGGCCATGAGCCCCTCTTTACGTGCTTTTTGCAGAATGTCAAACAGCAAAGCCATCAGTTCCATGTAGCGCGCTTTGGAGTATTTGCTGCCCTTGAAGCAGGCGCCTAGGCCCTTGAGGGTCGCCTTGACGACCTTCATCTGGTTGTTGGCCAGAAAGGCACCGATGGTTGCGCCGCCAATCGTGATCATTTCCCATGGCAGGGCGTGAAGAATCACGGAAATGTTCCCACCGTGAATGATGAACACACCAAACACGCAGGCCAGCAGAAAAACCCAACCAATGATTACGAACATAGCGGCATTGTGACAGGGAAGCTTTGGGCTTCAAGGGTTGAAGAGACAGGCTTTCCAGGCCTTGTCCCAATCATATCGTCACGCTGTGGTGCTACTTGAATTTAAAGCCAAATTGGCATCTAGCCGGCGTGCAATGTGCACAGATAGCTATCAAAAGCGTAGCAATCAGTGCAGGAGAATACCGCCGGCGGCGGCACCCTTGCCGGCGCGGGCGGGGGGGGTGCACAGGCCGCACTCGTAATGCCGCGAATTTTCATAGGCTTCGCTCACAAAGTGACCGCCGCATTTAGAGCACTTGGTCATAGACAGCATGTTGTTGTCGACAAACTTCACCAGGCGCCAGGCCCGGGTGATTGACAGCAGCGGCTCCACACCACAGGCTGCAATCTGCTCGGTATAGAGCTTGTAGGCCTTCATGATGGCGTCGATATCTTCCAGCGCGCTCACCTTGGTCAGGTATTCATAGGTGTTAAGGAACAGCGAGGCATGGATGTTGGGTTGCCAGGTCAGGAACCATTCGGTGGAGAAGGGCAACTGGCCTTTGCTGGGCGAACGGCCGGCCACTTCTTTGTACAAGCGCAACAGGCGCTCGTAGGACAGATCGGTTTCGCTCTCCAGAACCTGCAGGCGTGCACCCAGTTGAATCAGGGCAACGGCGCGCTCAACCTGTTGGGAGTCTCTCAGTACGCTTTTGGTGGCCATGGTGCTTTCTCCGGTGAATCTGGGGTTACATCGTCTCAGCGAAACGGCCGGACATCAGGATACTGGCGTGCAGGCGGGTGGTAGCGTCGTTGTCTACCTTGTTAACCGAGTGGTTGGTGAGCAGATTCCAGACCATGTCGTCATCCACACGGAAGCGGCAGAGCAGCATGTTGCCCGACGCAATTTTCATGATCTGAGCGGGGGAGAGCGCGCCAATCAGGTCGGCAGACTCTTCAGACATTCCCAGGCGAAAAAGCGCTTCGGCCTTGTCCTGGCGGATCAGGTTCTGGGCCAGCATCAGGTAAGTCATGTTGGCTTCCCTGATTTCATTCTGCATTTGCTCGTTGGTCATTTTCGGCTCCTGTTTGAGGTGGCAATCCGTGTGAATCACCATGGAGCGAATTCTGGAATGACCCGTGCAAAACTTGAATCGGAAAATGGCTAATGCGTGCGTCGGAAACGCAGAAGCGGCGTGTAGGAAAAATGCCTACACGCCGAATGTGTGCCTTGTTCCGTTATCGGCAGGGTTCAACCGAACTTGAGTCTTTATTGACCTTGTTTACTGGCGCAGCAGAGCTAGAACACCCTGAGGCAACTGGTTGGCTTGCGCCACCATGGCAGTGCCAGCCTGTTGCAGAATTTGCGTGCGAGAGAGGTTGGCGGTTTCTAGAGCAAAATCAGCATCCTGAATTCGTGATCGCGACGCGCTCAGATTTTCGGCCGTTGTTCTTAAGTTGGATATTGTGGTTTCAAACCGCGACTGAAGCGCACCAAAACTGGCACGCTGGCCGTTGACTGTAGCAAGAGCTGAATCCACGGTTGACAGAGAACGGGTTGCTGCGGCAACAGTCGATACGTCCAGTGTGCTGGCTGCCTGCAATTGGCTGCCCGCTGCTGCAGTATTGAAATACCCGGTGGCTGCTGCTGCCTGCGCGCCGGTGGCCACAATGCCAAAGGTCTTGTCAGAATCCAGTGTGAGTGCACCAGTGACATATGCTCCGTTGGCTGCTGCTGCTGCTGCACCATTGGATGCAACTGCAACCGTAGTGCCAACTGTCACGTTGCTGCCGGTTGCAGAGATATTGCCAATCAGGATGTCGTTACCAGTGGCATTTGTGATCGTTATCCCAGTACCGGCAGAGTTGAGTTTTGCGCTGACTCCGGTTTGGGAAGTTTTGTCATTGAATGCAGTAATGCCAGCAGCGAGACTGTCGGGCGTATTGGCGGGGCTGCCCACGGTGAACGCAATTGAGACGGCAGTGCCGTTGTCCGAAGTTACCTGCAAGGTGTAGCCAGCATTTGGCGCAAAAGTGCCCAGATCAATCTCTGTGCGTGCGGACGCCCCGACACCTGTCGTGCCAGATTGTGCGTTGATTGCTGCGGCCACTGTCTTTGCACTGTCGCCGGCAGCAACGGGGATGGTGGCGCTGCCGCTGGCGCCATTGACGACAATTGTGCCGCCCCCGGTGATTCTGCTTGTAATGGCCGCCGCCGCACCAGCCGAAGAGGCCACCGCATTGGCAACAGATCCAGTCACTAGATCACCGGCGCCGCCGGGAGTGGCAGACACCGCTGAGCCAATGCGGTTATTTCCGTACTTGTTTGTTGAGAAGTTGGCTGTGGTCGCGGTAATGCTTTGGTTTGCATTGGCACCTACCTGGAAAGTGGCCGAGCCAAAACTGCCGTCCAAGAGTTTCTGGCCGTTGAACTCGGTAGTTTTGGCAATGCGGTCCAGTTCGGAGGTGAGTTGGCCGACTTCTGCGTTAAGCGCAGCGCGGTCGCTGGCA
>JAGWUS010000079.1 GCA_028868305.1 Burkholderiales bacterium | reverse complement strand
CAGCAACCAGTTCTGCCGCTGCGGTAGGCGTAGGCGCCCTCAGATCAGCCACAAAATCAGCAATCGTGAAGTCGGTTTCGTGACCGACACCGGACACCACAGGTACCGGACTGGCCGCGATGGTGCGCGCCAGTTGTTCGTCGTTGAAAGCCCACAAATCATCCATGGAGCCGCCACCGCGTACCAGCAAAACTACGTCGATATGCACTGCCTGTCCGCTGTCACCGACCAGCGCATAGAGCGATTGCAGCGCATCCACAAGTTCCCGTGGTGCACCATCACCTTGAACGGATGCGGGTGCCAGAACCACCGAAATGTGCGGCACACGGCGCTGCAGTGCGGTCACCACATCATGCAGGGCCGCAGCGCCCAGTGATGTCACCACGCCGATGCCCCGCGGCATGGCGGGCAACGCTCGCTTGCGCTGCGGATCGAACAGGCCCTCACGTTCGAGCTTTTCTTTCAACTGCAAAAATTGCTCAAACAAGGTGCCCTGCCCGGCCCGACTCATACTCTCGACGATGAGTTGGAGTTCGCCGCGCGGCTCGTAGACACCCAACCGCCCCCGAATCTCGACACGCTCGCCGTCTTTGGGACTGAAGTTGAGCAGGCTGGCGGCCCGGCGAAACATGGCACAGCGCAACTGACCACTTTCGTCCTTCAGCACGAAGTAGCAGTGCCCACTGGCCGCACGGGAAAAACCGCTTATTTCCCCTGAAACGGTGACCGGATTGAAACGCCCGTCCAGTGCATCCGCAATGGCGCGGCACAGCGCGCCAACCTGCCAGACGCGCACCCCGTTGGCAACGGGTAAGTTATCCATCATGCCTTGCACCCCGCTGCAAGGGCATGGGTGGCCGCAAAGCACCCGATTGCGTGAAAGTACATTGATTTCATTGGTTTTTTGACTGCCTCATTTGTCATCAATCTGTCAAGCCCAAGGCCTGATGGGACCTGGCACGGTGACGGCCGCATGATTTCCACAAAGTTATCCACAAAAGCTGTGCATCCCTGGAAGGGCTGCCGTGGGACATAATTGCGCAGCATTAGCTTTGCACGGAGTCATTACTTGTTTTCCATCATACAAGCCGCCGGATGGCCCATCTGGCCCCTGATCGCATGTTCGATACTGGCGCTGGCCATCGTTATTGAACGCTTCATCAGCCTCAAAACCAGCAAAGTTGCGCCCAACCGCCTGCTGGAAGAAGTGCTGGGGGTGATCCGCAGTGGTGTTCCCGGTCCGGATGTCATAGCTCAACTGGAGCGCAATTCTGCGCTTGGCGAAGTGCTTGCCAGTGGCTTGCGTGCCGTCAATTCCGACCCGCGGTGCAGCGAAGACGACCTTCGCGCCACCATGGAAGGAACCGGCCGCATCGTGACGCAGCGTCTGGAGCACTATCTCAGTGCGCTTGCCACCATCGCATCGGCTGCGCCCCTGATGGGCCTGTTTGGTACCGTAGTCGGCATGATTGAAATTTTTGGCTCCCAGGCCCCAGGCGGTGCCACTGGCGGCAATCCGGCACAACTGGCACATGGCATTTCCATCGCGCTGTACAACACGGCGTTTGGCCTGATCGTGGCAATTCCGTCGCTTATTTTCTGGCGCTATTTCCGGGGACGTGTCGATGCCTACCTGCTCACGCTGGAGTTGGCGGCCGAACATCTGGTGCGCCATCTGAAATCCCTGCGCAAGTAGACCGGCATGAACTTTCGCCCCCGAACCAAGGACGAACCGGAAATCAACCTGATTCCGTTCATTGACGTGCTGCTGGTGGTGCTGATCTTTCTGATGCTGTCCACCACCTACAGCAAGTTCACCGAAATGCAGCTCAAGTTGCCCGTGGCAGATACCGATGCACAGCGGGACTACCCTAGAGAAGTCCTGGTCTCGGTCACGTCGGACGGAAACTACAGCGTCAACCGCAGTGCAGTGGCCGGGCGCAACGTGGACACGTTGGCTGCAGCTTTGCGGGACGGTGCCAAGGCAGGCAAGGAAAGCGTTGTCATCATCAGTGCCGACGCCAGCGCGAAGCACCAGGCCGTGGTTACCGTGATGGAAGCAGCGCGCCGCGCAGGACTCAACCAGATCACGTTTGCGGCCCAAACCTCTGCGCAGGCAGGCGGCAAATAGCTTCATGGGGGACGCCGCGCCCAGGTCGACGCTGGAGCCTACGCTTCAACGTATCTGGACCCACCGTGTACTAGCGGCCTGGCTGCTGCTGATTGTTGCCATCCCCTACCAATGGCTGACCTTTTTCCGGCGGACTCTGTACCGTGTGGGCGTTTTCAACATTGCACGCATTCCCGTGCCGGTGGTCGTGGTCGGCAACGTCGTTGCCGGAGGGGCGGGCAAGACGCCTACCGTCATCGCCCTGGTCCAGCACCTCCAATTCCAAGGGCATGCGGTCGGGGTGATTTCGCGGGGCTACGGGCGCAAGTCTGACCAGACCCTTGAAGTGCTGGGCGACGCATCAGCACACGACACAGGCGACGAACCGCTGCTGATCAAGCGCAAGACCGGTGCATCAGTATTCGTGGGGCAAACACGGGTCCTGGCGGCAAGGGCCCTGCTGGCCCAACACCCCGAGACGACGGTCATCGTGTGCGACGACGGATTGCAGCACTACGGCTTGTACCGCGACCTGGAAGTCTGCGTTTTTGACGACCGGGGTGTCGGTAACGGCTGGCTCCTGCCGGCGGGCCCCCTGCGTGAATCCTGGCCACGCCGTCCCCTTGCGCAGGCGGGCCAAGCCAACGCCCGCCTGCTGGTGCTGCACACCGGGAGCCAGCCCCAGTTTGGCGGATTCACGGCGCAACGCTTTTTAGCCGACCATGCGGTTCGCAGCGATGGCAGCGTCGTTGCGCTGGACGTGTTGGCACATGGTGGTGGCAAGCCGCTGATGGCCGTTGCCGCCATTGCCCAGCCGGAAAGCTTCTTCACCATGCTCAGGCAGCGCGGGTTGGCCATCGCCAGCACGCAAGCGCTCCCGGATCACTATGATTTTGATAGCTGGTTGTGCAAGACTGGTGAGGGCTACCAGCTTGTTTGCACAGAAAAAGACGCCGCCAAACTCTGGAAGCGGGCGCCCGACGCGCTGGCAATCCCCCTGGTGCAGACCATGGGCAGCGATTTCTGGACTGCAATGGACCAACAACTGGCGGCTGTATCTTCCACAAAGCTATCATCCTCCCATGGACACAAGACTTCTTGAACTGCTCGTATGCCCGGTTACCAAGGGCCCGCTCGAATTTGACCGCGACAAGCAGGAGCTGATCTCCCGCAGCGCCCGCTTGGCTTACCCGGTGCGCGACGGCATTCCGGTGCTGCTGGAAAACGAGGCGCGCACACTGACTGACGAAGAACTCGGCCTCTGATTGGCGGCCATGGGATACACCGTACTCATCCCTGCGCGGCTGGCATCCACCCGCCTGCCCAACAAGCCACTGGCCGATATCGCCGGAGTGCCCATGGTGGTACGGGTTGCACAGCGCGTGCTGTCCGGCGTGACCCCTGCGACGAACGTGGTGGTCGCAGCGGATCACCCTTCCATCCTCCAGGCATGCAAGGCGCATGGCATTGCAGCCGTGCTGACGCGTGAGGACCATGCGTCCGGCAGCGACCGCCTGGCCGAAGCCTGCGAAGTGCTCGGTCTTGGCGACACCGATATTGTGGTCAACGTGCAGGGGGACGAACCGCTGATCGATACCGCCCTGGTACATGCGACGGCACAGCTGTTGACTGCCCGGCCGGAAGCCGCCATGTCAACCGCCGCGCACCCCATCAGCAGCGTGGAAGATTTCAAAAACCCGAATGTGGTCAAGGTGGTGCTGGATGCCGTTGGTCTGGCCCTGTATTTCAGCCGGGCCCCCATTGCCTGGTGGCGGGATGGTTTTGCACAAGGCATCACCCAGCTGCCCCAGCCAGCACCCTTGCGCCATATCGGCATTTACGGCTACCGGGTGGGTTTTCTGCGCATGTTCCCCACGCTGGCGCAAGCCCCGATCGAGCAGACTGAGGCACTGGAACAGCTGCGCGCCATGTGGCATGGCTACCGCATTGCCGTGCACACCACCGCAACAGCCCCGGGGACTGGCGTGGACACCCCCGAAGACCTGGAGCGCGTGCGCCGCATTTTTGCCTCCGGTCAGACCGCCGTGTAAGTTAGCCAGCAGACTGCCCGTGATATTCTCGGGCAGTAAGGGCCTCGCAAATCTGCACCAACGATGTGCATGCAGCGACGCTTCAGCTTTAGTTCTATCCGAGGTTATCCATGAGACTGATTCTGTTGGGCGCACCAGGCGCTGGCAAAGGCACGCAAGCCACGTTCATCTGCCAAAAATATGGCATTCCCCAGATTTCTACGGGTGACATGCTGCGCGCAGCCGTCAAAGCCGGAACGCCCCTGGGCCTGGAAGCCAAAGCTGTCATGGCGTCGGGTGGTCTGGTAAGCGACGAACTCATCATCAACCTGGTAAAAGAACGCCTGACCCAGTCCGACTGCGCCAACGGATTCCTGTTCGACGGATTCCCCCGCACCATACCCCAGGCCGATGCCATGAAAGCGGCTGGTGTTCCGCTGGACTATGTGCTGGAAATCGATGTGCCGTTTGAAGCCATTATCGAACGCATGAGCGGCCGCCGCTCGCACCCCGCTTCGGGCCGCACCTACCACGTGAAGTTCAACCCCCCCAAAGTGGCGGGGGTGGACGATATGACCGGTGAACCCCTTGTGCAGCGTGAAGACGACAAGGAAGAGACTGTCAAGAAGCGCCTGGAAGTGTATAGCGCCCAGACACGCCCCCTGGTGGACTACTACTCCAGTTGGGCCCAAAAGGACGCTGCAGCAGCCCCCAAGTACCGCGCCATCAGCGGCACAGGCGATGTAGATGCCATCACGGCCCGGGTGTTTGAAGCGCTTGCGAACTGAGCCATCCCCCCTCAGAAAAAGGGCCGCTAATGCGGCCCTTTTTTCGTTCATACATCAGCAGCCCCCTACACCATCAGGTCCAGCATCAGGGCAATCCGTGCCTTGAAAGGATCAAGGTCAGTCACGCCGAAGTGCGATACGTCCCCTCGGGGGTTGCCGACAATTTGCCCCAGCGCACAGCGGGTGCTGCGCACAACATGCACGCCCTGCGCCTGCACTTCCCGCAACGCGGCTTCCAGGTCCTGATGGATCGAGCCATTGCCAGTGCCTGCCACCACAATGCCGCATACTGGGTCAGCACCCGGGTGCGCCGCCATGCTGCGAACCAGTGCGCCTGTGGCACCAGCGTGGCTCAGTACTATTTCAACCCGCGGCCAATGGGCCGACTCCAGGTTGCCACTTGGCACCGCCGCAATAGCCGCCGCTGGCCAGGCGTGCACCAGACGCACGATGCCCTCCTCCACAAAACCGAGTGGCCCCGCTTCGCCAGAATCAAAAGGATTGAGCCGGTAGGGATGAACTTTGCGGACATGGCGCGCGTCATGCACCACGCCAGCGCAAACCACTGTCACCCCCCTGGCGCCGGGAGTACAGGCCACCACAGTCGCGTCGAGCATGTTCTGGGGACCATCCGGCAACTGCGATGTCGCTGGACGCATGGCACAGGTCATGATCACAGGTTTAGCGCCCAACAGTCCGGCAGGCAGCACCCGCGAAAGGAAGTAGGCAGTCTCCTCCAGCGTGTCGGTGCCATGCGTCACGACCAATCCGGCAACATCCGGCATTGCCAGGTAATGCATTGCACGCAAGGCCAGCGCCCTCCAGGCGACGTTGTGCATGTCCTTGCTGTCGAGTTGGACCACCTGCTCGGCAGTGGCCTCCCAGCCACCGAGCACTGCAGCCAAACCCGGAACCGCAGCCAATAACTCCTGCACGCCCACCTGTGCCGCCTTGTAGCCCACGTTGTCATCCGGGCTGGCTGCCTTGCCCGCAATCGTGCCTCCCATCCCCAAAAAGACAATTTTCTGACTCATTTTTAATACTCGCTTGCCAAAATATAGAAACTGGTTAAAAATACAGTCACTGGATATGAAAACAGTGTGTATAGACAAACAGCCAGTGCAACCTCTCTCCAAAGGAGCCAGTATGCTTGAAAGCCCGAAACTCACCGCACGCCAGCAGCAGATTTTGGATCTGATTCAAAGCGCCATTGCCCGCACCGGGGCGCCTCCCACCCGTGCAGAGATCGCCAATGAGCTGGGCTTCAAGTCGGCAAACGCCGCTGAAGAACACCTGCAGGCCCTGGCACGCAAAGGCGTAATTGAGTTGGTCAGCGGGACATCGCGCGGCATCCGGCTCAAGAGCGACACCCTGCGTTCCATCCATGAGTCCCGCGTCAAACAGTTCTCCCTGCCCTTGCCCGGCCTGGCCCAACTGGCATTGCCACTGATCGGTCGTGTGGCGGCGGGCTCTCCCATCTTGGCGCAGGAACATGTAGACCAGACCTACTACGTGGAAAACAGCCTGTTTCAGCGCCAGCCCGATTACCTGCTGAAGGTACGCGGCATGTCCATGCGCGACGCTGGCATCATGGACGGCGACCTGCTTGCCGTGCAAGCCACCAAAGATGCCAAAAACGGGCAAATCGTCGTGGCCCGGCTGGGCGACGAGGTTACCGTCAAACGTTTCCGTCGCAACAAGCATCTCATTGAGCTACACCCGGAAAACCCCGACTACCAGACGATCGTGGTGGAGCCTGGCGAGCCTTTCGAGATCGAGGGCCTCGCTGTGGGCCTGATCCGCAACACCATGCTCATGTGAGCCTGCTGGAGACAACCATGAATATTGCACTTCTGATTCAACAGCGCATGCTTGCTTCGCTAGGTAGGCAGTTTGACCGCTGGTTTGCTGCACCCCGCTCAGTGCAACATGGGTCAACAGCAAGCTCTGCATGGCCCGCGAATGCTCCTGATTTGATAGCTATTCGTGGACAATCTACGGGGGCTACATGCCAAAATGGCTCAAATTTCGTGGCCCGACCCCTGCGTGTGGTCCGGGTTCTGGATGCAGGGCAAAACCAGGGCAGCGTGGGCCGTATGGTGATTTCCGGACGCATGGCAGACGTCTGTGCCGAGCTGGATCGGCTTGCCGCCCGCGAAGCAGCCCTGGCCTGACACCTTTTCCCGGGCAAATCCCTGCCCGCTTGTCTTGCCCCTTGTTCTGTCAGGGCACAATGGCGGTCATGAATATTGTGATTCTTGATGACTACCAGGACGCGGTCCGTAAACTTGCATGCGCGGCCAAACTCGATGCCTATCAGGCCAAGGTCTATACCAACACTGTCAAGGGCATTGGCCAGCTTTCGGTTCGTCTGAAAGACGCTGACATCATCGTCCTCATCCGGGAGCGCACTCCCATCAACCGGCAACTGATTGAAAAGCTGCCCAAACTCAAGCTGATTTCCCAAACCGGACGTGCTGGCGGCCATATTGATGTACAGGCCTGCACCGAGCGTGGCATCGCTGTGTCGGAAGGCATCGGCTCACCTGTCGCCCCGGCGGAGCTGACCTGGGCATTGATCCTGGCGTCCATGCGGCGTTTGCCGCACTACATCGGCAACCTCAAACATGGAGCCTGGCAGCAATCCGGTCTGAAGGCTGGCTCCATGCCCGCCAACTTTGGTATCGGAAGTGTCTTGCAAGGCAAACACCTCGGTATCTGGGGTTACGGCCGTATCGGGAAAATTATTGCGGGTTACGGCAAAGCGTTCGGCATGCAGGTCAGTATCTGGGGGAGCGAATCCTCCAGGGCGCAGGCCATCAAGGACGGGTATCAGGCGGCGCCGAGCCGGGAGGCTTTCTTCACCCAGAGCGATGTGCTCTCCTTGCACTTGCGGCTCAATGATGTCACCAGGGGCATTGTCACAGCCGCAGATCTGGCACGCATGAAAGCTACTGCTCTGCTGGTCAACACGTCACGTGCCGAGCTGATTGAGCCCGAAGCACTCATAGGCGGGCTGAACCGTGGACATCCTGGCATGGCGGCTGTAGATGTATTCGAAACCGAGCCCATCCTGCAGGGCCATGCCTTGCTGCGGCTGGAGAACTGCATATGCACGCCGCACATTGGCTACGTGGAGCAAGACAACTACGAGATGTTTTTCAGCGCTGCCTTCGACAATGTGATCAACTTCATCAAGGGCACGCCGACCAACATCATCAACCCGGGCGCGCTGCAGGTTCGGCGCTAGACCGCTATTTCTATCCGGTCACGCCGCCAGGAGTTCCGCCCTTGCCGTTCCCGGTATATCCGGAGATGTCAAAGTCAATCAGGTTGTCCGTGGGATGGGGCTCAGACAGATCCAGGTCAACCGGCACCAGAGACTGACCCGACGCAGCCTGGGGAATCGAAGGCATGGGCATGGTGGCCTCGCCCGACTGGGGCGGACGGGCAGCACTGAAAGGTGCCATCCCGCTATTGGCCCCGGCAAGCAATAGCCTGCCCACCGCGTGCAGTAGCAGCAACTCGCGGAATGCCTCCAGGTCGAAGCCCTGATCAGGCGCATCTTCCGGCGCGCGCACCATGCAGCTCTCCATGAACGCGATAGCCGCCTCGGTTGGCCACAGGGCAACGATCTGCTGGCAAATTTCAGGATAGGCATCCAGCCCACGGCCACCCAGGTTGAACTTGGCGTAGGGCGGCGCAATCCCGGTGAACATCTGGTTGAATTCAGAGCGGTATGTATCAAAGGCCGCTTTTCGGCTCAAGGTGTGAAGTGCCTTCAGCAGATCCAGATACACCAGCGGGTTGGACTCCGAGGCCCCCCTGATGCTGGACTCCAGCAAATGGATGGCGTCGTTATACTGTCCCAGGGTTATGAAAAATTCAGCCTGCTGCCGCACATCCAGCATTTCCCTGGTGTTGATGGCACGCAGTACCCCACGCTCGCTCGCCGGCCCCTGCACCAACGGCGGTGTCAGGGTCTGCTGCTCCAGGACTTTGGCAGGGGCGAAAACTGATTCCCCCATTTCCAGATCAATATCAACCCCTGCCGTCTGCGTTGCGTCGGGTGTGCTCACAGCAGCGACTGCGGTTGCAGCAAATCCAGAATTAACCGAAGGCGATGCGTCCACCAGCGGCCCCTGGACATCCGCCAGATCCTCGCGCAGCATGGATTCATCTTCAACGTCCATCGCAGAGCGCCACCACGGCTGATCCACACCACTTGCCCTGCGCAACCGCTGCCAGAGAAACACCAGCGCGGCAAGGCACACTATCAAACCCACAACGAGGCCATAAACCAGGGGGTTGGCGTAGCGCTGGGACTCCGATACCTCCAGCCGCGCATTCACGTCCTGCAATGCCAGCCGATTTTTCGCGGTGACATCGGC
>JAGWUS010000078.1 GCA_028868305.1 Burkholderiales bacterium | reverse complement strand
AGTTCAGTAGGTGATGACCGGCATTTGGCCGGTGCGGATGGCTTCGGCCAGTTCGATCTTGACCTGTTCGCGTGTCTTGCCCTGGGCCACCGGTTTGGCCGGGTAGCGGCCAGGGAAAAGTTCATTGGCTTTCTTGCCGCTCTCTTGGTCGATCACGATGTCGCCGGTGCGGATGGCTTCGGCCAGCTCGGCTTTGACTTGCTCGCGGGTCTTAGCTTCGACGACCGGTTTGGCCGCGTAGCGGCCAGGGAAAAGTTCATTGGCTTTCTTGCCGCTCTCTTGGTCGACCACGATGTCGCCGGTGCGGATGGCTTCGGCCAATTCAGCCTTGACCTGTTCGCGGGTTTTGGGGGCCGAAGCATCAAAGGCCAGGGCATGGCCAGCGGACAGGGCTGCCACGGCAAGGGTCAGGGCGGAGAGGGTATAGCGGTTCATGATCGGTTTCCTTTCGGTTTCAAGAAACGGCCGATCTGTCAACATGACAGAGCTTCTGGCCGGGTCGATGGACCTTCGTGTGGAAAGCACTGCATCGATGGGATGAACTTTAAAATTTCTGATTCGAGGGAAAAACAGCCAATAAAACATTGGGTCATTTCTAAAAGAGAAATAATGATGGCTCTTGAAGAGCCTGCAAGGAGCGCTGGATGGACCGACTGCAGTCGATGCGTGTTTTTGAGAGCGTGGTGGACGAGGGCGGCTTTGCCGCTGCAGCGCGGGCGCTGGACATGTCGGCCCCCGTGGTCACCCGGCTCGTGGCCGACCTGGAAGAACACCTGGGCACGAGGCTGTTGCAGCGCTCGACTCGGCGCCTCTCACTCACCGAGGCTGGCCAGCAATACCTTAGCCGCATACGCCACATCCTGCAGGACATCGATGAAGCCGATGCGATGGCGAGTTCGCACACCACCGAGATGGCCGGCGTGCTGCGAATCCAAGCGCCGCCCCTGCTGGCCACCTATGTTGTCGCGCCTTTGCTGGGCCGCTTTCACAGGCAGTACCCTGCGGTGCGGATCGAGCTGCATGTGTCGCCCGTGACCGAGCAAGCCATTGAGGACTTCGACATCACCTTGCTCGGCACCGATGACAACTTCGACGCTGACATCGTGGCGCGCAAGGTCATCGAGTCAGAAGCTTTACTGGTCGCTTCGCCGGCTTACCTGCAGCGCCGGGGGGAGCCACGCAGGCCAGAGGAGCTGGCGCACCATGATTGCCTGAGATTGAAATCGCCCCAAACCCGACCACGCATTTGGCGTTTGTGGAGTCCTCAACGAGAAGAACAATGGCAGGATGTGGAAGTTCAGCCTGTTTTGTTGTCCAACCACATGGACACGCTGTTGCGCGCTGCGCTTGATGGCGCCGGCATCATGTCTTTGCCCTTGGATATCGCGGCACCTTACCTCTCACAAGGCACTTTGGTTCGGGTGCTCTCTCCCTGGATCACAGGGCGGCTGGCCTTGTATGCGGCATTGCCGAGCCGTAAGTTCATTCCCGACCGGACACGGGTTTTTCTGGAGTATCTGATCGAGCAAACAAAGCTTCAGACCGACAAGGCCTTGAAGGCATTCACTTCAACGAAAGCGGATTCCGTTGGTTGAGCCACCGACGCACGCGGGCCGCGGTTCAGCCTGAAATTTTCAGATGCCTTCAAATGGAGAAAGCGTGTCGATGGACGCCTGCAGACTGACCATCGACGCGCTAGGTCGGTTCCATCACACGGGTTTGGAGTGCGTTTTTCATGAATGCGGCGGCTTGGTTGCTCAATCGGGGCAAATGGGCAATCTGGTCTTGCTCGATGTGCTGCAGCACCATTTCGTTGATTCCACCAATCAGCCCAGTGGCCAGCCATTGCGGGATCGGAGTTGAGCGATGGTTGGCGGCGGCCGCCAGAAGTACCCCCGCTAGTCTTTCCATTGCCAAGCGCCTGGCGACCAGCCCAGCAGGTCCAAGCGCAAGGATCTCCACAAACAACGCGCGCAGTAGCAAGGGATTGGCGGCCAAGGTCTCCAGATAGAGCCTGATGGTCAGATCAATCTGCGAACTCCAATCTCGCTTGGGATCGATGCTGGCACGCAGCGTGGCCTCGATCTTTTGCGCAGAGTGGTTGAACAGCGCGATCAGGCAGTCGGTCTTGTCCTTGAAGTATTGGTAGAAGGTCCTCTTGGACACATTCGCCTCGCGAACGATGTCTGAAGTCGTGAGTTGCGCGTACCCGTGAGCAGTGACCGCGCGTGCCATTCCCTCCAGCAACCGGGTGCGGTGTTCATCGTCAGGGATCTGTGGTCGGCTCATGGTTCGAGTATCTCATGCTCGGTACTTGACAGTACCGAAAATCGGCGTAGAATTTTGATTATGGTACCGATTGGTACCGAACTAGAGAATGCCATGTTGAATCAACAAAATCGATTGCTTGCCAGGCTGACACTCAGTGCCTTGATGGGGGTGGCAGCTTGCCTTCCCACGCTGACACATGCCGAAGCTCTCAACTTCGAAGAAGCCGCCCATCGACTGCAAGCCAATTCAGATCGCCTGGCAATGACTCGCTTTTCTGTTGAGAGCGCACAATTAAAAGAGCAGGCCACTCGGCATCTGGGTGGTCCCGTGGTGACCGCAGGAGCTGCGGCTTTCCGCTTCCAGGGCGCCGTACAGGGCATTGATCTGACCCCCCTGACGCACACGATCGGTTCGTCGATTGCAGCGTTGCCGGCGCCGCTGGCTACCGGTTTGGCACACTTGCCGCCACTTCCGAACAGCCTCGATCTGAGCACGCAGCGCAGTGGCAATACCTCATCCGTCTCGGCCATATTGCCGATCTACACCGGTGGCGCCACCACGGCAATCAAACAGGCCTTGCAAGCCAAAACCGAAGAGGCCCGGGCAGACGGCCGCCAGGTACAACAGGAAGTGTTCAATGAGTTCGTGCAGCGCTACTTCGGCGCCCAACTGGCTGAACGCGCCGCCGGATTGCGTGAAGTGGCCTACCGGACCGTCCTGGAGCATGACGCCGCCACGCAGCGAATGCTGGAAGCAGGCCTTGTCGCACAGGTCGAGCGACTCCAGGCTCGCGCAGCGATGGAGGATGCCAAGCGTAACGCCCTGAAGGCCCGGGATGACGCTGAGTTGGCGTCGACGGCGTTGGCCAGAACCCTTCGCAACGCTGAGCGGATTCAACCGATGAGCCCGCTGTTCGTGATCAGTTCGCCGATCGAGCCGCTCGGCTACTTCACTGACGCGGCCCTGGAACGTCACCCGGGATTGGCCAAGGTGGCTGCCAAGAAGCGTGAAGCCGAGCAAATTCATGCGCTGGAAGAGTCTCAGAAGAAGCCTGCGGTGTTCGCCTTTGGCCAACGCCAACTGCGCTCCTCGGACCAGGCCAATTGGGTTGTGGGCGTCGGGGTCAGCTGGAGGTTGTGGGGTGGCGTGGACCGCTCCTTAATGAGCGAAGCCTCTCACCGGCTCATCGAGATGGCGGACAGCCAGGACAAGCAAGCCCGAAATGACATTGCCTTGCTGGTCGAGAAACGTTGGATGGCCGTCGACCAAACCCGGCGCCAGTTCCTTGCGCTGACCCCGAGTCTGGAGTTGGCCAATGCAGTCCTCCAACTCAAGACCAAGGGCCAGAAGGCGGGTACCAACTCCACGCTGGAACTGATCGACGCCGAAGTGAACCTGGCCAAAGCCAAAACGGAACAGGCGCAAGCGGCTTACGACTATGTCAAGGCGCTCGCCGATCTCCTTGAAGTGTCTGGCCTGTCCGATCAATTCGGCAGTTACATGGCTCGTGCCGATCTGAAAGTGCAATGAGATGAACAAGAAACTACCCATCACTCTGGCCATCATCGGCGCAGTCACCGTTCTCAGCGTGGGCCTATGGAAGGCCCAACAGCCTGGCGCCGAGGCGTTCCAGGGGCAAATGGAGGTTCAGGAAGTAGACGTCGCTTCCAAGGTCAGTGCCCGGATCGCGGACATCTTGGTCAAGGAAGGGGATGTCATCACGGTCGGCTCGCCGCTGATTCGCCTGGACAGTCCTGAGGTGACCGCAAAACTGGCGCAGGCCACTGCGGCCCAGGAGGCTGCGCAGGCCACCGCGGCCAAGGCACAAAATGGCGCCCGCCCCCAGGAGGTGGAAATCGCCCGTCTGAACTGGCAGCGCGCATTGGCGGCGGCGGACCTGGCACAGGCGTCGTTCAAGCGGATCGAAGGATTGGCCAGGGACGGCTTGATCGCTGCGCAAAAGCGCGACGAGGCCGAAGCCAATTTCAAGACAGCCCGCGATCAAGCCCTGGCTGCACAGGCCCAATACGAGATGGCTCGCGCCGGGGCCCGTGCCGAGGACAAGCAAGCTGCCGCCGCACAGGCGCGTCAATTGGCTGGAGTCGTAGCTGAAGTCCAGGCGGCCAAGGCCGAGACGGAACTCAAGAGCCCAGTGGCCGGCGAAGTCGTCAAGGTGCTGGGGCGCGTGGGTGAAATTTCGCCCCAAGGCGTCCCCGTGGTCACGGTTGCCAACATGGCAGATCAGTGGGTGGTGCTCAACGTGCGCGAAGACAAACTCGACAAGTTCGCCGTCGGCAAAGAATTCGATGCCACCTTGCCTGCCCTGAAAGGCCGTAAGGTTCGCTTCAAGGTCTACCGGGCAGCAGTCCTGCCTGATTTCGCCACGTGGCGTGCCACCAGGTCCGATCAGGGCTTTGACATCAAGACCTTCGAGGTGCGTGCCCGTCCGACCCAAATGATCGAGGGCGTTCGCCCAGGCATGTCCGTGCTGGTCGAGTGAATTGACCATGCGCCACTTCTTCAACAGCACTAGGCGGGAGGCCCGTCGCCTTGGTCAAAGTCCCTGGGACTTGGCGATGGTGACTTGGGTGCCTGTATTGGCCGTGGTGTTGGTCGTTTGGATATTCTCCAGCGCCATCCCCAGGAACCTACCTGTTGGCGTGATGGATGAAGACCATTCCGCGCTATCGCGACAACTGGTCCGCATGCTCAACGCCTCGCCTGGCATGCAAGTGGTGGACGAATTCGACAGCGAGTCCACGGCCCAACTTGCCCTAAGAGAGGTGCGGGTCTACGGGATGATCAACATCCCCAGGGACTTCGAGAGAGACATCAAGCGCGGGATAAAGGCGGAGGTCATTCTGCGTCACAACGCTCAGTTCGCCACGCATTCGAGTCTGCTGCAGCGGGATGTACGCACGGTGGTTGGGACCCTGGCCGCCGGCATCGAAATGTCTGCTCGAAACAAGCGAGGTGAATCGGCCCAACAGGCCAAGGTCAGCTTTAACCCGATCCAAATCCAATCGATCGCACTGTTCAACGGGTCTGGCAACTACGAAAAGTACCTGACTGCCGCCGCGATCCCCGCCATCCTTCACATCCTCGCGATGACGGCTGGGGCTTGGGCGGTCGGCCGTGAATTCAGGGACAGGACGCTGGGGCAGTGGCTGCAGCACGAGGGGCCGCGGGCCGTCGGAGCAGCCTTGCTGGGCAAGCTGGCGATTCCCTGGGTGACCCTGACCAGCGTGGGCGCCGCGGCGCTCTGGTACATCACGACCGGGCGTGGCTGGGACATCCCTGGGAGCCTTCTCTGGATCTGCTTGGCCATGACCTTACTGATGGCGCTATCGCTGGCCGCGGGTGCAGCGGCGGCCACTCTGACCAAGTCCTTGCGCACTGCGTTGTCCGTCACGGGGCTTTTGACCGCCCCGGCATTCGCGTTCAGCGGTATGAGTTTCCCGCTGAGTGCGATGCCTGACAGTGCTCGGATGTGGGCGACCTCCATGCCGTTCACCCACTACATCCGATTGCAGACCGAGCAATTGCTGATGGGCTTAACCTTCGGCGCGAGTGCCGCCACACCTGCTGTATTCCTGCTGGCCACCCTCGGGTTGCTCGGGCTGGCGGCCTTGGGCTTGGTCCAGGCTCGCGACAAGCCATCGACCTGGGGAGCGCGTTGACATGACCTCGCACCATCCCACTTCGCTGAGGTCAGGGTTCGTCGCAACGCTGAGGGACGTCTTGCGCGACAAGGGCGCATTGATGATCTTTGTGGCTGCGCCCCTGTTCTATGCTTTCTTCTACCCCTGGTTCTTTGGCCCGGAGGTCGTGACCCGGATCCCGGTGGCGGTTGTCGACCAGGATCACTCGGCGCTTTCACGCTCGATTCATCGTCTGGCACTTGCCAATCCTCGCATCGAGGTCAAGGCAGTGGGGGCGGATGAGCGAGCCGCGCAAGCCGCCATGAGTCGTGGTGAGATTGATGGCTATCTGGTCCTGCCCGACGACCTGAAAGCCCATGTTGCCAGGGGAATGCCCGCTATGGTGACCGTGGTCTCGAACGGGGCCTATCCCCTCATCAGCAAGGCAGTTCAGTACGGCTTTTCTGAGGCCGTGGGCGCAGCCTCGGCAGGTGTTGAGATCAGGCAGCGAGAGGCCAAAGGACAGAGTCCCCGCCAAGCCGGCGAGAGCCGCACTCCCGTGGATTTCCGGGCCATGGCGCTGTTCAACCCTACAGAAGGCTATAGCAGCTTCATTGTTCCTGCCGTTGCCTTGTTCATCATGCACCAGACCCTCCTGATGGGCGTGGGTATGCTGGTGGCGACCTGGGTCGAACGAGGCGCGGCTTATGCCAGTCCAATGGCCTGGATCGGGCGCTGGCTGGCATTCCTGTTGCCGGGATTGGTGTCTGGCCTGTTCTATTTCGGATGGGTCTTTTGGCTCTACGGTTACCCTCGCGCTAACAACGTGGCTGGCTCCCTGGTTTTCCTGGTCCTGTACGTGTCGGCCATCGTGACGCTGGGGTCACTTGTGGGCCTGTGGTGTAGAGATCGCGAACGGGTCCTTCAAGTCCTGCTTTTTTCGACATTGCCGATGGTGTTTCTTGCCGGATTTTCCTGGCCGCCAGAAGCGTTGCCGCTCCCGTTGCAGTATCTGCGGTGGTTGATACCGACAACGTCTGGAGTGCAGGCTGCATTGCGCCTGAATCAAATGGGAGCCCCTCTGCAAAGCGTGATGCCCTATCTCGGTTGCCTGTTGGCACTGACCGTGGTGGCCGGCAGCTTCGTCTTGAAATTCGGCGGTAAGCCGCAGGGCGATTGAGGACGGAGATACTTGCACACGCGCAGGCAATGGGCTGCTGTGAAGGCACGCTGCTGGTTCGAGGAAGAGCCACGCGTCGACTTCATCCGCAATATCGCCCCCTGGGACGCCGACGATCTGGACGCTGATCGCAGCCGAGGATTGCGATTGGACTCTGAGCGGCCGTTGATCAAAGTTCTGCTGACGGCAGCTTTTGGCCGACTGCTGCCTCTTGCGGACGCCAATTCGCCCTACTGACCCGACTGCTGTACCAGTCGTCCACTCAAACTATTTGACGTTTTGCCGCATGAATACGTGGTGCCTTCTGTCAGAACGCCTTAGATCAACACCATCCTGACTTTGCGTACTTCTGAGCTCAAAAGGCTGCTAACTGAATAGAGCAGTCGTACAGCCCAATCATTCACCGACAGAGGGTCGGTCAAAACGGACGTTGGAAGTCGCGATAACGAGCGCCAGGAGCACATGCGGCTCTAAAGGCTGCTTTCACATTGACCTTAGGCAACTCAGGACTCCGACGCTGTTGTGTCAACCAGCGTACGCAGAAACTCTTCCAGCAACTGTTTGAGTGCGACAATTTTCTCCGGTGGGAGTCCCGATGCTTGTGCCATTTCAGAGGGGATGCATGCGCATTTTGGCTGCAGATTTTTTCCTGCCTTTGTAAGGCTAATTTCAACGACGCGTTCATCGGTCGCACGCCGCTGGCGTTGAATGAAGCCCAACTGCTCAAGCCGCTTCAGTAGAGGAGTTAGCGTATTGGTATTGAGCATGGCCCGCTGCCCAACATGGGAAACCGTGCATGGGGCGTCCTCCCACAAAATCATCATCACGATGTATTGCGGATACGTGATGCCCAACGGGTCCAAAAAAGGTTGGTACGCACGCGTCAGCATACGTGATGCTGCATAGAGTGGAAAGCAAACCTGACTATCCAGCCGCAATGCATCTTCCGGTTTGGGGCCTGCGGGGATTACTACCTTTGTCATCGAATGGGCCTATTGCGAGTTGAACATTGGACGCAAGACTTGAGGATACGGTGGCAGCATAAATCCCAAACAGCTTCGCTGCGCGCAGGCTGAGCCAGGCGCTTGGTGTCTGCGCAAAAAGGTTTTCACCACTACTGAATACCCTCCAGAGGTGTTCTGTCGCCTGACGCCCGAATGTTCAAACAACCGTCAATGTAACCTCAATATTTCCTCGGGTCGCATTTGAATATGGGCAGATGCTGTGCGCTTGCTGGACCAGGGCATGCGCTGCCTCGCGAGTCATGCTCGGCGCAGTGACACGCAAATCGACCTGCAGGCCAAATCCACCAGTTTCGTTTTGCCCAATGCCCACCACCGCCTCTAGCGAAGTGTCAGATGGCATGGGTGACTTGTTTTGCATGGCAGCAAATTTCATGGCGTTCAGAAAGCAAGCGGAATAGCCTGCAGCAAACAGTTGCTCCGGGTTGGTGCCGTCACCACCGGCGCCACCAAGCTCACGTGGCGTGGTCAGTTTGACATCCAGTTGCTTGTCGGCCGTTGCAGCACGGCCGTCGCGGCCACCCGTGGCTGTGGCTGATGTGGAGTACAAGATTTTTGCGAGTGACATGGTTTTTCCTTCGTGGGTGTAGTCAAAGTGGAAGCGTCAAACCGCTGGAGCACGGTAGAACGCAGCCGTAAAGGCAAGTTGATGGTCATTGATCCCAATTGAATCTATGGCGATTATATCGCACACGATAGAAATGTCAATTTGCATGTCTGTGAGCTATGTTCGTCTGCGGTTCAGACCGAGAATCTTCCTTAGGTGCCGCGAGCAAACACAGCCACTCATAAATCAGAGTCGCCTCCACCAGCGCAGTGTTGCTGGATAGGCTAGCTATGACAGCCAAACGGAAACCGTGCATGTTGAGCCGCTGGCCAAACCCTACCGCCGCTCCATGGCCATGAGTGCCAAGGCCTGGCTGTTGGGCGGAATGACCACGCTGCAGGAAGTGCAGAAGGTGCTGGGCACCAAATTCTGGACCGAGCTGGCCGAGGACCATGTCAAGGCGCCGGGTTCGCTGGCTTTTGATGCGGGCGCACAAGGCCAGAACGAGCGCCGCATGCTTGTGCTCTTGCTCTCAGCTTCTGGCCGACTGCAGCCCCTCGTGGACGCCCTTTCGACCGATTGACCCGACTGCTCTACCAGTCGTCCACTCAAACTATTTGATGTTTTGCCGCATGAATACGTGGGTCGTTCTAGCTGAACGTCTCAGATCGACCCTGAAGTGCCTTTCAGGTTTTTGGACCAATATCGGCAGTGCAGCGATTGCTGCCGGTAGTGTTTCAGTCTCAGCTAGAGGCCGAGAATAGGAGCCGACTCTCACGCATGACTATTTTGATCA
>JAGWUS010000035.1 GCA_028868305.1 Burkholderiales bacterium | reverse complement strand
CTGATCGCCAATGCGTCCTTTGGACTCCAGCAGACCAAGCTGTCCAACCTGATGGATGCCACCGCCAGTGGCGTGCTCCCGGTTGACGGTGCACAGACCTGGACGCTCAAGTACTCCGGCGAGAACCCGAACGGGGGCCCACTTAGCCTGAAGATGTTCGGCGGCAAGCTGTATGCCGCCCTCGGTTTCCTGGGCATCGGGATTTACGACCCGGCAACGCTCATACGCGCGGGAGCGTACAACCTATATGCAGACTGCACTTACGTCGGTGCTGGTGGCAAGCAGGAAGATTGGTTTGGCTACCCGAACCTGAAACCGAAATGCAATAGTGCGTTGTTGGCAACAGGTGCCGACGTCAAGAATTACGATGGACAACCGTTCATTGATGTAGATGGTATGCCGACCTACAACCAGGCGGCCGCTGAGTTGGGCAGCAAAAATGACCTGCCCTCAGGCTATCCCTGGGCCCAGTTTGACCGTTACGGCAAGTACTACTACAACGCCCGGACCATGGATGTGCAGGTCATTGGTGGCAAGACTATGGCTTACATCGCCTACTCGCTGGGCGGTCTGGTGGCAGTGAACGTCACCAACCCCGCTGCGCCGGTTTATGAAGGCTATGTGCCGGCCGCGCCGGCGCACGGCCCAGATGAACCACCGGTCAACGTGAACAAGAAAGGCATCCTGTCGCACTTCGGCTCCGGCATGCTCAAAGAAGCCGGCATTATGGACGTACGTGTGATTCCTGATGCAGACGCAGGTGCAGGGAAATTCCGCGCTTACTACACGGACCACTTTGCGGGTCTGGTGGTGGTGAAAGGTGCGGAGGCCCCGAGCACCAACTGGAAGAATGCGGGCGGTCCGGTAGGCGGCAGCTGGAACAACGACTGCATTCCTGATGCGAATAAAGTTTGTCAGCCCAAGCCCCAAGTCTTCTGGCCTGATTACGAGTTTGTCACTTCCTACGACATGACACCCGTGACCATAGGCGACGAGTCTATGCCGGCCTTCCTGGTGGGCGACACCCACGGCAACTACACAGCGCCGGTGCAACTGGTGACGGGCGAGATCAATGGCCATGGTGGTGCGTTGTTCCTGATGCCCTGCATGACGACCAACGCCTGTGCAGCGAACAGCGTCCATCTGGTGGAATCTTCGGGTGCCGGTGGTGTGAGCTTCGTGGACATCAAGACACTGACAGGAACCGTTGCTGCTGTGACCGACCGCTTTGCGGTACCAGTGACTTTGGTCAGCACCAACGAAGTGGGTGCCAAAGAAGACGGCTCTGCCGGACAGGCCATCGCCATCGGCCATGCCGAGGGCGCTACGGTGGCAGGCAACTTCCTGTACCTGGCCGACGGACCGCACGGCATGAGTGTCTGGCGCATTGCCAATGGCCTGACCGCCATTGACGACCTGCACCTCGTGGCCAACACGCTGCAAAGCGAATATCCCACCTCGCCGACGGGAGTTCAGCCAACCCCGCACGCCTTCAAGGTGGGCTTCACCAGCGACCCGACCAAGGCCTACGTCATGAGCCAGAGCCTGGGCATGCGTCGGGTAGACGTGTCGGCCGTTACTGGTGGTACCGCGGCTGTGGGTAGCCCGGCACTGCTGAACGCGTACGGTGGCATCTACGAGCACAACAGCAAGTCAGGGAGTGTGGGCACCAACAAGGTGACGGGGCAGGACCATGCCTACGGCGTTGTCTTCTCTGGCAAATACGCCATCGTTGCTGACGGTGATAACGGCCTGACGGTGTATGACACCACGGCAACCGCCGGCACGGACGCCAGTGTGGCGGCCAACATTGGTGATTCGCTGGGTACCTCTGGCAAGCCGCCACTGGGCCGTGCGTCGACAGTCAAGCTGTGGACCAACTCTGCCACGGGCAAGACTTATGCGGTGGTTGCAGCAGGTGCCTATGGCATCTCGGTCGTTGACATGACCGCGTTCCTCGCCAGCGGGGTTGCAACGGACCTGGGCATCGACAAGTTGATCAAGACCTTTGAGCCGCTGAAGTCTGACCTTGACAATGCCTTCGGCTCCGCCGACGGCAAGAGCGTGGACGTGCACGTGGTGGACGACATTGCCTACTTCAGCTACGACAGCTTTGGCCTGGTGGCATACCGCATGGCGGACCTGATTCGCCCCGCCAAGGACGAGCGTCCGCTCAAGGTGCCGACCGGCCAGGCCGCTGATGTCTGCTCCACCATCACCGACGTGACCAAGCTGAGCGCAAAGCAGGGTGGCGTGGGCGAGTGCCGGCCCACTGCGGTGGGATACCTGAAACTGCAGAAGTATGGTGAAGTCATGGATGCCACCGGCGTGGTGACAACCCCCTCGCTGTATGCCAATGAAGAAGGTGGTGCGCTGTACATGACGCCACAGTACTTCCCGGCCAACACGCCTTTCCAGGACTGGACAGGTGCGGTGGTCACTCTGGCCCAGCCCAGACTGCTGTTCTATGTGGCGTACGGGGAATCCGGCGTGATCAAACTGGACTGGAGCAATGTTGCCACTCCCACCCTGATGGGGATCAAGGGTGTCGTAGGTGGTGCAAGTAGTACCGCCCTCAACAACGGCCGTGTGTATGTAGCCGCTGGCACGGGTGGTTTGGTCGTGCTCAGGAAATAAGCCGCTGCAGACTACTGAAAGCATCCAACGATCCCCGCCGCATGCCACCGCAGCAACGCCAGCTGAGCCTGCTTCAAGAATGTGGGTTCACCTGGCCCAGACCAGGCGTGTGGAGCTGGCCACCCGACGCACACATAGCGCTGGCACTGCTTGTTGCCCTGCCAGTCTGGGGGGCGCTGGGCCTGTTTTTAGGGCCACATCTGCGCGCGCCGGCTGGCTGGCTGGCCTGGGTATCGCTGGTGCTGGTGCAGCCCCTTTTGGAAGAACTGGTGTTTCGCGGCCTGCTGCAGGGGCAGGCACTGCGGCTGGTGTCTGCGAACGGCCAGCCGCGCAGGCTGGGCCCGTTGACCATGGCCAATATGTTGGTAACGCTGGGCTTTGTGGCACTGCACCTGCGCGCGCAGCCGCTGGCCTGGGCGCTGGCCGTTGCGTTGCCGTCCCTGGTACTGGGCCATTTGCGTGAGCGCACCGGCAGCGTGTGGCCTGCGGTGCTGGTGCATGCCTTCTACAACGCGGGCTTCGGCTTGACGGCCTGGCTGCTGACTTGACTTTTGTCATTGCACGCAACTGCTTGCTGCGTAGACTGGAAACTCTTATCAAGGAGATCACCATGCGTTTGCCAAACCGATTCGTTCTGGGTGCTTTGCTGGTGGCCGCATTGGCCGGTTGCGCCGCCTCTGGTCCACAGGAGCAAAGCGGCATGATTGTCGGCGGCGTTCTGGGCGGCATCATCGGCTCACAGGTAGGCCAGGGAGCGGGGCGGACCGCTGCCACGATATTGGGCACCGTGATTGGGGCCAACATCGGTGGCAACGTGGGTCGGTCCATGGATGAAAGCGACCGGCTCAAGACCGCGCATGCGCTGGAGAATGTGCGCACCTCGGTACCCTCCAGCTGGGTCAACCCGGATACGCGCAACAGCTATACCGTGGTGCCCACCCGTACTTTTGAGACCGCCAGCGGCCCGTGCCGCGAGTACACCGTAGACGCCGTCATCGGCGGGCGAATTGAAAAAGTGGTGGGCACCGCCTGCCGCCAGGCCGACGGCAGCTGGCGCGCCCAGAACTAGCCGTTGCAACCGGTCATCTCAGGAACAGCGTCTGGCCGTGGCTGCAATAAATTGGCTTGTACCAAGCACCCCCGGGGGTGACCGGGGTGATGGGCTCGGCGGCTCTGGCACTCGCCCAGAAAAGCGGGCTACTTGCCGCAGGTTTCAGCCGGTGCATTGGCAATGGCGTCCCACTCTGCCTGCGTAATCACTTGCGGCAAATAGGCCACGCCCTGGTTCAGCAACTGGCTGTTGAAAGACCGCAGGTGATTGCGCGAACCGCACAGCAAGCTGTCATACACCTGCAGAATGTCTGCCTCATTGGTCACCGCCTTGCGCACATTGATGTCGCGGATATCTGTTTCTTCAATCAGTGCACCCACCTTCAATGCGTCCATCAGGGTAGGGTGTCCTATGGCAATCAGGGTGTTGTACAGGGCCTGGAGGTTGGGGTCCTCAAACACGCCTTCGGCCTTGCCGACGGCCGGATCAGCTATGCCGTATTTGGTCAACAGACCCAGAATGGTTTCGGTATGTGTGGTTTCACTCAGCGCAATCTGGCTGAAGACCTTGGCGCCCCACACATTGAACAGGGCCACGTACACATCGCGCGCCAGTTTTTCTTCTTCACGCATAAACTTCAAGCCCGCAATCTCTTCTTGAGAGAGCACAGCGGTGGACTTGGGAGCTGCCGCTAGCGTGCTGGTGGTGGGTGTGAAAGCCGTTGTGGTACTGGCCAGGCTGTCGCCACCGCCACCACAGGCGGTCAACCACGGCGCCAGTGCGGCCGCACCGAAAGCCATTGCGCTGTAACGGAGAAACTGTTTTCTTCGCATATGCTTTCCTTTCGTACAGTGAGCGGCTGACTACCAGCCATGCCTTAACGATAGAGGGGGCGAGACTTCGGCAACATGAGAATTCTCACGCGGTCGTGCCAGAGTTGTTAATGCTTGTAACAACACCATTGCATGACAAACAGGCGTCCCGGCCCCATGGAACATGCACAAGCAGCTATAAAATTCATAGTAATGATTTCACGCATTCACCCCCAGGCCCAATGGTCAGACGCCGTCATCCACAACGGCACCGCGTACTTTGTGGAGGTGCCCGAGAGTGGCGACACCATCGAGGCCCAGACGCGTACCGTGCTGGCCCAGGCCGAGCGCACACTGGCGCTGTGCGGCTGCGACAAGGGTCGCCTGCTGATGGCTACCATCTACCTCAAGCACATACGCGACCGCGCCGCCTTCAACGCCGTGTGGGAACAGTGGTTGCCAGAGGGTTGCGCCCCGGCCCGTGTGTGCGTGAGCGCCGAGATGGCCAGCCCGGATTACCTGCTGGAGATTGCGTTCACGGCGGCGGCGTTTCATCGTTGAATGGCCTGGTGACCCCCGCGGAATCTGCGTAAGCAGCTATAAAATTCATAGTGATGAAAACTGAACTCACCACCCTCGACACCACCCGCATTGACGACGTACGCATTGGCGCAGTGCGCCCCCTGATCACGCCTGCATTGCTGGAAGAAAAGCTGCCAGTGCCTGAAGCCGCGCAGGCGCTGGTGGAGAGCAGCCGGGCCGCCATCTCACGCGTGCTGCACGGCAGGGACGACCGGCTGATTGTGGTGGTGGGGCCGTGCTCCATTCACGACCATGACCAGGCCATGGAATATGCGCGCCAGCTGAAAGTGCAAGCCGATGCCCTGAGCAACGACCTGCTGGTTGTGATGCGCGTGTACTTCGAGAAGCCGCGCACCACCGTGGGCTGGAAGGGCTATATCAACGACCCGCACCTGGACGGCAGCTTTGCCATTAACGAAGGGCTGGAAATGGCGCGCCGCCTGCTGCTGGACGTGCTGGCACTGGGCCTTCCTGTAGGGACCGAGTTTCTGGACCTGCTCTCACCGCAGTTCATCAGCGAACTGGTGAGCTGGGGCGCCATTGGCGCGCGCACCACCGAGAGCCAGAGCCACCGCCAGCTGGCCAGTGGCCTGTCGTGCCCCGTGGGTTTCAAGAACGGCACCGATGGTGGCATCAAGGTGGCCACCGACGCCATCCAGGCCGCGCAAGCGGCGCACGCCTTCATGGGCATGACCAAGATGGGCCAGGCCGCCATCTTCGAGACGCGCGGCAATGACGACTGCCATGTGATCCTGCGCGGCGGCAAGCAGACCAATTACAGCAAGGCCGATGTGGATGCTGCCTGCGCCCTGCTCAAGGCCGCCGGCCTGCGCGAGCAGGTGATGATTGACGTGAGCCACGCCAACAGCAGCAAGCAGCACGCACGCCAGATCGCAGTGGCTGCCGATGTGGCGCAGCAGATCGCCGCGGGCGATGCGCGCATCACTGGCATCATGATCGAGAGCCATCTGGAAGAAGGACGCCAAGACATCACACCCGGTGTGCCGCTCAAGCACGGCCTATCGGTCACCGATGCCTGCATCAGCATGGCGCAGACGGTGCCGGTGTTGCAAAACCTGGCTGCCGCGGTGTGCGCGCGGCGCAAAGTTGGTTAACGGATATCGTTGGCGGGGTTGTACTCCAGCGCGCTGGCGTTGCCGAACACATACACCTTGCCGTTAACCACACTGGCTGTAGCGCGTGTGAAAGCACTCGTGCTAGGTGTTTTGGTAGTCCACGTATTAGTGATTGGGTCGTAACTCTCCAGCACATTCAAACTGGGGTTGACATTCCCACCACCTGCGGCGAACAGTTTGCCATTGACAGTGGCGAGTGCAATGTGCGAGCGGGCTGTGGGCATGCTCGGCCGGGTGGTCCACTGACCCGTGCCCGGATCAAACTCCTCCACCGTGGCAACCCACTGAGGTATCGGGCCCGCGTAGCCGCCTACAGCGAACAGGTGACCACCACTTTCAGCCAGGGCCAGTTGACCCCGTGGCACGGGCAGCGGATTGCGGGTGACCCAGGCATTGGCAACCGGGTTGTATTCCTCGACCGTGTCCAGAACATTGGTCAGCGATTCGCCACCAGCCACCACAATGTGATCGCCCAGTGCGGTAGGCAACGTAGCCCCACCCGAAAAATAGCGGGGTACGTTCATTGGGAACCGGGTAGTCCAGACATTGGTGGCAGGGTTGAACTCTTCCACCGTAGCTACTGCGGATGTGCTGAAACCATCGGTACGACCACCGATTGCATATATTTTGCCGTTCGCCACAGCGGCCACCAGACCCATTCGTGCGGTGGGCATGGAGGGTCCAGAGGTCCAGGTATCTGTTGCTGGATCGTAGATTTCCATGGCGGCCGTCGCCGGTTGGCTGCCTCCACCGATCAGCTGCCCACCCATCACATACACCTTGCCTCCGTAAGTGACACTGGCAGCATATTCTCGCGGCGTGTAGTTGACGATGGACTTGCTTACCCATGGAAATTCCGCAATGCGAACAGGACTGCTTAGCGTGTTCGAACGCTGACCCGCCGCATCGGTGACATAGATTTGCACTGCATAAGTATCAGCAGCTACCCCAACCGCACTGACATCCCCCTGCAAGATGCCCGCTGTTATGCCGGTCGCTGAAGCAAGGGACAGGTTCTGCACACTGGTGGTCGCGCCAACGCCGTTCAGAATGGTCAGTGTGAGCGTGGCCAGATTGCCATCGGAATCTGTGAAGTTCAGCGTGGAATGGAAATTGATGCTTCCAGATGAAACGTAGGCTGCCGTCGGTGAGACCGACAGATTACTGATTGCGGGAGCGGAACCCGTACCCCCGCCGCCGCCGCCCCCTCCACCACATGAGGCAACGAGGGCCGATAACCACAGCAGAGAACCAAACCGCAGGAACGAGAATATGTACTTCATTGTTTCAGCTTAAGCACTCACAGGTGCTTTTTCCTTGCGCAAAATCAATTTGCCCCGCATGCACATGGCGCCCTAAAATTGCAGCCAATGAAGCTCTGCATTCTCGAAAACGACATTCTGGACGGTGAACTGGCACAGTCCTACAGCGGCTTTGCGGCCATGTTTTTACGGCTGTTCGAGCGTGTGGGGGTGGATTGGACGATGGAGGTTTTCAACACCATGCGGGGTGAATATCCGGCTTCGTTTGACAGCTATGACGCGGTGCTGCTGACCGGCAGCCGCGCCGATTCGTTCTCGGATGAACCCTGGGTGGTGGAGTTGCGCAGGCAGGTTAGCACCTTGCTGGGGCAGGGCAAGAAAATGGTGGGCGTGTGCTTTGGCCACCAGCTGATCGCCCTGTGCCTGGGCGCCCCGGTAGGCCGGGCGCCACAGGGCTGGGGCACCGGCCGCATGACTTACGACTGGCACCGCCCGGATTTGCCCCATTCTAAAGACCGCACCGAGATCTCGCTACTGGCCAGCCACCAGGACCAGGTTTTTGAACTCCCCCCGGGCGCCACGCTGGTGGCCAGCAATGACTTTTGCCCGGTGGCGTCATTCACCGTAGGCAACAAGGTGTTCTGCATCCAGCCGCACCCGGAGTTCAGCGAGGACGTCAGTGCCTACTTGCTGGACAAGCGCCGCCATCTGCTGGGTGAAGCGCAATACCTTACCAGCGTGCAAAGCCTGGAGCATGGCCATGAGGGCGAGCACATTGGCCGCATGGTAGTGGCCTTTCTGCAGGGCCAGCCGGTCATCTAATCGGTGAGTGGGCGCAGAGCCTGCGCGATGGCTTCGCCGTCCAGCGACCGGGCCGCGCCAAAGCCTGCCACCTGCCGTGCACCGGCCACGGTAATCGCCACAAACATGAAGTCGCCCAGTTGGGTCATGGGCTCGGCCTCAGGAAAGCGTGCCAGATAAGCCTGGCGTGCATCCCGCCAGGGCGCTGTGTCCGGCAGCAACACCGTCGCATTTCCATCCAGCGTCACGCGCGGCAGGGCGTGCACCGGTTCCCCGGTCACCTCCGCCTGCATCACCAGTAACGACACCTGCGGCGTGGTCTGCAGATTGCGCGTATGGGGCGCCAGACCACTGACATGAATCACCACACAGGCATTCACGGCATCGATGGCAAACGGCACCATGGAAACAAAGGGCAGACCGTCTGCGCCCAGCGTGCCCAGGGCGGCTACGCGCTGGGTGGTCAGGAGTGCGCGCAAGGCGGTAGTTAAACGGGGTTCGTGGGCCATGGTGCAAGTATGACGCAGCACGTCTTCGTCCGCCCCAAAAAGACATGGCCCCGGGGCAGGTAATGCGCCGGGGCCATTGTTTTGCAATGCAGTCCCTCATGAGGCCTGATCGCGCAACCTGGACCGGTAAGCCTGGTTGCTGTGTGCTGCGATAACAGATGCATCCAGTGTAGGCCAGAGGGCGTGGCAGACGATTGCGTTGTTGCTCTAGAAATCTTTATTTTTGGCATACTCTGCCAATTAAGTATTAATAAATGGCAGTTTTATGAATTTTGACCGCTACGACCAACATATACTGGAAATATTGCAGCAGGATGGCCGCATCAATAACCAGGATCTGGCCGACCGCATTGGCCTGTCGCCCTCACCCTGTCTGCGCCGGGTCCGGGCACTGGAAGAGTCGGGCCTGATCCGGGGCTACCGCGCCCTGCTGGACGCCAAAAAACTGGGCCTGAGCCTGATGGCACTGGTCTACATCTCGATGGACCGCCACACGCCGGAGCGGTTCGAGAATTTTGAAACGGCCGTGGGGCTGCTGCCCGAGGTACTGGAGTGCCTGCTGATTACCGGGCAGGATGCGGACTACCAGCTCAAAGTGGTGGTGCGCGATATGGACCACTACCAGGCCCTGCTGCTTAACAAGCTCACCCGCATTGAAGGGGTCACCGGCGTGCACTCCAGCTTTGTGCTGCGCCGGGTGCTGGACAAAACCGCGCTGGCCGTGTCCTGAACGAGAATGGCACCATGTGTCTGATCGCATGGAACTGGCAACCCGCCAGTGCCACCCCATTACTGCTGCTCTCGAACCGTGACGAGTTTTATGCCCGGCCGACGCTGCCTTTGCACTGGTGGGAACCCGCACCCAACGGCGCCATCGTGCTGGCGGGCCGGGACCTGCAGGCCGATGGCACCTGGCTGGGCGTCAACCGCAGCGGCCGCCTGGCCGCACTGACCAACTACCGCTCGGCCACGCCAGCGCGCACCGACAGCCCCTCCCGCGGTGAACTGGTGGCCGGGTTTCTGCAGGGCACGATGAGCGCTCTGGGCTATCTGCAGACGCTAAGAAGCCGGGCCCACGACTACAACCCCTTTAACCTGCTGGTGTTTGATGGCCAGCAGTTACTGGGGCTGGAGAGCCGGCAGGCCAGGATTCTGACCATGTCGCCGGGTCTGGGCGCCGTATCCAACGCAGACTTTCATACCCCCTGGCCGAAACTGACCCGGCTGCAACACGGGCTGCATGCCCATGTCCTGGCGGGCGACACAAAAGCTGAACGGGTATTTGCCCTGCTGCACGACACCACGCTGGCCAGCGACGACTCCTTGCCAGAAACCGGCGTGCCTGTGGCACTGGAGCAGGCCTTGTCAGCCACCTTTGTTGCTACGCCCGGTTACGGCACGCGTGCCTGCAGCGTGGTGCACATCCACCAGCACCAGGTAGAGTTTGCTGAGCAGAGCTTTGGCCTTGCGGGCCTGCTGGACAGCCGGCAAACCGGTTTCAGTCTCTAGAGATCGTCGTTCTTGTCGGCATGCCCGCTGCGCCAGATGGCACGCACCAGCCACAGCCCGCCGACCACTGCGCCAAAAAAACCCAGAAAACCGAAAGCAGGCAGACCCAAGAGGGTAGGTCCCCCCTGCACATTCATGACGATGGATGATCCGATGATGAGCGCGGCGATAACCAATGCCATGGCCAGACGGTTGGCCGCCCGGTCAATCTGATCGCCCACCCGCTTGAGATGAGCCAATTCGATACCTACATACACCCGGCCGCGCCGCGCATTGCGCAGTAGTCGCGACACATCATGCGGAAGTTGTTCCGCCATGGCCAGCGTGCGTCGGATCGTTTGCCAGGCCCGCTGGGCCACGGCTTTGGGCTGGTAACGCGCGCGCACCACCTTGCGCAACATGGGGGTCGCCTCGGTGGCCATGTGAAAATCCGGATCCAGTCCGCGCCCCATGCCTTCGAGCGAAATGAACGCCTTGATCAGCAAAGCAAGGTCGGAGGGCAGGCTCAGGTGGTGATCACGCAAGATGGCGGTCACATCGGTCAGCATTTGTCCCAAACTGAGTTGCGCCAGCGGCGTACCGTGGTACTGGTCAACAAAAGTCTCTATCTCGGTTTCCAGCTGTGAGAGATTCACGCTGTGGTCGTCACCCGTCCAGTCCAGCAATACATCCCCCACGGACTGCGGATGACGTTCCACCAGACCCATCAACAGTTGCAACATTTCTTCCCGCCGTCGGCTGGAAAGCCTGCCCACCATGCCAAAGTCGATGAAGGCTATGCGGTTGTCGCTCAAGTAAAACACATTGCCAGGGTGCGGATCCGCATGGAAGATGCCGTCCTGCACAATCATCTTGAGCACAGCCTGCGCACCCCGGCGGGCCAGCAGGCGGCGGTCATACCCTGCCTCCATCGTGAGTTCCTGCAGCCTGTCGCCAGCGATACCGCCAACATAGTCCTGCACATTGATACGTTTGCCCGTGTAGGCCCAGTGCACTTTGGGAATAACGATGTAGGGCAAAGCCTGCATATTGGTGGCGATCTGCTCTGCATTGCGGCACTCGGCAGCCAAGTCCAGTTCCCGGCGCAATGACTTTGCCAGCTCACGCACCAGTTGCTGGGGCCGGTAGGGTTTAAGCGTCGGAATCTCTGCCTCTGCCAGTGCCGCCAGGTGTCCCAGCAAGCGCAGGTCCGCTTCTATGGTCAACTCGATGCCAGGGCGGCGGATCTTGACGATAACTTCGGCACCGTCCTTGATTTGTGCCCGGTGAACCTGGGCAATGGACGCCGCCGCCAGCGGCTCAACGTCAAAGCGTGCAAAAACGTCCTGCGGTAAACCACCCAAGTCCTGTTGCAACTGGGGTAACAGATTTTCAAATGGGATGGCCGGTACATGGCTATGGAGTTTTTCAAACTCCGCGATCCATTCGGGTCCGAACAGGTCGGCACGTCCCGCCAGAATCTGCCCCAACTTCACAAATGTGGGGCCCAATTCTTCGGCTGCTAGACGCACCTGCACCGGTGGCTCCACCCGCGCCAGATCGGCGGTGTGTTCCATGCGGATGGCGTGGCCCGCCTGTTGCAGCCGGTCTGCCAACCCCAGTCGGCGCACCGTGTCGCCAAAACCATGGCGAATCAGCACCCCAGCAATTTCGCTGAGGCGCCCCATGTCACGGGCCGCACCCAATGTCTCTATCAACATGGGTACATGATAGTGCTGCTAAAGGTGGCAGGTGCGTACTTATCGGGCTTCTGGCAGTTCTATCTTGACTTCCAACACCTCGAGATTGTCCTGGCGCTCCAGGTTGACCTTGATGTCTGCGGGATTAATCTTTACGTACTTGCTGATCACCGCCACCAGTTCACGCTGCAAGTCGGGCAGATAATCCGGCTCGGCCGCATTGCGACCACTGCGTTCATGGGCCAGGATGATCTGCAGACGTTCCTTGGCCACACTGGCGGTTTTCTTCTTCTCACCCAGGAGAAACGAGAGAAATGACATGCCTTATTTCCCTCCGAAGAGACGCTTCAGCAGACCCTGTTTGGGTGCTTCGGTAAAGCGCATGGGCTTGTCTGCACCAAGAAAGCGGTCAATCACATCCTTGTAGGCTTCAGACACATCGCTACCCTGCATGTGCACCGCTGGCACACCCTGGTTGGAGGCCTGCAATACAGATTCGCTTTCAGGTATGACGCCAATCAGCTTGATACGTAGAATGTCCTGAATGTCTTCCAGCGACAGCATCTGCCCCTGGTCGACACGGGCCGGGTTGTAGCGGGTGATGAGTAGATGTTCCTTGATGGGATCTGCACCTTCCATCGCCCGTTTGGTCTTGCTAGCCAGCATGCCCAGAATGCGGTCGGAATCGCGCACCGAAGACACTTCTGGGTTGGTCACCACCAGCGCCTCATCGGCAAAATGCATGGCCATCAAGGCACCGGTTTCGATGCCCGCGGGGGAGTCGCACACGATGTATTCGAAACCCATGGCAGCCAGATCGTTCAGGACCTTTTCAACGCCGTCCTGGGTTAATGCATCCTTGTCGCGGGTTTGCGATGCTGCCAGTACGAACAGGTTGTCGCACTGCTTGTCCTTGATGAGTGCCTGGTTCAGGTTGGCTTCGCCATGAATGACGTTGATCAGGTCGTACACCACACGGCGCTCACAGCCCATGATCAGATCAAGATTGCGCAGGCCGACGTCAAAATCGATCACTGCTGTCTTGTGCCCGCGCAAGGCCAAACCGGTTGCAAAACTAGCGCTGGTGGTGGTTTTTCCCACGCCGCCTTTGCCGGAAGTCACCACGATGATTTTTGCCATGGAGAAAAATTCTTTCAAAAAAATAGATCGTTCAGGTTTTGAGCGCTTCAATGAGCAGTTTGTCCTGCCCATCGTTGCTCAAACGGACTTGTGCGGCTTTGCCCTGAATGTCTTTGGGCAAAGGGTTTTCGCTGGTTCGGTACACACCGGCGATAGAGATGAGTTCGGGCTCCAGACACAGCGAAAAAATCCTTGCCTGGGTGTTGCCACGCGCGCCCGCCATGACTTTTCCACGCAGGGGCGCATACACATGGATGTTGCCGTCAGCCACCACTTCAGCACCCTGGTTGACCATGGCCAGCACTACCAGATCGGCACCGCGGGCATATATTTTCTGACCCGAACGCAGGGGTTTGTCCACCACCATGGTGGCAGGCCCCGGAACCTCTCGCACCACTTCCTTGACCATTTCCACCGTCCCCGTGGTGTGCACAATCTCGGCACGTGGTCTGACAATCTCGGTGGGGGCTTCCACCAGTCCTGCGTCCTTGGCAGCTTTCAGCCAGTCACCCTTTGCGCTGCGCACTGCTACGGGAACAAGGCTGCATGCGCGCACCGCACCCAGCAGAAACGGCAATTCTTCCACAGAAGCATCCGCATCCAGCTGGGATAAATCGATGACAAGTGCATCCTTTTCAAAGAAATCAGGGTTTTCACCTTCTGGCCCGAATTGCTGGAGAAGATCCGCGGCAATGCTGGCCAGATTACCGGTTTTAAGAAGCAGGGCAACCAGGGGAAGTTGTGCGCTTTTTATCTCGAACGAAACAGACATGGGGACAACCAAACCGGTGAAAAGGTGCAGCGCACTTCAGAGCCCAAATCTTACTTGATTGCCTTGCCAATGCAGGGGGAAGCAGAGAAGCTTTATTTGTATTTATTTGCGTCCATGTTTCTGTCTGTATTACTTTCTTTTTTCTATTTAAACCATAGTAGTAGTAGCTAGAGGAATGTCATTTTTTGTGGACAAGCTGTTTTTTCCATTCAAAATCAAGGAGTTGCAGCATCTCAAGATGTGTGGGTGACCTTGCGTTGGTGCTGTCGTAGGAAATTGGATAACTTTCCTCTAGTCGTCAAGCCTGTGGATAACTATCTGCTTATGCGAGATATATGCACAGGTTTTTACATTGACAGAGTCCGTCGTATACGTGTTAGAAAAGGACTTACTGGCAAACCAGTTTGTGCCTGACAATGTGTGGTGATTTGATGGGGCGGGTATGAGCGACAAGAAACCTTTTGAAATAGCGCGTGAAACTCTCAAGCAATTGACTGCGCGCAAGCTTGCGCCCACACCGCTGAATTACCAGTCCATCTACAACGAAATTGCGGGCATTCCCCAGGTACCGCACTTTCCCATGGACAACCTGCGTGAAATTGTCCGGGCGCTGCCTGCCAAAACACCAGGCCAGCAAAAACAGCGTGGTCTGTTGGAATACGCTATTGATCGCATGAATTGGGAAGGTGTGAAAGCCGCCCTGGTGTCCTATGGGAGTTTTGTTCCGGTGGGTAGTGCAGATGCCCAGCCATCAGGCAATGCGCCCTTGACCAGTACGGTGGCAAGTGAAACGACGATGGTTGTACCGGCCTTGACGGCTGAGTTCATGGCCCAGATTGCCCGGCTTATCGAATACGTATTGCCGGCATTGGGAACGGACGATGAGCGTTTCAAGGAGCAGACGACCACTATGCTCAAGGCACTGAGGGATCCAACTGTCGACGTCGCGACCCAGAAATTGATGTTGGCGAACTACAGTCATCGCTTGTCGTTTGTCGCGGAAGACCAGGCAGAGATTCACAACTCCCTGCTGAAACTGCTGCATCTGGTGTTTGAAAACATTGCTGATCTCAGCCCAGAGGAGCAGTGGCTCAAGGGACAGATGGAGGCACTGATGACAGCGTCTGCGCCGCCTTTGAGCCTGCGGCGTCTGGATGACGTGGAGTGGCGTCTCAAGGACGTGATTTTCAAGCAGAAGGAAGCCAAGGAGCGCACGGTGGCCGCCCAGAACGAAATGCGCGACATGCTGGCCTCGTTCATAGAGCGCCTGTCTGATATGACGCAGTCCACGGGGATTTACCACGATAAGTTGGAAGAAAGCGCACGTTTGATTGAACAGGCTAAATCCATGGCAGAAATTGCGCCGGTGCTTAAGGATGTAGTAGGGACTACCAGCCGCATGGCCAGCGAAAGTCTGGCAACGCGTGATGAGCTCAGTGCCATGCGGGAGCAGGCGACCAGAACGGAAGCAGAGCTGGTCAAATTGCACAAGGAGCTTGACCGTGTGAGTTCAGAGGCACGGCATGATTCACTCACTGGAACCCTTAACCGCAAAGGACTGGATGAAGCCCTTGAGCGTGAACTTTCCACCGTGCGCCGCAAGGAAACTCCCTTGAGCATGGCACTACTGGATATTGACAACTTCAAAAAACTCAATGATTCGCTCGGACACTCAATGGGTGACAACGCACTGAATCATCTGGCTACAGTGGCACGCGATTGCATGCGTCCGCAGGATACGCTAGCGCGCTTTGGCGGAGAGGAATTTGTAGTGTTGTTGCCAGATACACCGCTGGATAAGGGTATTGAAGCCATGACCCGTTTGCAGAGGGAACTGACCAAACGGTTTTTTCTGGCCGGTGCAGAAAAGATACTGATTACCTTCAGTGCCGGGGTGGCGCAATTGAACGATGGAGAAACTGGCATGGAAGCCATCCGACGCGCAGACCAGGCCATGTACCTGGCTAAGCGGGCTGGCAAGAACCGGGTGCTGGGCGCCTGAACACGGAACATAAAAATGGTCTATCTGCTAATGGGGCTGGTGGTTTTTTTGGGTGTGCATTCGGTGCGCATCGTGGCCGAAGACTGGCGCACAGCCATGCGCGCGCGCGTGGGAGAGGGTGCGTACAAGGGCATTTATTCGTTCCTGTCCCTTGCAGGATTTGCACTGATCATCTGGGGCTTTGGCGTGGCGCGGGAAACGCCATGGGTGCTATGGACCCCGCCGGTGGGCATGCGCCATGCGGCATCGCTGCTGACACTGATTGCATTTATCTTGCTTGCTGCAGCCTATGTACCGCGCAATGCCATCAAGGCCCGGGTCCACCACCCCATGGTGCTGGGTGTCAAGAGTTGGGCACTGGCCCATTTGATGGCCACTGGCAGTGCGGCGCATCTGGTACTGTTTGCCTCATTTCTGGCCTGGGCCGTGCTGGACTACGTCGCAGCGCGTCGCCGGGACCGCACACTGGGCACGCAATACCCCGCCGGAACCGCTTTGGCGACGGTAATAACGCTGGTTGTGGGCGTGGCTGCCTGGGCAGGCTTTGCCTTCAAGTTGCACGGCCTGCTTATTGGTATCCGTCCGTTTGGCTAACGTTCGAGATACCACTGGATGATGGCTTTGGCAACAAAGCCCACCATGCCGAATGCCAGTCCGATGAAGATGACGAAGGTGCCGAATTTACCGGCCTTGGATTCCCAGGCCAGGTGGCCGATGATGAACAGCATGTACAGCATGAAGCCGCCCACGCCAAAAGTGAGGCCGAAGCTTGCGATCTGTTCTTCTGAATAACCAAACATTACAGGGAACTGTGGGTAAGTGGCGCTGCACTGGACTCACGTGCTTCCATCGAAGACGTATCCACCAGCGCCCGATAAGCATGCCAGCTGGCATGGCCGAGCATGGGAACTACAGCGATCAGGCCGATCAGCAGGGATCCCAGACCCAGCAGCGTAAAAATCATGATGAGGGCCGCCCAGAAGGCCATGGGGCCGGGATTGGTGAGTACGGTCTGCCAACTGATGAGTACGGCCTGCATCAGCGTTACGCGGCGGTCCAGCAACAGGGGCATGGCCACTACGCTCGAGGCAAACATGGGTGCTGCCATGATGCCGCCCAGTGCAAGCCAGAGCTCAAACACCCAGCCGTTGCGTGCCAGCATGACTTGGCGAACAAAGTCCAGGGGCGTGTTGACAGGGACAGGTGCCAGCAGGGTAATCAGCGCTGCCGAGGTCAGTACCCAACCTGTTGCGGCCAACGCCAGCAAGGCACCAAACTGCACCATGCACCAGTAGTCGTTACCCCATTTGTTGAAGTGGCTGTTCTGCCAGTTCAGCCAGGTTTTGAGTACTACGGAGAAGGTGGCTTTTTCACCGCGTTCCAGCGCACGACTCAAGGCGTACAGGCTGGTCGCCAGCACCGGGGCAATCACCATGAAACCGGATAGGGCGCCTGCGAGTAGCCAGAAACGGTGCTGTGCAATGCCAACAATCAAAGCACCAGCGACCGCCAGAACAAGGCCGTGAGCGATGCTGATCCAGCCGGCACGGACAATGTCGCGCCAGGCCAGTACCAGCCAGATCAGGGGTTGCATCATGCCAATAGTGCGTACGGCGGGCATGACAGATGGCGTTGAAGATGTGGGCATGGCAGAGGATGGGCAGTGTATTCGCGCAGCCACCCCGGCTGCTTGATATGCATCAATGGTAGTGGTGACCACGCATAATGGGTATCCGTTACTACCCGGAGTTGCCTAATGCCCCGTGCCATTTTGAATGAAGACCAGATTCACCCCGCGATCCGTGAAAAGATTGCCAACCTGCATCGCGATATCGTTGACGAGGTCAAGGCCGCGGTGGCTGCAAATCCGGTAGTGGTCGTGGGTATGGGTATCAATCCGATGCCCAAAAAGGCACGTGCTGCGCTGGACGCTGCAGTGGTGCCCTACAAATACCTGGAGTACGGAAACTACCTCAACACCTGGCGGCGCCGCAACGCGCTGAAAATGTGGACCGGCTGGCCCACATTTCCCATGGTGTTTGTCAAAGGCTCGTTGGTTGGCGGTGCTGCCGACCTGCAAGCCCTGATTGCCAGCGGAGAACTCAAAAAGTTGCTGGCCTGATCCGCTTTACTGCTTGGGTGCTGCTGGTGCGCCCGAGCCGTCGTGTGGGCCCATCGGCCCATGGTGGCTACCCCAGTGACCATGATCACCCATACTGGCGTGTTCTGCGTCAAACACTTTTTTCTGGTCTGCATTCAGCGCGGCGTAAAAAGTTTTGGTCGCTTCTTCGCGCTTGTCCATAGCAGCGTTCATGTCTGCTGTGCGCTGCGCACGCAGGGCATGCATCTTGTCAATGCGCTCAGGGGTGGTGAGCTTGGCCAGTTCTGCAGTGTCGGGGCGTTTGCCCATCATGTCTGCAGATGGCTTCATGGAGGCGGTGAATGCCGTCCAAGCGCCTTCCTGGGCGGGAGTGATCTTGAGTTTGGCCTTGAGGTCTTCGGCACGCCTAGCCATCATCTTTTCCATGCGCTCTGGATTCATGTGGCCCATGCGGCCACCACCATCGCAATCCATCATGCCCCCGCCACCTGGGCCCTGGGAATACGCTGCAAAACCTGCGGTGGCCAGCAGCCCCGCAACGATAAGTGACTTGAAAACGGGTTTCATGGTGACATCCTTTGAAGTTGAACTGCAGCGGGAGTCGCTATCAGAGTGGAGACAAGTGTCGGCCGAGCATGTATCTGCAATATTGCGCTGGGATAAGGCTTTGTAAAGATGCGTGAAAATAGCTACCGTAACAAAGGATTCGTGTGTTCAAGACTGTGATGATGTACCGCATCGGTTCTGTGTGGGAGCAGACCGTGGCGAAGCTGGAATTAGCGCTGGAAGAAAACCGTTTTGTGGCGTGCGCCGCTTCCCAGGAAAAATCCGTCGGCTGGATTCCTCCCCGTGGCGAAGAGCATGGCCCCCTGGTGGAAGTGGTGGCTGGCCAGTGGATTCTCCAACTCATGGTCGAGGTCAAGGTGCTGCCTGGCACCGTGGTCAAACGCAAGGCCGACGAACAGTTGCAGCACATCGAGGCCACCACCGGCCGCAAGCCTGGCAAGAAGGAGGCCCGCGAAATCCGCGAAGATGCGCGGTTGAGTCTGTTGCCGCTGGCCTTTACCAAACAGTCCAGCGTGCTGGTCTGGATTGATCCGCAAGCGCAGCGGCTGGTGCTTAGTGCCGGCAGCCAGGCACGTGCGGACGAGGTGATGACCTGCCTGATCAAGGCGGTCGATGGCCTGGCGCCACAGCTGATCAACACACAGATGTCGCCGGCAGCGGCCATGTCCATTTGGTTGTCGACCAAAGAAGCGCCCCAGGGCTTCAGCGTGGACCGGGAGTGTGAACTCAAGGCGGCCGATGAATCCAAGGCGGTGGTACGTTACACCCGCCACGCGCTGGATACCGATGAAGTCAGCCAGCACATCGCCAACGGCAAAGTGCCGACACGCCTGGCCCTGACCTGGAACGACCATGTGTCGTTTGTGCTGACGGAAGCCTTGCAGCTAAAAAAAGTCGCGGTGCTGGACGTGGTGTTTGAAGGGGCGGGTGCTGCAGGCGACGGCAAGGACGACGCATTTGACACGGACGTGGCCATTGCCACCGGTGAGCTGCGCAAACTCATTCCCGACCTACTCGACGCTCTGGGCGGCGAGCTCAATACTGGCTGATCAGTCTTCGTCGCGATTGTGCTCCCGGCCGCGGTCATCGCCATGGCCATAGGGGCGATGGTGGTTGTCCCAGTGGTCGTGACGTTCGTCACGGCGGTCCCAGCCGTTGCCCCGGGGCGGAGGTGGGGGCTGGTAATAGCCTGTGGGGTAGGCGTGCATATTGGGGCCTTGCGCGTAGTAGCCGGGCTGCTGTTGGTGGGTAACACCCCGACCTATAGTGGCACCTGCTGCGCCGCCTGCGCCAGCACCTAGCACCGCACCGTTGCGTCCGCCCACCGACTGGCCCACTGCTGCACCGGCAGCACCACCGATGGCTCCACCTACAACGGCGCCACCCTGTCCCTGACCGTGGGTACCGACAGCTGCGCCTGTGGCTCCACCAATGGCTCCACCAATAACCGCACCGTTACGCCCCCCGATCTTCTGGCCCACAACCGCACCAGCCGCGGCACCAATGCCACCACCCAGCAGGGTGCCGATATCGTCGGCATGGGCAGGTGCGCTCAGGGTGGCCAGAGCCAGTGCGCTGCTGACAAACAGGGTTGCCAAACGCACACGCGGAGTGGGTAGCAGGAAAGAAGCTTTTGTCATAAGGATTTGGGGCCTGGGGCCCGTACCGCCAGACCTGACGGTTTGTCCTTCACTAACGCGGCGCGTTAGTGGACGATGACTCGGTTAACAAGCTTTTACAAATCCTTGACTGGAAAGGCTACCCCCTGGGGACATCTTCAATGGAAAACGGGGCCAGGGGCCCCGTGGAATATGCACAAACAGCTATTAAAAATATAGCGAATTGGCGTGCTTACTTCTTCATGGAGCAGGTATTGATGCCAAAGATGGCATACGGTGGGCACCAGCCAAGCGCACCGGTGGCCAGAGGCACAATGCCCAGCCAACCCCACCAGCCCACGGTGCCGGTTGCGGCCAGGCCAATTAGCACCAAGCCGGCCACGATGCGGATGATGCGCTCGATGTTGCCAACATTCTGTGTCATGTGAACTCCTCAGTGGATAAATGGATAAGCGGATTAGACACCCGGGTGGCCTCAGCGTATGTGACTTGCGTCACACAGACAATGCTGACGCCAGTTCACGCAAGGCGCTGCTGTCGCAGATGTGAATGCGTTCGCGTGACAGTTCGACCCAACCCTCCCGCTCAAACCGGCGCAACAGGCGGGTAATGATTTCACGCACGGTGCCCAGTTCGTCGGCCAGGGCCTGGTGAGTCAGCGCCAGATTCTGACCCCGACCCAGCAGCGCGGCCGCCAGGCGCTGGTCCAGTTTGTGAAAGGCCACGGCATCGATCAGGCCGGTCAGGTCGGCCATGCGGTCGGCGAACAGGCCCAGCACTTCGTCCCGAAAACCTGGGGTGGCAAGCCATTGGGTAAAGGTGGGGGGCGGGATCAGCAGCAGCTGTGTGGGCCGGGTGGTAACACCTTGGGCGGACAGCGGCGTGTTGCGAAACAGGCAGGCGCTGGAAACCAGACACAACTCTCCCGGCACCACACGGTACAGTTCCAGAGAGCGTCCGTCACCGGAGTGGCGAGAAACCTTGACCTCGCCTTCAAGCACCAGTGGAAAGCCGTGGCAGGGGGCGTTCTCGTTGAACAGGACGGTGCCCGCCGGAACCTCCATCGGGCCGATGGAACTCCCGAGCTCTGCTAGGGAGGGCTGGACCTGTGCCAGCGCCGGGTACAGGTCTGTGGCTTGGGTCATGGGCGCCGTGTCGTTGCCTTTCAGGCAGCGACGGTGTAGCCTTCTTCGGCAATAACCTTGGCCAGCGACTCGCGCGGCAGGTCGGATTGGACTTCGACCCGGTCTTGGGTGCGATCGGCGGTGACTTCGGCCTGCGGATCAATGGCCTTGATGGCGCGTTTGACCGCCATTTCGCAGTGGCCACAGGTCATGCCGGTAACGGTAAAGGTCTGGTTCATTGCTATTCCTCGGTTTGGGTGATTGCCAAAAGCGTTAGGCTTCGCATTATGAACACTCCCACCGTAACCGAGCCTTCCCTGGACATGGGTATTGGCGGCATGACCTGCGCTTCGTGTGTTTCCCGCGTAGAGCGGGCGTTGAAAAAAGTACCCGGGGTCAGTGAAGCCACGGTCAACCTCGCGACCGAATCGGCCCGCATTGTCTACACCCCGGGTGAGCAGATGGAGGCACGCCTGCGCCGTGCGGTGCGCGATGCGGGCTACGAGCCGCGCGCGGCCGATGCCGCGGTAATGGCAGAAGAGGCATCGCCCTGGGCCGGGTTTGCGCCGGTGGCCGTGGGTCTGGCCCTGTCAGCGCCGCTCGTACTGCCCATGGTGGGCGATCTGCTGGGCAAACACTGGATGCTGCCCGCGTTCTGGCAGTTCCTGCTGGCGACGCCGGTGCAGTTCATTCTGGGGGCACGCTTCTACAAGGCGGGCTGGCATGCACTCAAGGCGCTGAGCGGCAATATGGATTTGCTGGTGGCCATAGGCACCACGGCGGGTTGGGCGCTGTCCATGTGGTTGTGGCTGACCGCAGACGGTGCCATGGTGCATCTTTACTTTGAGGGTTCCGCCGTGGTGGTGACCCTGGTGCTGCTGGGCAAGTGGCTGGAGGCGCGTGCCAAGCGGCAGACCACCTCGGCCATCCGTGCCCTGCACGCCCTGCGGCCGGATGTGGCACATCTGCTGGGGGTGGATGGCGAGGTGGATGTGCCAGTGGGTGAACTGCTGGTGGGGGACCGGGTGGTGGTCAAGCCCGGTGAGCGCTTTGCGGTGGACGGTGTGGTGCAGGAGGGTCGGACGCAGGTGGACGAGTCCATGCTGACTGGCGAATCGCTGCCGGTGCCCAAGGACGCTGGTGCCTTGCTCACCGGTGGCTCGATCAACGGAGACGGTCGCGTGGTGATGCAGGTGCGTGCCGTGGGCAGCGAAACCGTGCTCTCGCACATCATCCGGCTGGTGGAAGACGCCCAGGCGGCCAAGGCGCCCATCCAGCGGCTGGTGGACCAGGTGAGTGCGGTGTTTGTGCCGGTGGTGCTGGTGATTGCGCTGGTGACTCTGCTGGCCTGGTGGTTCACCGGGCACAGCTTTGAGGTCTCGCTGATCCACTGTGTGGCGGTGCTGGTGATTGCCTGCCCCTGCGCGCTCGGTCTAGCCACGCCTGCAGCCATCATGGCGGGTACCGGGGTGGCAGCGAAATTCGGCATTCTGATCAAGGACGCGCAAGCCCTGGAACTGGCGCACAAGGTGGATGTGGTGGCCTTTGACAAGACCGGCACGCTCACGGTCGGGCGCCCGCGCCTGACCGGTCTGGTGGTGATCCCCGGACTGGATGAGGACAAAGTGCTGGCTCTGGTGGCCAGCCTGCAAAGCGGCAGCGAACACCCGCTGGCCCATGCGGTGCTGGATGCGGCAAAAGAGCGCAAGGTGGCGTTTGAGGCGCCCGACAATGTGCGTGCCGTACCCGGCTGCGGCAGCGAGGGTGAGGTCGGCGTGCACAGCTTTCTGCTGGGCAGCCTGCGCTGGATGGATGCGCTGGGCGTGAAACTGGGCGCCCTGGCATCCCAGGCTGAAGCCCTGCAGGCGCAGGGCGCTACGGTGTCTGCGCTGGTGGAACGCACCACCCAAGGCCTGACCCTGCTGGCCCTGCTGGCGTTTGGTGACGAGCCCAAAACCGGTGCCAAAGAAGCTATTGCGACCCTGCGCGCGCGCGGTATCAGGACGGTGATGATTTCCGGTGACAACCGGGGCGCCGCCGAAGCCATGGCGCGCCGCCTGGGGCTGGACCCCGCTGCGGGTGAGGTGATGGCGGAGGTGCTACCCGGAGACAAGGCAGCGAAAGTGGGGGAACTCAAGCGTGGGGGCCATGTTGTAGCCATGGTGGGCGATGGGGTGAACGATGCGCCTGCATTGACCGCTGCCGATGTGGGCATGGCCATGGCCAATCCGGGTGGGGGCGGGACCGATGTGGCCATGCATGCCGCCGGCATCACGCTGATGCGCGGCGACCCCACGCTGGTCGCCGCGGCACTGCAAATTTCCGACCGCACGGTGGCCAAGATCCGGCAGAACCTGTTCTGGGCCTTTGCCTACAATGCCGCAGGGATACCGCTGGCCGCGTTGGGTTACCTGAACCCGGTGCTGGCGGGCGCCGCGATGGCCATGAGTTCGGTCAGCGTGATGACCAACGCCTTGTTGCTCAAGCGCTGGAAGCCTTGAGCCTATTCGATTGCATTCTTACGGAGCTACTGTCATGTCCATCTTTACCTTGATGCGGACCTTCTCGATCCGCTTCCGCATGGTCAGTGCCATCGGGGTGGTGCTGGGCCTGCTACTGATGCTGGGGGGCGTCGGCATGGGCGGCATGTACCGCATGCAGGCGCTGAGCCAGGACTTCATGGCCCATGCGTTTGCCGACGAAAGCCAAGTGGTGCGGCTGCAAATCGCACTGGGCCAGTTGCGGCTGGCGGAGCGTGAAATGGTGATCCAGCACGCGGCGCCGGATGCAGTGCGTCAGGCCCAGACCCAGTGGCAGGCCCACTTGAAGGATGCACAGGCCCGCATCCAGGCACTTGCTGCCACGCGGGATGCCAGGGTGGCGGATACCGCAAGGGCCATACAGCAGCGCGTGGATGCCTACGCCCAGGCGCTGGCGCCCGCCGTGACGGAACTTTCCGGAGGTGCGGTGACCAGTGCGGCTGCGGCCAATGCGCTGGTAGTCAAGGCCCACCAAGAGTTCACCGTGCTGGAGCAGCAATTGCTGGCGCTGGAAGACCTGGTGCAGAAAGAAGCGACGGTTGCAGTGCAGGAACAGGACAGTACCGCCACAACAGCCAAGTGGCTGTTCGTGCTGGCAGTACTGCTGACCATTGTGGTGGTAGCACCGCTTACCTGGTTGAACATGCAGTCCATTTGTAAGCCGCTGGAGCAGGCGCGTGGTATTGCCCAGGCGATTGCAACGGACGACCTGTCTATGGATATCCGGGTGGAAGGCAAAGACGAGGTCTCTGACCTGCTGCGCGCGTTGGACAGCATGCGCAACAGCCTGGCAACCACCGTTGGACATATGCGTGATGCCAGCGAGAACATTGCCAATGCCAGCCAGGAAATTGCCTCTGGCAACCAGGACTTGTCCACCCGTACCGAGCGGGCGGCAGGCAATGTGCAGAGCATGGTGTCGTCCATTTCCGAGTTGCTGGCTACGGTGCAGCAGACGGCCTCGTCCGCACAGACGGCCAACCAGTTGGCCAGCGCGGCATCTGGCCAGGCCACGCGGGGCGGTGCGGCGGTAGCCCACGTGGTGACCAGCATGCACGAGATATCCGGTGCCAGCCACAAGATTGGCGACATTATCGGGCTGATCAATTCGATTGCCTTCCAGACCAACATTCTGGCGCTCAACGCTGCGGTCGAAGCGGCGCGCGCGGGTGAGCAGGGCCGCGGCTTTGCGGTGGTGGCCAGCGAGGTGCGTTCGCTGGCCCAGCGCTCGGCCCAGGCAGCCAATGATGTCAAGGCCCTGATCCAGGCCAGCGTGAGCGCGGTGGATGGTGGTGTGCGGCTGGCCGAGGAGGCCGGAGCCGCGATGCAGGAAATGGTGGGCGGCGCGCAGCGCGTGGGCGGCATCATTGGCGAGATTTCGTCGGCCTCCGCAGAGCAGTCCCATGGCATTGAAGGGGTCAACGCGACCGTGACCGAGATCGACCAGATGACCCAGCAGAACGCTGCGCTGGTGGAGCAGTCTGCGGCGGCTGCAGAGTCCTTGCGTGAACAGGCCGACCGGCTGGCGCAGCTCGTGCGGCGGTTCCAACTGCGCCACGGCGAGGCGCAGTTGGCCAGGCCGATGCGTCTGGCCTTGGCTGGCCGCTAGTTGACCTGAATCAAAGTTTCAACGGCTGGCTTGTGAGAACCTTGCGCTTGCACAAAGGAGACACGAAATGCTGAAACAGAGCCTGCGAATCATTCAGGAAGAACATTCCGCACTGGCAGCGATGCTGCGTTCCCTGACCATGATGGTGGAGCGTGGGCCAGACCACGAGCCCGAGCGCTATTTCGATGTGCTGCGCGCCATGCTGTTCTATATCGACGAATTTCCCGAGCGCCTGCACCACACCAAGGAGTCACAGCTGTTGTTCCCCAAGGTCGCACGCGTGGCGCCCGAAACGCTGGCGGCCATTGAGCAGCTCGAAAAAGACCACAGCAAGAGCGAGGCCGGTGTGCGCGAACTGCAGCACCTGTTGCTGGCGTGGGAGCTGATTGGCGATTCGCGCCGCGAGGTGTTCGAGAGTGCCGTTAAGCGTTACATCGAGGCCTACATGGCCCACATGAGCCTGGAAGAAACCGCCATCATTCCTGTAGCCCAGAAGGTGCTGTCGGAAGACGACTGGAAAGAGCTGGACGCCGCTTTTGCCACCAATTGCGATCCGCTCACAGGCAAGTACCCGCGTGACCCGGCCTATGACCGGCTGTTCACCCGCATCGTGATGAGCGCACCCGCCCCGATTGGCCTGGGGGATGCCTGAAAATAAAGAAAATGGCCTCTAGCCCCCGCCAGATATGTGCGAGCAGCTATTAAATTTATAGCGTTTTGTAGTCGGTGTAGCCTTCAGCACCACCGCCGTAGTAGGTCATCCGGTTGCCTGCAGTGAGTGCCGCGCCCTCGCGCAGACGGCGGGTGAGGTCGGGGTTGGCGATGAAGGGGCGGCCAAACGCCACCAGGTCTGCCCCGGTGGCCAGCGCCTGATCTGCCAGCGCACGGTCGTAGGCGTTGTTCACCATCCAGGCTGCGCTGCCACCGGCCGCGCGGTAGGCTTCTTTCAGTGCGGCGTAGTCAAATGGCGCGTCGCCCTGCACATAGTCGCGTGCGGCCCCGGTGGAGCCTTCAATGATGTGCAGATAGGCCATCTTCAAAGGCGCGAGCTGGCGCACCACATGCTCAAACAGGGGTTGTGGATGGGGGTCCGACGCATCGTTGGCCGGTGTCACCGGGGACAGGCGCAACCCGACCTTGGCGGCACCGATTTCGTCGCACACCGCCAGCATCACTTCCACCAGCAGCTGGGCCCGGTTTTCAATGGGGCCGCCATACGCATCAGTGCGCTGGTTGGAGCCAGAGCGCAGGAACTGGTCGAGCAGATAGCCATTGGCGCCGTGCACTTCCACACCGTCAAAGCCGGCGGCCATTGCATTGCGGGCGGCGCGCCGGTAGTCCTGCACGATGCCGGGCAGCTCGGAGAGCGCTAGCGCGCGCGGAGCCGAGGTATCGACAAACCTGGCAACGCCATCCTGGATCAGTACGGTCTTGGTTTTGGCGGTGATCGCTGACGGGGCGACCGGGGCCTGGCCACCGGGCTGCAGGTCCACATGCGAGACCCGCCCCACATGCCACAGCTGCATGAATATCTTTCCGCCGGCGGCGTGCACCGCAGCGGTCACCGGCTTCCAGGCCTGGACCTGTTCGTCGGACCAGATGCCGGGCACGTCGGCGTAACCCTGGGCTTGGTGGCTGATAGCGGTGGCCTCGGAGATGATCAGGCCGGCGCCGTCTTGCGGGTTGGCGCGCTGGCGGTAGTAGGTGGCCATCAGCGCCGTCGGGATGGCGCCCGGTGCCCGGTTGCGGGTCAGCGGTGCCATGACAACGCGGTTGGCCAGGGTGAGCGGGCCGAGCTGGAGGGGGTCGAATAAAGTGGTCATGTCGCTATTGAATCAAAATGCGGTGCAGATGACACATTCCACCCCCCCATTACAGACACCTGTGCGACAACTCTTGTGGCTGGCGGTTGCGCTGTCCATGGGGGCGGCGGTGTCGCTGGGCATCACCCGCTTTGCCTATGGCTTGCTACTGCCGGCCATGCGCAGCGATCTGGGCTGGACCTACACCCTGGCCGGTGGCATGAACACCGCCAATGCGCTGGGCTATTTTGTTGGTGCGCTGATCACGCCCTGGCTGATGCGTCGCCTCGGGCCCTCGACCCTGCTGTGGACGGGTGCCTTGCTGGCCAGTGCCTTCATGGGGCTCAGCGGTTTTTTTGTGGATGCCATGCCGCTGTTGGTGCAGCGCTTGCTGGCCGGGGTAGCCAGTGCGCTGGTGTTCATTGCCGGGGGGCTGCTGGCGGCGCGCCTGGGTGCGCGTGATCCCCAGCGCGGGGGCTTGTTGCTCGGCCTGTATTACGGTGGCACCGGCGTAGGCATTGTGCTGTCTGCGGCGCTGGTGCCCTGGGTACTGGACGCCACCCAGGCGCAGGCACACGGCTGGCGCTGGGCCTGGTGGGCACTGGCGCTGCTGTGTGTGCTGGCCAGTGCACTGTTGCTGTGGCCGGCCCGGGTGATGGCGCGCTGGGAGCAGGCCGCGTCGGCTGCGCAGGCGCCGGGGCAGGTGTTTCGCTGGCGGCAGTTTCGTTACGGTCTGGCGGGCTACACGCTGTTTGGCGTGGGCTATATCGGCTACATGACCTTTGTGGTGGCGCTCTTGCGCGCGCAGGGCAGCAGTGCACCGGCGGTCACGGTTTTTTACGCCTTGCTGGGGGCGGCGGTGATGGCATCGAGCCGCATCTGGGCGCGACTGCTGGACCGGCACAAGGGTGGACGGGCCATGGCCCTGCTCAATGCGCTGCTGGGCCTGGCCACGGTGCTGCCCGCGCTCACGCAGTCGTGGCCGGTGGTGCTGGCCTCGGGCCTGCTGTTTGGCGCGGTGTTCCTGTCGGTGGTGGCCTCCACTACAGCCTTGGTGCGCCATAACCTGCCCCCCAGCGCTTGGGCGGCGGGTATCAGTGCGTTCACCACCGTGTTTGCGGCCGGGCAGATCGTGGGCCCGACCGTGGTCGGATGGATTGCCGACGGGCCCGGTGGTCTGGCGCGTGGGCTGGTTTTTTCGGCCATTGCGCTTTGGCTGGGGGCCCTGCTGGCTTTGCGGCAAAAAGCGCTTTAGGGGCGGGACCGGACAAATTCCTCGAACTGTGCAGCGGGGACTGGGAGGCTGATGAAGTAGCCCTGAAAATTCTGGCAGCCCTGACCCAGTAGCAGTGCCTGCTGCTCTGCGCTTTCCACACCTTCGGCAATGACGGCGAGCCCCAGTGTTTCGGCCAGCACAATCACCATCCGGGCAATGGCGGCGTCATTCGGGTCGGACAGTACATCGCGCACAAAGCTGCGGTCAATTTTCAGTTGGTCCAGCGGCAGTTGTTTCAGGTAGGACAGGGAAGAATATCCGGTGCCAAAGTCGTCCAGCGAGAATGAAACGCCGTGCGATTTCAGGGCGGCCATTTTTGCCGAAATGGAGTCCACGTTGTCGATCAGCATGCTCTCTGTGAGTTCGAGCTTGAGACGCTCCGGGTTGGCACCGGTACGTTGCAAAACGCCCAGCACCTGGGGCACAAAGTCCATGTGCTGGAACTGGCGTGCACTGACATTGACGGACACGCTGAATGAAGCAAAGCCGGGATCGTGCGCCCACTGGGCTAGCTGGTTGCAGGCGGTTTCCAGAATCCAGGCGCCCATGGGAAGGATGAGGTCGGTTTCTTCGGCCAGGCGAATGAATTCCATGGGCGCCACCAGGCCGCGCCGGGGGTGCTGCCAGCGCACCAGTGCCTCTGCCCCGATCACGCAGCCGGCGGCATTGATCTGGGGTTGGTACAGCAGCAGGAACTGGTGCTGCGTGACCGCATTGCGCAGATCCATCTCCAGTTCCACCATAGCGGATACCGCTGCCTGCATTTCGGGGTCAAAGAAGCGGATGGCGTTGCGCCCGGCACCTTTGGCCTGGTACATGGCAGTGTCGGCGCGCTTGAGCGGCTCTTCCAGACTCTCCGACTGTTCTCCAAAGAGGGTAACGCCGATGCTGGCGGTGTTGTGAAAGACGATGTCTGCGATCCGGTAGCTCTGGTCCAGGTTGGAACGGATTTTTTCTGCAACGACTTCTGCCTGGTTCGCCGCAATCAGGGCATCTTCGCTGAGGTTATCGAGCATCACGACAAACTCGTCTCCTCCTAGCCGGGACACGCTATCGCCTTCGCGCACACAGGCATTGAGCCGCTGTGCCACCTGTTGCAGCAGTATGTCGCCCTTGCTATGGCCATGCGTGTCGTTGAGGGTCTTGAAGTTGTCCAGGTCAATGAACAACAGGCCACCGTGGCGGCGATGTCGCTGGGCCGCCGCCAGGACGAGTTCGAGCCGGTTCAACAGAAGACGCCGGTTGGGCAGACCGGTCAGCGAATCAAAGAATGCCAGTTTCTGGATCTGTGCTTCTGCGGCTTTGCGCTCCGTGATGTCTGTGGCATATGCCAGGATGCAGGGCATACCGTCGTATTCAATGATCTGCCCGGAAATGCTGACGTCGCGCTGGCTGCCATTCTTGTGTATCCATACCGTTTCGTACTCTACGATGCTGCCGCGCACCTGGAGAAAATCCACCCACTGCCGGCGCATTTCACGACTTGGCCACAGGCCAATGTCTTGCGTCGTATGACCAATCAGCTCGGTCCGGCTCCAGCCGAAATCACGCTCGTACTTGTCATTGGCCTCGACAAACCGGCCGTCTTGCAGGGTGGCGATGGACGCTGCCACCGGGCTGGACTGGAATGCGGTGGAAAATTTCTTCTCGGACTGCTGCAGGCTCAATTCGGCCAGTTTGCGCACGTTGATGTCCTGCACGATGCCAAGGACGTGGGTCAGGGATCCGTCGGGCGTCGGGGCGGATTGTGCTTTCTGGCGTACCCATTTCACCGTGTCCCCGATCAAGATGCGATGCTCGAAATCGAATCCCGCTTGCTGCTGCATGTTGCACAGAATGACCTGCAAGCGTTCACGGTCATCCGGATGCGCGAGCGCAACGTAGTCGCTGCTGCACAGGGTGCTTTTACCGGGAAGTCCCAGAATGCGGCAGGTTTCATCGGAGGGGACCATCGTGTCGGTGGCCAGTTCATACACCCAGCTGCCGACGTTGGCCACGGCCTGCGCCTGATGCAATTCGGCTTTGGTGCGTTCAAGATCCTCCGTGCGCCTGGCGTAGTCAATGTTGACGGCATTGAACTCCTGCAGGCGGCTCTGGTAGGCACGCACCAGTGAATGGACCAGTACGGCTGCCATCAGGAAGACACAGATCTGGACCAGAGCCTCCAGTTCCGGCGGTGAAGCCGGTGCCTGCGGCAATGCGTCCATTGCGTCGAGCGCTACCACGCCCACAGTGAACACCGAAGTCAGGACGGCGATGACAACCGCCGCGCGGGTGCTGACCAGCCAGCCCAGCATGAAGATAACCAGCGGAAAGATGTACTGGACTGGGGCGCTGATGCCACCACCCACTACCACCATCACGGCTACGCAGACCCACATCCCGATGGCCAGACTGGCAACGGCTGCCTGCGTTTTCCCAAGTCGCAGCAGTATCCAGCCCACTGTGGCAACCACCGCCATGGAAACCGGCCACAAGGCGCGGTCTTTCATGGCAGGAACAAAAAAATGGATGGCCAGAGAAACAAATGCTACGCTGACCAGAATGGCCCGGATAGCGTATCTGACAAAGGCGACAGACGGCTCCCAGGTGAGTGAGTTCGAAACCACTTCGTCGCGTTGTTGCGCGGGTTGGCGTTGCATCGCGATGAACTTCTCCTGCCTGGCTATTGCCTCAAATTGCCCGAGTCAGGCAATAGCGAATCAATCAACGAGGCACTATATCGCGGGTTAGAGTGCACTGGCGCGGATCATCTCGGCAGCCTTTTCGCCAATCATGATGGTGGGCGCATTGGTGTTGCCCGTGACCAGGCGCGGCATGATGGACGCATCCACCACGCGCAGGCCCTGAATGCCGTGCACCTTGAGGTTGGCATCGACCACCGCCATCGGATCGCTGGCAGGACCCATCTTGCAGGTGCCTACCGGGTGGTATTCGGTGTCGGAGTTGTTGCGCAAAAACGCTTCGATCTGCCTGGGATTGTTGCGTTCCAGCGGATAGAGCATCTTGCCGCGGTAGGGCGCCAGTGCCTTGGCTTCCATGATGTCGTGGCCCATCTGTGTGGCTTTGATCAGGGTTTGCATGTCTTCCGGATCTTTGAAGAACGCGGGGTCGATCAGTGGCGCATCCATGGGCCTGGCGCTGGCCAGTGTGACCGTGCCACGGCTCTTGGGACGCATCAGGGTGACGTGCAGGGTATAGCCGTGGCCCAGGTGGGCCTTGCGCGTGTGGTCGTCCACGATGCCGGTGCACAGGGCAAGCTGGATGTTGGGGTAGTCGGTGTTGCCCTCGGTGGAGATGAATCCCTGGGTTTCGGCCACGTTGGTGGTAATCCAGCCGGTGCGCTTGCTGCGCCATTCAAAAATTGACTTGATCACCGTCCACGCCCCAGCGAGCGAGGTGCCCAGAGCAACTTCTTTGCGTGGTGTGCGGTAGATCAGCACGGTGGTCAGGTGGTCGTGCAGGTTCTGGCCAACGCCGGGTAGATCGTGCGCTACCGCAACGCCATGTTGCTGGAGGTGCGCTGCCGGGCCGATGCCCGAGAGCATCAGCAACTGGGGCGAGCCATAGGCACCACCACTCAGAATGACTTCACGCCTGGCCTTGACTTGTTGCGTTGCACCGTTCAGCAGGTATTCCACCCCGGTGGCGCGCTTGCCATCGAGCAGCACCCGGCTGGTATGGGCGCGCGTGATCACGGTCAGGTTCTTGCGGCCCAGGTGGGGCGTGATGTAGCCCTTGGCTGCGCTCCAGCGCTCGCCGCCTTTTTGCGTGACCTGGGCGTGGGCCACGCCGTACTGCTGGGCGCCGTTGTAGTCGGCGGTGCGCGGGATGCCGGTCTGTTCGCAGGCCTGCATGAACACTTCGTTCAAGGGGCTGGGGCTGCGCAGGTAGCTCACATTCAAGGGGCCGCCCACGCCACGGTAGTCATTGGCCCCAAAGCACTCGTTGTTCTCGGCGCGCTTGAAAAGCGGTAGCACGTCCTGGTAACTCCAGCCGGGGTTGCCCTGCGCAGCCCAGTGCTCGTAGTCGTTGCGGTTGCCGCGGGTGTACACCATGGCGTTGACCGAGCTGGACCCGCCCATGACCTTGCCACGGGGCTGGAAACCCCTGCGACCGTTGAAGCCGGGTTGCGGTACGGTTTCATACCCCCAGCTAAAGAGCTTGAGCGGCGCGGTCGCGGCAAAACCCAGTGGCGCATGGATGAATGCCGATGCATCGGGTCCGCCAGCTTCGAGCAGGCAGACGGAGATGCTGGGGTCTTCACTCAGCCGACTGGCTACTACGCAGCCGGCGGCACCGCCACCGACCACCACATAGTCAAATTCTTGGAAACTCATGGACGTCTTGGCCTTACTTGGTGAGGAAATGCAGGTACTTGGTGGCGAAGTTGCTGTACGGGGGGTAGAGTAATTTCACCGCGCTGAACGATGCCTGGTAGAACACCGGGCGCATCTTGGAAAAGGTGACGAAGCCTTCGTAGCCATGGTAGTGGCCCATGCCGCTGTCGCCCACACCACCAAATGGCAGATCGTGCTGTGCTACATGAAACAGACCGTCGTTGACGCTCACGCCACCGGACATCACTTCATGCAGCAGGCGGTGGATCAGCGCCTTGTCGTTGCTGAAGGGATAGAGCGCCAGGGGGCGGGGCCCGGCGTTGATGGCGCTGATGGGCTCCTCGATGGCGTCAAATGGAATGATGGGGAGCACCGGACCAAAGATTTCACGCGTGCGCAAGGCACAGTCTTCAGGGGCGTTGAGCACGATATGCGGTGCGATCTTGCGGGTTTCGGCATCCCAGCGCGGGCCGGGAACGAGTTGAACCAGGGTGGCCCCGCGCGCCTGCGCCTCTTCCAGTGCGGCGGTTACACGCTCAAACGATTTCTGGTCGATCAGCGAGGTGTAGTCCTTGCTGCCGAGCTTGGGGTAACGCTTGTGGACGATTTGCCTGGACAGCGCCACAAATTCGTCCACTTTTTGACGGGGCATATAGGCGTGGTCGACTGTGGTACAGATCTGCCCGGCGTTGAAGTACTTCACGAACAGGATGCGCTCGGCCGCTACGCGCAGCGGGAAGTCGTTACAGACGATGGCCGGGGACTTGCCACCCAGCTCCAGCGTAACCGGGCAGAGGTTGTGCGCCGCTGCAGCCATGACCTGGCGTCCGGTTGCGCCCGAGCCGGTGAACAGCAGATGGTCGAACTTGAGCTTGGAAAACTCCTGGCCCACGCCACCGGATTCATCAAAAAATGCCAGCTTGTCTTTGGGAAAGTAGGCAGGAATCTTTTCGATCAGCAATCGGGCCAGATGGCGCGAGTTCTCCGACATTTTCAGCATGGAACGGTTGCCGGCAGCAAAGGTGTAGATCAGCCCGGTGAAGCCCAGGTTGATGGGGAAGTTCCAGGGCACGATGGCACCGACCACGCCCAGTGGCTGGGGAATCACGCGGTTGCTGGCACCGAAGAAATTCATCAGGTCGACACTGCGGCGCTGCGGCTTCATCCAGCCCTTGAGCTCCTTGAGGACGTGGTCCACACCGTCCATCACGGTGAAGATTTCTGCAAACAGTGTTTCGTGTCGGGAGCGGTTGCCGTAGTCGGCGTTGATGGCGTCCACGATGGCGTCGCGGTGGTCACGTATGAACGCCTTGAGCTTGAGCAGGTCGGCCTTGCGCTCGGCGAAGCTGGGGTAGGGGTGTGCGAGGTAGGCGTCACGCTGGAGCTTGAGCGTGGCTTTGAGGTCGTGGCGAACCAGGTCAATCGGTGTGCTGGCGTGCAAGGGTATGGCGGACATGGGGGTCTTGCGTGGGTCAGGTTTGGTAGCTGGTGTCAATGCGGTCGAGTTTGCGGATCAGCGCGGGCCAGGCAAAGGCGCCGCCCATGCCGCCGGTTTGTACCCGCATGGCCTCAGCAACGCCCTTGACGATGAGCGGGTTCACCTGGGTGAGCGCGCCACCAGCCTGCGCGTCGATCTGGATCTTGCAGGTGGCTTCGAAGGTGTACATCGACAAAAAGGCATCGGCAATGGTTTTGCCGACGGTCAGCAAGCCGTGGTTGCGCAGCATGAGGAAGTTGGCCGTACCCAGGTCGGCTTGCAGGCGTGGTTTTTCGTCGGGGCGGAAGGCCACGCCTTCGTAGTCGTGGTAGGCCAGCGAGGCCAGCACAAAGGTGGACTGCTGGCTGATGGGCAATACGCCGCATTGCTGGGCACTCACGGCCACGCCGGCACGGGTGTGCGTGTGTAGCACGCAACCGGCGTCTTCACGCACTTCATGCACCGCGCTGTGGATCACGAAACCGGCGGGGTTGACGGGGAAGGGCGAGTCGGAAAGCTTGTTGCACTGCTGGTCGACTTTGACCAGGCTGCTGGCAGTGATTTCGTCGAACATCAGCCCGTAGGGGTTGATCAGGAAGTGGTGCTCGGGGCCGGGGATGCGCGCGCTGATGTGGGTAAACACCAAGTCGCTCCAACCGTACAGTGCCACCAGCCGGTAGCAGGCGGCCAGATCGATGCGCAACTGCCATTCTTCGGGGCTGACTTGTGTCTTCAGGGAAGGGATATGCATGTTGAGGCCTCTTTTGGGTGTCTGCTGGACACGTTAACCCGGTGCAGCACTTTTAACTGTTAAAAAACTTACAATTTAGGGTAATTACTGGGGGAAATAGATGGCGTACTCCAAACCCGATTTGCTGGGGCTGTTTACCGCCCATGCTTGGTTCGCCACCTTGTCCCTGGCCGATCGCAAGGCCCTGGTGGATGCCGGCGAAGTGGTGGCATTGCGTGCGGGCGACATGCTGTACCGTAAGGAGGACGTGGGCACCAGCTTTTTTGGGGTGATTGCGGGAGCGTTCAAAGTCTCCACACTCGGCGAGGACGGACGTGAGGGCATTTTGGCGGTCTTGGAGCCGGGCAACTGGTTTGGCGAAGCGTCGCTGTTGGACGGCTTGCCTCGCCCCCACGATGTCACTGCGATGGAGCCTAGTACCGTATTGGTGGTCGGTGCGTCGGCGTTTGAGCGGTTGATGCGCCGTCCTGCGTTCGCCCGCGCATTGGGGGCCTTGCTATGTACCCGGGTGCGTGCGCTGTACAGCCTGGTGGAAGACGCCATGCTGCGCTCCACGCGCACCCGTATTGCAAGGCGGCTGCTTTCGCTGGCGCGTGGGGATACCACCATGGCGGTGGATGCCCGCGCCCAGGTGAGTGTGTCGCAGGAAGCCCTGGCCATGATGCTGGGCATTACCCGTCAGACCTTGTCCAAGGAGCTCAAAGTGCTGGTGCATGGGGGTGTTCTCGCACTCGGCTATGGCCGGATCGACATCCTGTCGCTCTCCGAACTGGAAAAGCGCGCGGCGCGGTCGTGAATCGAATTGCTATAAAATAAATAGCTGCTTGTGCATGATAGATGCGGGCTAGAGGCCAATTTAGCCTGTAAGCCGCCGCGCCGCCCAGAGCACCTGGTCCACCACCGCGGCCACTGCGGCCTGGTACGCAGCGTCCTTGAGTTGGCCCTGTCCGTCAAAGGCACTGCCTGCACGCGCCAGCGCAAACTGCTGCGGGCACAGCCAGCATTGCAGGTTGAGCAACAGCGGGCTGAGGTGGCTGAGTGAACGCAATCCACCCAGGCCGCCGGGCGAGGCGCTGAGCAGGCCCACCACTTTGCCGGCAAACGGCCTGCGGCTGTCGCCCCAGGTTGCGTCGCCCTTGATCGGGCTGCTGGCCCAGTCGAGGGTGTTTTTAAGCAGCGCGGTGTAGCTGCCGTTGTACTCGGGGGAGCAGATGATCCACGCCGGGTGTGCATCCATGATTTCCTTGAGCTTGCGCACATCGGGCGGCGTGCCCTGCGCTTCCAGGTCGGCGTTGTACAGCGGGATGTCCAGACTGCCCAGCTCCAGCAGCGTGACGCTGGCTCCGGTGGTGCGGGCCAGGTCGGCGGTGACCTTGGCGAGCTGGCGGTTGTAGGACTGGGCGCGGGTGCTGCCGGCAAAGACAAGAAGTTTCATGAATGAGCCCAAGAGTGAACGGCCATCCTATGCGCAGTGCAAAAGCCTCACAAAAACCTCAGGCGGTGGTGGGCGTGCCCACGGGGTTCCTGGACTCATCATAGATGGTGCCACCGGGCACCAGGGCAGAGTGTTCGCGGGCGGAGTGCGCCAGCGGGTAAAACATTTCGGCTTTCCATGGCTCTTTGCCAAACAGCTCGTCGTCACGCAGGCCCACTTTGGCGGGGTATTGGCGGGTGATGTGGGCGCTGCCAAAAATCAGGTCCCAGACGAACAGCAGGTTGCCAAAGTTGCCCTTGTAGTGGCCAATGCCGTCTGCGTTGGTCATGGCGTGGTGGGCCCAGTGGGTGGCCGGGGTCGAGATGGTGCGTTCAACCACCCACATCAGCGGGCGCAGTGCGGGGATTTTGTACAGTGGCCGGTCCCAGGGCAGGGCGCAGTGGGCGCCCATGATGACGGTGAGCTTGATTACGATGTAGACAAGGTACACGTTGGCAAAGCCCAGGTAGATGGCAATGCCCGAAATCCACAAGCCGGGCATCATGGCGTAGTAGAAGAAGTTGTTGCGGTAGGTCATCCGGATGCTCATGTAGTGCGCCGAATGGTGGGCCCGATGCAGGGGCCAGAGCAGAGGCGAATGCGAGAGCCGGTGCCACCAGTACTGGGTCAGGTCATCACCCACCAGCAGAATAGCAAACATGGCCCAGGCAGGCCAGTTGGCGAGCGCGCCTTTCATCTCGGGGAACCACAGGTTGCCCAGTTTGCCGGTGATGGCGAAGATCAGTGGCTGCAGTATGGCCAGCAGGCTGATGAACATGAACAGTTCCAGCTTGCTGTCGTCCTTGGTGGCTTGATAGCCCTTGTAGCTCTTGCTGGCGATCTCGATCAGCGCGTAGACGATGATGATGCCGGCCAGAATGATGTTTTGCATCGGGTTCATGGTTTTGTCTCCTTGTTCTGTGGCGCGATTGTGTGGGTCCGTGCAAAATCCGTCCAATGCATTTATAAGTAACAATCAATGCAGTGAATGCATTGCACCTGTGCGAGGAGCGCGTGATGGACCTGAAACGCATGGGCCACCTGGTGGCTCTGGCCGATACCCGCCACTTTGGGCGCGCAGCCGAGCGCTGCCACCTGAGCCAGCCCGCCTTCAGCCGCAGTGTGCTGGCGGCCGAAGAAGCCTTGGGGCTGCAACTCTTTAACCGGGGCACGCCGGAGATCACCTGCACCGACGCCGGCGCCTTCGTCGTCGAGCGGGCGCGCAAACTGCTGTTTGAAAGCCGCTGCCTGGAGCGGGACGTGACGATGTACCGGGAGCGTCAGATCGGTGATATCGCCTTTGGCGTGGGCCCATACCCGGCAGCGACCTTGCTGCTGTCCCTGTTGTGTGAACTGCGTACCAGTTATCCGGGTATCAACACGCGTGTGGAAGTCAACAACACCCAGTACCTGACGGAACATCTGCGCAATGAGTCATTGGACTTTTTTGTGGCCGATATGCGCAATTTGACTCCCGAGGTTGATTTGCTGGTGACCCCGTTGGGCAATCTGCAGGCGGCGTTTTATGTGGGGGCGGGGCACCCCATGTGCGGGACCCCGGTGCCGCTGGCCAGCCTGTTGCCGTACGGGTTGGCCAGCGTGCATGTGCCGGAACCCTTGCTGGTCGCCCTGGGTCAGGTGGCGGGTTTGCCGCAAGGCGCGCATCTGCCGCTGGTGCTGACTTGCGATGACATGCAGGTCTTGAAGGGCGTGGCCATGGCGACGCACACCGTCATTGCCTGTCCGGTGGCGGGTGTCACTCGAGAGGTGGACAGTGGCGCACTGGTACAGCTGACCCTGACCGATCTGCCGCCGGTCTTTGCGCAGATGGGCGTGGTGTCTCTGCGCGGCCGCAGCTTTTCCGCCATGGCCGAATTTGCCGTAGGCTTTTTGGGTACCCTGGCGCGGCAGCAGGCGCCTGCACTGTAGCGGGGCATAGGCGGGGGCTTTCCCCCAATTGAGGGACTGCCCGTAAAATTCGGCATGCTTTACCCACAAGATTTCGACGTCATCGTCGTTGGCGGCGGCCATGCTGGAACCGAGGCTGCCCTGGCGGCCGCCCGCATGGGCTGCAAGACTTTGCTGCTCTCCCACAACATCGAGACCCTGGGGCAGATGAGTTGTAACCCGTCCATCGGCGGCATTGGCAAAGGCCATCTGGTGAAAGAAGTGGACGCCATGGGCGGCGCCATGGCGCTTGCGACCGACGAGGCCGGTATCCAGTTTCGTATCCTCAACTCCAGCAAGGGCCCGGCCGTGCGCGCCACCCGTGCGCAGGCGGACCGCATTCTGTACAAGGCGGCCATTCGTCGCATGCTCGAGAACCAGCCCAACCTCTGGCTGTTCCAGCAGGCGGTCGACGACCTGATGGTGGAAGGCGATGGCGACGGTGCGCGCGTGGTCGGAGCCGTCACCCAGATCGGCATCCGCTTCCGCGCCAAAACCGTGGTGCTGACGGCAGGCACGTTTCTGGACGGCAAGATCCATGTGGGCCTGAACAACTACGCTGCGGGCAGGGCAGGGGATCCGCCGGCCGTGTCGCTGAGTGCGCGTTTGAAAGAACTCAAGCTGCCGCAGGGGCGCCTGAAAACCGGCACACCACCACGGCTGGATGGCCGCACCATCGACTTTTCAAAATGCCAGGAGCAGCCCGGGGATGGTATGCCCGGCGGCATGAGCGCGACGATGCCAGTGTTCAGTTTCATGGGCAAAGTGGAGATGCACCCGCAACAAATGTCGTGCTGGATCACCCATACCAACGAGCGCACCCACGACATCATCCGCAGCGGCTTCGACCGCAGCCCGATGTTCACCGGCAAGATTGAAGGCGTGGGCCCGCGCTATTGCCCGAGTGTGGAAGACAAGATCAACCGCTTTGCCGACAAGGACAGCCACCAGATCTTTCTGGAACCCGAAGGCCTGACCACGCATGAGTACTACCCCAACGGCATCAGCACCAGCCTGCCGTTTGACATCCAGTACGCGCTGGTGCGCAGCATGGCCGGGCTGGAGAACGCACACATCCTGCGCCCCGGCTACGCCATCGAGTACGACTACTTCGACCCGCGCAGTTTGAAGAGCAGTTTCGAGACGCGCCAGATTGGCGGCCTGTTTTTTGCCGGCCAGATCAACGGCACCACCGGCTATGAAGAGGCGGCGGCACAAGGCATGTTTGCCGGCATCAATGCTGCGCTGCAGTGCAAGGAACAGAGTGCCTGGGTGCCAGCGCGCGATGAAGCCTACCTCGGTGTCCTGGTCGATGACCTGATCACCAAGGGCGTGACCGAGCCCTATCGCATGTTCACCAGCCGAGCGGAGTTCCGGCTGCAGCTACGCGAAGACAACGCCGACGCCCGTCTGACCGAGACCGGCCGCAAGTTCGGCTTGGTGGACGATGTTCGTTGGGAAGTTTTTTGCCGCAAGCGCGATGCGGTTTCACGTGAAACAGAACGCCTGCGCTCTATTTGGGTCAACCCCAAGAACCTGCCGGCATCGGAGTCTGAGCGCGTGCTGGGCAAGGCCATCGACCATGAATACAACCTGGCCGATCTTTTGCGCCG
>JAGWUS010000034.1 GCA_028868305.1 Burkholderiales bacterium | reverse complement strand
TTTCAAGATGAGATCTGCCGGGGCCTTGAGCCCCCTAAAGAGTCGTTCAAGACCAGGACGTTGATAGGTCGGGTGTGGAAGCGCAGTAATGCGTTAAGCTAACCGATACTAATTGCTCGTGCGGCTTGACCCTATAACTTTGATGCACACAAGTGCTTCAAGGAAGTTATGCCAAGTTGACGCATTCAAATGACCATCTTATAGGTAGATGGAGTCGTAAAAGACAAGCTGATTAGCTCTATAAATTGGTTGCCCAGACCTCAGTCTGGGTGACAACAAGTTATGCCTGACGACCATAGCGACTTGGTACCACTCCTTCCCATCCCGAACAGGACAGTGAAACGAGTCAGCGCCGATGATAGTGCGGATTCCCGTGTGAAAGTAGGACATCGTCAGGCTATTACAGCCCGAAAACGCCTCAGCATTCGCTGGGGCGTTTTTGTTTGCTGGTGATGTATTGAGTTTCAACGCGCAGGATGCGTTCGGCAATTCATTGATGCCAGATCTGTCTCCATACCTTATGGGGTTTTCCCCAAGCACACAGCCAATTTCGTCTCGCAGGTGACACTGTCGTCACCATAAAGATCGGCCAGCCACGCGGTTTCCCGTTTACGAATGATCTCAAGAAACTCACGCGCCTTTGCACCCCTGCCAGCCATTTCGGCAAAGGTATCGAAACCGGATTCCAGGAATGATTGCAAAGAGCCGAGGCCGGCCACTTCCGCGGGTTTGCGCATCATCCTCAACATCATTCGCAGACCTGTTTTGCGGGTCAGGCGATCCAGTTCTTCCCCCACTTGCAAAACGTCGGACAACTGCCGCGCCCGGTCACCGGGTCTGCCTACCGACTTCCAGGCGAATATGTAGCGCAGCGTGTCGGTGGAGATGACATCGGAACTCTGCGCCAGCCATGCCGCGGCCATTTGGTGGTCCAGTTGTTCAGTCAGAGCATGCAACTGGGCCAGGGCTACCGCCGTAGAAACCACCTGCTCAGGGAAGTAAGTCTGTAGGGCACCCGCAATGCGCGCAAACTGCTCGTCGCGCTGTGAATAGTCTTTTTCACTGTAGAGCTCTTCCAGAAAGAATCGGGTGGCCCCCCTGTAGGTTGGAGACGCCAACAAATCAGCATAGGTACCTGCAAACCGGCGCGCCTGGAACCTCTTGATAGCCCTGCTGGCCTCCATGAGGTTGCCGTCTGTTGCTGCAGCGTGTCGGAGTTCAGACACTCTGGCAACGGACTCGCGGATGATATGTGCTGCTTCCATCGAGGCTACTAGTGTATCCACGCTAGGAAGCACTAACTTAGAGTGTTTTAGAGAGACCATCCCAGAAAACAGTCAAGCTGTCCATATCAACACCAGGGAAAACCCGTATATTTACTCCATGGTTAATCCACTTCGATTGATTCGCGCCTCTCTAGATGTAGGACGCGATTTTCTGCGCCCCCCTGCAGAGGTGGGCGTCGAGGACGTTTCTCAGACGAGGGGAACGTCACCGGTGCTCGTGCCCATCCGGTCATTGGGGAGCAATCACCGGTCAAGAATTGCACATCATTTGCTCTCACTCGGCGAGAGTGACCGTTACCTGCGTTTTGGCTATAACGCCCGCGATGCGCAGATTCAGAAGTACGTTGATTCACTGGATTTCGAACGTGACGACATTTTTGGGATCTACAACCGCCGACTGGATTTGCTTGCTGTTGCCCACCTAGCCTATGCAAAAGGCCACGGTTATGAGGAGTGCGCAGAGTTTGGTGTTTCGGTTTTAGCATCGGCTAGGGCGCGCGGGTATGGCGCGCGCTTGTTTGAACGGGCCGCCATGCATGCAACCAATGAGGGCGTACGCATGATGTTCATCCATGCACTGAGTGAAAATGCGCCGATGCTCCGCATTGCGCGCAACGCTGGGGCACGGTTGCAACGTGATGGAACTGAATCGGAAGCGTATCTGATACTGCCTAACGCGTCCCTCGACACCCGCATGACGGAGATGCTTGAGGAGCAGATCGCACAGACTGATTACAGCCTGAAGGTGCAGGCCCAACAGTTCTGGAATGTGCTGGGAGAACTCCAATCCATCCGGCGCGATGCGATTGAAGCGCAGAAACGCAGCGCTTCCTAACGCAATTTCGCGCGTTTGGTCAGATCGTAGGCCAAATCCGCTATCCTAGCGACTCCGAAATAACGGCAGATATGCCCCGACGTCAGTGTCAGACCCAAATCCAGGGCGCCATTCCGACAAGGAAGACAAGCGCACTTTTCTCCAGAAACTGGCCGAATTCATTCACCCTGGCCCGGACTCCACGGCCGAGTTGATCGAGACGCTCGCCGAGGCAGAAGACAATAAGATCATTGGTGAAGAATCACGCCTGATGCTTGAAGGGGTGATCAGGATGGCGGACATGACTGCGGGGGAGGTCATGGTGCCTGCCACCCGCATGGACCTGATCGACATCCAGTCGGCCATGGATGACATGCTGAACAGTGTGATCGATACTGCCCACTCACGCTTCCCGGTGTTTGAGGGCGAGCGCGAGAACATCATCGGCATCCTGATGGCCAAAGATTTGCTCAAACTGCAACGTGCCCCGGAACTCAATATCCGGGCGCTGCTTAGGCCAGCGGTATTCGTGCCTGAAACCAAAGGACTCAATGACTTACTGCGTGAGTTCCGTGGCAACCGCAATCACCTGGCTATCGTCATCGACGAGTTCGGCCGGGTTGCAGGGCTCATCACCATTGAAGACGTGCTGGAACAGATCGTCGGCGAGATTGAAGACGAGTTTGATATTGCCGAGGATGAAGGTGACATCTTTGCGCTGGCCGACCGCAGCTACCGTGTCAGTGGGGATACTCCTATCGAACGGGTCAACGACGCCTTTTCGGTGACCCTCAGCGGCGCGGATCCCGATGACCAATTTGACACTATCGGTGGTCTGATTGCCCATGAAATGGGCCATGTGCCCAAACGTGGTGAGCGGCATACCCTGGGCGGACTCGACTTTGTTGTCCTGCACACCAAGGGGGGCGCAGTTAAGTGGTTCAAGGTGTCCCCGTCCGCGAAGCCCTTGTCCTGAAAAACATGGCAGACGCAAGCGTGCGGCGGGCCGGTTCGCACATGTCCGGCTCCGTAGTTGCTACTCTTTTTGTAGCTGCCTGTGCAAACGCGGCGGGGGTTTGCTGGCCTTTTGACTATTTTTTATCAATGGGGCAGCCGGTCTGGTGGTTGCAAGTCGTGTCACTGGCGGTTTTGTGCCGCATGCTGGTGCGCGCAGATAGCGCACGTCAGGCTGCATCAACCGGACTGTTGTTCGCAACCGCCTGGTTGAGCTGCACCTTCTGGTGGCTCTACGTGTCCATGCACACCTATGCCGGCCTGCACGCCGTGCTGGCGGCTGCGGCTGTGGTGCTGCTCGCTGCGGCGCTTGGCCTGTATTACGCCGCAGCGTGTGCCGCGTTTTGGCATTTTTCAAGGCGCAGCGACTGGCTGGGCACCGCGGTATTTGCGGCATTGTGGACGTGCGCCGAGATGGCGCGGGGCACCTGGCTGACCGGTTTTGGCTGGGGTGCGGTGGGGTATGCCCATGTCCAGGGGCCGCTGGCATCCTTCATTCCATGGTTGGGGGCGTATGGCGTTGGCGCGCTTGCAGCATGGCTGTCTGCTGCCGTTGTTCTGGGTGCGGGCCGCTCCCGCGGCTTGTGGCTTGCATCGGTGGCATTGCTGGCAGTGGGCTTTGGGGCTCCTTCTGGGCACTGGTCGCAACCGGCGGGCAGTCTGGGTGTCGCCTTGCTGCAGGGCAATATCCCGCAAGATGAAAAATTTCAGCCTGGTACCGGGGTGCGACAGGCGCTGTTGTGGTACGGCGAGCAACTGCAGCGCAGCACCAGTGCGCTGGTGGTCGCACCCGAAACCGCCATACCCTTGCTTCCCGAACAATTGCCCGAAGGGTTCTGGGCTCCCCTGCAGCACCAGTTCTCGACTGGACGGCAAGCCGCCATGATTGGCATTCCATTGGGCTCCTACACACAGGGCTACACGAACTCTGTCATCGCCTTGCGGCCCAACCAGCAGACGCCGTGGCGCTACGACAAACACCACCTGGTCCCGTTTGGCGAATTCATTCCCCCGCTGTTCAAGTGGTTCACGGCGCTCATGAACATTCCGCTGGGTGATTTCAACCGGGGCGCAGTGGGGCAGCCCTCTTTTGAGTGGCAGGGGCAGCGGCTGGCCCCCAACATCTGTTACGAGGACTTGTTTGGCGAAGAGTTGGGTGTGCGCTTTTCCGATCCGGTAAAAGCCCCCACCATCTTTGTCAATCTGAGCAATATTGGCTGGTTTGGCGATTCCTTTGCCATAGACCAGCATCTGGCCATTTCCCGCATGCGGGCACTGGAGTTTGAGCGTCCCTTTGTACGGGCTACCAATACGGGGGCGACGGCCATCGTGGACCACCGGGGGCGGGTCATCGCCGAGTTGCCGCGACTCACCCGGGGTGTGTTGGTGGGTCAGGTAGAGGGCCGTACGGGGCTCACTCCTTTTGCCTGGTGGGTTTCCCGCTTTGGGCTATGGCCCTTGTGGGTTGGGGCGCTGTGTATTCTGGCACTGGCATGGTGGCGCCAGCGTAATTAGCGCTGCGCAGGGAAATCGGGGTGGGGGCCCGTAAAATCAACCCATGCTTACATTTCAGCAAATCATCCTCCGCCTGCAGGAATACTGGGACCGCCAGGGCTGCGCGCTCTTGCAGCCTTACGACATGGAGGTCGGCGCCGGCACTTCACACACCGCTACATTTTTGAGAGCAATCGGCCCGGAGCCCTGGAAAGCCGCTTATGTGCAACCCAGCCGCCGTCCCAAAGACGGCCGCTATGGCGAGAACCCCAACCGCCTGCAGCACTACTACCAGTACCAGGTAGTGCTCAAGCCGGCACCCAGCAACATTCTGGAGCTGTACCTCGGATCGCTCGAAGCACTGGGCTTCGATCTGAAGAAGAACGACATCCGCTTTGTCGAAGACGACTGGGAGAACCCCACGCTGGGCGCCTGGGGTCTGGGCTGGGAAGTCTGGCTCAACGGCATGGAGGTGACGCAGTTCACCTACTTCCAGCAAGTAGGCGGCATTGACTGCAAGCCTGCCACGGGCGAGATCACCTATGGCCTCGAGCGACTGGCCATGTACCTGCAGGGCGTGGACAACGTCTACAACCTTGTGTGGGCCGACAACGGGTCAGCGCAGGGCCGCTCCCAAGCTGACCCAGCCCCCTCGGGGGGCAGCGAACCACACGCAGTGGGCGAGCGTGGGGGCAAGATCCTTTACGGCGATGTGTACCACCAGAACGAGGTGGAGCAATCCACCTACAACTTTGAGCACAGCGACGCCGACTTCCTGTTCACCGCATTCAACGCGCACGAGAAACAGGCCAAGTACCTGATGGAGCAGCAGCTCGCTTTGCCCGCCTACGAACAGGTGCTCAAATGTGCGCACAGCTTCAACCTGCTGGATGCCCGGGGTGCGATCAGCGTGACCGAGCGGGCGGCTTACATTGGACGTATCCGCAACCTGGCGCGTGCCGTGGCGCAAGCCTATTACGAGAGCCGTGAACGCCTGGGCTTCCCCATGGCGCCGCGCGCGTGGGTGGCACAGATGACGAAGAAGGCTGCCTGAGCGCAGGAGAAGAAAAGAATGACATCGAAAAACCTTCTGGTCGAACTGTTTGTAGAAGAACTGCCCCCCAAGGCGCTCAAGAAGCTCGGTGACGCCTTTGCCAACGTGCTGTTTGACCAGCTCAAAGCACTGGGTCTGGCCGGTGCAGACTCTGTGGTGACGGCCTATGCCTCCCCACGCCGCCTGGCCGCGCATGTGAGCCACATCTGGCTCAAGGCCGAAGACAAAGCTGTGCAGCAAAAGCTCATGCCGGTGAGCGTGGGTCTCGATGCTGCGGGCAACGCGTCGCCAGCATTGCTCAAGAAATTGCAGGCTTTAGGTGCGGACCTGTCGGACCCCAAAGCAGCCGTGGCCGCCCTCAAGCGCGCACCCGATGGCAAGGCCGAGGCCCTGTTCTATGACAGCCTGGTCACGGGCGCCACACTCGATATCGGCCTGCAGAAAGCACTGGACGAAGCCATTGCCAAGCTGCCCATCCCCAAGGTCATGAGCTACCAGCTGGAAACCGATTGCGAGTTGCCCGGCTGGAGCAGCGTGCACTTCGTGCGTCCTGCCCACGGGCTGGTGGCGTTGCACGGCAAGACCGTGGTGCCCGTCAAGGCCTTGGGCCTGACCGCTGGACATACGACACACGGCCACCGCTTTGAAGCAGCCCTGTCGCCGGTGATGATTCTCGATGCCGACAGCTACGCCGACACGCTGCGCAGCGATGGCGCCGTGATTGCATCATTTGCTGAGCGCAAGGCGGAGATCGCGCGCCAGTTGGCGGCAGCGGCGGCCCAAGTGGGTGGCGGCTGCAAGCCCATTGAAGACGACGCCCTGCTGGACGAAGTAACCGCACTCGTCGAGCGCCCCAACGTGCTGGTCTGCGAATTCGAGAAGCAGTTTCTGGATGTGCCGCAGGAGTGCCTGATTCTGACCATGAAGGCCAACCAGAAGTACTTCCCGCTGCTGGACGCCTCCGACAAACTGACCAACAAATTCCTGGTGGTCAGCAACATCAGCCCGGCCGATACCAGCTTTGTGGTCGGTGGTAACGAGCGTGTGGTGCGTCCGCGCCTGGCCGATGCCAAGTTCTTCTTTGACCAGGACCGCAAGAAAACCCTGGCTTCGCGCGTGGAGAGTCTGGGCAAGGTGGTGTACCACAACAAGCTCGGCACCCAGGGCGAGCGCGTGCAGCGCGTGCGCGTCATTGCCAAGGCCATTGCGGCGCAGCTGGGCGATGCCACGCTGGTCGCCAATGCCGATCTTGCCGCGCAGCTGGCCAAGACTGACCTGGTTACCGACATGGTGGGCGAGTTCCCCGAGCTGCAGGGCATCATGGGCGGCTATTACGCGCGCAACGATGGCTTGGGTGACGAAGTGGCCCAGGCGATTGAAGACCACTACAAACCACGCTTTGCGGGTGACGCCCTCCCACGCAATAAGGCAGGTGTGGTGGTTGCTCTGGCCGACAAGCTGGAAACGCTGGTAGGCATGTTTGGCATCAGCAACCTGCCCACAGGTGACAAGGACCCGTTTGCGCTGCGCCGCCACGCGCTGGGCGTGATCCGCATGCTGGTCGAAAAAGACCTCGCGCTGGATGTGAATGCGCTGGTGCAAAGTGCCGTCCCTGCCTTTGGCGACAAGATCACCGACGCTTCGGCGGCGCTGGTGGACTTCATGTTCGAGCGTCTGGCTGGCTCCTTGCGTGAACAAGGGTACAGCGCGCAGGAAGTGGAGTCCGTGCTGGCCCTGCGCCCGCAGCGCCTGGGTGATGTGGCCAAGCGCCTGGCCGCAGTGCGAGCCTTCGCCGCCTTGCCTGAGAGCCCGGCCCTGGCTGCAGCCAACAAGCGCATCAGCAACATCCTGAAGAAAACGGACGATGTGGACGCCCATGTCAGCGCGGTGCTGCTGCAGGAAGCCGCCGAAAAGGTGCTGTACGCTGCCATGCAGACCGTGGTGCCGCAGGCCCAAAGCCAGTGGGAGGCGGGCGACTACACCGCATCGCTGCAATCCCTAGCGGCCTTGCGCGTGCCGGTCGATGCGTTTTTTGAGGATGTCATGGTCAATGCGGAAGCGCTGGACCTGCGCCTCAACCGTCTGGGTCTGCTCAAGAGTCTGCATGTAGCGATGAACCGCGTGGCAGATCTTTCCAAACTGGCTTGACCCGGATGTCCAGCGCCATGAAACTTTGCATTCTCGACCGCGACGGCACCATCAACGAAGACAGTGCGGAGTACGTCAAATCGCCTGGCGAGTGGCAACCGTTGCCTGGATCGCTGGAGGCGATTGCCAAGCTTAACCATGCGGGCTGGCATGTGGTGGTGGCCACCAACCAGTCCGGATTGGGCCGCGGACTGTTTGATGTTGCTGCGTTAAACGCCATGCATGCCAAGATGCATACCATGCTGGCCGCCGTGGGCGGACGGGTGGATGCCATTTTCTACTGCCCCCACGCGCCCGACGAGGCGTGCCATTGCCGCAAGCCCGAGCCGGGCCTGTTCGAGCAAATCGGTGAACGCTACGGTCTGGATCTCAAGGGCATGCCTGCGGTGGGCGATTCGGCGCGAGACCTGGTTGCCGCCTACACCGCCGGCTGTGAGCCGCATCTGGTGCTGACCGGAAAATCGGAAGGTTTCAAGGACCGCCCCTTGCCTGAGGGGTTCCCACCCAATACCGTCGTGCACCAGGACCTGGCTGCCTTTGCGGACTATCTGGTGACCCGGGGATGAGCACGCAACCGTTCAGCCCCATGGCGCTGCTGCGCTCGGTTCTGCACATGCTGTGGATGCTGGTCACGGTGATTCCCTGGGGCATCATCATGGTGGTGGCCTCGATTCGGGTGCGCGGCAAACCCTTGTGGTGGATGGCCGTGCGCTGGCTGCGCTGGGCCATTGATGGCGCCCGTGTGCTGTTGGGTATCCAGACCCATGTGATCGGAATGGAAAATTTGCCCGTAGGCGATACGGCGCCAGCCATCCTGCTGGTCAAGCACCAGTCCACGTTTGAGACTTTCTTCATGCCCACATTGATGCCGCATCCGCTAGCCTATGTGTTCAAGAAAGAATTGCTGTATGTGCCTTTCTTTGGCTGGGCCATGGGACGGCTGGACATGATCCACATTGACCGCAGCCAGGGCTCGCAGTCCTTCAAGAAGGTCGTTGCCCAGGGCAGGCTGTTGTTGGCACAGGGTATCTGGATCATCATGTTTCCGGAAGGCACCCGCATCGCCCGCGGCCAAAAGGGGCACTACAAATCCGGTGGAACGCGTCTGGCCATTGAAACCGGTGCGCCCGTGATTCCAGTGGCTGTCACTTCGGCCAAATGCTGGCCCCGCAAGGCCTTCATCAAGACCCCGGGGGTGGTGGAAATTTCAATTGGCAAGCCCATTCCCAGCCAGGGACGTCAGCCCGATGAGCTGATGCGGGAGGTCGAGGCCTGGATTGAAGCCGAAATGCGCCGGCTGGACCCTGAAGCCTACCCCGGCTGACGCAAACGGCAGCCACCATGCATCCGCTGCTGCGCTACACCCTGGATTTGTTTGATGCGGCGCCGCCTTCGGCGCCTGCACCGCAGGGCGTGGCGGGCAGACGCCGGGCGACCGGCAATCGCATTTCAAAGCCTTTTGTGCCTCTGGCCCCCGTGGATATTGCACAACCAGCTATTGATTTAATAGCACCTTCGGGCTTTGCACACCCCAAGGCAACGCGAGAGGTGCGCCTGGGCGACGCGGTAGTGGCTTATGCATTCACCCGCGCCAAGCGACGCACCATTGGCTTTGTGGTGGGGCCTGACGGCCTGTCTGTGCGGGCGCCACGCTGGACGCCATTGTCCGAAGTGGACGCCGCCCTGCAGGAAAAGGGCCCGTGGATTCTGCGCAAACTGCATGAAACCCGGGAGCGCCAAACGCGCCAGCACAGTGCCCGCATAGACTGGTGCAATGGCGTAACGCTGCCGCTGCTGGGCGGAGTTGTTCAGGTGGTGCTGGACCCGGGCCACCACTTTTCGGCCCAGGGTGCCATGCTGGATGCCGGGGCGCTGGAGAGCGCTCCACGCATATTGCGCGTCGCCTTGCCCCACAGTGCCGCCCCCGAGCAAATCCGCGATGCGGTGCAGGCCTGGCTGATGCGCCACGCCAAAGCGCTGTTCGTCCAGCGGCTGGACCACTTCGCACCGCAGTTGCAGGTGCAGTGGAAACGCTTGAGCCTGAGCAATGCCGGCACGCGCTGGGGCAGCGCGCGCATCGACGGTTCTATCCGCCTGAATTGGCGACTCATCCACTTCAGTCAGGCCGTGATTGACTATGTGGTGGTGCATGAACTCAGCCACCTTCGGGTGATGGACCACAGCCCTCGGTTCTGGGACACGGTCCGCACCGTGGTGCCCGAATACGCCGCGCTGCGCGGGCAACTCAAGGACGACGCCATTCCGCGCTGGTGAAGTGGGGCAGGGTTGCAGCTGGCGGTAGACTGGCCCATTACTGCAACCACGGAGTTTTATATGGCAGCCTATCTGGTCGTAGATACCTTGTTGGACAACCCTGCGCTGTACGAGGAGTACAAGGTACGCGCCCGCCCCCTGGCAGAAAAGTATGGTGGCGAGTACCTGGCGCGTGGCGGCGAAATGACGCTCAAGGAAACGGATCTGTGGTCACCCACACGCCTGGTGCTGGTGCGCTTTCCGGACGCGGCGGCAGCCAACAGCTTCTATGAATCGGCCGAATACCAGGATGTGTTGAACATCAGCAAGGCGTCAGCCCGCCGGACCGTGGTGGTGCTCGAAGGTCTCTAGACTGAGGCGCGCGCTGGCCTTGCCTCAGCCTGGCGACGTGGCGTTGCAAACCAGGAACCGGTACACACCGTCCGAGTCCTTGTGGCGGACCACCTTGCCTTCGAACCACAAGGCGTGCAGGTGGGCAATGGATTCCCCCATCGCAAACGTCATCTGGTGCAGGTCGAGTGCGCGGGTGAACAGCACCGGAACAATGTCCGCCGCGCTGCAGGCCTTCTCCGAGCAGACTTGCATGACATCTGCCAGCCGGTCGCGGTGGTGGTCGTGCAACTGCTGGATACGGATGTGCATGCCGGTAAATGGCTTGCCGTGGGCTGGCAACACCAGGGTGTCTGCCGGCAGGGTTTTGAATTTGTCAATGGACTGCAAAAACAGCGCCAGCGCATTGGCCTCGGGTTCCTGCTCGTAGACGCTCACATTGGTGGAGATGCGCGGCAGCATCATGTCGCCGCCTATGAGCACATTCAGCGCCTCGCAATATAGCGCAATGTGTTCAGGGGCATGGCCATAGCCGCTGATGCAGCGCCAGGTGTTGGCGCCAATGGTGAGGGTGCCACCGTCGAGCATGCGGCTGTACTGCTCGGGTACCGAGGGCACCAGGGACGGGAAGTAGTTGATGCGTCCGCGGATCTGCTCCACCAGGTCGGGCTGGTTCAGGCCGTGCGCGGCAAAAAATGCCGCAGCCCGTTCACCGCCAAACGCCGTCGGGCCCATGCAGCCGAAACGGGCCACCTGGTAGTCGGTAGCACTGATCCACAGCGGCGCATTCCAGCGCTTGCACAGCCAGTCCGCCAGGCCGATGTGGTCGGGGTGCATGTGGGTCACGATCACGCGCAGTATCGGCAGCCCTTCGAGCTCATTGGCAAAAATGGTTTCCCACTGGGCCTTGGCATCTTCCTTGTGGATGCAGCAGTCCACAATGCTCCAGCCCTGCTGGCCATGGATTTCGTCCCGCAGCAGCCACAGATTGATGTGGTTGAGCACAAAGGGAAGCGACATGCGAATCCATTTGACGCCGGGTGCCACGGTGATGCACTGGCCTAGTTCCGGAAGGGCATCACCCATTGGGTAGTGCAGCTGCTTTTCGAGATCGTTCATGGCGCCTTTTTGCTTCATAATTGACGTTTACGTAAACGTCAACTGGATTGGGCATTGTAGACAGCGGTGTGTTCGCTGGCTGTCTCGTATGTTGCGGATTGATTATGACCACCACCTACACCATTGGCGACCTGGCCCGGGAGTTCGATCTGACCACCCGGGCGATCCGTTTCTATGAAGATCTGGGCCTGTTACAGCCCGAGCGCAGTGGCCCTGGCGGGCGCAGCCGGGTCTACACCGTGCGCGACCGCACCCGGCTCAAGCTCACCCTGCGCGCCAAGCGTCTGGGGTTGTCGCTGACCGAGGCCAAAGAGATCATCGACATGTATGACAGCCCACGGGATACCGGTGCGCAGCTCACCCGGTTTCTGGATGTGCTGGCGGTGCACCGGCAGCAGGTGGAAGAGCAGATGGCCGATCTGCAGGCCAACCTGGACGAGATTAAGGAGCATCAGCGCGAAGCACGCGTGCTTTTGAAAAAGACAGGCGCCAAGACCCATGCAAGCTGATGCCATGTGGGCCCGCGTGCAAGACAGCCTGAGCCGCCAGGGCATGATGCGCCACCTGGGTGTGCGCCTGGTGCGTGTGGAGCCGGGGCTGGTGGAACTGGCGCTGCCCTATTCCGACAAAGTGACGCAGCAGCAAGATGGTTTCCATGGCGGCGCCATGGGCGCGCTGGCCGACATCGCAGGCGGCTACGCCGGGCTCACTGTCGCCCCTGAGGGCATGGAAGTTACAACCGTGGAGTACAAGGTCAACTTCCTGGCAGCCTTTCGGGATGGTGAATTGCGTGCCATTGGCCGTGTGGTCAAAGCGGGGCGAAGCGTCATTGTGACGACCGCAGAACTGGTGCACCAGGATGCCGATGGCAAGCAAAGTCCTTGCGCGGTCATGCAGCAAACGCTGATGCCAGTGCCCAAAACCTATTAACCCATCGGGTTGCTGATTTTCCAATACACAAGGAGACAACCATGAACACCATGCCCGGACTGAATTTTCAACTCGGGGAAGACATTGATGCGCTGCGCGACGCGGTGCGCGAATTCGCACAGGCTGAAATTGCGCCACGTGCAGCCGAAATTGATCGCAATGACCAGTTCCCCATGGACCTGTGGCGCAAGATGGGTGACCTGGGCGTGCTGGGCATCACCGTGGGTGAGGAATTTGGGGGCGCCAATATGGGTTATCTGGCGCACATGATCGCCATGGAAGAAATCTCGCGTGCCAGCGCCTCGGTGGGCTTGAGCTACGGCGCACATTCCAACCTGTGCGTGAACCAGATCAAGCGCAACGGCACCGATGCCCAGCGTGCCAGGTACCTGCCCAAGCTGATTTCCGGCGAGCATGTGGGCGCCCTGGCTATGAGCGAACCCGGAGCTGGCTCCGACGTGCTGAGCATGAAACTCAAAGCCGAGGACAAGGGTGGCTACTACCTGCTCAATGGCAATAAGATGTGGATCACCAACGGCCCCGACGCTGACACCCTGGTGGTCTACGCCAAGAGCGACCCTGAGCTGGGCGCGCGTGGTGTCACCGCCTTCCTGATCGAGAAGGGCATGCCCGGCTTCAGCATTGCGCAAAAGCTGGACAAGCTGGGCATGCGCGGCAGCCACACCGGCGAGCTGGTGTTCAACAACGTGGAAGTACCGCTGGCCAATGTGCTGGGCGGCGTGAACAACGGTGCCAAGGTACTCATGAGCGGGCTGGATTACGAGCGCGCGGTGCTCACTGGCGGGCCCCTGGGCATCATGCAGTCTGTCATGGACAACGTCGTACCCTACATCCACGACCGCAAGCAGTTTGGCCAGAGCATTGGCGAATTCCAGCTCATCCAGGGCAAGGTGGCGGACATGTACACCGTGCTGCAAGCCGGGCGCAGCTTTGCCTACACCGTGGCCAAGAACTTGGACCTGCTGGGCACCGAGCATGTGCGCCAGGTCCGCAAGGACTGCGCTTCGGTCATTCTGTGGACCGCCGAGAAGGCCACCTGGATGGCGGGTGAAGGTGTGCAGATCTTTGGCGGCAATGGTTACATCAACGAGTATCCGCTGGGCCGCCTGTGGCGCGATGCCAAGTTGTATGAAATCGGGGCTGGCACCAGTGAAATTCGCCGTATGCTGATTGGCCGGGAGCTGTTCGCTGAGACAATGTAACGATATGAAAGTCATCCCCACCCGCACGCTAACCACCATCCTTCACGGCATCCTGCGTGGCTTGCTGCGCGCCTGGGTGCTGGTCGTGCCTCTGGTGGTGGCGCTGTCCCTCATCCGCCTGGGGCAGCTGGCCTACTTTTGGCCGGCAGGCTACCACGCGTCCACCACCGATCTCACCACCATTGTGGTGCAGGGCTTTCGTTTTGACCTGAAGGTCAGCGCCATTGCGGGTTTCCTGCTGCTGCTGGTGCTGCCCTGGGTGTCGGGCAAGGTGCACGGACGCATTGCTGCCGTGGTGGTGTTTGCCTATGTGATGCTTTCGCTGGTTAATCTGCACTACTTCGGTTTCTACAAGACGCCGATTGATTCCCTGGTGTTTGGTCTTGTGGAAGACGACACCGCTGCGGTGTTGCAGACCATCTGGCGCGACTTTCCTGTCATCTGGACCCTGCTGTTGGCCGCTGCGCTCACTTGGGCGTCGGTCTGGCTGCATGGCAAGCTGGTGGTCCATATGCAACCCGACACCTTGCTCCAAACCCACCATGCCGCGGTCAAAGTGCTGCTCGCGGTAGTGGTGTTTTTCGCGCTCGTGTTTGCGGGCAAGGGCACAGTCCGCGAAATGGCGCTGCAGCGTCAGCACCTCACAGTCACGACTTCCCAGTTCCTCAATGACATGGTGCCCAATGGCGTCATCGCGCTGAAATATGCGTGGGATAGCCGGGGCCAGTCGCAGAATTTGTCGGATCCGCTAGTGGGCCTCAAGGCCATGGGTTTTGCGTCGGCACAGGCCGCTGCACAGGTCTTGGGTTTGCCCCATGGCAGCGAGGCCCAAATCAAAGCAGCATTGACAGCACACGACCCCATTCCTGTGAGTGCGCCCAAGAAAAACCTGGTGTTCTTCCTGATGGAGTCCTGGAGTGCAGAACCACTCTTGTACCAGGGGCCGAATTTTGATGTGCTGGGCCGATTGGCGCCCACGCTGAAGGAACCAGGCAGGGTATGCCACTTCAGCAACTTCGACTCTGCCCATGGGGGCACTCACCCGTCGCTCGAAGCCATTCTGTTTTCTACGCCCATCACGCCTTTGACATTGGGTGATGTGGGCCGTAAACCGATCCCCTGGGCGATTCCAAAGGTCGTGCGGGATGCGGGCTACCAGACGCTGTTTGTTACTTCGGCTCGTTCCGGTTGGCGCGACCTGAACCGGGTGCTCAAGGTGCAGGGCTTCGATGAAGTGGTGGACGCCAACACCCTCAAGGATGCCTACCCCGAGGCCGCGCTGGGCATCTGGGGCGTGTGGGACAGCTATGTCTTCAAATACCTGAGCAAGCGCTTGGCCGCCCAGCCTGTGGACAAGCCCTTGTTCGTGTTTGTGCTTACCTCCACCAATCACCCGCCCTACGATTTGCCCGCTGACTACCAGCGCGTGCCGCGCGATATGAGTCTATGGAAGGGTGAAACCAGTTCCGACACCCTGTTGCCCAACCTGGACAGCTACCACTATGCCGCCGACTTGCTGGGGGGCTTTGTGCAGGAGGTGCAGAAGGGGCCACTGCACGCCAGCACTATCATCGCTGCCACGGGTGACCACAACGTACGCTCTTTTGGAATGTATGCCGAGGCTAGTCGCCGCTACCTCATGCGGCAAGTTCCCTTCGTCATTTGGGGCGATGGGCTGCAATGCGGCACCCAACAGGCGCTGCCCGCCAGCCACCGGGACATGTTCAACACACTACTTCCTCTGGTCGGTGTATCGGGCCCCTATGTCAATGCGGGCCGCAATCTGCTCAAGGCCGTTGGCACCGAGCCGGGCCCCATGGATGCACCGCGCGCCATGTTCTTTACCGGAGAAGCCCGCAACGCCAAGGGTCTGTGGCAACTGGGGAATAGAAACTCCTTTGTCTGCAGCGCGGCCAAACCTGAAGCAAGCTGTGAGTTCAATGCGCTGGATGATCTGCAGGAGCGTGCGCGTTACGCTTTGCTGGACTGGAATGTGCGTGTTTCCCTCAAAAAATAAGGTCTTTCATGCCAAGCGAGCTTAGTGAACTTTTTGTCCACAACCGTGCCTGGGCTGCACAGATGGAGAAAGAACGCCCCGGATTTTTCACAGGCCTGAAGAACCAGCAGAAGCCGCGCTACATGTGGATTGGTTGCTCCGACAGCCGGGTGCCGGCCAATCAGATTACGGGGCTGGAGCCAGGTGAAGTTTTTGTCCACCGCAACGTCGCCAATGTGGTGGTTCCCACCGACCTGAATTGCCTGTCCACGATCCAGTTTGCCGTGGACCAACTCAAGGTGGAGCATCTCATGGTGGTGGGGCACTACGGATGTGGCGGTGTGCGTGCGGCTCTGGAGGACTTGCGCATTGGCTTGGCCGACAACTGGCTGCGCCACGTCAAGGATGTGCGTGATCGCCACCGCCACCTTCTTGCCATGCTGCCTGAACATGGTCGGGTAGATGCGTTGTGCGAACTGAACGTGATTGAGCAGGTGCTCAATGTGGCTTACACCACCGTGATGCAGGATGCCTGGAGCCGTGGGCAAAGTGTCACCCTGCATGGCTGGATTTATGGATTGCAGGACGGTTTGCTGCAAAATCTGCACATGACGGTCAGCGGAAATGACGAACTGGAGGCTCTCTATGCCAAGGCCTTGTCGGGCGTGCGCCTGATGCCGCGCCATCCAGCATAAGCAGATGGCGGTTGGCGAGACATGTTTCCCACCCGTTTGGATTCTTCGGTAGCCTATGACATTGCCAAGGCAATGATGGATGGGTTCAACCGCCACTACCGGTTGTTTCGCACGGAGTCGGCCCGCGCAAAACACCGTTTTGAGACACTGGATTGGCATGGCCAGCAGCGCGCGCAACGCGAGCGTATCGAGTTTTACGACCTGCGCGTGCTGGAGTGCTCCAACCGGCTCGAGCGGGAGTTCAAGGCGGGAGACCAGTCGATGGAAGTCTGGCAGCAGGTCAAGCTGCATTACATCGGCTTGCTGGTCAATCACCACCAGCCAGAGCTGGCGGAGACGTTTTTCAACTCGGTGACTACCAAGATCCTGCACCGGGCGTATTTTCAAAACGATTTTATTTTTGTGCGCCCGGCAGTCAGCACCGAGTACATCGAAAACGACGAGACCGAGAAGCGTCCTACCTACACGTCCTACTACCCGAACCGCGACAACCTGGTGGATGTGCTCGAACGCATGGTCCTGGACTTTGACCTGCAGCGACCCTGGAGCGATTTACGGCGTGACATCACCCTGGTGGCCAGCGTCATGACCGATCTGCTCGGCGATGCCAAACTGCGTGCCAATTTCCAGGTGCAGGTGCTCACTGGCCTGTTCTTTCGCAACAAGGGTTGTTACATCGTTGGCAAGCTGATCAACGGCTTCAATGAATTCGGCTTCGCATTGCCGGTTCTGCACAATCTCGATGACAAGTTGATCATTGACGCGGCGTTGTTTGGTGAAGACGACCTGCTGATGCTGTTCAGCTTTGCGCGAGCCTACTTCATGGTCGACATGGAGGTACCTTCAGCCTATGTGCAGTATTTGCGCAGCATGATGCCGCGCAAGCCACGCAACGAGATCTACAACGCGCTGGGGTTGGCCAAGCAGGGCAAAACGCTCTTCTATCGCGACTTCTTGCAGCACCAGCGCCACAGCACCGACCAGTTCCGCATTGCGCCGGGAATCAAGGGCATGGTCATGCTGGTATTTGATTTGCCCAGCTTCCCCTACGTATTCAAGGTTATCAAGGACTACTACCCGCACCAGAAAGACACCACCCGCGAGCAGATCAAGGGCAAATACCTGCTGGTGAAACAGCACGACCGCGTGGGCCGCATGGCCGATACCCTGGAGTACAGCGAGGTGGGTTTTCCACGGGATCGTTTTGATGATGCGCTGATTGCCGAGATCGAGAAGTTCGCCCCCAGCCAGCTGGAAATCAGCGACCGGGATGGCGATGGCCATGTGGAAGTCATCATCAAGCACGTGTACATCGAGCGGCGCATGATTCCGCTCAACATCTACCTGCAGGAAGCCTTCGATGCGGGGGGTGCGAATCCGAATGACCTGAGCCCCACGGCACTGCGGGCCCGTGAGCAGATCGAGCGAGGCGTGGTGGAGTATGGGAACGCCATCAAGGACCTGGTGGCCGCAAATATCTTTCCTGGCGACATGCTGTGGAAGAACTTCGGTATCACCCGCCATGGCAAGGTCGTGTTTTACGACTACGACGAGATTGAGTACGTCACCGATTGCAACTTCCGCCGAGTGCCGGAGCCACGCAATGAAGACGACGAAATGAGCGGCGAGATCTGGTACAGCGTCGGCCCGCGCGATGTATTTCCAGAAACCTTTGCGCCCTTTCTTTTGGGAAATCCCAAGGTCCGCGAGGTCTTCATGCAGCACCATGCCGACCTGCTGGACGTGACCTTCTGGCAGACCCACAAGGAGCGCATTCAGGCCGGCCATGTGTATGACGTATTTCCTTACGACCGGGACAAGCGCTTCAGCCAGAGACCGGTCGCCTGATGGGGGGTGTCGTACACTGCGCGCTGCCCGGGGTGCGCGGTGGTTGCGCTGAGATGGATTACAAACCCGTGAACTTGATCTGGTTCATGCCAGCGTAAGAAGTGCCAAGCTGCGCCCCCGGCCATGTGCCATGCGGGCAGTGCGCCTTCCAGGTTTGCGGGGCTGGTCCCGTTTCTTTCTCTCTGGGTTTGGACCGGAGATTTCCCGTGAACACATCCACCGACAGGGCCTGACCATGGCAGCCCGGCATATTGGCATTGCAGGGGGCGGAGTGCTCGGACGGTTGCTGGCGTTCCAGCTCAGTGCAGAGGGGCATCGCGTAGAAGTCTTTGACCCCGCCAGGGATCCGGGACCTCGCGAAACGTCTGGGACGCAAGCTGCTGCCTGGACAGCTGCGGGCATGCTCAGCCCGGTGGCCGAGCTGGAACGCGCCGGAGCCGAGGTGTTTGCGCTGGGCCTGCGCTCGTGTGCATTGTGGCCGCAGATCGTGCAGTCTTTGAGCCAGCCCGTGGAGTTGCGCCTGCAAGGCAGCCTGCTGCTGGCGCACCGCAGCGATGCGGGCGCCGCCCAGCGCGTGGTCGGCCTGCTGCAGGCCAAGGCAGATGCGCCCTACCAACCACAACCCCTGATGCTGACACAGTTGCGTGAACTGGAACCCAGCATCAGTGGCCCGGCGCTGGCCTGGCTGCTGCCCTGCGAAGGGCAGATACACCCCTTGCAAGCGCTGCAGGCGTTGGCCGCACAGGCCACAGAGCAGGGCGTGCAATGGCATTGGGGTGCCGCAGTGAGTGCGGTAGAGCCTGGCACTTTGCGCGTGGGCGATGCGCAGCACCGCTTTGACCATGTGTTCGACGTGCGCGGCGTGGGTGCCAAGCCTGCGCTGCCGGTGCGTGGCGTGCGCGGGGAAGTGTTCTGGCTGCATGCGCCCGGCGTGCCACTGCACCGGCCAGTGCGCCTGCTGCACCCGCGCCATTCGATCTACATCGTGCCACGCCCCGCTGACCTCCTGGTGGTGGGGGCCAGCGAGATCGAGAGTGAGGATCGCTCGCCGGTGTCGCTGCGCAGCACGCTGGAACTGCTGAGCGCCGCGCATAGCGCGATTCCGGCGCTGGCCGAGGCGCGCGTGGTGCACACCGAGACCAACCTGCGTCCCGCGCTGCCCGACAACCTGCCCGTGGTGCGCCACACCGCCGGCATAACCGAAATCAACGGCTTGTTTCGCCACGGCTGGCTTATTGCGCCGGCGCTGGTGGAGCGGGCCCTCCAGGAGCTTGCACTATGAGTACACCCGACCTCGTTTCTGAGGCCATCACCGTAGTGGTGAATGGCCAGCCACACACCACCACGGCCCGCACGTTGCATGACTGGGTTGATGCGCAGGGCGTGCAGCCTGTCGCGCTGGCCACTGCGGTCAATGGCACCTTTGTGCCGCGCGACCAGCGTGCGCAGTGCTTGTTGCAAGCAGGTGATCTGATTGTGACGTTTCAACCCATCCAGGGAGGCTGAATCCATGTCCCAGCAACGGAAAGACCCGACGGTAGTGGGTTCTGCGCAGGTAAAGGAGGAGCCTGCACAGCGGGCGGGGGACACGGAGCAGAGCCGGCTGCCGTCGGGGCGCTCAGTCACAAGCCCGTGGCACATCGGTGGCCGCACCCTCACCAGCCGTTTCTTTCTGGGCACTGCAAGTTACCCCTCACCCCAGGTGCTGCAGGAGGCGATTGCCACTTCAGGCGCACAGGTGGTCACCATGGGGTTGCGCCGCCAGCTTGCTGCTGGCGGTGAGCCAGGTGAGTTCTTTGCGATGGTCCAAGCCACGGGCGCCAACCTGCTGCCAAATACGGCGGGTTGCCACACGGCACGTGAGGCTATTACGCTGGCCCACATGGCGCGTGAGCTGTTTGACACGACTTGGATCAAGCTCGAAGTGGTGGGCGATGCACACACCCTGCAGCCTGACCCGTTCGAGCTGCTGGCCGCTGCCGCGCAGTTGGTGAAAGACGGCTTTGAGGTCTTTCCCTACTGCATGGACGACCTCGTAAGTTGCCAGCGTCTGCTGGATGCAGGCTGCAATATCCTCATGCCTTGGGGTGCACCCATTGGCTCGGGCCAGGGGCTGGTGAACCCCGGCGCGCTGCGCACCCTGCGTGCGCGCCTGCCCGGCGTGCCGCTGATTGTGGACGCGGGCATTGGCTCTCCAGCCGACGCAGTGCAGGCCATGGAACTGGGGCTGGACGCTGTGCTGCTCAATAGCGCCGTGGCCCACGCGGTGGACCCGGTACGCATGGCGCACGCTTTCAAACTGGGAATTGAGTCTGGTCGCCTGGCATTTGAAGCCGGCATCATGGCCCGCCAGGACATGGCGGTTGCGTCCACCCCGGTGGCGGGTCACCCCATCCTGTTGTGAAATTGCTATGAAAAAAGAAGCTGCTTGTGCAATACCGATGCGGGCTGAAAGCACATTGGGCACTGAAATCTGCCCGACAGAAGCTGGTATCCGACCCGTGGTCTGGAGCATTGCCGGGTCGGACTCAGGCGGTGGTGCGGGTTTACAGGCCGACCTCAAAGCCCTGCAGGCTTTTGGCGTGCATGGCTGCACGGCCGTGGCGGCCATCACTGCACAAAATTCGGTGGCCGTCACCCGTATGGAGTCGGTGAGCGCCGAGCTGCTGGACGCGCAGCTGGCTGCGCTCGCGCACGACCAGCCGCCACAGGCCATCAAGACCGGGCTGCTGGGCAGCGTGGACAATGTGCACGTGGTGTGCCAGTGGGTGGACCGCCTGCGTGCGCAAGGGTTGCCGGTGGCGCTGGTGGTGGATCCGGTGCTGGGTTCCACGACGAGCACCAGTTTTGCGGATGATGCGCTGGTGCAGGCCACTGTGCAGGAGCTGCTGCCACGCGCCACGCTGGTCACACCGAACCGTGCGCAGGCCGAACGCCTGGGGTTACGCATTGGGCAAGCCTATGGGGCAGGTCAGCCATCGGTTGTCATCACCGGCGGTGACGCTTTCGAAGCAGGTGGACTGGTCAGCGATTGGCTCTCCAGTCCGCAGGCAACCGGCTGGCTTAGCTTGCCGCGTGTGGATACCGTCCACCACCGCGGCACCGGCTGTACCTTCGCCTCCACCGCCGCCGCGGCCCTGGCCAGTGGCTACTGTGTGGCCGATGCGGTGGTGCTGGCCAAGATGGCCACCACGCACGCGCTGCGCCACGCCTACGCGCCCGGGCGGGGTGCTGGACAGGTGCAAGCGCTGCCGGACTTCGCGCAGCACATCGAAAGTCTCCCGTGGTTGCAGGCACAGTCCGGTGCGCAAACAGCCTTTCCCGATCTGAGCAACCCGGCCCTGGGCGTCTACGCTGTGGTGGACAGTGCCGCCTGGGTGCGCCGCGTGCTGTTCGCCGGCATCCGCACCGTGCAGCTGCGCATCAAGGACCCGACCGAGTCCACATTGGCGGCGCAGATACAGGAGTCGGTTGCAGCGGCCCGTGCCACTCCGGGCGCACAACTCTTCATCAACGACCACTGGCAGCTGGCCCTGCAACACGGTGCTTACGGCGTGCACCTGGGTCAGGAAGACCTGGAACAGGTGGACCTGCAGGCGCTGCGCCAGGCCGGTGTGCGCTTAGGGCTCAGCACCCACAGCTACTGGGAAGTGGCCCGCGCCTGGGCCCTGCGCCCCAGCTACATCGCCTGCGGCCCCATCTTTGCCACGCAGAGCAAAGAGATGCCCTGGATCCCCCAGGGGCTGGACAACCTGCGCTACTGGGCTGGCGTATTGCCTCTGCCCGTGGTGGGCATTGCGGGGATTGATGGAGGCAACGTAGCGGAGGTGGCGGCCACGGGCGTAGCCAGTGCTGCGGTGATCTCGGCGATTACCAAGGCCGCCGATCCTGATCGGGCGTGTCGGGAGTTGATGGAGCGATTCAGGTAACACACTTCTGTCACAATTGACGTTTACGTAAACGTCAACTATTTTCAGGAGAAGTCCATGCCAGAAACTATTGTGATCGTCAGCGCTGCCCGTACCCCCATGGGGAGTTTTCAGAGTGACTTTGCTTCTCTTGCCGCCCACGACCTGGGCGGCGCGGCCATCAAGGCGGCGGTGGAGCGCGCCGGCATCAGCCCCGAGCTGGTGACGGAAGTGATTTTTGGCAACTGCCTGATGGCAGGCCAGGGCCAGGCGCCGGCGCGCCAGGCGGCGTTCAAGGGTGGTTTGCCCAAAAGCGCCGGTGCGGTGACGCTCTCCAAGATGTGCGGCTCAGGGATGCGCGCTGCCATGTTCTGCCACGATATGTTGCTGGCCGGCAGCCACGAGGTGCTGGTGGCCGGGGGCATGGAAAGCATGACCAACGCGCCCTACCTGCTGCCCAAGGCGCGCGGCGGCTACCGCATTGGCCACGACCGCATTTTTGACCACATGATGTTGGACGGCCTGGAAGACGCCTACGAAGCCGGCCGCTCCATGGGCACCTTTGGCGAAGACTGCGCCGCCAAGTACGGCTTCACGCGCGCCGAGCAGGATGCCTTTGCCACGGCCAGTGTGCAGCGCGCCAAGGCCGCCACAGAATCTGGCGCATTCGCCACTGAGATCACACCCGTGGTGGTCAAGGGCCGCGCCGGCGAAGTCACCATCTCCATTGATGAAGGCCCGGGCAAAGTCAAGCTCGACAAGATCGCGACGCTCAAGCCCGCGTTCAAGAAGGATGGAACCATCACCGCCGCCTCCAGTTCCAGCATCAACGACGGTGCTGCAGCCATGGTGCTGATGACGGCCAGTACCGCCGCCAAACTCGGTTGCAAGCCGCTGGCCCGCATCGTCAGCCACGCCACCCACGCGCAGGAGCCGGAATGGTTTTCAACCGCTCCTGTCGGCGCCACCCAAAAGGCGTTGGCCAAAGCCGGCTGGGCTGTAGGCGATGTGGATGTGTGGGAAGTGAACGAAGCCTTCGCCGTAGTGCCCATGGCGCTGATGAAGGAATTGAACGTGCCGCACGACAAGGTCAATGTCAACGGTGGCGCCTGCGCGCTGGGCCACCCGATTGGCGCATCCGGCGCCCGCATCATGGTCACGCTGATCCATGCGCTCAAGGCGCGCGGACTCAAAAAAGGCCTGGCCACGCTGTGCATTGGCGGTGGTGAGGCGACTGCAGTAGCCCTTGAAGTGCTATAAATAACAGAGCTGCTTATGCAGCACTCGTGCGGGCATGGAGGCGATTTGATGTTTTTTTGGAGCCTGAAAACGATATGACATCCAGCTACGATTGGAGTCTGGTGCTGTTTTCGGTGTTCATTGCCGTCTTTGCCTCTTACACCACCCTGCGGTTGGCCTTCCATCTGGTGTGGGCGAGCCCACAAACGCGGCCCTACTGGATTGCAGGCGGTGGGTTTGCCATGGGGATGGGTATATGGGGAATGCATTTTGTCGGCATGCTGGCCATGCACATCCCCGTGTCGGTGGCGTATGACCCGGCCATTACTGCGTTCTCTGTGGTGCCGGCCATTCTGGGCTCGGCAATCGCGCTGTATGTGGTGAGCCGACCCCAGCGCAGCGCAGCCTGGCAATTGCTGGCCTCTGTGCTCATGGGCACTGGCATCGTGGCCATGCACTACAGCGGCATGGCGGCCATGCAAATGTCCCCGCCCATTGCGTATGACCCCACACTTTTCGCGGTGTCAGTGCTCATTGCGGTGGCTGCCAGCTGGGCGGCACTGGCCTTGGTTTTTCGCGAACGTGGGGATTCGGGCGTATCTCTGGCGCACCGGCTGTTCAGTGCAGTGGCCATGGGCATGGCGATAGCCGGCATGCACTACACGGGAATGGCGGCGGCACGTTTTGAACCGGGTTCGGTCTGTATGGCGGCGGCGACCGGTCTGAGCGGCAGTTCCATTGCCCTGTTTGCCGGACTGTCCGTTGTACTGGTTCTGGTGGCTTCCCTTGCACTGACTTTCTTCGGCGAGGTAGTGGGTGAAAATAATTTTTACAAGGCTTTGCTGGCTGCCCAGTCGGCCGCTGGCGAAGGCGTGGTCTTGTTGGAACGGGGCAAGGTGGTGTATGCCAACCCGGCCATAGAGCTGCTTAGCGGTTATACCGAGAGCGAGCTCAAGGCACTGCCGTCCTGGGACCTCTGGATTGAGCTGGATCGCCAGCGCACGGTGCCCGGTGCGACGGGCGACGCACTGCTGCAAACCAGCAGTCGCACGGAAGTGGCCCTGAAAACACGACTAGGAGCCGTCGTCCCCTGTGAAGTCGTGGTGTCGAGTTTTCGCCATGTGCAGTCAACCCGGTATCTGCTGGTCTGTATTGATATTTCGGAGCGCAAGGCCTCGCAGGAGGCCCTGCTGGCACTGAATGCAACCCTTGAACAGCGCGTAGACGCGCGGACCCGCGAGTTGCGTAGCACCATGGTCCAACTGCAAACGGCCCAGGCAGAACTCATTCAGGCGGAAAAAATGGCCTCCCTGGGGGCGCTGGTCGCGGGCATATCGCATGAGCTCAATACGCCCATCGGCAACAGCCTCACAGTGGCCAGCACCATGCAGGAGCAGGCGCAATCATTGCGGCTGGCTATCGACCAGGGGCTCACGCGTTCCCGGCTGGTGGCCTTCTCCAAGGCCATGGAGGAGGGTGCCGACATTCTGGTTCGATCTCTGCAAACCGCCGCGCGCCTGGTGATCAGTTTCAAACAAGTCGCAGTGGACCAGGCCAGCGTCAACCGTCGCCGTTTTGAGCTTCACACCACGGTACTGGATTCGCTCACCATGCTGAGGCCCATGCTGCGCAAGACCTCGCATACGGTTGATTGCCAGATTCCCGCGGGTATCTGGATGGACAGCTACCCAGGCCCCCTGGGCCAGGTACTCACCAACCTGATAACCAACGCATTGGTGCATGGCTTTGACGGGCGTGAACGGGGCCAATTGCAGGTTGCCGGGCGTCTCGTCGACCAGACGCATGTCGAGATCATTGTGCGAGATGATGGCGTTGGCATTGATGCGGAGAATCTCTCCCGGGTTTTCGATCCCTTTTTCACCACCAAGCTTGGCAGGGGGGGCAGCGGGCTGGGACTGAATATTGTTTACAACCTGGTAGCGACCCGTTTGGGCGGGCGCATCAAGGTTGACAGTACCCCGGGGCATGGAGCCAGTTTCACTGTGGTCTTGCCGCTTTGCCTCCCGGACTCCCATTGAACTTCAAACAGGAATAGCGACATGCTACTGACCCAAGACCAGGAAATGGTGCGCGACGCGGTGCGTAACTTTGCGCAAGAAGAGCTCTGGCCCCATGCGGCCCAATGGGACAAGGAGCACACCTTCCCCAAGGCGGTGCACCAGGGGCTGGCGGCACTGGGTGCCTACGGCATCTGCGTGCCCGAAGAGCTCGGTGGGGCCGGGCTGGACTACCTGACGCTGGCGCTGGTGCTGGAAGAAATTGCCGCGGGCGATGGCGGCACCAGCACCGTGATCAGCGTGACCAATTGCCCGGTCAACGCCATTCTGATGAAGTTTGGCAACCCGGCGCAGAAGAAGCAGTGGCTGGAACCGCTGGCGCAGGGCAAGCTGCTCGGTGCGTTTTGCCTGACCGAGCCGCATGTGGGCAGTGATGCCTCCAGCCTGCGGACTACGGCGGTGCGCGAAGGGGATGAATACGTGATCAATGGTGTCAAGCAGTTCATCACCAGCGGCAAGAACGGCGACGTGGCCATCGTGATTGCCGTCACTGACAAGGGTGCCGGCAAGAAGGGTATGAGCGCCTTCCTGGTGCCGACCAACGCGCCGGGCTATGTGGTGGCGCGTCTGGAAGACAAGCTCGGCCAGCACAGCAGCGACACCGCGCAGATCAACTTTGACAACTGCCGCATTCCGGCCGAAAACCTGATCGGCAAGGAAGGCGAAGGCTACGGCATCGCCCTGGGCGGTCTGGAAGGCGGTCGCATCGGCATTGCGGCGCAAAGCGTGGGCATGGCCCGCAGCGCGCTGGACGTGGCCGTGGCCTATGCCAAGGACCGCCAGAGCTTTGGCCAGCCCATCTTCAACCACCAGGCCGTGGGCTTTCGTCTGGCTGAATGTGCCACGCAGATCGAGGCCGCGCGCCAGTTGATCTGGCACGCGGCCAGCCTGCGCGATGCGGGCCGTCCCTGTCTGAAAGAAGCTGCCATGGCCAAACTGTTTGCCAGCGAGATGGCCGAGAGGGTCTGCAGCGCCGCCATCCAGACCCTGGGTGGCTATGGCTATGTGAGCGACTTTCCGGTGGAGCGCATCTACCGCGATGTGCGCGTGTGCCAGATTTACGAAGGCACGTCCGACGTGCAGAAGATCATCATCCAGCGCGCGCTGGGCTGAACGGCCGCATGGCAACCACCCCCGTGACCCTTCCGCCCGGCGTCTCCGTGTTCGAACGCGGCTGGCTGTCAAGCAACTGCATTCTGATCCAGGGGGCGCAAGGCAATGCCTTGATCGACAGCGGCTACTGCACCCACGCAGACCAGACGCTGGCGCTGGTGCAGTCTGCCTTGCAGGGGCAGCCCTTGCACCAGTTGCTCAACACCCATCTGCACAGCGACCACTGCGGTGGCAACGCAGCGCTGCAGGCGGCCTACCCCGCACTGCGCACTTCCATTCCGCCGGGGTTGGCAGACGAGGTCCGGCGCTGGGACCCGCAGGCCTTGACCTACGAGCCCACGGGGCAGAACTGCCCGCGGTTTACCTTCGATGCACTGCTGTTGCCGGGGACCGAAATGTTGTTGGGCGATCGCACCTGGCAGGTCCACGCCGCGCCGGGGCACGACACGCACTCGGTGATCCTGTTCGAGCCGGTCAGCCGCACACTGCTGTCGGCGGATGCGCTGTGGGAGCGCGGCTTTGGCGTGGTGTTTCCGCAGCTCGATGGCGACGATGCTTTTGCCGAAGTGGCAGACACGCTGGACGTGATTGCGGCACTACGGCCCGCGCTTGTCATCCCTGGGCACGGTGCACCCTTCACGGCCGTGGACACTGCGATTGCGGTAGCGCGCCAGCGGCTAGATGGCTTTGTGGTCAATCCGGCCAAGCACCTGCAATACGCCGCCAAGGTGCTGCTCAAGTTCAAGCTGCTGGAGTTGCAGCACGTGGAGCGGACCGGGTTGCTGCAATGGGTGCAGGCCACGCCCTATTTCAAAGCCATGTTTGGCCAGCTGTATGCCGATTTGTCTCTGGAAGTAGGGGTGGACCGGCTGGTGCAGGAGCTGGTGCGCTCGGGTGCGGCAACCGTCGAGGGCAATGTGGTCTACAACGCCTGAAATTCCGGCGGCTGCTCAGGACGGTGGGTGTGTATGTCCATGCGTGGACTGCACCTGGAGCGCATGCTTGAGGAACTGCTTGCTGGCTCCAATGACGGCCTTCTTTTCTTTGGTCGTGGGCATGGCACGGGCCAGCACCAGGGCCCCCACCAGCTGGCAGATGAAAGCCCAGGCCAGCGATTCGCTGCCGAGTCTCTTGGCCAGAATCACAACGCCCTTGTGTAATTCCTGTGCGTACAGATCCTTGACGGAGGTGTCTGCGCGCGCGATTTCAGCACCCAGCGCCGGTATGACACAGCCGCTTTCCGGGTGATTGACATGGCCCAGGCTGAGGTAGCGGTCCAGCTCGAAGTTCACCCACTCCTCGGCGGTGTCATGGGGGTTGCCGGCCCACATCTCGCGGCTGATCTGCAGTTCGTTGTCGATCAGGGCCTTGAGCAGTTCGGTTTTGGAGCCAAAGTGGCTATAGAAGGAGCCGCTGGTCACCCCGGCGCCCTGGGTTAGCGTGTCGACGCCTGTGGCGGAAAAGCCATTGGCCTTGATCAGCGCCCCGCTGACGCGCAAAAGCTCCTGGCGCTTTTCCTGTTTGTGCCCAGCGGGGTACCGCATCTGAAACTGCTCCGTAAAAAATTCGTTGACAATTATTGCATAACGATCGTTATAATAACGACCGTTATGCAATTAAAGGAGATCGGAATGCAGGCAGATTCAACCGCCAAAAAAGTGGCGCTGGTCATTGGCGCCGGAGACTCCACCGGTGGCGCCATCGCCAAACGGTTTGCACGCGAGGGATATGTGGCCTGCGTCACCCGGCGCAGCGCCGACAAGCTGCAGGTGCTGGTTGACGAGATCGTGGCCGCAGGCGGACAAGCCCGTGGCTATGCCTCCGACGCACGCAAGGAGGAAGAAGTCATCCAGCTGGTGGAAGACATCGAGCGCGACATCGGCCCCATCGAGGTCATGGTGTTCAACATTGGCGCCAATGTGCCCTGCAGCATTCTGGAGGAAACTGCACGCAAGTACTTCAAGATCTGGGAGATGGCCTGCTTTGGCGGGTTTCTGGTGGGGCGCGAAGTCGCGAAGCGCATGGTGACGCGTGAGCGCGGAACCATTCTGTTCACCGGTGCCACGGCGGGGCTGCGCGGCTCCGCCAACTTTGCGGCATTTGCGGGTGCCAAACATGCCCTGCGCGCGCTGGCACAAAGCATGGCACGGGAACTGGGGCCCCGCAACATCCATGTGGCGCATGTGGTGGTGGATGGCGCCATCGATACCGATTTCATCAAGACCAACTTCCCGGAGCGTTACGCGATGAAAGCCCAGGACGGCATCCTGAACCCCGACCATATCGCCGACAACTACTGGCACCTGCACACTCAGCCGCGCGACAGCTGGACCCACGAACTCGACCTGCGTCCCTGGATCGAACGCTGGTAATCCGAACCCCACCACCACCACCAAGGAACATCCATGAGCAAGCAAGTTGAATTCCTGTTCGATGTCGGCAGCCCCTACAGCTACCTGGCCTACAAACAGCTGCCCAAGATCGCTGCCGCCCAAGGTGCGCAAATCCGGTGGACGCCGGTGCTGCTGGGCGGCATCTTCCAGGCCACCGGGAACCACAGTCCGGCCGAAGTTCCTGCCAAAGGACTCCACTCCAACATCGATTTGCAGCGCTGGGCGCGACACTTCGGTGTCACCTTCGGCATGAACCCGAATTTCCCAATCAACACCTTGCAGCTGATGCGCGGCGCCGTGGGCATGCAAATGCGCAGCGAAACCGAGTTCCACACCTACCTGGATGCGGTATTCGCCGCCATGTTTGGCAAACCGCAAAACATGGGATCGCCCGAAGTTGTGGCTTCCGTGCTGGCAGATGCAGGCATCGATCCGGCCCTGTTTCTGACCCTGGTCAACGACACGGCGGTCAAGGAGATGCTGAAGAAAAACACCACCGAGGCAGTGCAGCGCGGTGCTTTTGGTGCCCCCACATTTTTTGTTAATGGCGACATGTACTGGGGGCAGGACCGCCTGCACTTTGTCGAGGCCGCCCTCAGCTAACGGCGGGAGTTTGCAGGTCCAGCACGATGGATCGGGTGCTGTGGTCCTCCTGTACTTCGGCATCCGTGAATCCAAGTAGATGCGCCAGTTCCAGCATGCGGTGGTTCTCGCGCAGCACTGTGGCCACCAGCTGCTGTGTTCCCTGAGATCGCAGGTAGGCAATCAGCTTGTCCATCAGCAGGCGGCCAAGTCCGCCGCCCTTGAGCTCAGAGCGGATGATGATGCCGAACTCTGCGCTGATGTTGTCGGGGTCGGACATGGCCCGTACGACCCCCTGCGTTTGTGGTTGCCCATCTGGACCTGGTGCAATGGCGATAAAAGCCATTTCGCGGGTGTAGTCAATCTGTGTCAGGCGGGCAAGCTCGCTGCGTTCCATGGTGCGGCGGCTGTAGAACACCCGCATGCGGATGTCCTCCGGGTCCAGGTGCATCAGAAAATCGGTGTGCAGGGCCTCGTCTTCCGGGCGAATGGGACGCAACTCCAGGGCCTGACCATGCCAGTCGATGCGCTCTGACAGTTCGCCCGGGTAGGGACGAATCGCAAAGTTCAGGGCCCCGGCGGGCTGATGGGCGCTCAGGCGGATGCGGGCATCCAGTGCAATGGCGCCTTCATGGTTCACCAGCAGAGGGTTGATGTCCAGCTCAGCCAGCTCGGGAATATCCGTCAGCAGTTGTGATACCGCCAGCAGTACGGCCAGCAGGGCTTCTTCGTCGGCGGGAGGTGTGTCCCGCCAGCCCTTGAGTAGTCTGGAGATGCGGGTGCGTCCGATAAGTGCGCGCGCCAGCGGCACATTCAGCGGGGGCAGGGCCACGGCTCGATCGCCCATTACCTCCACCGCAGTGCCCCCCTGACCAAACAGGATGATGGGGCCAAACACCCTGTCTACGGTGGCACCCACAATCACTTCCTGTACCTGCTGCCGGCGCACCATGCCTTGCACGGTAAAGCCATCAACAACTGCCTGGGGCTTGAGCATCTTCACTCGCGCCAGCATCACGCGGGCAGCCTCCAGCACTTCTTCGGCACTGTCGAGGTTGAGTGCCACACCGCCCACATCCGACTTGTGCGAAATCTGTTCCGAGAGAATCTTGATGACGACTGGAAATCCGATGCGGGAAGCTTCGGCGGCCGCCAGCCCTGCATCGGCCGGAACGGTGCGTGTGGCTACCACCGGGATGCGGTAGGCATCCAGCACGGCTTTTGCTTGGGGTTCGGTCAGCATCTCCTGACCGCTGGCCAGTGCCTCCCGCACGATGGCCTGCACGGCCGCCCTGTCCGGTGCGATTGGCGTGGCCTGGGTGGGAGGTGCCTCCATCAGCTCGGTCTGGTTGCGGGTAAAGGCCTGCAGCATGGCAAAGGCGCGCACTGCGGATTCCGGTGTCTCAAAGCTGGCAATGCCGGCCTGCTTAAACAGGTCGCGCGCCTCCTGAACAGCGTGCCCGCCCAGCCAGCAACTCAACAGCCTCGGCGTAACACCAGCAGCCGGGCGCGCGACCGGCACCAGTGCGCGGGCAATGTCGGCGCTGGGGACGATGGCCGTGGGGGCCTGGATGAACAGGATGGTCCCTGCCTCGGGCGCCGCAGCCAGAACCTCAAGTGCTTTGACATAGCGCTCCACGGGCGCATCACCAATGATGTCCACCGGGTTTCCGTGTGACCAGTTCGCCGGCAGCATGGCATCGAGTTTCTCTACCGTTGCGGGTGCCAGCCGGGCCAGTGGCACGCCAATCCATTCCGCCGAGTCAGCGGCCATGACACCGGCACCGCCGCCATTGGTCAGGATGGTCAGGGCGTCGCCTGCGGTAGCGCGGCAGCGTGTCAGCATCTCGGCGGCCAGAAACAGCTCGTTCAGGGTGTTGACGCGCAGCATGCCGGCGCGGGCGATGGCCGCGTTGTAGACATCGTCTGATCCCGCCAGCGCACCGGTGTGCGAGGCGGCTGCTTTTTGCCCAAGCGCCGAGCGGCCCGACTTGATCACGATGACGGGCTTGTTGCGCGCCGCCGCGCGTGCGGCCGACATGAACTTGCGGGGCGATTCAATCGATTCGATGTACAGCAGGATGGCGCGGGTGTGCACGTCGGTGGCCAGGTAGTCCAGCATGTCGCCAAAGTCCACATCCATGTGCTCGCCCAGCGATACAAAATGCGAGAAGCCGATTTGCTGCGCATCCGCCCAGTCCAGCATGGCGGTGACCAGTGCGCCCGATTGCGACACAAACGCCAGCTCGCCGCGCTGTGCGCCAATATGGGCAAAGCTGGCGTTCAGCCCTGCGTGGGGGGACAGCAGGCCGATGCAGTTGGGCCCCAGCAGACGTAGCAGATGCGGTCGCGCGGCGTCCCGCGTGGCCTGCTTCTCCTCTGCAGAAAGCCCTGCGGTGAGGATGATGGCCGCGCGGGTGCCCAGCGCGGCCAGATCGCGTACCAGGCCGGGTACGGTGGCGGGCGGTGTACAGATGACAGCCAGCTCCGGCACCTGTGGCAGATCAGCCACCCGGGCATAGACCGTATGGCCATCGAGTGCACTGTGTTTGGGGTTCACCGGGTATACGGGGCCAGCAAAGTCACCGCCGGACAGGTTGCGCCACACCGTGGCACCCACGCTGGCGGGTCGTTCGGACGCACCAATCACCACGATGGAAGCAGGATCGAACAGGGAGTCAAGATTGCGTACGCTCATGAATGAAGATGCCTTGTGGGATTAGCTATGCTGTGAGTCTAAGTGTTGAATGTGAAAGAAATAACCATGCCCATTACCAAAGGTTTTCGCGCCCTCGTTGACGAGGCTATGGCGCAGGTCACCACCTACAGTGTGCCCGAGGTGCTGGCACGCCTGGGCGCGCCTGACGTGCAGATTGTGGATATCCGCGACATCCGCGAACTGAACGATGGCACCGTAGTGGGAGCCTTCCATGCGCCGCGCGGCATGCTGGAGTTCTGGGTGGACCCGGAGTCTCCGTACCACAAGAAGCTGTTTGCCGACGAGAGCAAGGAATTCATCCTCTTCTGCGGCGCTGGCTGGCGCAGCGCGCTGGCCGCCAAGGCTTTGCAAGACATGGGCATGACCAATGTGTCGCACATCGATGGGGGCTGGGCCGAATGGGTGAAGCAGAGCGCCCCCACGGAAACACTGGAGCAGCAAAAAACGCGTCGTCCCCACAAGGCAGCATGAAATTCTGCGCGCCGGACAGCCCCTGCCCGTGCGGGCGGCTTGATGCCAGATCCAGACCGGTGCGGTACGGCGATTGCTGTGGCCGCTACCTGGACGCCGACACCGCCGCACCCGACGCCGAACATCTAATGCGCTCACGCTACAGCGCTTTCGTGCTGGAGCGGGAGGCCTATCTGCTGGCCACCTGGCATGGCAGCACACGCCCGCAGCAAGTGCCGTTCGATGCGGGCGTGAAGTGGCTGGGGCTGGAAGTGCGCAAGCATCTGCCACGGGATGCCGACCATGCGGAGGTGGAATTTGTGGCACGGCACAAACCTGCAGGTAGCAGCGCGGTGCGTCTGCATGAGCAAAGCCGCTTTGTGCGGGAAGATGGGCGCTGGTACTACGTGGATGGAAATTTCAAGTAAATTGGCTTGCAGCCCCCGTGCACAGTGCAGAGCCAGCTATCTATTCAATAGCAGGTTTTGCCATCCAGGGGAGTCCGATTGACTTGGGCATGGCGTCGGTCCGCCAGCGCGCTTACCGCACCAGCCGTTGCATTAAAAAAGCCTTCATATCCCGCCGGCTGTCCACCACGATATGGATGTAAACAGTGTCTTCCCGTACCTCATAAATGATGCGGTTCATCCCGGACAGCAGCTGTCGGTACTGCGTGAGGTGCAGGGCTTCCAGTTCCGGGGGAATAGCCCCCTGATAGGGAAACGCAGCCAGATCTCGAATGGATTCCTTGATCTTGCCGAAAGTGGTTTGCCAGGTACCCAGGGAGAAGTTTTTGACGATATAGCGTCGCAACCCGTGCAAGTCGGCTTCTGCCGACTCCAGAATAACGACCTTCATTGCTGGTCTGCCGCGTCCAGGTTGGCAAATACTTCTTCGGCATCCCGGAATTTCCGCTGCTCAATTTCGCGGTTACCCAACGCCAGAAGCTTGAGCAGCGCCAGGGTGTTTTCGCGTTCCTCGTAGCTTTTGACGTCGATGACGACCAATGTGGCTTCCCCATTCTGCGTAATCACCATCGGCTCACGACTTTCGCTCAGTTCCCTGACGATCTGGGCCGTGTGGCTTTTCAGGTAGCTGATAGGTTTGATCTGGGTGGACAGTTTCATGGCAGAACTTTCGAAATGCGGCAGGGACTAATTTTAGTCTTAATTTGGTCTTTTGAGAATTTTGGCAAAAAGAAGCCACAGCCCTTGCGGGCCGTGCGCAGCCAGCTACTAATTTGATAGCGATTGTGGAGGTCAGAGGCGCGTGTCGGGCGCCGGGGTGGTGGGTACACCCTGGGCCTGGTGCTGTAGGGCCAGGGCACGTTGAAACGCTGACCGTTGCTGCAGGCGTTCCCAGTAGGCGCTGACGGCAGGCGGAAACTGTTGCGCCGGCTCAGAAGTACTGTATCCACGGCACGCGAGCGGGCCAGAAACCAGCCACAGTAGTCTTCCACCACCTGCGGCTGCTTGCGTCCTTCGGGCTCGAAGTGCGCATAGCGCAGTACCAGTGTCTGCGGGAAGGTCAGGGTGGTGTCCCTCATGTGCGGCCAGGTACTGGCACATGGCGATACCGGGCGTCCGGGTCAGAGCAGGTCTTCTTCCTGGGCAAAGGACGTGGCGGCGGCGCCCAGATTGCCGGTGATCTGCTGCCAGTCATAACCGGCGTGGGCGCCCAGGTATTCGAAGAACGATGAATTCGGGTCGTTCAGCAAAATGGCGATTGCGTAGCCCAGTGTGTTGTTGCCCAACTTGAGCATGGCGTCGTATTTGGTGCCTGTGGCCAGCGCGTCATCCACGATGACCGGTGCATCGTCAAAGTAGATGCTGGGCACCTCAATGCGCAAGCTCCGGCCAAAGTCGCTGGCAAAGGCTGCCTTGGCGTCTCCCAGGCTGCGGATTTCAGAATAAAAGCCGTGCAGCCGGACCGCAAAATAATCGTGCACCGGCGGGGTGGCTTCGCGGTCCATGGCCTTGTCAAACGCCGCTTCGATTTCCGGCCGGTCGCCTTTTTTCAGCTGGATGCGCACCAGCAGGGCCTCGGTGATACCGGGAAAACCTTCAGCCTGGAAATGGCGCACGATGCGCTCGGCCATGGCGTCAGCAGGGAGACTCGTCGAAATGGTCATGAAGCAGAATCTTTCACAAAAAAGGCAGTGTACATAAGCGGCTGCGGGCCACGGTGGGGCGCTGAATGCGCTTATCCTTGGCGCCAGCCTCACTTTTCCCTCTGTGCACGTGTTCAGCAACCCCCAGCACCTGGTGTCCTATCTTTCCAATCCGCTGGCGCAGATCGGCGTTTTCATGGCGGCCTCTGCACTCATGATCTGGCGGCTGCAGGCGATCGAGAGCAAAGGCTTTGAAGGCACGGTGCTGGGCACGTTGATCATGCCGTACTGCTCGGGGTTTGCGAACCTCATCTTTGCCTTTGTCATGAGCCGTTCGGGTGGCAAGGGCAGTACGGTGATGGAGAACTGCATTGTCAACAACGTCACCAACCTGACCCTGATCCTGGGTTTGACTACGCTGCTTTTTGGCGCAAGCGCAGCCCAGAAAAGCACGCCGAGAACAAAGAAGATGACAAAGGGACTGCCTGCCGCGAACAAGCTGTTTCGCCTGGAGCTGCTGTTTACGCTGATTGCCCTGTTCCTGTTCACCGGCACGCTGTGGGCGCTGGCCAAAGACGGGGTGCTGGATTTCTACGATGGGCTGGTGCTGGTCGGGTTGTTTGTGTTCTGGCAGGTGCTGCACGTGTTTGAAATCCTCAAGAACAATGTGCGCAAGAACCGCAGTTTCCACTGGTCCATCGCGTTCGATCTGCTGCTGATAGCCGCTGGCGCCTATGGCATTTACGTGAGTGTGGATTTCCTGGTTCACTGGGTATCCACTGTGAAGAGTCCTTATATCAGCGAGAAGGACCTGGGCTGGCTCAGCGGGGCGCTAATGGTGTTGCCCAACGCATTCATTGCGCTGTACTACGGCTACGTTGGCCGGCAGGACATCGTGATCAGTTCTCAGGTGGGCGATGGCCATATTTGCATTCCCATGTGCATTGGCCTCTTCACGCTGTTCGACAAGATCACCATCCCCGGATTCTTTCAGATCGGCATCTATGTCATTGTGGGGGCGGCGGCACTGCACTTCCTGTTTATTGCGCTCATGGGGCGCTTGCCCCGGGCACTGGGCGTGGTGCTGGTGGGTGCTTACGGCGTGTTTATCTATGCCGGGGTCGTGCAGCAGTAGGCTGCAATCCGGGCCGCCACTCAGACCACGGCGGATTGCCGCCGGAACTCGGCAGGGGACGCCCCTGTCCAGCCCTTGAAGGCGCGGATAAAACTTTTTTCGTTCTGAAAACCTGCGGCCTCTGCCACCTGTTTGACGGGTCGCTCGGTGCGGTTGAGCAGTTCCACGGCACGGGTACGGCGTACCTCGTCCTTGAGGCCCTGCAGGGTGGCGCCTTCTTCTTTCAGCTGGCGGTGCAGGGTGCGTGGCGAGACATGCAGCAGAGTGGCCAGTGCTTCGGCGCTGTGGGTCTGCCAGGTGTGGGTTGCCAGGGTCTGGCGCACCCGCTGTACCAGCAAGCGGTCGCGGCGGTATTGCAGCACAGTAAGCGGCAGCGCATGCTGCAGCATTTGCTGCAGTGCTTTTTCGTCTCGGCGCAAGGGCAGGCTCAGGTAGCGGGCATCGAAGTGGATGGCCGCGTGGTCTGCACCAAATGTGGTCGGTCCGGAAAACAGGATGGCATACGCGCTCTGGTGCGCTGGTGCGGCAAAGGGGAATTGCGCTGCCTGCAACAGGATGCGCGAATCCACCAGCCAGCAGGCCAAACCATGGATATTGCGTAATACGGACACCAGGCAGAACTCGCGCATGAGCGTTGGCAGGCTGGGCGGCAGGGGATTCTGCGCAGGTAAAGGAGGAGCCCGCAACGCGGGCGGGGGACACGGAGCAGAATCCCCTGCCGCCCAGCCTGCCCGAACTGCAGGGTGCTCCGCGATGCGGATCGTCGCGACATCGTCAGCCACCTCCAGCGTCAGTGAAATGTCCGGCGCAATCAGACCGTGGTGCCGGCACCAGCGGGACAGTGCCAGGCGCAGGGTTGGCGCGCTGATGGACGCACGCGCCAGCATGCCGTAGCTGCCCCAGGGCAGCCGGCGGCTGAACCAGCCCAGGGCTTCGTCATCGAGTTCACGCATCGCAGTTTCGGACAGGCGCTCCATTTGCCAGGCGGTGATGCGCACACCGGGGTGCAGCACGTCCTCTGGCGCAATCTGTGCCATTTGCAATGCAAGTGCAGGGTCTTTGCCATAGCGCGTGTAAGCGCCAAGAATAGCTTGAACAAATGCCATGGGCGTTGCAGCGACGGGGGTAGGGGAAGCCATGGCGTGGGAGTGTGCCAGAAATTCGTAACGTGGCACGATTTGCAACCTTGATGGCCTGCCATTGAAAGCCGGGTCCGTTCAAAATGGGGTTTGCACAGACAACCCTGACCGGACACAGACCATGCCCATTCTGGAGACCAAACTCAACGCCCGCTCGGCCGACTTCCAGGCCAACGCAGCCGCCATGCGCACACTGGTGACGGACCTGAACGCACAGATCGACAAAGCCGCCATGGGTGGCGGTGAGGCCGCGCGCGCCAAGCACACCGCGCGTGGCAAGCTGTTGCCGCGTGACCGCGTGGCCATGCTGCTGGACCCCGGCACGCCGTTTCTGGAGCTGTCGCCGCTGGCGGCATTGGCCATGTACCCGGACCGTGATGGTTCTGATAGCGCGCCTTGCGCCGGTGTGATTGCCGGCATTGGCCGCATCAGTGGTGTGGACTGCCTGATCGTGTGCAACGACGCCACCGTCAAGGGCGGCACCTACTATCCCCTGTCGGTCAAAAAGCACCTGCGTGCGCAGGAAGTGGCAGCGCAAAACAACCTGACCTGCGTGTACCTGGTGGATTCGGGCGGTGCCAACCTGCCCAACCAGGACGAGGTGTTTCCCGACCGCGAACACTTTGGCCGCATCTTCTACAACCAGGCGAACATGAGTGCCCAGGGCATCTCGCAGATCGCGGTGGTCATGGGCAGTTGCACCGCAGGCGGCGCCTACGTGCCGGCCATGAGCGACGAGACCATCATCGTCAAGAACCAGGGCACCATTTTCCTGGGCGGCCCGCCGCTGGTGAAGGCCGCTACCGGTGAGGTGGTGACCGCCGAAGACCTGGGCGGTGGCGATGTGCACACGCGCCTCTCTGGCGTGGCCGATCACCTGGCGCAAAACGACCTGCACGCGCTCTCGCTGGCACGCGAAATTATTTCGCATTTGAATAAAAAGAAGCCGCTAGCCCCTACCACACAAGCGCCGGTAGCTCCTAAATATGCAGCAGAGGAGCTGTACGGACTGATTCCCACCGACACCCGAAAGCCCTTTGATGTGCGCGAAATCATCGCCCGCATCGTCGATGGTTCCGAGTTCCATGAGTTCAAGCCACGCTTTGGCACCACGCTCATTACCGGCTTTGCGCATATCGAAGGCATGCCGGTGGGCATCATTGCCAACAACGGCATTCTGTTCAGCGAGTCGGCCCTCAAGGGTGCGCACTTTATCGAGTTGTGCTGCCAGCGCAAGATTCCGCTGGTCTTTTTGCAGAACATCACAGGCTTCATGGTCGGCCGCAAATACGAAAATGAAGGCATTGCCCGCAATGGCGCCAAGATGGTGACTGCCGTTGCCACCGCCCAGGTGCCCAAGTTCACCATCATCATTGGCGGTAGCTTTGGCGCAGGCAACTACGGCATGTGCGGCCGGGCCTACAGCCCACGTTTCCTCTGGATGTGGCCCAACGCGCGCATCTCGGTCATGGGCGGCGAGCAGGCCGCCAGCGTGCTGGCCACGGTGCGCCGAGACGGCATTGAAGCCAAGGGCGGCAGCTGGAGTGCGGACGAAGAGGACGCCTTCAAGGCCCCCATCCGGCAACAGTACGAAGTGCAAGGCCACCCCTACTACGCGACAGCCCGTTTGTGGGACGACGGCATTATCGACCCCGCCGACACCCGCCGCGTGCTGGCGTTGGGCCTCTCTGCTTCGTTGAATGCCCCCATCCCGGACACCAAGTTCGGCGTGTTCCGCATGTAAAGGACAGCACGCCATGAATCTGCAAAGCCTTGATACCGTACAACTTATCGCCCTGGCAGGTGCACTGGGGTGGGCCAGCGGTGTGCGCCTGTACCTGGTGATTCTGCTCACCGGTTGGGCCGGTTTCATGGGCTGGGTGGACCTGCCGATGGGCTTGCGCCTGCTGGCCCACCCGGTCGTGCTGGGTGCCAGTGGTTTCATGGTGTTCGTCGAGTTTTTTGCCGACAAGGTTCCAGGGCTGGACTCGCTGTGGGACATGGTGCACACCGTCATCCGCATCCCCGCGGGCGCGGCACTGGCTGCCGGTGTGTTTGGTGCTGATAGTGCGGTGATGGGGCTGGTGGCCGCCGTATTGGGCGGCTCACTGGCAGCGACCAGCCATGTCGCCAAGACCACCAGTCGCGCGGCCATCAACACTTCGCCGGAACCCTTTACCAACATCGGTGCCTCACTGGTGGAAGATGGCGCGGTGCCGCTGGCGCTGTGGCTTTCGGTGACCCATCCGCTGGTCTTTGCTGCGGTGTTGGTCGTGCTGCTGGTCGTCAGTGTGTGGCTGATCCGCACCTGCTGGCGTTACCTGCGCACCCTGTTTTCACGCCTCACCCGAATTTTCAGCGGCATGCCCGATCCCGGTGCACCGCCCGCATTCCGCTTTTCCAAGAATTCCTCTGGAGACACTCCCCATGTTTAACAAAATTCTGATCGCCAATCGCGGTGAAATTGCCTGCCGCGTCGCCGCCACCGCAGCGCGCCTGGCCATTAAAACAGTCGCGGTCTATTCCGATGCAGACGCCAATGCCAAGCACGTCGCCGCATGCGACGAAGCCATCCATATTGGTGGCAGCGCCCCCAAGGACAGCTACCTGCGCTGGGAAAAAATCATCGAAGCCGCCAAGGCCACCGGGGCCCAGGCCATCCATCCCGGCTACGGCTTTCTGAGTGAAAACGAAGAGTTTGCGCGGACCTGCGCCAATGCCGGACTGGTGTTCATCGGCCCCCCGCCGTCCGCCATCAAGGACATGGGCCTCAAGGCCGAGTCCAAGCAGCTGATGGAAAAAGCCGGCGTGCCACTGGTGCCGGGTTACCACGGCGCCAACCAGGACGCAACGCTGCTGCAGGCCGAGGCGGACCGTATTGGCTATCCGGTGCTGATCAAGGCCAGTGCCGGCGGTGGTGGCAAGGGCATGCGTGCGGTGGACAAGGCCGAGGACTTTGCAGCCGCCCTGGCCTCGTGCAAGCGCGAAGCCATCAACAGTTTTGGCGACGATGCGGTGCTGATCGAAAAGTATGTGCAGCGCCCCCGCCATATCGAGATCCAGGTGTTTGGCGACACCCTGGGCAACTATGTCTACCTGTTCGAGCGTGACTGCTCGGTGCAGCGTCGCCACCAGAAGGTGCTGGAAGAAGCGCCTGCGCCGGGCATGACGCCCGAGATGCGCGTCCAGATGGGCCTGGCCGCAGTGGCTGCTGCCCGCGCGGTGAACTATGTGGGTGCCGGGACCGTGGAGTTCATCGTGGAGCAGCG
>JAGWUS010000092.1 GCA_028868305.1 Burkholderiales bacterium | reverse complement strand
GAGCGAGAACGCTGTGAAGACGCAAATCTGGTGCGCCGTGTCCACTTACGTGCTCATCGCCATCGTCAAGAAGGACCTGCAATTGGATGCCTCGCTCTACACATTGCTACAGATTCTTTCGGTGTCGGTTTTCGAGAAAACCCAGATTTCATGCGCCTTGCAGCCCGATGCCCCAATCCCAGAAACACCACTCAGCTCTAACCAGTTGAATTTGTTCACTTTTTAACCGGACACTACTGTGGTTGCATATAGATCAACTCCACCGCCAAACGTGGGACCGTAAGTCACATTGTTGTAGGTTTGGTAGGGCATGCCAGCCCGTTGCTGCTGTACCAGACCCGAAGTCAAATTGAACAGGAAGGCGCCACCCGCAAAGGTGTAGTTGTAATTGGACAACCCGGCATTCCATGAGGAGGGGTTGTAGCCACCGATCAACGCCTGGCTTCCGTTGCCGTACGCTACAGAAAATATGCTGATGGTCGCGCCCTTGCCATCGGCAGCAGCGTGAAAGTCGGTTGAGGTCGAGCCGCTGACTTTGGTGAACACATTGTCGAACTGGACACTGCCCTGGCCCAGCCAGGTTTCGATCTGGTTGGCGTCGCTTGCGTTTAGCAAGCCGGAGCTGCCGACGACGTTGGCCGCCTGCGCTCCGACGGCAAACCCTAGTGACACGATGGCGGCCACAAACATGGCACGGATACGGCTTGTCATGGTTACTACTCCCTGGTTCGGTTGAATGAAAATAATTGCCGGCCTAGCATAAAAAAAAATGACTCAGGGCAATAGTCCGTTCGGGCTAACGCTGGGACGTTTCGATTAAAACAATAGTGTATTTTCTAAAGTTTATATTTACAATATGCACAAATGTTGACGCGCCACCTCCAAACCCAAGTCCAAACCCTGCTGACCCACTTCCCCTGCGTGGTGTTGACCGGGGTACGCCAATGCGGCAAGACCACGCTGTTGGGTACGCTCGGCACTGAATGGCGGCACTTTGACATGGAGAACTCGGCAGACCGTGCGCAAGTGCTGGCAGATCCGGACTTGTTTCTGCGTTTGCATGACAACAAGGTGGTGATTGACGAAGCCCAGTTGGCACCGCCCTTGTTTTCGGCCCTGCGTGTGGCGATTGATCGCAACCGCGCCCAAAAGGGCCGCTTTCTGCTGTCGGGCTCCAGTTCGCCAGACCTGGTGCGGCACATATCAGAAAGTCTGGCGGGCAGGGTCGCCCGGATTGAAATGGCGCCCCTGACGCTGTCGGAAGCCTGGCAGCAAACGCCCTCGCCGCTGTATGCACTGTTGGCGCAAGGGGCAGCGCTGACCGAAATTCAGGCTGCCGCGGTGCCAAGACTGCAAGTGCAGCAGGTGTGGGACTACTGGTTTGCGGGAGGCTACCCGGAGCCTTGGCTCAATAACAGCGCGGAGTTCCGCGAGCTGTGGCAGCGCAATTACATCGACACCTATTTGATGCGCGACATCGGAGCCCTGTTTCCAGGCCTCAATCGGGACCGGTTTCGCCAATTCGTCAACCTGCTGGGCCAGCACTCGGGCAACATCCTGAACAACGCTGACATGGCAAGAGCACTGGGCGTGAGCGAGCCTACGGTCCGCGACTGGTTGCACATTGCGCATGACACTTTTCTGTGGCGGCACATCCCGGCCTGGACGCCCTCGATCGCCAAGCAACTCGTCAAACATCCCAAAGGCTATTTGCGCGACAGCGGCCTGCTGCATAGGCTGCTGCGCATTGCCGACGGTCAGCTTCTACCCACGCACCCGGCAGCAGGCAAGTCGTGGGAAGGAATGGTGGTGGAGACCTTGCTACGCGGGTTCGAGAACGCGGGCATTGCCGTCAAGCCTTTCCACTACCGCACC
>JAGWUS010000077.1 GCA_028868305.1 Burkholderiales bacterium | reverse complement strand
CCGGTGATCCTGGGCGTGCGCGCCATCGCCACGCCGCTGGCCTGCGGCAACACGGTGGTGATGAAGGGCTCGGAGAACTGTCCGCACACGCACCAGCTCATCATCGAGTGCTTCCAGGATGCGGGCTTTCCGGCCGGTGTGGTGAACTACATCACCAATGCGCCAGCCGATGCCGGCGCGGTGGTGGAGGCCATGGTGGCGCACCCGGCGGTGCGCCGTGTGAACTTCACCGGCTCCACCCGCGTGGGCAAGATCATCGCCATGACCTGCGCCAAGTACCTCAAGCCGGTGGTGCTGGAACTCGGCGGCAAGGCGCCCATGGTGATCCTGGACGATGCCAACATCGACGACGCGGTCAACGGCGCGGCCTTTGGCTGCTTTGCCAACAGCGGGCAGATCTGCATGTCCACCGAGCGCATCATCGTCGACCAGAAGATCGCCGACGAGTTCGTCAAGAAGTTCGTGGCCAAGGCCTCCGCCTTGCCGCTGGGCGATCCGCGCAAGCCGGATCCGGTGGTTTTGGGCTCGGTCATCGGCATGAACACGGTGGAGCATTGCAACGCGCTGATCGACGACGCGCTGGCCCAGGGCGCCAAGCTGCTCTGCGGTGGCAAGGCGAGCAACACCCTGATGCCTGCCACGCTGCTGGACCACGTGACGCCGGCCATGAAGATCTACCATGAGGAGACGTTCGGCCCGGTGAAGGCCATCGTGCGCGTCAACGGTGTGGAGGAAGCCGTGGCCTGTGCCAATGACAATGAATATGGTCTCTCGGCAGCCGTGTTCGGCGGCGACGTCGCGCGCGCCTTCAACGTGGCGCGCCGCATCGACTCCGGCATCTGCCACGTCAATGGCCCCACGGTGCACGACGAGGCGCAGATGCCCTTCGGCGGCGTCAAGGGTTCGGGCATCGGGCGCTTTGGCGGCAAGGCCGGCGTCCACGAGTTCACCGAACTGCGTTGGATTACCATGCAGACGACGCCGCGCCACTACCCCTTCTAAGAAGAACAAGGTCGAAGAAAAACAAGACTTGTTTCTTCGGCTTCGCCGCGCCGGCTGCTCGTCAGCACGGCGCGGTTTCTTTTTCCAGCCGGCCCAGGTAGAGCAGCGCCTGTTCGGCGGAGCTGCCGCACATGGTGGGGGAGGGCGACAGGCTGGCACAAACGGCCGGGCGCTCGGGGCGGCCAAACAGGCGGCAGCGGTTGGCTTCGTCCAGCTGCAGGCAGCGTACGCCGGCCGGTTTGCCCGCTGGCATGCCCGGGATGGCGCTGGAAATCGAGGGCGCAATACAGCAGGCAGCGCAGCCGGGGCGGCAATCCATGGTGGGGTGCTATTCGTTTTGTAGCTGTCGATGCCCGCAGGGCGCGGGGAACAGCGCACGCAGAGACCCCGATTATCGCCAAAAATTTCAGCAACCGCTAAAATCACCACTTTCGGCGCCCGCCCGCGGGCGCTCGCCGGCGCAGGATGCGCTCACTCTCCCCGGATTTTTCATGCTCTACCCACAAGAATTCGACGTCATCGTCGTCGGCGGCGGCCATGCCGGCACGGAAGCCGCGCTCGCCGCGGCACGCATGGGCTGCAAGACCCTGCTGCTGACGCACAACATCGAGACCCTGGGTCAGATGAGCTGCAACCCCTCCATCGGGGGCATCGGCAAGGGCCATCTGGTGAAAGAGGTGGACGCGCTGGGCGGTGCCATGGCCATCGCCACCGATGAGGGTGGCATCCAGTTCCGTATTTTGAATAGTTCCAAGGGCCCGGCCGTGCGTGCCACCCGGGCGCAGGCCGACCGCATTCTTTACAAGGCGGCCATCCGCCGCCGGCTGGAAAACCAGTCCAGCCTCTGGCTGTTTCAGCAGGCGGTGGACGACCTGATGGTGGAGGGCGACCGGGTGGTGGGCGCCGTGACCCAGGTGGGCGTGCAGTTCCGCAGCCGCACCGTGGTGCTGACGGCGGGAACGTTCCTGGACGGCAAGATCCACGTGGGCCTGAACAACTACGCCGCCGGCCGGGCAGGGGACCCGCCCGCGCAGTCCTTGAGCGCCCGCCTCAAGGAACTCAAGCTGCCGCAGGGGCGCCTCAAGACCGGCACGCCGCCGCGCATCGACGGTCGCTCCATCGACTTCAGCAAGTGCCAGGAACAACCCGGCGACGGCGTGCCCGGTGGCATGAGCGATGTGATGCCGGTGGCCAGCTTCATGGGCAACGCCGCCATGCACCCGCAGCAGGTGCCGTGCTGGATCACCCACACCAACGAACGCACGCACGAGATCATCCGCTCCGGCTTCGACCGCAGCCCCATGTTCACCGGCAAGATCGAGGGCGTGGGCCCGCGCTACTGCCCCAGCGTGGAAGACAAGATCAACCGCTTTGCCGACAAGGACAGCCACCAGATCTTTCTGGAACCCGAAGGCCTGACCACGCATGAGTACTACCCCAACGGCATCAGCACCAGCCTGCCGTTTGACGTCCAGTACGACCTGGTGCGCAGCATGGTTGGGCTGGAGAACGCGCACATCCTGCGCCCCGGCTACGCCATCGAGTACGACTACTTTGATCCGCGCAGCTTGAAGAGCAGTTTCGAGACGCGCCAGATTGGCGGCCTGTTCTTTGCCGGCCAGATCAACGGCACCACCGGCTATGAAGAGGCGGCGGCACAAGGCATGTTTGCTGGCATCAATGCTGCGCTGCGGTGCAGGGAACAGAGTGCCTGGGTGCCAGCGCGCGATGAAGCCTATCTCGGTGTCCTGGTCGATGACCTGATCACCAAGGGCGTGACCGAGCCCTACCGCATGTTCACCAGCCGAGCGGAGTTCCGGCTGCAGCTACGCGAAGACAATGCCGACGCCCGCCTGACCGAGACCGGCCGCAAGTTCGGGTTGGTGGACGATGTCCGTTGGGAGGTTTTTTGCCGCAAGCGCGATGCGGTTTCACGTGAAACAGAACGTCTGCGCTCTATTTGGGTCAACCCCAAGAACCTGCCGGCATCGGAGTCTGAGCGCGTGCTGGGCAAGGCCATCGACCATGAATACAACCTGGCCGATCTTTTGCGCCGACCCGATGTGAGCTACGCCGGCTTGATGTCGCTGAGCGATGGCAAGTACGCCAATCCGGAGCTGCCCGTGAAATTGATAGCTGGCGTTTCACGTGAAACAAGCGAATCAGCCAGCGTCATCGCGAAAGACGTTTTTGTGGCAGCTGTAGTAGAGCAGGTGGAAATTGCCTCCAAGTATTCGGGCTACATCGACCGCCAGAAGGATGAGGTGGAGCGTGCCGCCCACTATGAGAACCTGCGCTTGCCGGCAGATCTGGACTATATGCAGGTGTCGGCCTTGAGTATCGAGGCGCGCCAGCGGCTGAACAAGTTCCGCCCCGAAACGCTGGGGCAGGCCTCGCGCCTCTCTGGCATCACGCCCGCCACCATTTCCCTGTTGTTGATCCATCTGAAGAAAGGCAATTTCAAGGGCTTTGTCGAAAAGGCGGGTGCTGCTGGTGAGGTGACTGCCTGATGCACTTGTTGGACCCAGGTTTGCGCGACGGACTGCAGAAGCTGACCCTGTCGCTGGACGAAACTCAAACAGCACAGCTGCTGGGTTACCTCGACCTGATTCAGAAGTGGACCAAGGTCTATAACCTGACCGCGGTGCGTGACCCGGCAGAGATGCTGACCCATCACCTGCTTGACAGCCTGGCGGTGATTGCGCCGCTGCGCCGCCAGCTGGAATCCATGGGCTTGGCCGGGAAGTCGGTGCGACTGCTGGATGTGGGCTCTGGTGCCGGACTGCCGGGCGTAGTGATTGCCATCTGCTGCCCGGACATTGCGGTGCACTGTGTCGACACGGTCGCCAAGAAGGCGGCGTTCATCCAGCAGGTGGCGGTGAGTTTGAAGCTGACCAATCTGCGCGGCATCCATGCGCGGGTGGAAAGTTTGACCGAGCCGTACGACGTGGTGAGCTCCCGGGCCTTTGCGTCGCTGGTGGATTTTGTGACCTGGTCCGAGAAGGCTTTGGCTGAACAGGGCGTCTGGATGGGCATGAAGGGCAAGCACCCGGCGGACGAGATGGCTGCGCTGCCAGCTTCGGTGAATGTGTTTCACGTGGAACCGCTGGAGGTGCCGGGGCTGGGGGCGGAGCGGTGCATTGTGTGGATGCGACCTGTTTCTGGCGGTTGAACTTCCTTGGGGTGCGCACATCCGCTGGGAGTCGCGGGGTGAGTACCGCCGTTCGTGTCCCCCGCCCGCTTTGCGGGCTCCTCCTTTACCTCACTTTGGTACCCACCCCGCACCTCTGAGCGCGGACTGGACTTTGGGCGCCAGCCACGTGCAATCTAAGCCGCGCAAGATTGGTCGCGGTATGCGTTTTGCGCAGGTAAAGGAGGAGCCCGCAAAGCGGGCGGGGGACACGGAGCAAAATGCATACCGCGGCCAATCCCACGGCGGCGCACGCCCACCAAATCCTCTCCAAGGTTTTCGGGTCTCAACATTTCCAACGTAAACTCACATCCCTCCCCAATACAAAGAATCCCATGCTCGGCGTTACCGACTACGGCACTTTTGTCGTCACCATCATCGTTTTCCTGCTGATTCCCGGCCCGGGCAATCTGGCGCTGATCACGTCCACCAGCAAGGGCGGAATCCTGGGTGGACTGGCGGCAACGCTGGGGGTAATCCTGGGGGACCAGGTGCTGATGTGGTCAGCGGTGGCGGGAGTCGCGGCTTTGTTGGCAGCGTACCCCCAGGCCTTCGAGGCAGTGCAGTGGGTGGGTGCAATCTACCTGGCCTGGTTGGGTGGCAAGATGCTGCTGGCCAAGCCCGGTGCGGCGCCGGTGCTCAACATCAAGGCCGGACACTACCTGCGCCAGGCCATGGCCATCACGCTGCTTAATCCTAAGGCCATCCTGTTTTACATGGCGTTTTTCCCCTTGTTTGTCGACCCAACGCGCCAACAGGGTCTGCTGACCTATGGTTTTATGGCGGCCACGATTGCGGTGCTGACTTTTTTCTACGGCCTGACCTCCACGCTGCTGACGCACTTTCTCGCAGAGCGCGTGCGCGCTAATCCCATGATTTCACGGGTGCTAGAGAAAGTGGCCGGGCTGTGCCTGGTCGGCTTTGGTATCAAGCTCGCCATTTCCCGGTAGTCCAGTGACAAACGGTTCCACGTGAAACAACTCCGATTTGCTTTTCTTTCTTCTCTAGTCTGGTAGTCCATGGCCAAAATTTTCTGCGTTGCCAATCAAAAGGGTGGGGTAGGCAAGACCACCACCACGGTCAATCTTGCCGCCGGTCTGGCCAAGGTGGGGCAGCGGGTGCTGATGATTGACCTCGATCCGCAGGGCAATGCCACCATGGGTTCGGGCGTGGACAAGCGCAAGCTAGAACTCACGGTGTACGACGTGCTACTGGAGTCGGCATCCATTCCGGAGGCGCGCGCGCAAAGCGACAAGCTCAAAGAGGGTGGTTGCAGCTACGACATTCTTGGCGCAAACCGCGAACTCGCCGGTGCCGAAGTGGAAATGGTGGAGCTTGAGCGCCGGGAAAAACGCCTCAAGCAGGCGCTGGCGGAGGTGAACGACCAGTACGACTTTGTGCTGATCGACTGCCCACCCAGCCTGTCTATGCTGACCCTGAACGGCTTGTGTTCTGCGCACGGCGTGATCGTGCCTATGCAGTGCGAGTACTTTGCGCTCGAAGGCCTGACCGATCTGGTCAACACCATCAAGCAGGTCAAGGCCAACCTCAACGACGATCTGCAGATCATCGGGTTGCTGCGCGTCATGTTCGACCCGCGCATCACGCTGCAGCAGCAGGTCAGCGACCAGCTCAAGGCCCACTTTGGCGACAAGGTGTTTGACACCGTCATCCCGCGCAATGTGCGTTTGGCAGAGGCGCCCAGCTATGGTTTGCCCGGTGTGGCGTTTGACCCCAGCTCCAGAGGTGCACAGGCTTTCGTGGCTTTTGCCAAAGAGATGGTGGCACGTATCGGCGCGATGTCATAGTGGCTGCACACACGGTATTGGTTCTGCCGGGCTGGCAAAGCTCGGGCCCTGACCACTGGCAAAGCCGGTGGGAAGACTTGCACGGCTACCAGCGCGTGGCGCAGCATGACTGGATGCGTCCGCTGCGCGGCGACTGGATGACCCAGCTGGAAGAAGCCGTGCTGGCTGCACCGAACCCTGTGGTGCTGGCAGCCCACAGTCTGGGCTGCATGCTGACTGCCGCCTGGGCAGCGCATTCGCAGAACACGTACAAGGTGGTGGCTGCCTTACTGGTGGCACCGGGCGACCCGGAGCGCGAGGAGTTGCGCGCGGTGCTCAAGAGCTGGTCGCCGGTGGTGATGCAGAGTCTGCCGTTCAAGAGCGTGTTGCTCGGAAGCCAGAACGATCCCTATTGCAGCTTCGCGCGTGCGTGCGCCTTTGCCACGGCCTGGGGTTCGGAGTTTGTGGATTACGGCCTGGCCGGGCATATCAATGCCGAATCGGGTCTGGGTGAATGGCTTGAGGGCCACGCGCTGCTGAAGAATTTGATGCTAACGAAGGAAGAAAAATAATGGTCACCAAGAAACCCAAAGGCTTGGGCATGGGTCTGGAAGCATTGCTGGGCCCCAAGGTTGCGGACCGCGCTGCCGATGGCGCCATCCCCACCAACCCCGGCCAGCCCAACACCTTGTTGTTAACCGATATGGTGGCTGGCATGTACCAGCCGCGCACCCGCATGGACGAGGGCGCGCTGTACGAACTGGCCGAAAGCATCAAGGCGCAGGGCATCATGCAACCGATTCTTGTTCGTCGCCTAGACGACGAACAAGCTCGGTTGCACCGCAATAAGGAACCACAGGGGCCCTTCCCTGTGGCGGGTTCGGCAAGTGGCGGAACTTTGCGCCCAGTGTTCGAAATCATCGCTGGCGAGCGCCGCTTCCGCGCGGCCAAGCTGGCTGGGCTGGACAGCGTACCGGTGCTGGTGCGCGACGTACCCAACGAGGCCGCCGCCGCCATGGCGCTGATCGAAAACATCCAGCGCGAGGACCTCAATCCGTTGGAAGAGGCCCATGGCTTACAGCGCCTGATCAAGGAGTTTGGGCTCACGCACGAAACTGCGGCGCAGGCGGTGGGCCGTTCGCGCAGTGCCGCCAGCAACCTGTTGCGCCTGCTGAACCTGGCCGATCCGGTACAGACCATGTTGATGGCTGGCGACATTGATATGGGCCACGCCCGTGCGCTGCTGGCGTTGGACCGTGCGACCCAGATCACGGCGGCCAACCAGGTGGCCACCAAAAAGCTGTCGGTGCGCGAAGCCGAAAGCCTGGTCAGAAAGCTGAGTGCCGAATTTGCGCTCACTCCGCAGAAACCCAAAAAGGAAAAATCCCGCGACCTCAAGCGGGTGGAAGAAGAACTCTCCGACCTGCTCATGGCGCAGGTCGATGTGCACATCAAGAAGCGTGTCAAGCGCAACGGCCGCTTCGAGGACATGGGCGAACTGGTGATCCAGTTTGGTTCGCTGGACGAACTTAACGGTTTGATCGAGCGTCTGTCGCCCGGCACCAGCCGCTGAGCTTCTTTTGGATTGCTATCGATTTAATAGCTGCTTGTGCATATCCCACGAGGGCTAAAGGCCAAAAACACTATCCATGGGTGGAGCCATGCCTGAGCGCCTGAAGGTCTGGCCATTGCCGGCCGTTCTGACCTGGGGTGCTGCCTGGCTGCTGTTCAAACTGGCCATGGGGCAGGGGGCACCGTTGGGTACCGCCATCGCCGCGGCCACAGCCCTGGGTGTGGCCACGAGCCTGTGGGGTGATTCCTGGTGGCGCCGGGTCTGGATTGCGGCTGGTTTCCCGCTCTCGCTGGCCTTGAGCCTGCCCTCGCTGGGGGTGTCCGAGCTTCCCGCCTGGGCGTGGTTGGTACCGCTGTTGCTCCTGTTGCTGGTGTACCCGCTTAACGCCTGGCGTGACGCGCCGCTGTTTCCCACGCCACCGGATGCCTTGCAGGCCTTGCCCGAACACGCGCCTTTGCGCGACGGCGCCAAAGTGCTGGATGCCGGCTGCGGTCTGGGGCAAGGACTGGAAGCCTTGAACCAGGCCTATCCGCATGTCGCCTTGCATGGGCTGGAGTGGAGCTGGCCGTTGCGCTGGATGTGCGCGTTGCGTTGCCCCTGGGCCGAGGTGCGCCAGGGCGACATCTGGAAGGCGGACTGGTCCGGCTACGACATGGTGTACCTGTTCCAGCGCCCCGAGAGCATGCCGCGCGCTCTGGCCAAGGCCGCAGCCGAGCTGCAGTCTGGCGCCTGGCTGGTGAGCCTGGAATTTGAAGCCATAGGCACCGCGCCAACGGCCCGGTACCGTGCGCCTGATGGCAGAATGGTGTGGCTGTACCTGGCGCCGCTGTCGGCGCCCCCAGGAGAATGACCATGGATTCTGCCCCCGTCCCGTTTGGTGACGATTCCGCGCAAGCCGCGCATGCCTTGCGTGTGGTGATGTTCGCCATGGCAACGCTGGCAGAACTGCGTGAGTCCGACACCGAGAGTCACCTTCAGCGGGTGCAGCGCTATGTGCGCGTGCTGGCCGACAAGCTCAGGGGTAACCCGATGTTTGCGCCGACGCTCACGCAGGATTACATCGACCTGCTGTGTGCCAGTGTGCCCATGTATGACATGGGCACGATTGGCATTCCCGACCGTATTCTGCTCAAGCCCGGGCGCCTTTCCCCCGAGGAGGTGACCATCATGCGCACCCACACCACTCTAGGCTACGAGGCCATCGTGCGTGCCGAGAAAACCCTTGGCAAGACCTCTCCCCTGCTGCACCTTGCCAAGGAAATTGCCCTGTCGCACCAGGAAAAATGGGATGGCAAGGGCTATCCCCGGGGACTTTCGGGCACCCAGATCCCGCTGTCAGCGCGCATCCTGGCGGTGGCCGATGTGTACGACGCGCTGATCAGCAACAAGGTCTACAAGCAGGGCGTCACGCACGAAGAAGCGGTGCAGGTGATTTTTGGCGAGCGCGCCTCGCACTTTGACCCCGATGTGGTGGACGCCTTCATCGAAGTCAGCCCGGAGTTTGCGGTGATTGCGCAGCGCTTTGCCGACACCGACGACGATATGCAGAAGAAGATCGAGTACCTGGCCAACGCCATTGCCGAGAACGCCGAACTGTAAGAAGCCACCCCGGTGATGCGTGGGATGATGTCCCGTACGGGCGAAAGCCAGGCATAAAAATCCGTATTTTCAGATTTCAAAATCCATATTTTTAGGATTGAGAACGCAGTCGGCCAGCTGATTGCGACTGAGGTCAAGGCGCGGCAGCAATACACCCGTGATAATCATCACCAAGGGCCTGCACCTGGCGGGCTCGGACGACACGCAGTACAAGCAAGCATTGCTGCAGCGTTTAACCCAGGCCTACGCTTCACAATGCATGTCCAGCGCGGGTGAGGTTGAACTCGTTGGCGATGGGCAGGGGCTGGTCTGCGACCAGGTGTTCGACACGGCCTGGCAGGGTAGTCTCAATGCCCGCTATTTCTCAGATTAGGTATTTGAGGCAAATTGGCCTCTAGCCCGCATGGAATGTGCACGGCTAGCTATTGGTTTTATAGCGAAAAGATTTTCCCCGGGTTCATGATGTTGTCTGGGTCCAGTGCGCGCTTGATGGTGCGCATCATGTCCACCGCGCCATCACCAGTCTCGGTCCGCAGGAAGTTCATCTTGTGCAGACCCACACCATGTTCGCCGGTGCAGGTGCCGCCGAGCGCCAGTGCACGGGTCACCAGCTGGTGATTCAGCTTTTCGGCCAGTACCCGCTCTTCTGGCTTGTCGGGGTCAATCAGGTAGCCCATGTGGAAGTTGCCATCGCCCACGTGGCCGACCATGAAGTAGGGTAGGCCGGCTTCCTGCGCCTCGGTGACCGAGTCCAGCAGCGCATCGGCCAGGCTGGAGATGGGCACGCAGGTGTCCGTCGTGATGGCCTTGCAGCCGGGCACCGATTGCACGCCGGCAAAGTAGGCGTTGTGCCGCGCGGTCCACAGGC
>JAGWUS010000033.1 GCA_028868305.1 Burkholderiales bacterium | reverse complement strand
TGCATCCATCCTGAGAATTGCCGTGAAGCGACTGATTCTGTCTTTTTTCATGATCTTCATCGGGCAGGCCGCCGGTTTCACCATTGTCGAACGATACACGCCCAAGGGCCTGCCCGACAATGGCACCGTGTCCTACTTGGACCCCGACTATTGGTATCGGGCCTTTTTTCGCGGCAAGTTCGGCAGCGCCCAATCCGCAGTGAAGGCGGCCCAAGCAAGGCTGGTCCAGGCGCTGTAGGAAGGCAAGCCCTTTGGCGGCAACGTAGACGAGGAGGATCTGCCCGGCCACCGCTACATGCTCAGCATGGAGCGCTTCGACTCCAGCAACAGCGAACTCGTCACCCATGCCAGTTTTGAGGAAGCCATCGCCAGCGCGCAGGGCAACCTTGCCAGAAATGTGAGCGATGCCAGCAAGGTCTATGAAATCATCATGCACAACCGGAAGATCGCCGTGTTCCGTGTCGACACGAACAGCGCCAACAGTGGTGAAGGCTGGTGGTTCAACAAGATCAAGGGCAAAGAAGACGTTGTCGCACTGCCCTATGATCTCTTCAACCTTGACAACAAGGTGTACTCTCTACATGCGCGCTATCGCATCGCCCTGGCCTGACCGGACCTGGGCATGGGGAAGTTCATGGGCATCATCAATGCGCCTCTGGTGATCCAGAACACCATGAGCCGCCTGGCTGCCCAACCCTGACAACATTGACGGAGAAAACCGAATGGAGAACATCACCAACCTGGCGCTGTGGGTCGTATGGGGCGGTTTCGCTCTGGCCTTTGTTTTCGGTATCGTTGCCAGCAAGACCAACTTTTGTACCATGGGTGCAATTTCAGATGTCGTCAACATGGAACACTGGGGACGTATGCGCACCTGGCTGCTGGCCATTGCGGTAGCGGTGGCCGGGGCCAACCTGCTGCACTATTTTGATCTGGTCGACCTGTCCAAGTCGGTCTACCAGCGGCCCGTGCTCCCGTGGCTATCCATGCTGCTCGGCGGAACGCTATTTGGAATCGGCATGACAATCGCTGGCGGCTGCGCAAACAAAAATCTGCTTCGGCTCGGTGGTGGCAGCGTGCGTTCACTGGTTGTACTGACCTTTATCTCCATCTCTTCCTATATGACACTCAAGGGCCTGTTCGGCCAGTGGCGGGCCAACTACCTCGACCCCGTCGCCGTCGACCTGTCCGGCCTGGGCATGAAAAGCCAAAGCCTGGCGGAGTTGCTTGCGCGGCTCACTGGCCAGCCCGGAAAAACTGTCGTGTTAGCCCTGCTGTGCTTCGTGTCGCTGGGCTTGCTGGCTTTTATTTTCAAGGACAAGCGTTTTCGCGCCAACACCATACAAATTTTCGGGGCCATCACACTAGGTCTGCTGGTGGTTGCCGGTTGGTACCTCACCGGGCATATCGGTTTTGCCGAAAGTCCCGAAACGCTGGAAATGACCTATTTCGGCACCAATACACGCACCATTGAGTCATTCAGCTTTGTTGCACCGATCGCCTACAGCCTGGAGATGTTGATGCTTTGGACCGATAAGTCCTTGCGAATGACATTCGGCATTGCCACCGTCAGCGGCGTGGTACTCGGCTCCCTGGCCTATGCACTCAGCACGCGCACTTTCCGGTGGGAGGGCTTTGCCTCACTGGAGGACTTGCGTAATCAACTGGTGGGGGCTGTGCTGATGGGTTTCGGTGGCGTCACAGCAATGGGCTGCACCGTCGGCCAGGGTTTGTCCGGCATATCCACCCTCTCGCTGGGCTCGATGTTGACTTTGACCGGCATTGTGACGGGGGCAGTCTTGACGATGAAGTGGCAACAGCGCTGAGAAAGCCCTCGCAGCGACTGGATATAATGCTACTATTTTTATAGCAAACGCAGTGACATTGCAGGCGCCACTTGAGCCCTACTGCGCCTCAATCTTTGCGTCCTTGATCGCCTTGGCCCACTTGGCCGTTTCCGCCCTGGTGCGCTGGGCCAGTGCGTCCGGCGTGCCGATTTCCACCGCAAAACCGATAGGACCAAATTTCTCGTGAATGTCCTTGCTGCTGGCCGCAGCGTTGAGTGCGGCATTGAGCTTGTTGATGATGTCGACCGGCGTTCCGGCCGGAGCAAAGGCAGCAAAGTAGGCAATCAGCTCGTAGTCTTTCAGGCCCAACGCCTCATTGACCGTGGGCACGTCTGGCACCAGGGGCGAGCGCTTGGTGGAAGTCACCGCCAGCGCGCGCACCTTGCCGCCCTTGACCTGGGGCACCATCACGCCAAAGTCGGCGGTGAACATGTTTACCTGGCCCCCAATCAGGTCGGTCATGGCGGCCGGACCACTCTTGTAGGGCACATTGGTCAACTTGACACCTGCCATGCTGGCTAGCATTTCACTGGACACCAGCTGTGAGGTGCTGGCACTGGCAAAGGTGATGTGGCCGGGCTTGGCCTTGGCCATATCGACCAGCTCGCGCAGGGTCTTGGCAGGCACATCGTTATTGACCGCCACGATCAGGGGCAGTTGCCCCAGGTAGGCCACAGGTGCGAATGCTGTGTCCTGGTCATACGGTAGCTGCTTCATCAGGCTTTTGAGCGCGGCATTGGTGCTGTTGGTGCCGATCAGGATGGTGTAGCCATCTGGCGCAGCCTTGGCCACGGCATCAGCACCGAGCATGCCGTTGACGCCAGGTTTGTTGTCCACCACCATCGGCTGCCCCAAGGACTCGGCAAGCTTGGCGGCAAAGGCGCGGGCAATCTGGTCAGTGGCGCTGCCAGCGGCAAAGGGCACCACCAGTTTGACCGGTTTGCTGGGCCAGGCCTGTGCCATCGCTGTGGAACTGCCCAGCAGCGCAGCCGCGCCACAGGCGACAGCGCACAGGGCTCGCACCACAGTGCGACGGGACGTTGAGGTTGGGTTGGAAAGGCTCATGGTTTGTCTCCTGGTTTGAATTCAATAGGGGCCGGCACCAACGCAGGCAGGCCATGTAAATCATTGTGCGCGCCCAGCGCAGGCGCGCGGCTGCGGTGGGCTGGCCGCTGGCCGTCAATGGAAAGCGGCAGCGCTGTCAAGCGCAATGGGGTTTGTCCGGCAACACCCGGCACCGGTAGCAACATGCCAAGCGCCTCAACCTGGGGGTGGGCGCGAGCCTGGGGCAGGCTGTGGATGGGTGCGCAGGGCACGCCTGCAGCCTCCAGCGCGACCAGCCAGTGCGCGCGCGACCGCCTGCGCAGCACCGGCATCAGTAGATCCAGCAGCGCTGCCTTGTGCTCCAGCCGCGCCCGGTTGGTGGCAAAGCGCACATCACTGGCCCAATCGGGCTCTTCCAGCGCTGTCGTCAGCTTGGCAAACAGGCGGTCGTTGCCACAGCAGATCAACAGCGGCTCGTCAGCCGTGTCAAAGCTTTCATAGGGCACAAAACCGGGGTGACCACTGCGGTGGCGCTCGGGCTGCCGGCCTTCGTTAACCAGAGCGTCCATTTTCTGGCCGTTCCAGACCAGGGCCGTTTCCAGCAGGGACGCACTGACGACTCCGCCGCGACCGGTCTGCTGACGCCGCTGCAGCAGGGCCAGGGCACCAATGACAGCCCACATGCCGGTGCCCTGGTCGCACAGCGAGGCGCCGCTGCGCATGGGCGGGTCTAGCGGCCCGCCGTTGGTGGCCGACAGACCGCTAAAGGCCTGGATCAGCGGCTCATAGCCGGGCTGCAGCGCCATGGGACCGGTGTTGCCAAAAGTCGAAATTTCGCAGTAAACCAGCCGTGGGTGGCGGGCACACAACGTCGGTCCATCGATACCAAGGGCACGTGGTACGTCGGGACGCAGGTTGTGCAAAAAGATATCGGAACTGGCCAACAGCCGCTCGAACCCGGCTTTCCCGTCCACACTTTTCAGGTCCAGCGCGACCGATTGTTTGCCGCGGTTGAACACATGAAAGATGAGGGCATCAGCTTGGCTGACTCCATCGGGGCTTGCGCCAAAAGGTGGGCCCATGCGCCGCGCATCATCCCCCCCATCGGGTCGCTCCAGCTTGATGACCTCGGCCCCCAAATCGGCAAAGATGACCCCCGCAAATGGCCCGGCCAGCACCTGGCCCAGTTCGAGCACACGCAAGCCTTGCAGAGGATTCGTCATCGGGTCAATATAGCATCGGTCAGCCCTCGGTCTACACAGTGGTGGAGTCGGCGAAAGACCTGCACAGGATCGTGATCGCATCCGAGCCATTCCCCCACCGCGATGATTGAACACCGCGATCGTGGCCTATTGACTCAGGCGAGAAGCGTAGCGGCAAGCCGCGGGGTCAAACCACGTATGTGAAAACTCGGCCAGGACTTGGGAAGCGGTCCAGGATACCCGCTCCACAAAACCAGCGCAGGCACCAGGCACGAGTTCTAGAGGCGGCTGAGCCCACGGGGGAGTGGGTGCAGCGGAAAGCCTGTCCTCCACACGGGCAATCCAGGTTTGAAACCGATTTTGGTAGAACAGGTACATCGAATCTCCAAGTTCTTCCGCCTGCAACGTTGCGCAATGGGCACCACTAAACCAGATTTCCTCCAGGGCCACCGGGGTCTGGTTCAGGAAACGCATTCGGCGAACGCGCCAAACTTCACTGGCTGTTCCGTTCGCCAGTGAAGGTACGTGGGGGGGGTGCTTCATGCGGGCCACATCCAGAATGCGTGCAGTCGGCAAACCCGGACCCGTGACCAACTCCAGACGAAACAACTCGTAGTGGCGCTTGGATCCCGTGGCGCGCTTGACGTAAGTACCTGAACCTTGGACCCGCTCCAAAACATCCTTTTCAGCAAGCAGCGCCAGCGCCTTGCGCAAGGTACCCACCGCCACATTCAGCGATGCAGCAAGCACCGCCTCCGTCGGCAACCGTTCGCCCTGGTGCCAATAGCCCGCCTGGATCTGGCGGATCAATAAATCTGCCAACTGCAGGTAGACGGGGACCGGTTGTGTTGAAGATACGCTTTTCATGGGTGAAGTATGGTAAATCCGAAATCCTGGGGTGTACTTGTTGCAATTCTGGCTTAAATTCATTTACTATTGATACATATCAAACCGAGGGCAAAACATGAGCATTGTTCCCATTCGTGGTGCAGACATTCAAGGTGCAGAAGTTGCCTGGTTTGCGCCGCTGTGTTCCGACGATTTTCGCCACCTCGGTGTGCCCGAGGGTGATCTGCGCAGCAGCTGGACCAACGCCAGCCGTATTGCCGCCCGCGCCGAGGAGCTTGGTTTTCGCAATATCCTTTGCCCGTCGTCTTACCAAGTGGGGCAGGATACGCTGAGCTTTGTTGCGGGCATGGCGCCCAGAACTTCCCGCATGAACATGTTGGCTGCCATTCGCTGTGGCGAGATGCACCCGGCGATGCTGGCACGCACTGTGGCGACGCTCGACCATATGCTAGAGGGCCGACTCACGCTCAATGTGATTTCATCGGATTTTCCAGGGCAGCAGGAAGACAGCACCTTCCGGTACCGCCGTTCGTGGGAAGTGGTTGAAATCCTGAAGCAGGCGTGGACGCAGGATGAGATCAACTACGAAGGCCAGATATACAACCTCAAGGGGCTGTCCACCGACCCAGTGCGTCCCTACCAGTCCAATGGCGGACCACTGCTCTACTTTGGGGGATACAGCCCGGACGCACTGGCTTTGTGCGGCGCGCATTGTGATACCTACCTGATGTGGCCTGAGCCCAAGGAAATCCTCGCCCAGCGCATGTGCAATGTGCACGCCCAGGCCGAAAAACATGGCCGTCTGCTCGACTATGGCTTGCGGGTACACGTCATCGTCCGGGATACTGAAATCGAAGCCCGTGAATATGCGCGGGAACTGGTGTCCCAGCTTGACGACGAGAAAGGTCGGGAAATCCGTAAACGCGCGCTGGATGCCTCCAGCCTGGGCGTGTCCCTGCAGAGTGCGAACCGGGAACGGGCTGACGATGAGGGCTATATAGAGCCGCATCTGTGGACCGGTGTAGGCCGCGCGCGAAGTGGCTGCGGTGCAGCACTGGTAGGCAACGTCGACCAGGTGCTTTCCGAGATTCACGACTACATGAAGATGGGCATCCGCGCTTTCATCTTTTCTGGATACCCGCATTTGCAGGAGTGCGAAATCTTTGGCAGCAAAGTGCTGCCTCAACTCCAGACAGTGTCCCTGGCCCAGGCCCATGGGCGCGTGCCGACTTCGACGCCTGCCACCCCCCTGGGCACTGGCCTGCGCCGCTGAAACTTCATTCCTCCGACCACCTCATGAACCGTTCTACTCTCCCCAACGGGCAAACGCTGAGCCGCATTGCCTATGGCGTATGGCGCCTCTCTGAAGCCGACGACGCCTCAGTCAATGCCAATCTGGCACGCATCGACAGTTGCTTGTCTCAAGGCATCACGACCTTCGACCATGCTGACATTTACGGCGACTACCGCTGCGAAGCCCTGTTTGGCGAGGCAATCAAGGCACGCCCTGCCTTGCGCGAACAGATCGAAATTGTGACAAAGACCGACATTATGTTGATGTCCGGGAAGTGGCCAAACACCCGTGTCAAACACTACGACACCACACCCTCACACGTGACCGCGAGTGTGGAATGTTCGCTGCAACGCATTGGTGTAGAGAAGATTGATTTGCTGTTGGTCCATCGCCCTGACCCTTTGATGGATCCGGATACAACAGGCCCATGCCTTGATGGTTTGATCGACAGTGGCAAGGTTCTTGGCGTGGGCGTGTCGAACTTTATGCCCTGGGATATCGATCTGTTGCAATCGCGCATGAAACACCGCCTGCAAATCAACCAGATCGAACTGGGCCTGCTGAACACCAAGCCTTTTGTCGATGGCCAACTGGCGTACGCACAAGCCCAACGCACACCACTAATGGCCTGGTCGCCTCTGGGCGGAGGGCGATTGCACGGCGAGGCCTTCAGGTCCGGCACCACAGCTGCGCGCCTGGCACCTAGACTGGCCGAACTGGCCATGGCCAGCGGAGTGGATGCAAGTGCTGTGGCTATCGCCTGGTTGATGCACCATCCCATGGGTGTAATACCTGTGATGGGTAGCAACCGTCTGGATCGCATTGCGCAGTTTTCCTCTGCCACCCGCGTACCTATGGATCGTCAAACCTGGTACGAGCTTTATGAACTGGCCAATGGACACGTAGTCCCTTGAGGGAACAACCCATGCGCTTACATCCCGATGCATTGTCTGCTAGCACGCCCAACGCAATACCCTCGCCCAAGGACCATGCCAACTATCGCCAGGCAATGGCCAGCTTTGGCACAGGCGTGACCGTCGTGACCACCCATTGGCAGGACTTCGACTGGGGTATGACCTGCAACTCGTTTTCGTCGGTGTCACTAGAGCCTCGCCTTGTGCTTTGGAGCATCCGCCGCGAGGCAAGCAGCTATGAGGCGTTCACTCGCTCGGGCGGCTTTACGGTCAACGTGCTATCCCACCCGCAACAACACCTGGCGCGCCAATTCGCCACAGGAAGCCAGGAACAACGTTTTTCCGGAGTACCTCAGGAGCATCTTTCCAGCCAGGGGATATGCCTGCAAGGCGCAGCAGCCTGGTTCGAATGCGAGTTACATCAACTGGTGGAAGCTGGTGATCACACGATTATTCTCGGGCGGGTGGTTCGGTATGCCTCGCAAGACGCCCCGGCATTGAGTTTTTGGCGCAGCCGTTTTGGCCGGTTTGGTTCCGACGCCTGATAGCATCGCCGGGGCAGCTTTTCCTGCTGGCAGCGCGGGGTTAAAAACGAAGCTGTTCGCAGACTGGATCGTCGTACCTGGGCAGCGCCCCTTCTGCGGGCGCGGCTACCTGCAACTCGGCTCCTTCGACGACCAACAACGGTAGCCGATCCAGCGGCGCATCAATTTCGTGCCAAGCGCCAGCGCTCAGGCGTGCGCGGGTCTGGAAGTCTATCCAACCCTTTCCATCGGGCAAGGCTGGCAGGTAAAGGCGGCGCTGACGCTCGCCTTCATTCACTACCGGCGCGACCAGAAGGTGTTCACCGAGCATGAATTCATCGTTGTCACGCAAGCACTCGAGATCATCGGGGAAATTGAAAAAGGTGGGGCGAATGATCGGTTCATGGCGTTCGCTGGCCCGCTCAAAGCACTGCCAAAGGTAGGGCATGAGCCGGTAGCGCAGACGGATCGCTTGTATCACCAGCTCGGTAACCTCCGGGTGCATCCACGGCAGGTTGGTCACGTTGCCCGCTTTCCACGAATTCATCACCATGCGCGGGTTCAGCGCGCAGGCCTGCACCCAGCGCAACAGCAGCTCAGCATCGGGCACCGGTCCGTAAAAGCCGCCCACGTCGTGGCCAATATTGAACATGCCCGACAGACTCATCTGCAGGCCGGTGCGGATGTTCCACTTGAGCGTGGACCAGCTGGTGGTGTTGTCGCCCGACCAGGTCTGTGCGTAGCGCTGGATGCCGGGCGGCCCGGCGCGGGTGACGGTGAAAACCGACTCGTCCAGCCCCTGCTGGTCCATCCAGGCCTGTTGCGCCTCGAAGGTGGCGCGCGTCATGAGCAACGCATGCAGCGGGCGGCTGCGGTGCATGGGCAGGGCCTGGCCAAAGCCATGGGAGAAGGCGTCTTCCGACTGAATAGCGTACTCGTTGTTGTCGTTCCAGCCGACGTCGATGCCCTTGTCCAGGATCTGCTCGCGCAGCTGCTGCTGCCACCAGGCAATGGCCTGTGGACGGGTGAAATCCAGGTGCGAACCCTGGCCGTCCCAGTAGGGTTCGACCACGGGTTCGCTGGTCTGCGCGTCTTCAATGAAGGCACCTTGCCCGGCCAGTGCCGGATAGGCGGGGTGGTCGTCCAGCAGGCAGGGTTTGAGGTTGGCCACCAGTCGCATGCCAGCCGACTGGAAGCGCTGGTTGATGCCTTCGGGATCAGGGAACTTGCTACGGTTCCAGGTGAACACATAACGCTGTTTGCCGCGGCTGCTGTAGCCCGAGCCGTAGTGGAACGACGAAATCGGCACGCGGTGCGAGGCACACTGGTCAATGAAGCGGTCCAGCATCTGTTGCGCGTTGGGCGCGTCGGCCAGGCCCATGGCGGTCTGGGCAAAACCCACACTCCAGCGTGGCGGCAGATGGGTGCCACCGATCAACGCCACGAACTGCGCCACCACCTCGGCGGGCGTGTGGCCGACCATGAGGTAGTAGTCGAGATCGCCGTCGTCGATCTCCAGCGTACGGAACAGGCCGTGGTAGTTATCGTGCTCGCAGCCCAGATCGAAGGTACAGGCCGACAAGGTGTCGTAGTAGATGCCGGTCCACAGCCCGTCCACCGTGCGGGTGATGACGAAGGGCCAGTGCTTGTAGAGTGGGTCGCCAGTGGCAGGGTCATAACCTATGGAATCCTGTCCCAGGCACCGCAGGCGCCGGCCGTGCAGGTTGAGCGGGCCGGTCTTGTCGCCCAGACCGAAATAGTGTTCGCGCGGGTCGCGCGCCACGCAATGGCGGACCAGACCGGTGCGACGCTCGCTGAGGTAGGCGCTGGTAATGCGGTCACTTTGGTACACGTGCTGGGTAACCGGGTCTGTCCAGACCAGTCTTAGTGGTCGGCCACTTCCACCGGCAAGCTGTACTGCCAGGGCTTCAGTAGCCAGCTGGTTTTTGATCGTGTGGACAGCGACAGCCGGACGCTGGAACCCTTCCAGGCTTTCCCGCGCTCTGCCAGCCCAGGGCATTTCCGCCGCAGGCAATGGGGCCACTGACCAGGTGCGCGGTTCCCGAAATCCGCTCCCCAAGACCCAGGTGATACGGGCCATGCTTTGTGAAAGGAACACCACTCGCAGTTGTCCATTTTGGTCTAACTCTGCGGTGGCGTCCGCATCCTTGCCGCCAGGATGCAGTGCCCAGTCAGAGCCTTTCAGAGGGGTCATAAACTCAGTCTCAGGTGATGCGATGTTCTGTGGCGTCGAACGCGTGCCAGCGCTGCGGATGCGGAGTCATATGGGTCACAGTGCCAACCTTCGGTTCTGTGGCACCTTCCATAAGAATCTCGACGCATGTGCCGTCGCTCAATTGACCCCGTACCAGACGCTGGGCCCCCAGGTACTCACTACCCAGCACGGTGATTGCCAGACCTTTGTCATTGCTGCTGGGTAGCCAGTGTTCGGGGCGAACGCCAATTTGCGCGGCGGCTGAGGGCATGGCGGCGCGAAGTGCTGGGTCTTGCTGTGCCACGGCGGCAGGCATGAAGTTCATGCGTGGACTGCCAATAAAGCCGGCTACAAACACGTTATCAGGTGTATCGTAGAGCGCCTGGGGAGTACCCACCTGCTCAATGCGGCCTGCACGCAACACCACAATTTTGTCTGCCATCGTCATGGCCTCGACCTGATCATGGGTCACATAAATCATGGTGGCAGCCAGCCGTTGGTGCAACTCACGCAACTCGCCACGCATCGATACACGCAATTCTGCATCGAGGTTGGACAATGGCTCGTCGAACAGGAAGATCTTGGGATTGCGAACAATCGCACGCCCAATGGCTACCCGCTGGCGCTGGCCGCCTGAAAGCTGGGTGGGTTTGCGTTGCAGCAGCTGGTCGAGCTGCAACAATCTGGCAGCCTCCTGCACTTTTCGCTGGATCTCCGGGCGCGGCACGCGCGCGTTTTCCAGGCCAAAGGCCATGTTATCGAAAACGGTCATGTGGGGGTACAGTGCATACGACTGGAACACCATGGCGCAGCCGCGATCAGCCGCCCCAATGTCGTTCACGCGCTGGCCTTCAATCAGCAAGTCACCCGCGGTGAGTTCATCCAGCCCGGCGATCATGCGCAGTAGCGTGGACTTGCCGCAGCCCGAGGGTCCAACAAAAACAACAAATTCGCCTTTTTTTACTTCAAGGTCAATACCGTGAATGACCGCGGTCTGGTCAAAGGACTTTTCGATGGAGCGCAGTTCGAGTGTGGACACGTTCAGAGGCCTGTCAATAGTGCATGCCAGTGGGTCACTTCACACCCGCGCTGGCGATGCCAGTGGTGATGTAGCGCTGAAGGAAGGCGAAAACAAGCGTCACGGGCAGCAGCGTGATCACGGTCATGGCCAGCAGATAGTTCCACTGGGTGTTGAGTTCACCCTGGAAAGAATTGAGCGCGAGCTGCAAGGTGAAGTGCTCGCTTTTCGAAAGCACGATCAAGGGCAGCAGGAAATCGTTCCAACGCCACATGACCGAAAAGATTGCCAACACCGCCAAAGCTGGCGCCGAGAGTGGCAACACGATCCGCCAGTAAATGCGCCACTCGCTGGCGTGATCCATGCGCGCCGCTTCAATCAACTCGTCGGGGATGGTCAGCATGTATTGGCGCAACAAAAATACCCCGGTAGGAGTGGCGACCGCCGGGAAAATCACACCCCACAGGCTATTTAGCAATCCCACCTCATTGATCACCAGAAACACAGGAACCAGAATGATGGTGGGAGGAATCATCAAGGTCGCAATGATCAGCAGAAAGACTGATTTTTGACCTATGAAACGGTACTTCGAAAGGGCAAATGCTGCCATCGAATTGAACAATAGCGTCAATAGTGTGGCCACCACCGTGATGAATACACTGTTCCAGAGATACACGCCAAAAGTGAACTTGCCAAACAGGTCGGTGTAATTGCCCCAGGCAAACTTCAATTCATTGACCGGTTCCCGCTGACGGATGTTGACTTGCACCGTGTCGCGTGGATTTGCAGGATCCACCATGGTCGCCATGATGCCGATGCGGCTGACCTGCACCAGTTCGCGCTGGCTGCCGTCTGCAAGTCGAGCCCTGAACAGTGGCAATGGCTTCTCATGACCGGCTACCGTCACCATTTTCTGGCTGTAGGGTAAAAACGTCGGTGGAAACTGGCCAATGGCTGATTCGGTTTTGAACGAAGATGCCACCAGCCAAAGCACAGGCGCAAACATGACGAACAAGCCAACTATCAGGTAGGCGTAGCTGACCAGGTCTGTCCAGTGCAGGCGTTGGCGTCCCCGCGTTCGGAGCAGGAAATTCAGAGCTTTCATGTCAACTCCCCTTCTGACCCGCTTCACTGGCGCGTGTCAACCTCAACTGAGCCAAAGTCAATACCACCAGGAAGGCTGCAAGTGCCAGCGATGCAGCTGCGGCCAATCCATACAGGTGAATTTGTTCGGCAAAACCGGTTTGGTAAATGAACTGCACGATGAATGTCGTGGCCGAACCCGGCCCGCCTCCTGTCAGAACAAAGACTTCGTCAAATACCTGCACAGCGCGGATTGCGGCCAACACAAGAACTACGATGAGGTTGGGCATGAGCAGCGGCAGTGTGATACGGGTGAGTGTGCGCCACGGGCTGGCGCGATCCAATTCCGCCGCTTCGTAAAGATCGCGCGGTATGGCTTGCAAACCGGCAAGCAGAATCAATGTATAAAACCCCATGTGGGCCCAAATGGATACGAACACCGTCCAGAAAAAAGCCCAACTGGCGTCGGTCAACCACTCAATTGCAGGCCTGTTCAGGGCTACTAGACCGGCGTTGAAAACGCCCTGGCTTTGCAGCAGCCATTTCCAGATCAATGCCACCACAACTGGCGAAAGCAGCACTGGATAAAAGAACACTCCGCGCCAGAAACCGCGGCCAATGACCTTGCGGTTAAGCACCAGCGCAGTGACAAGCGACAGCAGAACCATCAATCCCACTTGCAACGCGCTGAACTTGAGCGTGTTACCGATGGCGCGCCAGAACACATCTTTCCGGCATGTGTACAAGTCCAGATAATTCTGGCACTCGAACAAAATCTGAAAATTTTCAGCGCCAGTAAAGGGCCGTTGGAAGGGGAAAAGGTTTACGCCACCTGTGGTGGCGTAAACCATGTTGATCAGAATCGGCAGAAAGGTGAAAAGGCCGATAACGAGCAGGTTGGGACCGACAAACAGCCAACCCAACCTTGACAGCCCCAGCCATTTTTGACCAAGCCGAAAAAACGGTTCCAGCAAATCGAAAAATATAGACAGGAATCGCAAGTCAAAGTCCTCTAAGCGCTGCCAGCCGGGCGCAGACGCCCTGTCAAACCAAGCAGATGTGACCGGGGGCGCGTCACCGCGTCGCGGTCAAAAAAACCAACGAAGGCGAACTTACTTCTGCGCCTGTTTGATCGCATCCTGCATGTCAGCGGAGATTTTGCTTACAGCGTCGTCCGTGCTAATTTCACCCACGATCGCCTGGGTCACACGCGCCACAGTGGGCAACATGATGGCACGGTTGAACTTGTAACCCTGAAACTGGTAAGCGGTAGGGGCCAGGTTGGCAACGCCGCTGCTGAATACAGCGAGCGCCGCACGCGCGGCAGGCTGTGCGCCCGGATAGGCCACGCCCTTGCTCGCCAAACCGGAGTGAGCGGGAATGTTACTCGTCCTGCCAGAGAACTCGGAGTAGGCAGACTCGGAAGCAATAAAGTCCAGGAAAGCTCCCACTTCCTTGGGTGACTTGCTGGTCTTCAGAGCGACCCAAGCGGCGCCGCCTGGAATTCCCGAGCAGGCAGCCGGGCCACAAGGATTTGGCACGGCCACCCAGTCGAATTTGTTGGCCACATCGCGCTGAAGGCGGTTGATCTGCCAACTTCCCGACAAGACCATGACCACGTTGCCGTTGATGAACTCACCGATCGAATCTGCATAGGTGGAACCACCTGAGCCGGCCCAGACTTCGCGCAGCATGGTGCCGTCTTTGTGCCAGCCGACAAATTTTTTGACAGTGGATTTATATCCGTCGTCGATAACCGCATTGCCTTGGGCGTCAAAAATCTTGGCTCCATAACTGATGGCTGGTCCGGCGAACCGATGACCAGAACGATCCCAGGCCATTGCCGCTTTGGTCTGGGTAGCCTTGGCCACCTTGCGTGCAGCTTCTACCCATTCCTCCCAGGTGGCTTTGGCACCAGGCATGGGAACTTTTGCCTGTTCGAACAGCGTCTTGTTCACATAAGGGCCTGTCATGGTCAACTGCGACATGAAGCCATAGATGCCTTTGTCGGTCACTGATGGGCGCAACCAGCCTGCTGTAGCACCAAAGTTGGCATCCCAGTATTTTCGGTCCTTGATGTGGGCAGAGATATCCAGGTAGTACTTGGACAGGCCGCCCAAATCGGTTACACGGGCGATGTCAGGGCCTTGACCGGCGGCAAGTTGTACGGGTAACTGCTCGACAATGGATTTGTAGGGAACGGTGTCGATGATGACTTTGGTGCCAGGATTGGCCGCTTCGAAACGTTTGGCCTGCTCGGCCGTCACATCGCACTCCACGCCATCCTGGTAGCACATGACGCGGATTTCTCCCGAATGGGCCATACCGGCAGCTAGAGTAAGACCTGCAATCAGGACCATGGGGCGGATGCGAAAAGAATTCACGGATATCTCCTAATTGTGAGTATTCGAAAATATAGATCAAGCGGCAAAAAAAGCACTTATGGTTTACACGAATGATGAATGACTTTTCTTCTGCGTCGAGCCTGAATCCATCAGCACGGCAGTATGTGGACGATTTATTCGGAGGGCTGGTGCCCAGCGCCGGAGAGACAACAGTGGCACTCATGCACCGGCTAGAGCGGGATGGTCACATTTGGGACAACTGGGCAGTTCAGGCGCCTCGTAAGGCGGATGGGTTAATGATCCAGTGGACCATGGGTGTCTACTGGCCATCCCCTCACAGCCATGGCGCTGTATTGTTGAGCCCGGATGCCTGCTGGCCCCACTGTATGAATGAAATGGCAGCGCGCGAAGCCGAAAGAGCGGGAGTGGCCCTGGCGTGGTTCAACCGGCTGGAACTCGCGTATGACCCACCCGATACCAGGCGTGTTGGCCCAGTTTTTGAGGGGTGGCCGGAATACCCTTTTGGCGCAGTAGCGGCCTGGGCATGGGGCTTGCAACGCTGCGTGGATGCTTTGCTGCTCACTGGGCTTGCCCTGCCAGGGTGCATCGGCGTTATTGGACACTCGCGCGGCGGCAAAGCGGCACTTCTGGCCGGTGCAACCGATCCGCGGATTGCCGCAACGATTGCCCACAACAGCGGTACAGGAGGAGGCTCCTCTTTCCAGGTGGTCGGCGAAGGCAGTGAAAGTCTGGCGGCCCTGGCCGCACGTTTTCCCCATTGGCTGGGCCCCAGAGCCTCTGACGCCAAAACTCAACAGCACATCACCGAGATCGACAACCTGCCCCTATTGCTGGCTATCGCTCCCCGTGGCCTGTATCTCATGCAGGCTGGCGACGACGCGTGGGCCAACCCGCCGGGCACACAGTATGCATTTGAGCAACTTCAGCCCGCGTGGGCAGCACTTGGCCGTCAACACTGCATTGACTGGCAAGAGCGCACCGGCGGACACCCAATGACTGGACTGGACTGGCAACGCGCAGCGGCATTTCTGCAACGTGTCGTTGCTGGAGAATCCACCGGAAAAGCGCATTCATAAACCGATTGAGGTGATGCTCGAGTTCTCACCCAATAGCACGCCAAGGTTGTAGCATCCCTGGGTCAGGTCGATCGCCTGACCGGTGCGGGCGGACTCCTGTGCAGCCATTCCCATCACCACAGCCGCCAAGCCATCATGCAGGCTCACTTCCACCGTGCCCAAGCCGCGCACCACCGCGTTGAAGCGCTGGTGTTGATACAGCGTGGAGCCGTTGTGGTCGCCTGCGGCCAGAGCCACGGGGTCAACAGGCACTTCTAGTTCCCGAGGGCCTTTAGGATTGCGGGGGCTGAGTACCAGCCGGGGCACCGGCGCAGGCCCCAGGTTTTCTGGCCAGAAGCGTCCGGGGCCAGGCACAAAACACTCCACTTTGCCTTTGGGACCCACGACCGAAATTTCTTCTTGATAACGCGATCCTTCGGCGAACATACACAAGTCGAGCGATGCCCGCTGGCCGTCGGCAAAATCAAGGATCACGAAAGCATTGTCAAGAATGTCGGGTATGCCGTCAGCATAGTATTCATCGAGGTGGTTGTGTGCCACCGAGGCCGAAGCAAAAACACGCACTGGTTCGCTGCGTGTAAGGTGGCGCATCAGATCGAAAAAGTGGCAGCATTTTTCGACCAGGGTGCCACCGGTGTACTGGTTAAAACGGTTCCAGTCACCCACTTTCACCAAAAACGGGAAGCGGTGCTCCCGTATTGCAAGCATCCGCATGGGGCCGATGTTGACTTGGCTGTACACCTCTTCTGCCAGCCTGACGACCGGAGGCATGTAGCGGTATTCCATGGCCACCCAGATGGGCGCAGGGTAGGCGCGCCCCAACTCGGCCAGCGAAGCAACATCATGCAGCGCGGTGCAGGCTGGTTTTTCCAGCAGCACGGGCAGAGCACGTAGCCTGGCAATCTCGCGCAATTGCTCCGCATGCCGGAAGTTAGGGCTGGTAATAACCAGGCAGTCCACGTCGTCAGCTAGCACCACTTCGGCCAAACCCAATGCGCGCTGGGCAACGGGGGCCAGTGCCAGGCTGGCTTGCGCCATGTTGTCATCAGGCTCAAATATTCGGGTCACTGAAGCCCCTGGCAACAGCGCAATATTGCGCAAGTGCTCCTGGCCCATCATGCCGCAACCGATGAGACCGTACCGTACCGATTCGCTCACTGTGTCGTCCCTTAGAGTGGAATTGCGTGCAGGCAGGTGACGCTGCAAATTGGCCAACATTGTGCATCAAATGTGGATGAATTTGATGCTATTCAAGGTCTTTTAGGGAGCGCTGAGACCAGGAAAATCTTTCTGTGCAACCGCGAACAAAGCGAACGCAACTCTGGTGCAGCGTCGGAGGCTTTGCGATAAAAAAAGCCGTGCAGCCCTTGCGGGACCTGCACGGCCAGCTACTGAATTTGTAGCGCTTTTCGGTACTTACTTGCGTGCCGGAGGCACGTCCGTACAACTGCCGTGTGCAATCTCGGCTGCCATGCCGATGGACTCACCCAGGGTTGGATGCGGATGAATCGTCTTGCCGATGTCCACCGCGTCGGCGCCCATCTCGATCGCCAGCGCAATCTCGCCAATCATGTCGCCCGCGTGCGTGCCGACCATGCCGCCGCCCAGGATTTTGCCGTGGCCGTGCGCTTCGGGACTGTCATCAAATAGGAGTTTGGTAACACCTTCGTCGCGGCCATTGGCAATCGCGCGGCCCGAGGCCGTCCAGGGGAAGAGGCCCTTCTTGACCTTGATGCCTTGCGCCTTGGCCTGGTCTTCGGTGAGGCCCACCCAGGCCACTTCGGGGTCGGTATAGGCCACGCTGGGGATGACGCGGGCATTGAAGGCGGCTGCCGCCAGCTCCTTATTGCCCTGCAATTCGCCGGCAATCACTTCAGCTGCCACGTGCGCCTCGTGTACGGCCTTGTGCGCCAGCATGGGCTGGCCCACGATGTCGCCGATGGCGAAGATGTGCGGCACGTTGGTGCGCATCTGGATGTCGACATTGATGAAGCCACGGTCCGTGACGGCAACGCCAGCCTTGTCGGCAGCGATCTTCTTGCCATTGGGCGTGCGGCCCACAGCCTGCAGCACCAGGTCGTACACCTGCGGTGCGGGCACCGTGCCGCCCTCTTCCGCGGGCGCAAACGTCACCTCAATGCCTTCGGGCAAGGCGCGTGCGCCCACCGTTTTGGTCTTGAGCATGATGTTGTCAAAGCGGGGCGCGTTCATCTTCTGCCAGATTTTGACCAGGTCGCGGTCAGCGCCCTGCATCAGGCCGTCCATCATTTCCACCACGTCCAGGCGAGCGCCCAGCGTGCTGTAGACGGTGCCCATTTCCAGGCCGATGATGCCGCCACCGAGAATCAGCATGCGCTTGGGTACTTCTTTCAGAGCCAGCGCACCGGTGCTGTCCACCACGCGCGGGTCTTCGGGCATGAAGGGCAGGCGCACAGCCTGTGAGCCGGCGGCGATGATGGCCTTCTTGAAAGCCACAACCTTCTTGACGCCGGTCTTCTCTTGGCTGGTACCCGTGGTCTCTTCCACTTCCAGATGGTTGGCGCCCACGAATGCACCGTAGCCGCGCACCATGGTCACCTTGCGCATCTTGGCCATGGCAGCCAAGCCACCAGTCAGCTTGCCGATGACCTTTTCCTTGTGGCCACGCAGCTTGCCGATGTCCAGCGTCATGGCACCGTAGTCCACGCCTGCGGCAGATAAGTGGCTCACTTCGTCCATCACAGCAGCCACATGCAGCAGCGCCTTGGAAGGAATGCAGCCCACGTTGAGGCACACACCACCCAGCGTGGCGTAGCGCTCGACCAGGATGACCTTCAACCCCAGGTCTGCCGCACGGAAGGCTGCGGAATAACCGCCAGGGCCACCGCCGAGGACCAGGACGTCGCAGTCCATGTCCACGGTGCCGCCAAAGCGCGATGCAGTGGGCGCCGGCACAGCGGGCGCTACAGATTGTGTAGCTGTCTGTGCAGGTTGGACGGGGGCTGGAGTTGCTTTTGGCTCTGAAGGGGGGGCTGCTACAGCGCCATCGGCCTCGAGCATCAGCACCAGTGAGCCTTCGGCCACTTTGTCGCCGAGCTTGACCTTGAGCTCCTTCACCACGCCTGCGGCGCTGCTGGGAATTTCCATGGAAGCCTTGTCGGACTCCACGGTGATCAGGCTTTGGTCCAGCTTGATGGTGTCGCCCGGCTTGACCATCAACTCGATGACGGTCACCTCGGAAAAGTCACCAATATCCGGAACCTTGATTTCGATGATGCTCACAGCAAAACCCTCCGGAAGTCGCCCAGGATCTGGCCCAGGTACGCGTTGAAGCGCGCAGCGGCAGCGCCGTCGATCACGCGGTGGTCCCACGTTAAGGAGAGCGGCAGCATCAGGCGCGGCTGGAAGGCCTTGCCATCCCACACCGGCTCCATCTGGCTCTTGCACACGCCCAAAATGGCCACTTCCGGCGCATTGATGATGGGCGTGAAGTAACGGCCACCAATACCGCCCAGGCTGGAGATGGTGAAAGTGGCACCGGACATTTCGGCCGGGCTCAGCTTGCCGTCGCGTGCCTTCTTGGCGAGTTCGCCCATTTCCTGGCTGATCTGGAAGATGCCTTTCTTGTCGGCGTCTTTGAGCACCGGGACCATCAGTCCATTGGGTGTGTCCGCTGCAAAGCCAATGTGCCAGTAGTTCTTGTAGACCAGCGCGTCGCCGTCGAGCGAACTGTTGAACTCGGGGAACTTTTTGAGTGCCGAGACGCAGGCCTTGATCAGGAAAGCCAGCATGGTCACCTTGATGCCCGACTTCTCGTTCTCTTTGTTCGTCGATACGCGGAAGGCTTCGAGATCGGTGATGTCGCAGTCGTCATGGTTGGTGACGGCCGGAATCATGATGGCATTGCGCAGCAGGTTGGCGCCGCTGATCTTCTTGATGCGACCCAACTCCTTGCGCTCGATCGGACCGAACTTGGCAAAGTCCACCTTGGGCCAGGGGATCAGGCCCAGGGCAGCACCGTCGCCTCCGCTGGACGCAGGGGCTTTGGCAGCCTGCGCCTTGGTTTGCGTAGCACCCGACATGACAGCCTTGGTAAAGGCCTGCACGTCGTCCTGGGTGATCCGGCCTTTGGTGCCAGAGCCTTTGAGTTCTTCGAGCGGCACACCGAGTTCGCGGGCGAACTTGCGCACCGACGGCGATGCATGGGGCAAGCCCAGCGTAGTACCACCGGGGGCGTGGGCTGGTGCTGCAGCCACGGCGGCCGTGGCAACGGGCGCAGCCACAGTGGCGGCCGCTGCTACGGGAGCAGCGGGGGCCGCGGCGGGGGTAGCAGGCGCAGCAACGGCACCCGCCGCGCCTTCCAGCACCGCCAGCAGGTCGCCAATGTTGACCTTGTCGCCGAGCTTGACCTTGAGTTCCTTAAGCACGCCAGCGGCGCTGGACGGAATTTCCATCGAGGCCTTGTCCGACTCCACGGTCACCAGGCTTTGCTCCAGCTTGATGGCGTCGCCAGGCTTGACCATGACTTCGATCACGACCACATCCTTGAAGTCGCCAATGTCCGGCACAAAAACCTGCACCGGGCCGCTTGCTACAGGCGCTGCCGCTACCGAAGGGGCTGGTGAGGTTGCTACAGAAACAGGAGCATCCTGTACAGGTAAGGCGGGGGCTGCAGCCTGATTGGATGCAGAAGCGGCACCAGCGGCGTCCAGTACCAGCACGATGGAACCCTGCTTGACCTTGTCGCCGAGCTTGACCTTGAGTTCCTTCACCACGCCCGCGTGGCTGGAAGGAATTTCCATGGAGGCCTTGTCAGACTCCACCGTAATCAGGCTTTGATCGGCCTTGACCGTGTCGCCCACCTTCACCATCAGTTCAATGACTGTCACTTCGTCGAAGTCCCCGATGTCCGGGACCTGAATTTCCATATTTGCCATGTTGTTCTTCCTTGGTTTGGAAGCGGGACTTGTGGCTTCGACATCACATCGCTGCGCGATATGAGTCTTCGCCGCAAGATCAACCCGCTTTATGCATAAAGCGGATTGATCTTGTCAGCCTTGATGCCGTACTTGGTGATGGCCTCGGCCACCTTGGTTGCCGGCACCGTGCCCTCTTCACTCAGAGCTTTGAGTGCAGCGACCACGATGTAGTGGCGGTTCACCTCAAAGTGCTCGCGCAGCTTGCCGCGGAAATCGGAGCGGCCAAAACCGTCGGTGCCCAGCACCTTGTAGGTGCGGCCCTTGGGGATGAACGGGCGAATCTGCTCGGCATAAGCCTTCATGTAGTCGGTACTTGCCACGACCGGGCCCTTGGCCCTGTCGAGCTGCCGGCCCACGAACGGCACGCGCGGGGTTTCCAGCGGATGCAGCAAGTTCCAGCGCTCGGCGTCCTGGCCGTCGCGGGTGAGTTCGTTGAAGCTGGGGCAGCTCCAGACATCAGCCGCCACACCCCACTCTTTTTCCAGCAACTCCTGCGCTGCAATGCTTTCGCGCAGGATAGTGCCAGAGCCCAGCAGTTGCACGCGGGGAGTCAGCTTGGCGCCCTCTTTGCAGAGGTACATGCCCTTAATGATCTGCTCTTCGGTACCGGCCTTGAGGCCCGGCATCGCGTAGTTTTCGTTCAGCAAGGTCAGGTAATAGAACACGTTGTCCTGCTTCTCGACCATGCGCTTGAGGCCATGGTGCAGGATGACACCCACTTCGTGCGCGAAGGTCGGGTCGTAGCTGATGCAGTTCGGAATGGTGCCCGCCATGATGTGGCTGTGGCCGTCTTCGTGCTGCAGACCTTCGCCGTTGAGGGTGGTGCGGCCCGAAGTGCCGCCCAGCAGGAAGCCGCGCGCTTGCATGTCGCCCGCAGCCCAGGCCAGATCGCCAATGCGCTGGAAGCCGAACATCGAGTAGTACACGTAGAACGGCACCATAATGCGGTTGCTGGTGGAGTAGCTGGTGGCCGCGGCAATCCAGCTACTCATGCCACCGGCTTCGTTGATGCCCTCTTGCAGGATCTGGCCGGCCTTGTCCTCGCGGTAGTACATCACCTGGTCTTTATCGACCGGGGTGTAGTTCTGGCCAGCGGGGTTGTAGATGCCTACCTGGCGGAACAGGCCTTCCATACCGAAGGTACGGGCCTCGTCCACCAGAATCGGCACCACGCGTGGTCCTAGCGCCTGGTCGCGCAGCAGTTGCGTAAGGAAACGCACATAGGCTTGCGTGGTAGAAATTTCGCGACCTTCAGCGGTGGGCTCGATCACGCTCTTGAAAGTTTCCAGTGCGGGCACGGTAAAGCTCTCATCGCTCTTGGTGCGGCGGTGCGGCAGGTAACCACCCAGCGCTTTGCGGCGCTCGTGCAGGTACTTCATTTCCGGGGTGTCGTCCGCGGGCTTGTAGAACGGGATGTTGGCCAGCTCGCTGTCGGGCACGGGAATATTGAAGCGGTCGCGGAAGGCCTTGATGTCTTCGTCGGTCAGCTTCTTGGTCTGGTGCACATTGTTCTTGCCCTCACCGGCCTTGCCCATACCAAAACCCTTGACGGTCTTGATCAGCAGCACGGTAGGCTGCCCCTTGTGGTTCTGGGCCTTGTGGAAAGCGGCGTACACCTTCCTGGAATCGTGACCGCCGCGGCGCAGGTTGCCAATCTCGGCATCGCTCATCTTGGAGACCATCTCCAGCGTGCGCGGATCGCGGCCAAAGAAATGCTTGCGCACGTAGGCGCCATCGTTGGCCTTCATGGCCTGGTAGTCGCCATCCAGCGTGTCCATCATGACCTTGCGCAGGGCGCCGTCCTTGTCGCGGGCCAGCAGCGGGTCCCAGCCAGAGCCCCAGATCAACTTGATCACATTCCAGTCGGAGCCGCGGAATTCGCCTTCGAGCTCCTGAATAATTTTGCCGTTGCCACGCACCGGGCCGTCCAGGCGCTGTAGATTGCAGTTGATCACAAAGATCAGGTTGTCCAGCTTTTCGCGGGCCGCCAGACCAATGGCGCCCAAAGACTCCACTTCATCCATTTCGCCGTCACCGCAGAACACCCAGACCTTGCGGTTCTCGGTGTTGGCAATGCCGCGGGCGTGCAGGTACTTCAGAAATCGGGCCTGGTAGATCGCCATCAACGGGCCCAGGCCCATGGACACCGTGGGGAATTGCCAGAACTCGGGCATCAGCTTGGGGTGCGGGTAGCTCGACAGGCCCTTGCCATCGACTTCCTGGCGGAAATTGAGTAGCTGCTCTTCGGACAGACGGCCTTCAAGGTAGGCGCGGGCATACACACCGGGCGACACGTGACCCTGGATGTAAAGGCAATCACCACCATGATTTTCGTTTTCGGCGTGCCAGAAGTGGTTGAAGCCGGCACCAAACAGGCTGGCCAGCGACGCGAAGGAACCGATGTGGCCGCCCAGGTCGCCCCCGTCTTCGGGATTGTGGCGGTTGGCCTTGACGACCATGGCCATGGCGTTCCAGCGCATGTAGGCGCGCAGTCGCTCTTCAATTTCGAGGTTGCCGGGGGAATGCTCTTCTTCAGCGGGCTCAATGGTGTTCACATAGCCGGTGTTGGCCGAGAAGGGCATGTCGATGCTGCTCTGGCGTGCGTGCTCGAGCAGTTGCTCCAGCAAATAGTGCGCGCGCTCAGGGCCTTCGCTCTGGATCACGGCGGACAGGGCATCCATCCATTCACGGGTTTCCTGGGAATCGACGTCCATGGCCTGGCTACCCGTCGCGCTCTGTGGAACTGCTGACATTTGTTGTCTCCTGGTTACGTTTTAAGTAATTTAGTACGGTATGCCTATTTCACCACAATTTATTTGAAATTTCAAATAATGCTTCTCTATTTCATATAGTGAATTTATAAGTGCATTTTGGCATAGCTGGTTTACGCATAAAAAGACCGGTACTGTCGCACTCCCCTACACTTGAAGCATGCCCTTACCCAACCTGATGACACTGTCCAACCCGCTGGCCCTGACGCCGGTGGGCAGTGCGCGACGCTGGTGGCAACGACTGACACCCCACCGGCAAGACCGCGTTGCCATGCTGGCCCCATTGGCAGCTGTGCTGCTGTTCTTCGCAGCCATTGTGGCGGCCCTGGGCTATCTGCGGGTGGAGGAAGTGGACCGCGAGCAAGAGGCCATGCAGCGCGATGTGGAATACACACAACAGCGCCTGCGTTTGCGTCTGCTGGAGCGCCAGGAGCAACTCACGCGCATTGCGCGCGAGGTTTCCAGCCGCGAACTAGACCTGGACGAGTTCCGCGCCCGAGCGGGCACCATGGTCAACCAGTACCCCGAGTTGCAGGGACTGGCATGGATTGACGAACGCCGGCGCCTGAAGGCTGGCGTTGGCAATGCAGCCCATCTCTACAGTGCGCGGACCCCTGGTCGCTCCAGCGAAACGCAGCAAGGTAGTGACACCCAAACCGGATTCAACCAGGCCAGGGACGCCAACCAGCCAGTGTATGAGCAACCCCCCCGCCACAGCGAGTTTTCGCCGTTCCTGCAGATGTACGTCCCGCTCAATGAGCGTGGCCGTTTTTCAGGCGTTCTGCTGGCCGAATATTCGGTAGACGGTCTCTACCGCTACGGCGTTCCTGACGAAGTCTCGGCCCGGTATGCGGTGTCCCTGCTCGATTCCAATGGTGCAACGCTTGCAGGAATTTCGATTCCCGCCAGGAAGACCGTAGGCTGGCTCCTGCCCTGGACCAATGCCAGCAACGGGTATGCCATGCCGGTCTCACCGGTCGGGAAGAGTCTGGTGATCCGCGCGCAGGCCTACCGCGCCTCGCTAGGGGTGATCGGTAGCGGCCTGTTCTGGCTTGTGGCGGCACTCAGCGTCATGACCGCCTGGATGCTGATTGCCAACTGGCGACATACGCGCCGACGCCTGCAGGCGCAACAGGCACTGATTTCCGAAACCAATTTCCGGCGTGCCATGGAGAATTCCATGCTCACTGGCATGCGCGCTATGGACCTTCAGGGCCGCATCACCTATGTGAACGCCGCCTTCTGCCAGATGACTGGTTGGAGTGAGTCGGATCTGGTGGGACGCACCGCCCCGTTTCCCTACTGGCCTGACAGTGACCGCGAACACCTTGCATTGCGTCTGGACGAAGAACTCAGCGGAAAGACCTCGTCAGGTGGATTCCAGGTGCGTGTGCAGCGCAAGGACCAATCCCTGTTCGATGCACGCCTGTATGTGTCTCCCCTGATTGATGCCATGGGCACCCAGACCGGCTGGGTGACTTCGATGACCGACATCACCGAGCCGAACCGGGTACGCGAGCAACTATCGGCATCACACCAACGCTTTACGACCGTGCTCGAGGCACTGGATGCGTCCATTTCAGTGGCTCCGCTGGGCAGCGACGAATTGCTGTTTGCCAACAAGCTTTACCGCCAGTGGTTTGGCACTCTGGCCAGTGGTCACCTGCAACTGGTCGCGCAGGCGGGCATCCCCCCCAGCGCCACAGGTGACGAATTCAGCGACAGCGTGGATTCCTTTGCCGGCCTGCCCACCACCGCATTGCCGGACACGGAAACCGGCAGCACTGAAATTTATATTGCCGAACTCAAGAAGTGGCTTGAGGTACGCACCCGCTACCTGAGCTGGGTGGATGGACGGCTTGCGCAAATGGTGATCGCCACCGACATCACCGTACGGCGCCTGGCGGAAGAACAGGCGGCGCTTCAGGCGGAGCGCGCGCAGAACTCCAGTCGCCTGATCACGATGGGCGAAATGGCGTCCAGTGTGGCGCATGAACTCAACCAGCCGCTCACCGCCATCAACAATTATTGCAATGGCATGGTCTCGCGCATCAAGGCCCAGCAGATCAACGAGGAAGATCTTCTGGGCGTACTGGAAAAAACCGGCAGACAGGCCCAGCGTGCCGGACAGATCGTTCAACGCATACGGGCCTTCGTGAAACGCAGCGAGCCCAACCGTACGCCCTCAGAAGTCGGACTGATGGTGGCCGAAGCGGTGGAACTCTCTGAAATCGAGCTGCGGCGTTTCAACGTGCGCCTGAACCACTACGTTGCAGAGCGCCTGCCGCTGTTGCTGGTGGACCCGATTCTCATCGAGCAGGTGCTGGTCAACCTGCTGCGCAATGCCGTCGAATCCATTGACATGGCAGGCCGTGCCACCCCGAACCGGTTGGTCGAGTTGCGTGTCGTGCCGCGCCAGATTGAAGGCAAGCCTGTGATCGAGTTCACCGTTCAGGACACCGGAAAAGGTCTGGCACCGGAGGTGATGCAAAGGCTCTACGAAGCTTTCTATTCCACCAAGGCCAACGGCATGGGCATTGGCCTGTCGCTGTGCCGCTCCATCGTCGAATCGCACCTGGGCAGGATGACAGCCGAGAACATCTACAATGGGCCAGAGTTGGCCGGGTGCCGTTTTTCATTCTGGATACCACTCACAGAGGTGGGCGTTCCCAGAGCCCGCACCCCCAACAACAGCAACTAGCAAACTGGATATCGAATGAGCTTGATTCCGAAAAAGGGCACGGTTTATGTGGTGGACGATGACGAGGCTGTTCGCGACTCCCTGCAATGGCTACTCGAAGGCAAAGGTTACCGGGTGCGGTGCTTTGATTCCGCCGAATCCTTTCTCAGCCGGTACGACGCCCGTGAAGTAGCCTGTCTGATCGTGGACATCCGCATGGCTGGCATGACCGGGCTGGAGTTGCAAAACCGCCTGATCGAAGCCCGCTCTCCCTTGCCCGTTGTGTTCATCACGGGTCATGGTGATGTACCCATGGCGGTCGACACCATGAAGAAAGGCGCCATGGATTTCATCCAGAAGCCTTTCAATGAAGAGCAGATCATCGGACTGGTAGAACGCATGCTGGACCATGCCAAGGACACCTTTGCTGACTACCAGTTGTCGGTCAGCCGTGACGCCCTGCTGTCCAAACTGACCCTGCGTGAATCCCAGGTACTGGAGCGCATTGTGGCCGGCCGCCTGAACAAGCAGATTGCCGACGACCTGGGCATCAGCATCAAGACCGTGGAAGCGCACAGGGCCAACATCATGGAAAAGCTCAGTGCTAACACCGTGGCTGACCTGTTGAAAATTGCATTGGGGCAAAACGCACCCAAGAGCTAGACCACCACTTTTGATAGCACCCCACGCCCGCTATGCCTTTGCTGCGGGCGTTTTTACTTGAAGACACGCACATGACTGCACACCCCCCCCGCATCGCCCAGATCATCGACGGCAACGACCTGTCCCGCCAGTTGCGCATCGAAGTCACCCAGCGCGCCGCCGCGCTGCGCGCCAAAGGCCACACCCCTGGCCTGGCCGTAGTGCTGGTGGGTGACAACCAGGCGAGCCAAGTGTATGTGCGCAACAAGGTCAAAGCCTGCCACGAAAGCGGTCTGCACTCCGTACTGGAGCAATACCCTGCCACCATGACAGAAGGCGAGTTGCTGGCCCGCGTGGAGGTTTTGAACAATGACCCCACCATCCACGGCATCCTGGTACAGCTGCCGTTGCCTGCGCACATCGATGCCCAGAAAGTGATCGAGGCGATTTCTCCTGCCAAGGACGTGGATGGCTTTCACGTCGCCAGCGCGGGCGCCCTGATGGTGGGCCAGCCCGGCTTCTGGCCTTGCACACCCTACGGCTGCATGAAGATGCTGGAGTCCATCGGCTACGACCTGCGTGGCAAACATGCGGTGGTGATCGGTCGCAGCAACATCGTGGGCAAACCGATGGCACTCATGCTGCTGGCCAAGAACGCCACCGTCACCGTCTGCCACAGTGCCACCAAAGACCTCAAGACCCAAACACTGCAGGCCGATGTCATTGTGGCGGCCGTGGGCAAACGCAATGTGCTCACTGCCGACATGGTCAAGCCCGGAGCAGTCGTGATTGACGTCGGCATGAACCGCAATGACGAAGGCAAGCTGTGCGGCGACGTGGATTTTGCAGGCGTCAGCCAGGTGGCCGGCTACATCACCCCCGTACCAGGAGGGGTTGGGCCCATGACCATTACCATGCTGCTGGTCAACACCATCGAAGCTGCCGAGCGCGAAGCGCAGGCCCGTGGGCTTGCATAAGTCGCCTGCAGACCCCATATCCGCTCTACCTCGATTGTTCTGAAATTCAGGCCGCCATGAATCCACTGCTCCGTTTCGATGCTCTTCCCCTGTTTGACCAGATCCAGCCCCGTCACGTGGAGCCGGCCATTGATGAATTGCTGACTCGGGCCAATGCGGCACTGGAGACAGTAACTGCCCCGGACTTCCCCGCCGAGTGGAATGCCATTGCCCGTACACTCGATGTCGCCACCGAACAGCTGGGCACCGCCTGGGGTGCGGTAAGCCACCTGAACAGTGTGGCCGACACGCCCGAACTGCGCGCGGCCTACAACGCCGTCCTGCCCAAAGTCACCGCGTTCTGGACCCGTCTGGGTGCTGACGAGCGCCTGTTTGCCAAGTACAAGGCCATTGACACCAGCACGCTCAACGCCGAGCAACTGCAAGCCCACAAGAACGCGATCCGCAACTTTGTGCTCGGCGGTGCCGACCTCACCGGCGACGCCCGTACCCGCTTTGCCGAGATTCAGGAGAAACAGGCCGAGCTGAGCCAAAAATTCAGCGAGAACACACTGGACGCTACCGACGCCTACAGCTACTACGCCAAGGCCGACGAACTCGCTGGCGTACCGGAAGACGTGAAACAAACCGCACTGGCCGCCGCCCAGGCCGAAGGCAAAGATGGCTACAAGCTCACGCTCAAGATGCCCTGCTACCTGCCGGTCATGCAGTTTGCCGACAGCAGCGCCCTGCGCGAGACGCTATACCGCGCCTACGTCACCCGCGCTTCCGACCAGGCCACGGGCGACAGCCAGAAATTCGACAACAGTCAGAACATCCGCGACATCCTGGCCCTGCGCCTGGAAGAGGCGCGTCTGCTGGGCTACCCGGACTTTGGCTCGGTATCCGTCGTCCCCAAAATGGCCGACTCCACCGAGGCGGTGATCCGCTTCCTGCGCGATCTGGCCCGCAAAGCCAAACCTTTTGCCGAGAAAGACCTGGCCGATCTGCGCGCCTTTGCCCGCGACGAACTGCATTTGACCGATCCCCAGCCCTGGGACTGGCCTTGTGTGAGCGAAAAGCTCAAGGAAGCGCGCTACGCCTTCAGCGAGCAGGAAGTCAAGCAGTACTTCACCGCACCCAAAGTGCTGGCCGGCCTGTTCAAGATTGTCGAAAACCTGTTTGGCGTAACCATCCGGCGCGATAGTGCACCGGTCTGGAATCCGGGTGTGGAGTTCTACCGCATCGAGCGCAACACGCCCCAGGGCGTGAAGGATGTCGAACTGGTCGGCCAGTTCTACCTGGACCCGGCAGCGCGTGCCGGCAAACGCGGCGGTGCCTGGATGGATGACGTGCGCACCCGCTGGCTGCGCCCGGACAACGGCGTGCTACAGACCCCTGTGGCCCACCTGGTGTGCAACTTTGCCGACGGTGTGGACGGCAAGCCGCCGCTGCTGACACACGACGACGTCACCACCCTGTTCCATGAATTTGGCCACGGACTGCACCACATGCTGACCCAGGTCAACGAGCGGGATGTCTCCGGCATCAGCGGCGTGGAGTGGGATGCGGTGGAGTTGCCCAGCCAGTTCATGGAAAACTTCTGTTGGGAATGGAATGTGCTGCAGCACATGACAGCCCATGTGGACACCGGCGAGCCCCTGCCGCGCGCCTTGTTCGACAAGATGCTGGCCGCCAAGAACTTCCAGAGCGGCATGCAGACCCTGCGCCAGATTGAATTTGCGCTGTTTGACATGCTGCTGCACACCAGCCATGACCCGGCGCTCGACTTCATGCCGCTGCTCAATGATGTGCGCAAAGAGGTTGCCGTGATGCACCCTCCCGCCTGGAGCCGCACTGCCCATACCTTCAGCCACATTTTTGCCGGCGGCTATGCCGCTGGGTATTACAGCTACAAATGGGCAGAAGTGCTGAGCGCCGACGCCTACGCGGCCTTTGAGGAAACCGCCGCAGCCGATGGCACCCCAAGTGCTGAGACCGGCCGCAAGTACCGCGAGGCCATCCTGGAAGCCGGTGGCAGCCGCCCTGCCATGGAGTCGTTCAAGGCCTTCCGAGGCCGTGAACCCACACTGGACGCCCTGCTTCGCCATCAGGGCATGTCCGCGTAAACTGTGAACCGATTCCGGAGCCAATTCATGAAACGTCACACCTTTGCACTCTTGTTGATCAGCGCAGCGTTTGCAGGCGCAACTGGCGCGGCACACGCACAGACCATCTACCGCATTGTCGGCTCGGACGGCAAGGTCACGTTCTCCGACAAACCACCTGTCTCGGTGGATCAGGGCAAGGTGGCCGGCACCGGTGTGGGCGCAGCAGGCGCGGCGTCATCGTCCGGACTGCCCTTCGAGTTGCGCCAGGTGGCATCCAAATACCCGGTCACGCTCTACACATCGCCCGACTGTGCACCGTGCAGCGCCGGACGCAGCCTGCTCATGAGCCGTGGCGTGCCCTTCAGCGAACGCACAGTGGTTACCGGCGACGACGGCGCCGCTTTGCAACGCCTGACGGGTGACAGCTCGATTCCGGTATTGGCCATTGGCTCGCAGCGCATCAAAGGCTACTCCGACGTGGAGTGGACAAGCTATCTGGATGCCGCAGGCTACCCCAAGGCATCCATGATGCCCTCGGGTTACAGGAACCCGCCGCCGGCTCCGTTGGTAACGGTGCAAAAACCTGCAGAACCCAAGCCGGAAGCCCCGGTTGCACCATCTGCAGAGCCGGTAGCGCCACCACCCAGTCCATCCAACCCAGCCGGGATTTCGTTTTAGGCCCAGCGGAGGGTTTAGAAAATCAGGGTTTTCACGCCACTGGTCGTGCCCAGCAGGCAGACTTGGGCACGCTGAAACGCGAAGACGCCCACCGTCACTACACCCGGCCACTGGCTTACTTCAGCCTCAAACGCTAGCGGGTCGGTGATTTGCAGGCCAGTCACATCGACGATGAACTGGCCGTTGTCGGTCACCAGCGGCTTGCCATCCTTCAGCCGCACCTTGCCCACACCCCCCTTGGCTGCAAACTGCGCAATCACGCGCTGTGTCGCCATGGGAATCACTTCGACGGGCAGCGGGAATTTACCCAGCGTCTGCACCAGCTTGGAATCGTCAGCAATGCACACAAACTTCGAGCTCTGCGCGGCCACAATTTTTTCGCGCGTCAATGCGGCACCACCGCCCTTGACCATGTTGCCGTGGCCGTCAATTTCGTCAGCACCATCGATATAGACAGACAGGCGATTGACCTCATTCGAATCAAACACCTTGATGCCCAAGGCTTGCAGGCGCTCGGTGCTGGCCAAAGAGCTGGACACCGCGCCCTTGATCTGGTCTTTGATGGTAGCCAGGGCATCAATGAATTTGTTGACGGTAGAGCCGGTGCCAACGCCCACGATCTCGCCGGGCACAACATACTGCAGCGCAGCCTGGCCGACCAGGGTTTTGAGTTCGTCTTGGCTGAGTACGGTGGTGGGTGCAGGAGTTTGGGAGGTGGTCATCGGGGACAATCGGGGGAGTTAAGGAAAAACTTCAGGAATTATCCAATGTCTCTCGTACCTTATGGTCTGGCCCGCCGTGTTTTGTTTGCCATGGACCCCGAAGTGGCCCACGACCTCACCATGGCCGGCCTGGCCGCCACCCAGGGGAACCCGCTCAAGATGGCCTACTGCGCCGGCCGGGTGGACGACCCCATCGAACTCGCGGGCCTGCGCTTTCCCAACCGCGTGGGCATGGCCGCCGGCCTGGACAAGAATGCCCGCTGCATCGATGGCCTGGGTGCCATGGGCTTTGGCTTTGTCGAGGTGGGCACCGTCACGCCCAAGAGCCAGCCAGGCAACCCCAAGCCGCGCATGTTCCGCCTGCCCGAAGCCAACGCGCTGATCAACCGCCTGGGCTTCAACAACGACGGGCTCGACGCCTTTGTGGCCAATGTACAGCGCTCGGCCCTGCGCCGCGACAAGAACCCTGCCTTGCTGCTGGGCCTGAACATCGGCAAGAACGCGGCCACGCCGATCGAGAACGCCACGGCCGACTACCTGACATGCCTGGATGGCGTCTACCCGCATGCTGACTACATCACCGTCAACATCTCCAGCCCCAACACCCAGAACCTGCGCACCCTGCAAAGCGACGAAGCGCTGGACGCGTTGCTGGGTGCGATTGCCGAGCGCCGCGAAACCTTGGCCCGCGAACACGGCAAACGCAAGCCCATCTTCGTGAAGATCGCCCCCGACCTGGACGCAGCGCAGGTCGCCGTAATTGCCGCCACGCTTAAGCGCTACGGCACCACGGCTACAGGCCAGGCCAACAACGACTGGGGTGTGGTGGCCACCAACACCACGCTCAGCCGCGACTCCGTCAAAGGCATGGCCCATGCAGAAGAAACCGGTGGCCTCTCGGGCGCGCCCGTGCTGGCGCTGAGCAATGCGGTCATCACCCAACTGCGCGCGGCACTGGGCAAGAGTTTCCCCATCATCGGGGTGGGTGGCGTGATGAGCGGGGAAGACGCAGTGAGCAAGATCAAGGCGGGGGCTGACGTGGTGCAGATCTACACGGGCCTGATCTACCAAGGCCCGGAACTGGTGCGAGAGGCTGCACTCGCAATCCGCAATATAAAAGCAAAATAGGCTTCAAGCCCTCGTGGAATATACACAAGCAGCTACTTTTTTAGTAGCAATTCCAGCCAATGCCTTTGGCATTCACAAGCAGGTAAGTGACGGCGTGGTGGAGTTTTTCACCGTCAAATAGGGGCTCGTTGTCCGCGGGTAGCCGCGTTGAAGTTGTTCCAGTGTCGTAATGAGCGCATCTACTTTTTCAAGAAACTCACTCTTGCTGGCACAGGGCTCATAAGTGAACATCCTCGTTGCACTGTCTGCAATGTCGGATTTGCCGGCCTGCCGTGCCCACCCTCTGATTTCACAATAGGCGAGCAAGGCAAGCCGACCCAACTCGTTGTTCCTGCGCGCGTGGTGCAGGTCAGCAAGCAGATCTTCCAGGCCCAATTGAATACCAATAGATTCAGTCATGTTGCAATGCAGCATGATCGACATTGCTTGCCAAACTCTTACAAAAACCTGGATATGAAGCTTCTAGAGTGGAGCACTTACTTTGCGCCAAGGTCAGGCCGGCACCGCCCAGCGGTCACACCAGGCCCTGAATTCAGAGGCTGGCATGGGCTTGCTCATATGGTAGCCCTGGGCCTCATCGCAGTGCAGGTCGGCCAGGATCTGGTAGATGTGGGCGTTCTCCACGCCTTCGGCAACCACGGTCAAGCCCAGGTTGTGGGCCAGGTCGATGGTGGAACGCACAATCTTGGCGTCGCTCTCGTCGCTTTCCATGCCCATCACAAACGATTTGTCGATCTTGAGCTCATTCACCGGCAGGGTCTTGAGATAGGCCAGTGATGAATACCCGGTACCAAAGTCGTCAATCGAGAGCTTGAAGCCGCTGCGCGACAGTTCTTCCAGCGTGTTTTGCGCACGCTGCGGATCGTCCATGATGGCGCTCTCGGTAATCTCCAGGCAGAAACCGCTGCGCGGCACATCGTGCATGAGCAGGATGGCATCAATGCGCGCCGGGAAATCCAGGTCCATCAGGTCGCGCGTCGACAAATTGATGGCAATGCGCAACTGGCCCTCGGCCGGCTGCAGCGCATGCCACTGGCGCGCGGCCTCTTCAAACATCCAGAGCGTCAGATAACGGATAAAACCGGTCTGCTCCGCAAACGGAATGAACTGGAAGGGCTGCACCATGCCACGCACCGGATGCTGCCACCGCACCAGCGCTTCAGCTGCCGCCACCGTGTTGTCTTTGAGGCAAATTTTGGGTTGCAGGAAAAGGCGCAACTGGTTGCCATCGAGCGCCTGGCGCAACTCGGACAACAACGACAGGGTCTGCGCACTGCCCGAGTCCAGCGTGGGCTCGTAAACCAGCATGCCCACACTCTTGCGCTTGGCGGCGTACATGGCCACCTCGGCATGGCCCAGCAGTGCATCGGCCTGCTGGGCGTGCGCAGGCCAGCAGGCTACCCCCATGGCCGCGCTGATGTCCACGGCCTGCCCGTCCAGAGTGACTGGGTCTTGCAAGGCCTCGGTCACCTTGCGGATCAGATCAATCGCTGCGGGCGCATCGCGCCCGGCCAGCATCAGGGCAAACTGGCCGCCACCAATGCGGGCCACCATCAGGTCCTCTGCATCGGCCAGCCGGGTCAGGCGCTGACCCACAGCAGTCAGCACCCGGTCGCCAAAGGCATAGCCCAGAACGTCGTTGATGTGTTTGAACCGGTTCAGGTCCAGCATGACGACGGACAGCGTTTCGTCCTGCGCATCTGCCAGGTGCGATTGCAGTACTTCCCTGAGCTGCGCGCGATTGGGCAAACCGGTCAGCCGGTCCCAGTAGGCCAGCTGCCGTATTTCTGCCTGGCTGGACTGGATGTTCAGGCGCATGCGGTCAAAGGAGCGGGCCAGGTTGCCTACTTCGTCCCGCCGCCCGAAGTCGGCCACGGCGTGGGAATAATCACCCTGCCCGATACGCTCGGCGTCTTCCACCAGCAGGTCCAGCGGCCGGGAAACGCGCCGCCCTATGATGCTGCTGCCCACAATGAACAGGAGCAGGCCCGCAATATCGATCACCAGCAGCACCCATTGCATACGCTCAAACACAGCCTGCGCCTGGGCACTGGAGCGCAGCAAAACCGCCTGCAGTGTGGATGACGTGCCATCCACCGGAAAACTCAGCACAGCGAATTCATTGCCATCCAGCGCCAACATGCCGCCAGATGCCGGCAAGGTCTTCAGCTCTTTGGCGGTGAAGGCCGGCAATGTGGTGTGAATCAGGCCGGGCGATGCCGCCAGTTGCCGGTCAGCAATCACCACCTGCGCAGAAGAGAGCGCCTGCATGTCGGACGCCAGCGACTGGTCTACCGCAAAGCCCATGATGACCCAGCCCACCAGCAAGGGCGCACGCACCGGCACCATCACAAATTGGTGCAGCCGACCCTGCACCAGGGCCATGCGCCCCTTCTGCCCGCTGCCCGCCATGCCCTGCCCCAGATCGGCCAGGATGGACTGGATCGCGGCCTTGTCCTGGGTGTTGACCATGGCCTTGAGCTGAAAACGCGTATCCAGAAACGCTGACACGGTTGACCCGATGCGGGCACCATGGTTTTCGAGGGCCGACTCAATGGTTTCCGCATCCCCCGACGAAACTGCTGCCCGAAAGCCGAAGTCCGACGCCAGCACCGAAGCACCCAGCTGCAGCCGCTGCGCGTTCTGCTCTACCAGACGGGCCCACACCTTGGCATCGGACGCCAACTCGCGCTGCAGGTTGGCGCGCACGCTGTCCTGAATACTGCTGCGCACGATGATCTGCACCGAGATCTGAATGACCAGCAACAGCGCAACCGACAACAGCACAATGCGGCTGACCAGCCCTCCGTGGCGGTAATACTGTCGTAGCGATTGCATCCAACTCAAGGAGTGACTCCCTTCAATACGACGCCAACACTGGCGTCTGTAGCGGCAACCGTGACCGCCAGGCTCTGCGGCATCGACCCCGGCGCCATGGCGCTGTGCCAGGAGCGCAAACGGTAAGCTCCGGCCGCCACATTGTTCAGCGTCAACATGCCTTCGTCATTGGTCTTGCCGTAGTACGGTGTTTCCACCACCAGCACCCAGGCAATCATGTGGTCATGGATATTGCAGCCCAGCACCACCACACCGGCTTTGTCGAACAGCACCGGGTTGGTCGGTGTACCGGTATAGAGCTTGAGCTCAAACGTCTTGGCTGGCGAAAAAGAATACACATGGTGGCGCACGGTATCGCGGTTGGGAAAGTGTACCGATGAGCCAACAGGCACCACGGTGACCGAGGGCGCAAACTGCTTGCCGGCTTGCGCAATTTCCGCACCTACTATGGGCCTGGCCGCCGCCTTGGCAGCAGCCGACTCCAGAAACACCACCGCATCGGCCAGCGGCTTGCCGCTACCATCGTTCACCTGCACGCTCACACGCGCAGCCATGGCAAGGCCTGCCATCCACAGAGAGGACACCAGCAGCAGGCGTTTCATGTGCGCCACGGCCTCATGGCTCCACAGCCAGGCCAAGAATGGGATCGCCATCGCCCACGATGCCCAGCAGATCGGCCTTGCCGGTTGCGAGGTTGATGAGGTACAGGCGCGTTACGGCCTGCGATGCGGTGCTGACCGCCGCAAACGCGGCGCCGGTCACATCGGCAATGTCAAGCGACGCATTCGTCAGCGGCCCAAGGCCCAGGGGCCCCACGGTGCGCAGCTGCCCGGTGTTGGGTGACACCACGGGCTGCTGGCCTTCCACCGAACCCTGTGTCACCAGATAGCCCGCGCGGCGGTCGATGGCGTAGTTGGTGGTGAGCTTGTCGTCTTTCTTGTTGTAGGTGTAGGCTGCAGCCACCACCTCCGGCTTGAACGCGGACTGGACATCACCAGGTGCATACACCAGTGGTGGATCGGTGGCTGCCAGTGCACCAGTGTCCGGATGCAGCCGGAAGTTGGTGCCGGTGTTGCTGACCACGCGGATGCGGTCCGCCACGGGGTTAAAGTCGACGCCAAACAAACTGCCTTCCAAAGGCTTGTTCAGAGGCTTGGTGGAAACCGCCTTGAGCACGCCGGTATTGGCATCCAGCGTGTAGACAATACCCTTCTGCGACACGGCGTACAGCACACCGCGGGCAACCCGGTAATCCATGCCGACCAAGGTATCGCCTGGCCCCAGACCGGTTACGGCAATGCGCTTCAGTATCCGGCGCGGTTGCCCGGCATGGATGGTGAGCAGATCCATGCGTTTGGTCAGCACATGCAGCGTCTCCATGCGCGCGCTTCCAAATTGCTGCTGCAACCCGACGCATCCGGCGAGCAGGGCCACAGCGGACACGGCTAGCGCCGTGCGTCGTGACCAGCGCTGAACAAACAAACTCATTGGAAACGCCATTCCGGAAAAACGGTTGCAGGTCACCCGACTTTACCCGGCACGTAACAGCATCGCCACGTATCGGGCTATCGCCAAGGCACTGGTCAGTCCTGGCGACTCAATACCAAACAGATTCACCAGCCCCGGCACCCCGTGATCGGCCGGACCCTGAATGCAAAAATCCCGCGCGGCTTCGTGCGGACCATGGATCTTGGGACGGATGCCTGCGTAGGCCGGTATCAGCGCCCCATCGGCCAGTTCTGGCCAATACTTGCGGACTTCTGCATAAAAAACCTCACCGCGCCGGGCTTGTACCTCAAGGTCATCCGGGCGCTCCACCCACTGCACGTCGGGGCCAAAACGTGTCTGTCCCCCCATATCCAGCGTCAGGTGAACACCGAGCCCTGCGGCTTCAGGCACCGGGTAGATCAGGCGCGAGAACGGGCTGCGCCCCGCCAGGCTGAAGTAATTTCCCTTGGCGTAATAGGGCGTCGGAACAAGTTCCGGTTTCAGACCATCAAACCGCGCTGCCAGCGCCGGGGCCGATACGCCAGCGGCATTGACTACGGTCTTGGCCAGCAGGCGGGTGCCATCAACCGCTATCAATTCAATAGCTGTTTGGGCACATTTGGCGAGGGCTATCGGCGAATTCAATGCCAAAACACCACCCGCATTCTCCAGATCGCCCAACAGGGCCAGCATCAGCGCATGGCTGTCCACAATGCCCGTGGACGGCGAATGCAAAGCCCCCACGCACCGCAGGGCGGGCTCTGCCGCATGCGCTTGGGCGGCATCCAGCACCACCAGGTCGTTGACACCATTGGCAGCTGCGCGGGCCTGTATGGCCTCAAGTTCAGACAGCTGAGCTGCCGAGGTGGCCACAATAAATTTTCCACAGCGCCGGTGCGCCACATTGCGCTCCTGGCAATAGTCGTACAACATCGCTTTGCCCTGCACACACAGCTGCGCCTTCAGCGAAGCTGCCGGGTAATAGATGCCGGCATGGATAACCTCGCTGTTGCGGGCACTGGTCTGGGTGCCAACGGCATCGCAGGCTTCCAGCACCAGCACCTCGTGGCCCACTAGCGCCAGCGCACGCGCCACCGCAAGCCCAACCACCCCCGCGCCGATGACAACACAGTCAACCTGTTCCGCCACCTGGGTCATTGCAACTCCAGACTGTCGCCCCCGTTTACCAGCAGTTTCTTACCAGCAGGCACGGTCAGGTAGGCAACCGCCTGTGCTGGTGGCAGACCAAATGTCAGACTGGCAGGGGCACCCCCCGCAGCAGCGCCATAGGCATAGCCCCGGGTTTCACTGAGCAGGCTGTAGCGCATGGTCAGCGCAGTGCCTTCGTTGCAATGCAAATCCACGGTGCCTCCGGTGGTGGCTTCGTACAAAACCTGACCAGAGCAGTTGCTGATGGCACCTTGCCCTCCTGCGAGTGCAAGGTTGCCGGTCCGGTCTGGCAATAACACCATTTCGCCATGCAACAGCTGCTTGTTAACTATGGCATAGGCAGGGACCTTGCTGGAAAAAAGCCGCAAGGCTTTGTCGTTAACCATGGCGCACCCCGCCACCCAAATCACAAGCCACAGCACCATAAGCCGGGCAAACCGCCAGAATTCCATAGACAAACCTTTGATTGTGACCCCATGAGCCGGTGTACCATCTTAGCCAGTATCCCGGAGAGACAACGACTTGAAACCCCTTTTCATGCCACCGAAAAGCAGGCCGCGCGGCGGGCTCTGGTATCGGCTTGCCCTGACCCTGCTGGCCGTGGTGCTGGTCGCGGCCGTGGTGTTCATGGCCGGACCGCGCAATACTCTGGGCACCAATGCGCCAACGCTGCGCCCGCTCCCCCCACAGACTATTGCGACGCTCGACGGCTGGCTGCAACACAGCGAGGCCGCTTTTACCGACATCAAGCCGGGCAATGCCAAGGGCATCGTCTGGAATGCCCCTGACCACCAGCGCACCCCCTGGTCGGTGGTCTACCTGCATGGGTTTTCAGCCAGCCGCCTGGAGACTGCGCCGTTGGCCGAGCTGGTGGCCAAAGCACTCGGTGCCAATGTGTTCTATACCCGGCTCAGCGGCCATGGGCGCGCTGGCGCCGCCATGGGTGAAGCCACGGCGCAGGACTGGATGGCCGACGCACTGGAAGCGGTGCTGATTGGTCAGACCCTGGGTGAACGCGTGCTCGTTATCAGTTGCTCCACCGGATCCACCCTTGCGACTTGGCTGGCAACCAGCCCGGAAGCACGCCGTGTAGCTGCGCATGCCTTTGTATCTCCCAACTTTGGCCCCAAAGACAAGAAGGCCGAGCTCATCAACGGCCACTGGGGCAAGACGATTGCACTGGCCTTGGAAGGCGAGACCCGTGGCTGGGCTCCCCAGGATGCCCGGGAAGCCAATGCATGGACCTCAAGCTACCCCACACGTGCCCTGTTTCCGATGATGGCCCTGGTCAAGGCTGTGCGAGAAAGTGATCTGTCAACCTTTCAAACCCCGTTACTGGTACTGTACAGCGAGCAGGACCAGACCGTGGATCCCCTGGAAACTCAGTCAGCGTTTACCCGCATCGGCGCACCACTGAAGACCATTGAGGCTGTGACCTACAGCAAAAGCAGGGGCCAACACGTGCTGGCCGGCGACATCCGGGCACCGGAGGCCACCCTCCCCATGGCACACACCATCACCGAGTGGGTTCAGGCCCTGCCCCGACAGGGAAATTGAAATATGGATCAGAACAGCGAAGCACCTGAAGTCAATCGCCTGCCCCTGCGCTCCCTAGGACTAAGGGTTGGCATGGCCCTGCAAACGCGTCGCCTGGTGGAAGGCGCCAGCAAAAAGGAATCCCAATACTTTGGAGCCATTGAGGGCAAGGGCGTCATGGTGGGCCCTATCGGAGCAGACAGCGAACAGACCGGACTGACTGAGGGTGAAATCTGCGTGGTGCGCGGCTTTACCGGCCAGTATGAATACTCCTTTCTGACCAGGGTACTGCAGACTTTCGAGAAACCATTCGTCTACGCCTTGCTGGCCTATCCGCCCCAGGTAGATGCTAGGCTGGTGCGCCGGTCAATGCGCACCAGAACTTCCTGGCCCACCAGGGTGCACGAGTCACAGGGCGATACCAGCGTCGCACTGATTGACATCAGCGTTGCAGGGGCCATGATCAAGGCCGAAAAACCCCTTGCGGCCATCGGTGCACCATTGAGCCTGACCATGGACGTGACCGTCGACGATAGCCCGATGCAGCTCAAACTGCAGGCGAGGGTGTGCCACAACAACAAGGGAACCTACGAAGAGTCGTACTTCATTGGCATGGCATTCCAGAACCTCACGCGCGAAGACAAGCTGGTGCTGCACTACCTGACGCAGACACCACAAGCCTGATCAGTCTTGCGCAGGGGCGTGAATCTTGCGGTGAATGCGCTGCGTTGCGCTCCATACGCCCCACAGCACCAGCGGTATCAGGGCACCCGCCGCGACTTCCGGGTTGATGGGGACACCGGCACCTTTTGCAGCCTTGGCACCGTACAGCAAAAGACTGACCACATAGTAAGAGATCGCTGCAATGGACAGCCCCTCAACCGTGCTTTGCAGGCGCAATTGCAACTCTTGGCCGCGGGTGAGTTTCTCCAGCAACTGCTGGTTCTGCACTTCAGTCGCAATATCGACCCGGGTGCGCAACAGGGCGCTGGTACGCGCTACGCGCTCCGACAGGGACGCAAGCCGCTGGGCCGTGGCAGCCACTGTGGCCATGGCGGGCGACAGCCGCCGTTGCATGAACTCACCGATGGTCTGGGTACCGGGAATGGCCTTCTCGCGCAGTTCGTGAATGCGCTGCGCCACCAGCGTGTGATAGGCCCGGGTGGCCGAAAACCGGTACACATGCTCGGCGGTTGCCCGCTCCACCCCGGCGGCCAGGGATATCAGTGTGTCCAGCAAGTCCTGGTCTGAAGCCGACTTGTTTTCCAGTTGGGCCGTAATGTCCGCCAGCGCGCGCTCCGACGCGGCCAGCATGGACCCCAGGGCCTTGGCCACCGGCAGTCCACGCAAAGCCATCAAACGGTAGGTTTCGAGCTCCAGCAAGCGTTGCGACACCCTGCCCGCCCGGGTCTGCGACGTATCCGCCGGTGCAACAACCAGCATCCGCTCAAAACCACTGGGACGCAGCACAAAGTCGGTCACCGCCCAGGAATGGCTGTTATTGCCCAGCACCGACGCGACCAGCGGATGCTCGCCAAACCACTGGCGTGCCTGCTCCATGGTGGCTTCGGCATTGCCAATGTCTCCATGCACCATCGCCAGCTTGATCGCCGCAATCGTGCGCCCCGGAATAGCGCGCAACCACTCCGGCTTCAACACCACGGCATTGAGCAATTCAGGGTTGATGGCACCCAGCGCAACCTGCTCGGGCAGGGGTTGTACCATCGAGTAGCGGGTGAACTCGGAGTGGCGCTCCCATTTCAGGGTGTAGCCACCAAACCGCAAGCGCAGAAAGTTACCCTGCAACTGGTCGACACCCAACTGCTCCTGGCCGGGCAGCAAACGCAGGTGGGCGCACTCCTGTTCACGGCTCACCCCTTCATTGAGAACCGCCACATACACCACCAGAGCCGGCAGGCGAATACGTGCCTGTGGCCGGGCGTGCACCTCGTTGTGCAACTGGGCTCGCAGCGCATCGTCCGCTGGCAAACAGGTATTCAACGAAGTGGTGGCAGGTGTCATGGTCAGGTGTCAGCGTACCCCGGATTGGGCTTGACGCCAATCAGAGTAGGCGCATTGAGCTTGCGTGGCGCAATTTTGCCACCCTTGGCTTTAAGCCAGGTTTCCACCACGTCCCACACCATCTTGTTGCCTGCAGACTTGGCCTCTTCGGCCACAGGCGCCCAGCCAGCCACCTTGTATTTCTTGCTGGCTTCAATCGCTTTGCCGTTAATGCGCATGTCATCGATGCGCTTACCCATGCCAGCGGAGGGGTTGCAGCTATATTGCAAGCCACCGACGCGTACCATGTCACCGCCCTGCTGGTAGTAAGGGTCAGGGTTGAACAGGTTGTCGCACACGTCTTCCAGCACGGTCTTGATGGTTTCGCCGGTCATCTCGGTCACTGTGGCGTAGGAATAGGTGGTCGCAGTCATGTCCATCAGCCACTCCCGGGTGATGGCCTGGCCCGGTAGCAGCGTAGTACCCCAGCGGAAGCCAGGTGAGAACGCAATCTCGGCACCCTGCACGTCCATCAGCGCATCCACCAGCAACTGGTCGCCGGTGCCATTGAAGTTGCCACGGCGGTACAGTGTGCCTTCGGTGTAGGCCAGTTTTTCAGCCAGCTTGCCCTC